>CAYULB010000019.1:0-37349 GCA_964445575.1 uncultured Eubacteriales bacterium
ATTGTGAGTTGTAAAAAACCAAATAAACCAAACAAACTAGATAAACACATTTTACTCGCCTCGCATCTGCAGCAATCTCGACTTGTGAATAATCCAGGTAAATTTTTTATAATTTGTCCACACAGAGATTATTTGAAAGCTCGACAACTATCTTCATGAAAGGTAGAATAATAAGTTGGAATTTTTATTATTCATAATAATGGAGTCTGCAGCAATGAAAAAAGATAATTTTTCCTATGCACTGACAAATCCCTTATCTTTATTATTAAACAAGCCAGCGGATGAATTTCAAAGAGCTGACTTGCTCAAAATAATAGAGCAAAAACAAATCGAACGTATTACTTTTCATTACACAGCCATTGATGGAAGGCTCAAAGAATTAAAACTTCCTATATCAAGCAAATCAAGTGCGGAACACATTCTTGCTAACGGAGAACGGGTGGATGGTTCTTCGCTATTTAAAGGCTTGGTAGAAACTTCCCTATCTGACTTGTATGTTGTTCCTCAGTACAAAACAGCTTTTTTAAATCCTTTTGATAAAGGAAGCCTTGACTTTATGTGCCGTTATTTTAACAAAGATGGTGAGCTAGCTCCCTTTGCTCCAGATTCAATTTTAAACAAAGCATACCATCGGTTTAAAAAGAATACAGGGCTGGATATTCACTGTTTAGGAGAATTGGAGTTTTTCCTTCTCTCTAGAAGAGAGGAAGATTTATACAAACAAAAAGATCGGAATAATTATCATGAGTCATCGCCTTTTATTAAAAGCGGAGCGATTTTAACAGAAATTCTCCGTTACATTACGCAGCTTACCAATGCCGTAAAATACGCTCATTCTGAAGCCGGATACATAGACAAAATTGAATCTGAAATAGATGAAATAAACGAAAAACAGGCAGAGCAGTTAGAAGTTGAATTTTTACCAAGGCCAGTAGATGAAATGGCAGACGCACTGGTTTTAGGGAAATGGCTTATCCGCAATATTGCTTACAAGCATGGGTGTATAGCCACCTTTGCTCCCAAAATACAGGATGGAATTGCTGGGAATGGTTTTCATATACACATTCAGTTGATGAAAAACGGGAATAATATTATGAAAGGTTCAGACGGGCGCTTATCTGGATCTGCAGAGAGGTTAGTGGGCGGACTTTGTGAATATGCGGATTCTTTGACTGCTTTTGGAAATACTGTTCCTTCCTCATATTTAAGGTTGGTCCCTAATCAGGAAGCTCCCACAAAAATATTTTGGAGTGGATTGAACCGCCGGGCTCTTATTCGGGTTCCTCTAGCTTGGTCAAAATTCAATGATTTGGCAAAAAAAATAAACCCTCAAGAAACTTCTCATATCAAAGGAGATTTTGAAAGCAAGACTATTGAGCTCAGAAGTGCGGATGGAAGCGCCCTTATTCATTTGTTCATTGCAGGAATTGTTATGGCTTCAGAATGGGGTCTGACCCATGAGGAATCTCTCCAAATTGCTGAAAACCTTTACATCAAAGGTAAATTCAGTGAAGATGAAAAAAGCATAGAGTCCTATAAGTCACTTCCAAAAGGTTGTGGTGAATCCAGTAAAATACTTATCAAAAAAAGGGATCTATACCAGAGAGAAGGAATCTTTCCTTCCAGTGTTATCAATTATATTGCGGATTTATTGAAAAATGAGGACCTTGATTTATCTAAACACCGTTCTCCAAAGCAGCGGGCGAAAATTATGCATAAAGATATTCACAAACATTAACAAAAAAAAATAGACTTGCAAATTATATGAAATTTGTTATAATATTAGAAAATTCTTACTGTGCTGGCTGGGTAAGAACAATAAAAACCCTCCTTCATAATCCCCTTTTGCTTATTTTCCCCAAATCAAAACAGCCAGCACCCCTCTTTTTCCATGAAAAATTACTTGAGTTTTTGACTTTGAAATGAGATTAAATCCTTCTGATTCGTTGAAATCCAGAAATTCCAATAAAATCAAGGGGGTTTTCTTTCTCTATTTCATCAAAAAGAAGATTTAAACCCAAGGTATCGCTGGATATATGTCCGGCTATGACTATGTTTAAATTAGCTTTTTTAGCTTTATCAAGGTGTTTTTCTCCTATGTGCATTCCTACAAGAGTGCTGATACCGCTGTTCGCGATTTGATCGAATATATCTTCAGAGCCTCCGGTTCCTCCAGTCATATCCACATATATTTTTCCGCATTTATTGGCTTCGGAGCCGTTTATTATTTTGGGAGGAGCTTGAAATTGGGAAGACTTTTTGTATTCAGGAATTTTTTTCAATAATTCCACGAGCTCTTTAAGATTATAAGGTTTCTCTTTATCAAACATTTTTTTCAGATAATTGGTAACGCAATTATCACCAGGTGTGTGTACGCACATCATGGGAATATCCAGAATTATTACGGCATCAACCACTCGGTTGTGGTTAACAGGAAGAATTCTTCGCTCCACTTCACTGATTCTTTTTTCTAAAAGCTGTTCAGCAACACTAATGGTGATCCCATACTGAGATAATAGGTCAGCTTGAAGTCTCATTACATCATAGAGCTGGGCAAGAGCATATCCTTCAGGATGATGAGAAATGATTAAATCAATATTTTCATTGTTTTCCTTATTTAGGGTATGAGTTAATAAAGCTTCTCCTATTTCCATGTCTATTCCTACTATGACTTTCTTGATTTCTTTATTTTCATCCCCGTGAAGGATCCGGGTGTCTGAGAATGGATTGAAAAGCCTGTCTTTGTCATAAAATTCTTTGTCTTCTTCGCTTAATTTATCAAATTTTTCTTTTTCTTTTTCCAGAAGTCTGTTGATTTCTTTTTTGCTTCTCAGATCTTTTTCAATCCCTATGGAAATGGTTTTCCGGTACAGCTCTTTTAATTTCATTTGAAAATCTCCTTTTTTGGAATCGTTCAGATTGGTTATTTTTAAACATTTTGTTCAATAAATCAACACGGCAGTCCACTTGATGACACCATACTTTATGCTTTTAAGACTGAATTGTAACCATAAATTGACATATTCTTATTAGAAAAAATTAACAAATATTCTAATTTATTTAATTTCAATAATATAAACCAAGCCCCAATGTTGGCCTGTTTCTTGAATATTAGATAGTGAAATGTTTAAACAAAATTCTTTAAAAGGAGGGTAAAATGAAAGAAATGACGTCAATAGTCCTGGTTGGGATTTTAACTCTCGTTCTGATGCTTTCTTCAGCAGTAATGGTTTACAGCAGCACATCAGAAATGGATGAATGCTATGATAATTATGAAAGATGCAATGAAAGAGCGCTCAGCGGAAAATATGGGGTCGTTAAAACAACACTGTTTTTAACAGCCTGTGATCTGGCATTGATAACGTGCACCATAGCCATCAATCTTTAATTTCATGGTAAGAGAGGGGCCCCCAAAAGAATTCTTGGGGGCCCTCTGGAGGTTATTATGAATAATAAAGCATTAAATTTTATGGCAGGGATCATAGTTCTTAATTTTTTTTGGGGAAGTCTTTACAGCTTCAATCAAGAGAAGTTGTTTCAGACTGAAGAGATAAAACTAGAAACTGGCAGAGGATTTTATAATTATTTTCCACTGCCAGTTGAAATAAAATACGACCCAGAGAGTATATTCATTCTGGATGCTGATGACCATGATATAAAAATCTTTTCTAAATCCGGAGGATATCAAGCTAAAATCGGGAGGAAAGGAAGAGGGCCCGGTGAATTTGACATGCCTTCAGGAATGGATCTTTTTAATGAGAAACTTTATGTTGCTGATAAAATGAACAGAAGGATTCAAGTCTTGGATAAAAAGGGGAAATATATAAATGGATTCAAAACTAAATTTTCGCCAGAAGATATTGTGGTATTGAAAAGCGATCGTATTGTTGTCTCCTATCTGCCATTGATTGAAAAAACAGAAGCCCAAATGATAGCCTGTTTCAACCAGCAGGGCGAACTATTATGGCGAAAGTTTGATTCTTATGACTCTGGAGACAGGATTTATGATGTATTCCGAAACAGGTTGGATATAGAGATAACGAAAAATGGAGAATTGGTGGTCGCCAAAAAAAACAATGACCGGAATATATATTTTTTCGATACAGAGGGAATCCTATTCCATAAAATCAGAGTTTCAGATCAGTATTCATCAAAAGACATTGTGATTCCAGTAGGAAAAAAAAGGAAAATATCAAATCTATACAGTGAATTTGTCCTATCAGATGATAGATTTTATTTATTGTCATCTCAATACATAAACAAGGGAAAAAACAAGGACCTGGTTCCAGGAAATGAAATACATATTTTTGACATAAAAGGAAATAAGATAGGAATGATAGAACTTCCAGATCGGTTTAAGTTAATTAGCATTGACGGTCAAAAAATATATGGTATAGACAGTGACAACAGATTAAGGATTTTGAAAATTAACCAAAAATGAAAAAAATAGTGATTCTTTTATTATGTTGTTCTGTTGGGACTGCTGCTATAAATTATAAACCACAAGTCAGCTCCATTTATTCTTCATTGAATAAAGTGATAGAAGAGGACGGCAGTCCTTATCTGCTGGTTTTCTTTTCAACTTCATGTCAGGTTTGCTGGGAAGACCTTATTGAAATGAGGCATTTCATAGGGAAAAACAAGGTCGCTGTCAGGCTTATTGGGATTTCCAAAGAGCCAAGATTGGAATTAGAGATTTTTATTGAAAAATATTCTATTGATTGTCCTGTGGTGAATGATAGAGAAGGGAAACTCTATAAAAAATATCAAGTTGATCTAGAACCGTTTAAATTGATAGTCATGAACGAAATCATAATCTACCGGGATGATTACTATGACCATTACTTGGAAAGACGGGACAAAGTAAAGAAGCTTCTTCTTGAGATGTATTTTCGAAATTAAATCCGCTTGGGATATCTAACCTGAACTATTCATAAAAAATTGGAGATGCTCGGGATTGAGACGGGGTGATTGAATCCATTTGATTTTTTTGAGATATAGGAGGTTAGGTATGTCAAAAGATAAGGAAAACAGAGCAAGAGTTTTTAAAAAGAAGCCTCCCGTATTTGAGAGACCTTAAATCGGGTAATTGTAGAATATTAAGACTTTTTCTCAATATGAAATACGTCTTTTATAGCTTTATAAAATGAATCTTTTGGAATGGCTCCCTGAGCCATTTGGGGCTTTCCATTGGTAGGAACAAACATAATGGAAGGAATGCTCATAATGCCAAATACTTGGGCGAGCTCTGGTTGGTTCTCGGTATCCACTTTGAAAACATTGATTTCATCTTTGAACTCTTCATCCAGGTCTTCGAGTATAGGGTTGACCATTTTGCAGGGAGCGCACCAATCAGCATAAAAATCAATGATACAAGGTTTGTTTCCTTTGTATTTCCATTCTTTTTCTTTCTCAAAATCAAATATCTTCTCTTTGAAGTCTTCCTTGGTTAAATGTTCCATTTTGATCACCTTATCTCCTGTTTTTAATATTATCGAAGTTGATGAAGTCAGTCAACTTCATATCAGATAAAATTGTTTATTTTAGTATTGACTCATAATTTCATTCCTATTATAATTGCCATTAGCAACAATTGTCAAGAGGAAATTTATGATTGATAAAAAATTGATTGAGGTCATATACACTTTAGCCGAAAAATGTTCCCAGCATAGGAACAGACACCTAAAAGAACTAGGCCTTTCTAAAGCAGAATTCAGAGGACTTATGAGAATCAATGAGAAGCAAAAAATAACTTGCAGAGAATTTTCTGAAAGAATGGGACTATCTTTATCAAGAGGAAGCCGTATTGTTGATAAGCTTTACCAGAGGAATTATATTCTTCGTGCTGGTTCTTCCTCTGACAGACGATGCAAAATGATTCAACTTACTGAAAAAGGTAAAAAAGTAAGGGGCAAGATTGCTGAAGAAATGAATAAATGTGAACAAAAATTAATATCAGAGATGTCTGACGCTGAACTAAAACAATTGAAAAAAGACCTTAAAGCGCTGATAGAAAAATTATAAAAATTAGCGAAGAATAATGCCGAAGAGGGGACTCGAACCCCTACGAGCTAACGCCCACATGGCCCTCAACCATGCGTGTCTACCAAATTCCACCACTTCGGCTTTAAATAAAAATCAAAAAAACTGGTTATTTCTTTTCTTCTTTTTTCTGATCTTTTTCAGTGGTTTTATCAGTCTGTTCTGATTTTTGTTGTTCTTTTTCCTGAGTTGTTTCAGTAACAGCTGTTTTTTCTCCAGAAAGCACTGATTTTTCTGTCCCAGAGGACAAGATCCAAAGTCCCAAGGAAGTAAGCATGAAAATAATGGCACAGGCAGTGGTTATTCTTGAGAGAAGGGTTTGTCCTCCTCTAGGTCCAAATGTGGACTGACTGCCCCCTCCTCCAAAAGCTCCGGCTAAATCAGCGGATTTCCCAGATTGAAGCAGTACAGCTATGATCAGTATCAGACTTACGATGACATGGATTATTGTGATTAAGACATTCATTTTTGTTTTTCTTTATAAGCTTTTTTGGATTCCTTTATGATTTCAACAAAGGAATCAGCCTTGAGCGAAGCGCCTCCTACAAGGGCTCCGTTTATGTTTTTTTCTTTGATTAAAGAAAAAGCATTTTCAGGCTTAACAGAGCCACCGTAGATAATTATACCATAGGAAGAAGTTTCTTTTCCATACATTTCTGCTAATTGCTCCCGAATATATCCATGGACTTCCTCTGCCTGCTCTGGAGTGGCTGTTCGGCCGGTTCCGATAGCCCATATGGGCTCATAGGCTATGATGATGTTTCTTACTTGATCTAGATTGATTTCTTTCAATCCTTCTTGAAGCTGTGATTTGACTCTGTCCATAGTATTTTTGCTTTCTCTTTCTTTAAGTGTTTCTCCAATACACATAATGGTAAATAATCCTTGAGAAAGAGCTGCTTTAATTTTTTTATTTACATTTTCATTGGTGTCCCCAAAATACTGTCTTCTCTCTGAGTGTCCCACAACAGCAAAATCACATCCTGCATCTCTAATCATAGAAGGGGATACTTCCCCAGTGTAGGCTCCTTTATCTTCCCAGAACACATCCTGGGCCCCTAAAAGAATTTTACTTTGAGAAAGAGATTTTTTCACTTCATTCAGTGCTGTAAAAGGGGGAATAAGCACAATTTCAACTTCTGTTTCTTTTTTTACCGCTTTTTTGATTTTTTTGGCTAAAGTGACTGCTTCAGGTATGGTCTTGTTTAGTTTCCAATTTCCAGCTATAAATGGTTTTCTGTTTGATATGTTCATGTTTATTTCTCCGATAAAGCTTCTATTCCTGGAAGAGTCTCATTGGCAATGAGCTCAAGAGAGGCCCCTCCACCCGTTGATACATGGGATATGTTCTTTTCTACTCCGATTTTTTTTATCGCCGAGACCGAATCTCCTCCTCCTACTATGGAAAGAGAATTAGAAATTGAAACAGCTTGGGCTATTTGGGTTGTTCCCCGGGAAAACTCTTTTATTTCAAACACTCCCATGGGTCCATTCCAGAAGATAGTCTTGGCATTCTTAATGAGTTCAGAATATTTTTTGACTGTTTCAGGGCCTATATCTAAAGCCATATAATCCTTTGGAATAGGGAAGCGTGTCACTGTCTTATGATCTGCTCCTGATTTCATCTCTCTTGCAATGACATGATCTAAGGGAAGAAATATCTGAACTCCTTTTTCTTCTGCTTTTTTTTGAAGCTCTAGAGACAATTCTTTCTTATCTTCTTCAACTAAAGAACGCCCCACTTCAAATCCCATTGCTTTAAAAAAAGTATAGGACATGGCACCGCCTATCAACACTGCATCTGCTTTTTTGATGAGATTGGCAAGAACAGGGATTTTGTCAGATACTTTGGCCCCTCCCAGAATAGCAATATAAGGCCTTTGGGGGGCTTCAATGATTCTGCTGAAATAGTCCATCTCTTGCCTTAACAGAAAACCAGCAGCTGCTTTTTTGACAAATTGAGTGATGGCTACAATCGATGCATGAGATCTGTGACAAGCAGCAAAGGCATCATTGACATAAAAATCCGCTCCCAATGCCAGTTGCTTTGCGAAGGAGTCATCATTTTGTTTCTCCTCAGAATGAAATCTAAGGTTTTCCAAGAGAATGACCTCACCTTTTTTTTGGTTTTGTCTTATTTTGGCAGTCTCTTCTCCTACACAATCAGGAGCTAGGATTACTTTTTGAGAAATGAGTTCAGACAGTCTTTGGGCTACTGTTTTCAGACTGAGCTTTGGATTTTTTCTGCCTTTAGGTCTTCCTAAATGTGATCCCACAGTCACCAGAGCTTCTTGATTTAAAAGATGATTGAGAGTAGGGAGCGCAGCCGTTATGCGGGTGTCATCTGAAACATTCCCTTTATCATCAAGCGGAACATTAAAATCTACTCTTAGAAAGATTTTTTTGCCCTTAAAATCCAAATTTTTGAAAAAAAGCATTTTCTTTATCTCGATATATATTCACACAAATCTCTTAATCTGCAGGAGTATCCCCATTCATTATCATACCACGCAAGAATTTTTAATAAGTTTCCCTGAATGACTTTGGTGAATTCTCCATCTACAATTGAGGAGTTTGGATTTGCCATAAAATCAACTGATACCAGAGGCTCTTCTGTATAATCCAATATTCCTTTGAGTTTGCCTTGAGCGGCTTTTTGAAAAGCTTGGTTTACTTCTTGTTCGGTGGTTTCTCTTTCCAGCACGGCAACTAGATCAACCACGGAAACATTAGGAGTAGGAACCCTTATGGCGATTCCGTCTATTTTTCCGTTGAGCTCTGGGATAACCAGACCAGTGGCTTTAGCAGCTCCGGTGGTGGTTGGTATCTGGCTTACTGCAGCGGACCGGGCTCTTCTTAGGTCTTTATGAGGAGCATCTAAGATCCTCTGGTCGACGGTGTAAGAATGGATAGTGGTCATAAAAGCTTTTTTTATTCCAAATTCCTCTTGTACGACCTTTGCAGCAGGGGCCAGGCAGTTGGTGGTGCAGGATGCATTGGAAATAATGTGATGTTTTTGAGGGTCATATGTATCTTCATTTACTCCTAAAACCAGGGTGGCATCGGGATTCTTGGCCGGTGCAGATATAATGACTTTTTTGGCCCCCCCATTTTTAATGTGTTTTTCTGCGTCCTCCCTTTTTCTAAAAAGTCCGGTTGATTCGATAACATAAGATATACTCATATCTTTCCATTTGATGTTAGAAGGATTTTTTTCACTCAGAACTTTAATTTCTTTTCCGTCCACAATGATTGATTCATTTGTTGATTTGATGTCTGCATCCAGCATGCCTAAAGCTGAATCATGTTTGAGCAGATGGGCCAGAGTATGGGCATTGGTGATGTCATTGACTGCTATTATATCAAAATCCGGATTCTGATAAGAGGCGCGAAAAAAATTTCTTCCAATTCTACCAAATCCATTGATACCTATTTTTAGACTCATATGTTCTCTCCTTTTATATTAATTAAAATGCTTTTCTTTTGCTGTGGACTTTTTATTCAGGGGTAACCATAAAATTATAAAAAGCATTGCATTTATGGTAAAATTTTTAACGTTCTCTTATTATAATAATTATTTTTTTTTTGAATTACAAGGAGCAATCATGAAAGTATTGAATTCTTCCCAAATGAAAGAGATTGATAAAAAGGCAATAGAAAATTTAGGAATCATTGGCCCTATTCTCATGGAAAATGCAGGAGCTGGAATATCAAGAGAGATAAGGAAGCGAATTTCCAATATTTCAAAAAAGTCTGTGTGTATTGTATGCGGCAAGGGAAACAATGGAGGTGACGGATTTGTGGTAGCCCGTCATCTTTTCAATAAAGGATCCTGCCCCAACATTATTCTTTTAGCAAAGAAAAAGGATCTCACAGGAGACGCTGATTTGAATGGTCGTATTGCAGATAAAATGGGAATTCCTATTTTTGAGGTACCAAGTAAGGAAGAGTGGGAGAAGAACAGGGATAAAGTCATGAAGTCAAATGTTATTGTTGATGCCATATTTGGGACCGGATTGACAAAACCGGTTAAGGGGAGGTATATCCAAGTCATTGAGGATATAAATCAATCGAATTCGTATAAAGTCGCTGTTGATATTCCTTCAGGGATTTCGGCTGACACATTCCAAATCATAGGCCCTTGTGTGAAAGCAGACTTGACTGTAACAATGGCTGCTCCTAAGATTGCTCATATTTTTCCACCTTCAGAAAATTACATGGGAGAGCTGGTGATAGCCGATATAAGCGTTCCGCGGTTTCTATTTGATGACGAATCACTAAAAACGGAGTTCGTGGAAAGAGAACGTTTTCTCCCTTATTTCAAAAAGCGCGATAACGAGACTCATAAAGGCACCTATGGACATCTTTTTGTTCTGTCAGGGTCAATTGGGAAAACCGGCGCAGCAGCCATGGCTGGAAAAGCAGCACTAGAAATGGGAGCCGGTCTGGTGACTGTTGGGACTCCAAAAAGCTGTCTTCCCATAGTAGCTCGGTCTATGATGGAGCTGATGACCGAACCATTGGCAGAAACCCCAGAGTGGACACTTTCAGAAAAGTCTCTTGAAAGAATAAAATCCTTGATAGAAGGAAAAGATGCTGTACTGATAGGCCCAGGGATTTCAACCCATGAATCCACCAGCAGACTGATCATGTCGATTCTCCCGGATCTCAATGTTCCGACTCTTTTGGATGCAGATGCTCTCAACATTGTGTCATCAAATCCCGAAGTATTAAAATCCATGTCTTGTCCGGTTGTAGTTACCCCCCATCCGGGTGAGTTTGCAAGAATGATACAGGTATCCCCTAAAGAAGTGGTGGAAAAGAAGCTTGAACTCGCTCCTGAATTTGCTGAAAAATATAATGTGTATGTGGTGCTTAAAGGATATCGCACCATCACTGCAACTCCTGATAAAAAGATTTTTATCAACTCCACTGGTAATCCAGGTATGGCTACCGGTGGAACAGGAGATGTTTTGAGCGGGATGATCGCTTCTATGATTATGCAGGGAGATGATATTTTAGAGGCGATCCTGGCATCGGTTTATATTCATGGTTTGAGCGGCGATATGGCCGAAAAAAAAATTGGGGAAAAATCCCTTGTGGCTGGAAATATTATAGATTTTTTACCCCGGGCAGTCATGAGTATGAAAAAAATTGTGTGATGATTTTTGCCTTAAGCTTTGGTGATTAATGGAAAAAAATAAAATTTATAGAACTTGCTCAGAAAAAGAGACTCTTCTCCTTGCGGAAAAATTAGCTTCAGGGTTTAAAGGGGATGAAGTGGTGCTCCTTACCGGAGAATTGGGAAGCGGAAAGACTGTATTCACTAAAGGAATCGCTCTGGGTTTGGGTTTGCAAAATTACAACCAAGTGTGTTCTCCATCTTATACCATTTTAAATATCTATAAAGCTAAATTTGATATCTACCACCTCGACTTTTACAGACTCTCAAGAGACGAGATCGATCAGCTGGGATGGGAAGATTATATTGAATCAGGAGTGATTGTCGTGGAATGGGCTGAAAAAATTAATTATAAAGAGAAAGCGTTAAAAATCAACATTGAAATCGGCGAAGATGAGGAAAGGATTATTCATATCTGTGGTTAATTTCTTATTCTTTTAATCTCTCTCAGGAGTTTCTTGGTTGCTGTTTGAGGGTCTTCAGCCTTGAGTACAGCTGAAATCACGGCAATTCCCTCCACTCCTGTTGACATCACTTCAGCTGCATTCTGAGGGTTTATCCCTCCGATAGCAAGAATAGGTATTTTGATTTGCTTTCTGATCAAAGAAAGCTGTTTAATACCGATGGGAGACAAAGGTTTTTGCTTGGATTCTGTTGGAAACACGGGACCCACTCCCAGATAATCAGCACCCTTTGATTCGGCTTCTTTGGCTTGTTCTAAATTGGCTGTGGTGACTCCGATTATCTTTTCTTCTCCCAATATTTCTCTAGCGATATGAGGAGGGATGTCTTTTTGTCCCAAGTGAACTCCGTCTGCCTTGCAAGCCAAGGCAATATCAACCCGGTCGTTTATTATAAAAGGAATGTTAAGACCAGTAAGGATTTTTGACAACTGGAGCGCTGTGTTTAAAAAAATTCGAGTATCTGTATGTTTGGACCTTAATTGAACCAAAGCAACTCCTTGTTTGATTACATCTGCTATGGTTGTTACAAGATTGATTCTATCTAAATAATCGGTATCAGCAATCAGACAAAGACTCCAGTCCGCAGGTTTCATGAGCAAAAGAATTATAACAACAGAAAATATTATTGACAAGCAGGGGAGCAGAATTCAATCTCCTTCTAATGAGACTGTTGAAATAAGTTCATTTACCTGGTATAAAGCTAAGGAAAAGGAGAATTCATAAAATGGATATTTTCAACAAGGTATTCAATTTTATATGGGAAAATCTTTATCTTCGGTTTGTTTTAATTATAGCGACAACTTTTATTGCGGCGGCAGCAGCCAGGATACTTACCAAAAGATTTCTGAAGCCTTTGACCAAGAAGACCAAAACCAAAATCGATGACCTTATCATTAGAAACTTGGCTTCAATGATCTTCTATATTTTTATTGCTATAGGTTTAAAGGTCAGTTTGTCCTATGTTTCGTTGGAATCTTATTATTACAACGGAATTGTGGAGACATTTTTAATTGTCGTTATCACAATTCTTGTGGTAAGGATAGTGAATGACCTGGCCACTCACTGGAAAGAAGACTGGGCGGCAAAGACAGAATCTACGGCAGATGACAGGATAATTCCCCTGGTAGAAAAAATAATTAAGGTTGTTATCATTGCCTTGGCTGTCATATTTATTTTTGATTCATGGGAAATTGATATAAGCCCTCTGCTGGCAACCGCAGGTATTGCCGGGATTGCCGTCAGTCTGGCGGTTAAAGATTCCTTATCCAACATTCTGGGAGGACTTCAGCTTGTTCTGGACAAAACATTCAAAGTGGGAGATAAGATAAAGCTGGAATCTGGAGAATTAGGGGTAATTCTGGATATTGGACTGAGAAGCACCAAATTGAAAACATATGACAATGAGGTGATTTATATTCCCAATGGCTATCTGGCTAATGCCAAAGTGAGAAATTACACGGTTCCTGACCTTAAACTCAGGGTGAATGTGGAGTTTGGAGTGGCATACGGTTCTGATACAGATAAAGCAAGAGAAGTGGTGCTGAGTACTTTGAAAAATATGGATGGGGTTTTGAATGACCCAGAGCCTGCTGTTCAGTTTTTGAAAATGTCTGATTTTTCTTTAGATTTTATTGCCAGAGTTTGGGTGGAAAATTATGCAGGGGCATATTCCATGAAGCTCAATATGACAGATGAGATATACAAAGCTTTGAATAAGGCTGGAATAAGCATTCCCTTTCCGACCCGAACTGTTTATACCAAAAAAATAGAATAACAAAGAATATGTTTTTAGGAGAAATCCATGCTTGAACGTATAAAAGAAAAAATAATTGAAGTCAAAAATTTTCCAAAACCGGGAATTGGCTTTAAAGACATCACTCCGCTTGTTGAAGATGCTGAAACGTTTAAATTCATTGTGGATAAAATTTCAGAACTTGCCAAAAAAAAGGGCGCAGACCGAATTGTGAGCATTGAATCAAGAGGCTTTATATTTGGTAGCCCGGTGGCTTATAAGTTAAACTTGGGAATGTCTGTGATTAGAAAAAAAGGAAAGCTTCCCCGGGAATGCGTGTGCGTGAGGGCTCCTAACGAATATGCAGTTGAATATTTTGAAATGCATAGAGACAGCATCAAGCCGGGAGAAAAAGTTTTGATAATTGATGACCTTATTGCCACAGGTTCTTCATCCATAAGTGCTATTGATCTTATAAAAAAACTGGGTGGAAAAGCAGTAGGATTTGCTGCCCTGATAGAACTGAGTTTCTTAAAAGGAAGTGAAGCGATAAAAAAAGCCCATCCTGATATAGAAATCATATCTCTTATTAAATTCTGAAAGGAAGGAGAGAAGTGAGTGAATTTCTAAACCGTTTTTTTAAGCTTCCGGAAAACAATACCACCATCAAAACAGAAGCTGCAGGCGGGCTGACTACTTTTATGACTATGTCTTACATTATCTTTCTTCAACCTGCAGTTCTTTCTGTGGCAGGAATGGATAATGGAGCCGTCATGGTGGCTACCTGTATTTCTGCAGCACTGGCTACCCTTTTGATGGGGCTTTTAGCCAATTATCCCTTTGCACAGGCTCCAGCAGTGGGACACAATATATTTTTTGCTGTGATCGTGTGCGGCACCATGGGGTATTCTTGGCAGGTTGCTTTGGGGGCTGTTTTTATATCCGGGTGCATATTTTTAATTCTTTCTATCCTTGGAGTGTGGGGCAGATTGGTGGAAGCTGTCCCTGATTCATTAAAATACGGAATCGCTGTGGGAATCGGGCTTTTGATTTCTCTGGTTGGATTGGAATATGCCGGGTTAGTGGTTGATACCCCAGATGTTTTAGTAGGGTTGGGTGATCTGACTGATAAAGCGGTTCTTCTTTCTTTGTTCGGAGTCCTTCTTATAGCAGTGCTTATGACTTTGAAAGTGAGGGGAGCCATGCTCATCGGGATTTTAGCCACTGCTTTTGCAGGAATTCCCTTGGGAGTTGTTAAATACCAAGGGATTATATCTTCCCCTCCCAGCCTTAATCCCACTCTATTCAGGCTTGATATATGGGGTGCTTTAAACACAGGCTTGATAACCGTGGTGTTTGTTTTTTTCTTTTTGGACCTTTTTGATACTGTAGGAACGCTCATTGGAATAAGCAGTCAGGCAGGTTTTTTAAAAAACGGAAAACTTCCCCGGGCTAACAAAGCCATATTTTCCGATGCGGTGGGTACAGTCAGCGGATCGCTTCTGGGAACATCAACGGTCACCAGTTATATTGAAAGTGCAGCCGGAATATCACAGGGAAGCAGGACCGGGCTAACCAATGTTTTTACGTCACTTTTGTTTGGGGTGGCTCTTTTTTTCTCTCCCTTAGCCAGGATGATCGGAGGAGAGTATGTGTCAGAGGGAGTTATGATGAGGCCTGTCATTGCTCCTCCATTGATTATAGTGGGATTTTTGATGATGAAATGCGTCAGACAAATCAAGTGGGAAGATATTACTGAAGCCATACCAGCATTCTTTGCCATCATCATTATGCCTTTGACTCTCAGCATAACCGAAGGGATTGCCTTTGGTTTCATTGCCTATTCTTTATTGAAATTTGTTTCTGGAAAAGGAAAGCAGGTCCACTGGCTGATTTATCTCTTCTCAGTGCTTTTTATCATAAGATATCTTATCTCCTGATTTATAAAGTCAGCTTCCCTCTTATCATTGTTTAATCTTTTTTTGCGATTAGAATTGAAATCATGATAAGAAAAAACGTTCAGCTAAACGTTCTTGAAAAAATCTTGTCTATCGCTGAAAATAAATTAATAATGAAAAAATCGCCATTTTTTATGAATAGGTCAGATTAATAATATCGTTCAGCAGTCATGGAAAGTCATGGAAGGAGGAAAGATGAAATATGCAGTCAAAGATATTGAAAAAAGGATAAAAAGATTTAAAACAAAAAATTTGATGAACCGACCCACACCTGTTTCCCGACTGAATAATTTGTCAGAACATTTCAAGGGTCCGGATATATTCATAAAAAGAGATGACCTCACTGGCCTTGCTTTTGGAGGAAATAAATCCAGAAAGCTGGAGTATATTCTCCAAGATGTGATTGATAAAGGCTCGGATGTCGTTATCACATGGGGAAGCATTCAATCCAATTGGTGCCTCCAGACAGCTGCTGCTGCCAGGAAATTTGGAATAATACCGATTCTAATTTTATTTGATTCCTATGATGCCCCTAAAATGGACGGCAATCTTCTTCTTGATTTAATACTAGATGCAGACATAAGAATAAAAGAAGCAGAAAAAGGAAAAGTAGTGAAAGCGGAAGATGTCAAGCCTTTCCTAGAAGAAGTTCAAAATGAAGTTTTGGAGTGGGGCCACCAGCCCTATATTATTCCTATTGGCGGCTCTATGATCGGAGGTTCTATGAAAGAGCCGTTAGGAGCCGTGGCTTATGTGGATGCTTATTTGGAATTGAAGAGACAGATGGATTCCCTTGGGAAAGAGTTGGATTATATTGTTCTTGCCTCAGGTTCAGGCGGTACCCAGGCAGGGCTTTTAATAGGATCTAAAATTTGCGGAGATAAAACAAAAGTATTGGGGATAAGCGTGTCTGATGACAGGAAAAGCTTCAGCCTGGAAATCAAAGAAATTTCAGAAAAGACTCTAAACTGCTTAGACTTAAATACTGAAATTGATGATGATATTATTGTTTTGGATGATTATATAGGAGAAGGATACGGAGCTTTAGACGAGAATGTTACTCAAGCTATTAGATCGATAGCTTTTTATGAAGGGATTTTTGTTGATCCCATATACACAGGAAAGGCTGTTTATGCTCTCTCTGACCTTATTCAAAAAGGTTATTTTACAAAAGATCACTGCGTATTATTCCTGCACACAGGAGGGACGCCAGCTCTTTTTCCTTATAAAGAGAAATTCAGAAACTTTCTATCCAAAAAATAATTTTTGGTGTTTTTATTTGGAAGTCTTTTTCAAGTATTTCAGAAATTCAGCTTCTGTAGAAAGCAAAAGCCATGTTTTTTCATCCATGATTTTGCGGTATGCTTCCAAGGTTTTCATAAACTGATAGAATTCAGGATCAAGATTGTAGGCCTGGGCATAGATCCGGGTGGCCCCTGCATCTGCTTTCCCTCTAATCTCCTGGGATTTTCTGTAAGCTTCTGATTGTATTTTTTTGAGTTCTTTTTCTTTTTGACCACTGATTTCTGCACTTCTGCCATCTCCTTCTGAGCGGTATTTTGAAGCAATCCGCTGTCTTTCTGCAATCATTCGGTCAAAGACCTTCTGCTGGACTTCATCTACATAATTGATTCTTTTTATGCGAACATCTCTCAGCTCAATGCCGAATTCTTCAGTGATTTCTGATGACGTAATTAAAATGATTTCAGCGATTTTTTCTCTTCCGGTATTGATTTTTCTCAATTCTTCCTTTTCTAAAATAAATTCAAGTTCTTCTGAGATTTCAAATTCTCTGTTTGAAGAACGGACCAGTTCGATCAAATCATAGTTGGCGACTGTATTTCTTGTCTCTCCGTCTATGATATCATCCAGTCTGGATTGGGCTCCTCTTTCATCGTAAACCCGCTGGAAAAAGGTTAATGGCTCTTTGATCCTCCATCTGGCATAAGTATCTACCCATATGTATTTTTTATCTTTAGTGGGAATTTGATTTGCGGATCCGTCCCATTCCAGCCACCTTTTTTCAAAATAGTTCGCTTTTTGAATAAAAGGCATTTTTATGTGAAGCCCGGCCTCTGTTATGGTTCCTCCAATGGGCTCACCGAATTGGGTAATGATGACCTGGTTCATTTCAGAGACTATAAAAAGAGCATCAGTAAGGATCAACAGAATGAGGAATGCGGCAACAATAAGTAAGGCATATTTAGTCTGTTTATTCACTTTTTTTCCTCCTTTCCAAAGTTTAAAAGAGGCAGTATGTTTTTCTGCGCCTCATCAAAAATGATTTTGGTGTCGATATTAGGCAGTATCTCTTCTATCGCTTCAAGATAAAGTCTTTTCCGGGTGACTAGGGGAGCTCTAGAATATTCCCGGTAAATATCAATGAATCTCTGTGAGTCTCCTTGAGCATTGTTGACTCTTTCTGTGGCATATCCTTCAGCCGATCTTATGGTCTGCTCGGCCTCTCCTGCTGCTTTGGGAATAATCTTGTTGTATTCAGACCAAGCTTCATTGATTTTTCTTTCTTTTTCCTGAAGAGACTCATTCACTTCATTAAATGAAGGCTTTACAGGGTCCGGAGGGTTGACGTCCTGGAAGATGAGCTGGTTTACAGTGATCCCTATTTCATATAGATTGCAAAGTTCTTGGAGTTCCTCTTGGGCTTGAAGAGCGATGCGGGACCGGCCTATGGTGATAATCTCATCCACAGAATTGTCTCCGATTATTCTCCTGACTACTGCTTCAGTCATACAGCGGAAGGTATAATCCACATCTCTAACTTTGAAAAGATATTTATAAGGGTCAATTATTCGGTATTGAACGATCCATTCTGCAACCACTACATTCAAGTCTCCAGTCAGCATCACTGATTCTTTCTGCCCCTCCTGAGTGATTCTGTATTCAGTGCGAACCCCTGGCTTTGTGGTTCTGAATCCAAACTCCATTTTCAGCTGTCTTTGGACTGGAACTTTGATCAATTTTTCTATTCCAGGCAGTTTAAAATGAAGTCCTGGGTCAGTGGTTCGTACAAAATTTCCTAAGCGAAGAATGATTCCTACTTCTTCTGGCTCTATTTGATACATAGAGCTTGCAAGGAGAATGATAATGACTACAGCTGCAATCCCTATTTTTACGTATTTTGGGTTGATTTTAGGCAGCTTGAAGTCCATACTTGGAAAATCATTTGCCATTGATACCTCCTGCACAGTTAAATTTGCTTAAATCATATCACATATAGATAGGATTATAAAGAAAAGGGGGATTTAGGTCTTTTTTTTTTATTAAAGATAGAGCCTGTTCCAGTTTTTCTAAAGAGCTATGAAGAATCTCCATTTGAGAAGGATCCAGTATTTTAACATTTTTAACTCCGGCACCGGTTAGAATAAGAAGAATTTTGTTATAAGGGTTCAGCTTTTTTTCTGCTTGCAGTTGAAAAAGACCGGCCAGAGAAGCCGCTGAAGCAGGAAGGCAGAAGAGGCCCTCGTATTCAGCGAGAAGGCTTTGTGCTCTTAGAATTTCATTGTCAGTTACAGAAATAATCTGTCCATTGAGTTCCTTAGAATATTTTTTTTTGCAGAATAAGCATTCAAAATGGTTCATGATTTAAGTTTAAAATTTTTTGCGCAAAGTATAAAGCATTTTTAGCCTGACCTATTCATAAAAAAATGGCGACGTTTTCATTTTCATGCCCTGACGCCTCGCATCTGCCGCAATCTTGACTCGTGAATAATCCAGGTTAGTAGCATGAAAGCGAGAGACCTTATTTTAAAAAGATCAAAAGGAGATTTGTAAATTAAAAGAATAATGAGTAGAATCGAGACTATGGATAGAAATGACCAGTATTATATGGAGCTGGCCTTAGTTGAAGCCCAAAAAGCTCTGCGGGTAGAGGAAGTGCCAGTGGGTGCGTTGGTGGTGTCAGGAGAAAAAATAATAAGCCGGGCTTATAATCAATGCATTGCTTTCAATGACCCTACCGCGCATGCAGAAATAATCTCCATAAGAAAAGCATGTCAAAAACTAAAGAATTATAGGTTAACTGAGTGTGAAATATACGTGACTTTGGAACCCTGCCCCATGTGTGTGGGAGCCATTGTTTTGGCTAGAATTAAAAGATTGGTTTATGGAGTCTCTGACCCCAAAGGAGGAGGGGTCCATTCTATCCTTGAATTTCCTTTTGAAAAAACAAATCATTCCGCAGCAATAGAAAGCGGAATTCTAGAAAAAGAATGCCGTAAGATCTTAAAAGATTTCTTTAGGGCAAAAAGATAAATTTCAAATGAAAATGGAGAGGTGGCCGAGTGGTTTAAGGCGGCGGTCTCGAAAACCGCTATCCAGAGTATTCTGGGTCGTGGGTTCGAATCCCACCCTCTCCGTCTGTTTTCACTTTCATGGTCATTTTTTTACGAATAAGTCTGAGTAGATGCCGAATGAAGTGATTTTGAGCAGGGCTTTAAAAGATAGATATCTGCAGCCAGGTGACCTAAGGTCATGGAAACAGCAGAACATACGGCTCCCACTAGACCTAACCACTTTATGGTGAATATAAGTAAGAGCACCACACCTATGAGTTCTATTAATGTGGCCATGGTTATGGGCTTGGTTTTTTCGTTTTTTATGATAATCGCCCTCTGGAAACACAGCATCACACTCAAGCCGAGTAGAAGCGAGAGGATTCGAGTAGGAAGAATTGAAAATAGAGAGAGTTCAAGAGAAAGGCCCCTCAGCAGCCATCATCAACCAGGTCGCGGCAAGGGGAAGCCAAAAAAAACTTTCTTAAGGGACAGTTCAGATTTTTGTGATGGCATTGATGATGAATTTAAACCTTCAATCTTTACTCTTTGATTGTTTTTTGGTAATTTAGGTAACCCAGTTATTCAAGCTCTGTTCGGAGAGGTGTCCGAGTGGCTTAAGGAGCACGCTTGGAAAGCGTGTGTACGGTAACTCCGTACCATGGGTTCGAATCCCATCCTCTCCGCCACTTCTTTTTCTTTTATTATTCAAAAAGGCTCTAAATTTCAATCAATCATAATACTCTATTTTGGGATATTTCTTAAAAAAGGACTTTGTGGTCGCGGCCACGGTTCCACCTAAAAAAGCAAGAGCAATGAGATTGGGAAATGCCATAAATGCATTGGCAATATCACCTATATAAAAAACTAGCTCTATGGATATAAGAGACCCTAATAACACCAGACAAACATAGATGACTCGGTAGGGGAAAGTAACCTTTTCTCCAAAAATGTATTTCATGCACTGCTCTCCATAATAGTACCAGCCAAGCAAGGTGGAATATCCAAAAAGAAAGGAAGAGAATGCCACTACCAGTCCTCCTGCTACAGGGACCGTGGAAGAAAACGAAGCCGCAGTCATGGCAGTTCCATCCAGGCCGCTCTGCCACATGCCTGTAGACATATTGATAAGTGCTGTGAGAGTACAGACGATGATGGTATCTATAAAAACTTCCCCCACTCCAATGAGTCCCTGATGAACCGGTGAGGGAGTTTGGGCTGCTGCATGGGCTATGGGAGCGCTGCCCAAACCAGCTTCATTGGTCAAAAGACCCCGTCTGAATCCCATTTGAAGCGCATGTTTAACAGTGGCCCCCATAAACCCTCCTACAGCTGCGGTAGGAGTGAAAGCATGCTGAAATATAAGGACAAAAACTTGAGGGACTTTTTCAATGTTGGAAAATATGACAACAAAGCCAAAAACAAAATAGATGATACACATGGTGGGGACCAGCTTCTCAGCAACGGAACCTATCCGCTTGATTCCTCCGATGATCACGAGGCTGACCAGAACTGTTATGATGATGCCGGTCAATATTTTTGGGACTCCGAATTCACTGTTGAATGCCAAAGCCATCTGATTAGCCTGCATCATATTTCCGGTCCCAAAAAGTGCGGCAAATGCTCCGAATATCGCAAAGGCTATAGCCAGAATGCGGCCCAGTTTTTTATTCTTTAAACCATTTTTCATATAGTACATGGGACCACCGGCAATGGTTCCATCTGAATATTTTTCTCTGTACTTGACACCAAGGAGAGCTTCAGAGTATTTTGTGGCCATTCCAGCAAATCCGCATATCCACATCCAGAATATCGCTCCCGGTCCCCCTGTGAAAAGTGCTGTTGCCACTCCTCCTATATTACCGTTTCCTACTGTTGCTGCCAGAGCAGTGGATAAAGCGGCAAAGGGGGAAACATCCCCATCATGCTTTTTTAACGATTTTTTTCCCAAAAAACCACTGAAAATAAGTTTGAATCCTGCTCTTAGTCGAGTGAATTGAATAAATCCGGTCTTGATGGTCAGCCACGCACCCACTGCAAAAAGGATGAAAAGCATGTAAGACCAAATATATTCAGCAGAGTTGGTAATGAATTGAGTCAGGCCGGCATAAAATTCTTGCATGATTTTCTCCTTTAAAATCAGGGCAAAAAATGTTAATTATATTGCTAGCTTTATAGCATAAAATAATAATGTTAACAACAAAGGATTGAATTTGGATAGGAATTTTTGGTATAAATTTCAAGTAAACTATAATAATGTTCAAATAAGCTCAAAAAACCGATCAAATAAAAAAGGATAAAAAAATGGATACAAAATTTTATATTGACATGGAAGATATTTATGGTGCCCATAATTACAATCCCTTGGATGTTGTTTTGACTAAAGGGAAAGGAATCTGGGTTTGGGATGCAGAAGACAACAAATACCTTGATTTTCTGAGTGGTTATTCTGCTGTCAATCACGGCCACTGTCATCCTCGTATAGTCAAAACCATGTATGAACAGGCAAAAAATTTGACTTTAACTTCTAGGGCTTTTAGAAACAATCAATGGCCGATGCTGGCCAAAGAATTGTGCGATCTTACTGGATATGAGATGGTTTTAGCAATGAATTCAGGTGCCGAGGCTGTAGAAACGGCTCTGAAAGCAGCCCGCATGTGGGGATACCAAAAAAAAGGGATCCCGGAGAATCATGCTGAAATCATCACTTGTGAAAACAATTTTCACGGAAGAACCATTACGGTAATCAGTTTTTCTACAGAGGAGCATTATAAAAAAGATTTTGGCCCTTTCACTCCTGGTTTCATTCAAATTCCCTATGGAGATATTGACGAACTTGAAAAGGCCATAACTCCCAATACAGCTGCCTTTCTTGTAGAGCCTGTTCAAGCTGAAGCAGGTATTATTCTGCCCCCTGAAGGATATTTAAGGGAAGCCAAAAAGATATGTGAAAAAAACAATGTCCTGTTCATTGCGGACGAGATCCAAACAGGATTGGGCAGGACCGGGAGATTGTTTGCTTGCCAACATGATGGAGTGAAGCCTGATATTGCTGTGATAGGGAAATCATTGGGAGGGGGATGTTATGCTGTTTCCGCTGCTGTTTCCAGCAGGGAAATTCTAGGGGTTTTTACTCCAGGCTCCCACGGCTCAACTTTTGGAGCCAATCCTCTGGCTTGTGCTGTGGCCCGGGAAGCTTTAAAGGTCATGGAAGAAGAAAATCTCAATGAAAATGCAGAAGAACAGGGGACATATTTCTTAAAAAAACTCAAATCCTTGAAGAGTAAATACATAAAGGAAGTAAGAGGAAAAGGTCTTCTTATAGGAATCGAATTAAAACAGGAAGCAGGGGGGGCCAGACGCTTTTGTGAGGCTCTGATGAAAGAAGGAATGCTCTGCAAAGAAACCCATGAAAATGTAATCCGTTTTGCACCCCCTCTTATCATTAAAAAGAAAGAGCTGGATTGGGCTTTTAAGAGAATCAAGAAAGTATTTAAAGAAATCGATTGAGTTTTTTCTTTTTACTCACATGGGTGTATATGATCAATACTTGACCAATAAGTATGACCGCACCCCCTAGAAGAGTCCGGATTGAAGGCACTTCGTTCAGAAAAATAAAAGCAAATATGATTCCATAGACCGGTTCTAAAGTATGAATAAGACTTGCTGTTTGGGCGTTGATGTTTTTCATCCCTTTTATAAAAAAAGTATGAGATAGAGCTGTGCAGAGAATCCCCAGTACTATCAAAAGGGATATGTTTTTTAGGGTGAATAAAGGGGTTAGAACCAATAAGACCGGCAGCAAAAAAAGAGTTGAAAAAAAGTTCTGGTTGAAAGCGATGACCAGGCTTGAGTGTTTCTGAGCCAGCTTCCGGTTGATAATAGTCAATACAGAAAAGGTGAATCCAGAAAAAACTCCCCATAACACCCCTAAGTAAGTGGAGTCCTGAAGGTCAAATCTAGGAACAATCAAGAAAACCCCAAACAAACAAAAAATGGAGAGCAGAACATTGACTTTTATAAGATGCTGTTTGGTAAAAAGGGGTTCTAAAAATGTCGTAAAAACAGGGTATGTAGAAAAAGACAGCAGGCCCACGGCTACTGTAGAGATTTGTATGGAATGGAAAAAAGATACCCAGTGAACAGAGAGAATAAATCCAAGAAGGACAAATGAGAACAAGTCACTTCCCGGAAACATTTGTCTCTTTTTTCCTGAGACCCATATGATAAAGGCTAGAGAAAGACTTGCAAAAAAAACCCTTCCTAAAACGATTATGAAAGGAGAGAGAAGGAGCCACTTTCCAAACAAACCTGCTGTTCCAAATAAAAGGACAGCCAGATGGATTTCCAAAAGGCTTAGCTTGTTATTCATGGTTTATATAAGATACCTTAAGCTTGTGGACAGTTCAAAAATTTTTTTTGACTTCAAAGGCATATATGTTAGAATACTATTTAATAATTTTAGACAATTTCCGCATCCTTTCCCGGATTCAATGGATACAAAATGAGCTATTTAGTTTACGCGAGAAAATACAGGCCTGCAAGCTTTGACCAAGTCATAGGCCAAAGCTCTGTGGTACAGACCCTAAAAAATGCAATTGAAAATAACCGTTTAGCCCATGGATACATCTTTTCTGGCATGAGAGGAGTCGGAAAAACCACAGTAGCCCGTCTTCTAGCAAAATCATTAAACTGTGAGCAAGGTCCTACTTCTGAACCCTGTCAAAAATGCGACTTTTGCATGGATATTCAAGCGGGCCGGTCTGTAGATGTTCTTGAAATCGATGGGGCTTCCAATACAGGGGTTGACGATATAAGAGAACTGAAAGAAGGGATTCAATACAAACCTCTGCACAGCCGGTATAAGGTTATTATCATCGATGAATTTCATATGCTTTCTAAGTCTGCTTTTAACGCCCTTTTGAAAACCCTAGAAGAACCCCCTCCCAATACTTTTTTTGTGCTTGCTACCACTGAACTTCATAAGGTGCCTCCTACTATCGTATCGAGATGTCAGACTTTTGAATTCAAAAAGATTTCTTTCAATGAAATCATGAATCATCTTAAAGAGATCACGAAAAAAGAAAACATTTCCCTCTCTCATTATGGAACCAGATTGATCGCGGAGAAGGCAGAAGGAAGTCTAAGGGATGCACAGAGCTTACTTGACCAAGCGGTTGCTTTTTCTGGGGATAACATAAGCGATGATGACTTGAAAGAGATTTTGGGTACCATCAGTGATGAGCTTCTGT
The DNA here is from genome assembly GCA_964445575.1 of uncultured Eubacteriales bacterium. Lineage (GTDB taxonomy): Bacteria > Acidobacteriota > Aminicenantia > Aminicenantales > Aminicenantaceae > WJMT01. Next base: position 24,923 of record CAYULB010000019.1, read on the forward strand.
TTAAATTCTCAGAATCAATGCTCAAGGGAGAAGCCAAGGAAGTTTTTGGACTTGTAGAGAATATTGTGAACAGAGGGTATGACCTCAGGTATTTTCATTCTGAACTGATTAAACACTTTCGGAATCTTCTTTTGGTAAAGACTTTAAAAGATACCAAGGATTTGTTGACACTTGATGATTCAGAAATAAAACAGATAAAAAAACAGGTGGAAAATGTGGGTTCTGATGATATCTTGCGAATTCTTAATATACTTCAGAATGGAGAGCAGGGATTAAGATACTCTTCCCATCCTAGAATATATTTTGAGATAATGATCGTGAAAATATGCCGGATTGAAAAGATCATACCGATCCAAGATATTATTGAAGAAATAAGGAATATAAAAAGTTATAAAACTGTTAAGAGTCCTGTTGTGGAAAACATGAAAAAACCAGAATCCTCTCACCAAGAAAACAAAGAACCGAATGATCATTATAGAAAAACCTCGCCGAAGAAAAAGGAAAATTCAGAAAAAGCAGATAGGGAGGAAGCTTTGAAAGAACCAAAGGTGGAAGAGTTTATTAACACTTTCAAAGCTCAGATTATATCGGTGGATAAAAAAGAAAATAAAAATCAATAAAAATCATTTAAGTTTGAAGGAGAAAAGAATGAAAGGAGTCGGGAATATCCAGAAGATGCTAAAACAGGCTAAAGAAATGCAGGACAGAATGAAAAAAGAACTGGATGAGATGAGGGTTCAGGGTTCAAGTGGTGGGGGGATGGTGGAGATAACTTTAGATGGAAACAAGAATGTTGTCTCTATTAAAATCGACCCAGAAGTAGTGAACAAGGATGATGTCGAGATGCTCCAGGATTTGATAAGTGCTGCATTCAGCGATGCCAGCGGACAAGTTGATGATAAGATAAAAGAAAAAATGGGAGCTTTAGGCGCTGGACTTAAAATACCGGGTTTGACATAATCCCATGATGAAACAAGAACATCCTTTATTCAGACTGATTGAAGAAATCAAAAAGATACCTGGGATCGGATTAAAAACAGCCCGGAGAATCGCCTTCTACATAATCAGTCTTGAACAGGAAGAAGTAGACAATCTTACTGACTCAATAAAAAAAGCTAAACAAAGCCTTTTTTACTGTTCGATTTGTAATAATCTTACCCATGTGGATCCCTGCCAGTTTTGCGAAGATAAAAACAGAAATGATGACCTTTTGTGCATAGTGGAAGAACCATTTAATATCGATTCTATAGAAAAGAGTGAGATTTATAGCGGTAGATATCATGTGTTATTGGGTGCATTATCCCCTTTAAAAGGAATAGGGCCAGACGAATTAGGACTGGAAAAAATAATAAAAAGAATCAAAACAAATAAATTTAAGGAAGTCATAATCGCCACCAATCCCACAGCTGATGGCGAAGCTACGGCCTCTTATTTGACTAAAATATTAATGAACTATGATGTTCGATTAACCAGGCTTGCGATGGGTCTTCCTGTAGGCTCTGACATTGATTATGCAGATCAAATGACCATCAAAAAATCCCTGGAAGGAAGAACAGAGATTAAAAAAATATAATTATTCTGGTTTATCAACCTGGATTATTCACAAAAACGGCTTAATATGAGAGGAGATAAGGATGAAGAAAAAATTTGAACCTATTGAAGGAAATACAGCGGCCACTCATGTGGCTTATGCCTTTAGTGAAGTCGCTGCCATATATCCCATTACTCCATCATCTTTAATGGGAGAGCTTGCTGATTCATGGGCAGCACAAGGAAGAAAAAATATTTTTGGAGAAACCTTAGATGTTATTGAAATGCAGTCTGAAGGCGGGGCATCAGGTGCGGTGCACGGAAGTCTTTCTGCTGGAGCTTTAACCACAACTTTTACTGCCTCTCAAGGATTGATGCTTATGCTGCCGAATATGCACAAGATCGCTGGTGAAATGCTTCCTACTGTTTTTCATGTTTCGGCAAGGTCACTTGCCTGCCAATCTTTATCCATATTCGGAGACCATTCAGATGTGATGTCCGCGAGAAATACAGGATTTGCTTTAATAGCATCTGGTTCTGTTCAGGAATCCATGGATCTGGCTATTGTAGCCCATTTAGCTTCCTTAAAATCAAAGGTTCCCTTTCTTCACTTTTTTGACGGATTCAGAACTTCAAATGAGATTCAAAAGGTTGAAATGATTCCCTATGAGACACTGGCAAAACTGACTGAGATGAAACATGTTGAGGAATTCCGCAGCCGAGCCATGAATCCAGAAAAACCTTTTCTAAAGGTGGGAGCTGAAAATCCCGATGTGTATTTTCAGGGAAGAGAAACAGTCAATCAATACTATAACAAAGCCCCTGAAATCGTGCAGGAATACATGGATAAAGTTGCCAAAAAGATAGGCCGTCCCTATCATTTGTTTGACTATATAGGAGATCCTAAAGCTGATAAAGTCATTATCTCAATGGGCTCAAGTGTGGAGACCATTGAAGAGACTGTGAATTATTTAAACAAAAAAGGAGAAAAGGTAGGAGCGGTTAAAGTCAGGCTCTACAGGCCGTTTTCAGCACAAGCTCTTAAAAATGCTCTTCCAAAAAGTGTTAAAAAAATTGCTGTTCTTGATAGAACGAAGGAGCCCGGAGCTTTAGGAGAACCTCTGTACCTGGACGTATCCGTAGCACTTTCAGAAAGAGATATAAAGATAATTGGTGGAAGGTTCGGGCTTTCTTCTAAAGAATTCACTCCAGCTATGATCAAAGCTGTCTATGACCATCTCGATGGAAAATGCTCTCACGGATTCACAGTAGGAATAGAAGATGATGTTACCAATACATCGCTTCCTTTCGGAAAAGAACTGGATTCTGAGCCTGAAGGTGTTGTCCGATGCAAATTTTGGGGATATGGTTCAGACGGAACCGTTTCTGCGAATAAAAACTCCATAAAAATCATTGGCGACAATACAGATCTGTATGCCCAGGGCTATTTTGAGTATGATTCAAAAAAATCCGGGGGAGTGACTATATCTCATTTGAGATTCGGTAAAGAAAAAATTCAGTCACAGTACTTATTAAATACTGTTGACTTTGCAGCTCTTCATAAATCTTCTTATATTGGGAGGTATGATATCCTCAAGGGAATAAGAGAGAATGGAACATTCCTGCTTAATTCGAATTGGAAAGCAGAAGAGGTCTTTGAGAACCTTACGGAAGACATGCAGAAGACCATCAAAGAAAAAAATATTAAAGTCTACAACATTGATGCCTATAAAATTGCCAATGAAGTGGGGTTGAGGAACAGAATAAGCACCATTATGCAGACTGCGTTCTTTAAAATATCTGAAGTCATTCCCGAGGATAAAGCTTTGAAATTGATTAAAGACGTTGTAAAGAAAACCTTTATTAAAAAAGGAAAAGATATTGTCGAGATGAACTGGAAGGCGGTGGACCGGGCTTATGAAGCGCTTGAAAGAGTGCCTATACCAGATAAAATAAAAAAGTCAGCTCCGGAAGAAAAACTTATTCCTGATGACGCTTCAGATTTTGCTAAAAATGTCATCGGTCCTGTGATGCATTTTGAAGGGAATAAAATCAAAGTATCTCAAATGCCGCTGGATGGAGCCGTTCCCACTGGAACATCAAAGCTTGAAAAGAGAGGAGTTGCCAATAAAGTCCCCAAATGGATCCCTGATAACTGCATTCAATGCAATCAGTGTTCGCTTATATGCCCTCATGCCACAATCCGTCCCAAACAGATAGATCCAAAGCATTTAAAAGATGCCCCGGATGATTTTGTTACTTTAAAGTCACGAACCAAGAATGATAAGGATTTAAAGTACAGACTTCAGGTTTATATAGAAGATTGTGTGGGATGTGAGAACTGTATAGAGGTCTGTCCAACCAAAGAAAAAGCTCTTGAGATGATACCCATCGAAGAAGCCAGAGAATCTGGAGAAAGAGAAAATGAAATTTTCTTTGAAAAACTTCCTGATAATGTGTTAGACGGAGTGAAGAAAACCACAGTCAAAGGGAGTCAGTTCCTCATGCCTTATCTTGAATTCCACGGGGCCTGTGCCGGATGCGGAGAGACACCCTATGTAAAACTGGCAACTCAACTCTATGGAGACAGGATGATCATAGCTAATGCCACAGGATGTTCTTCTATATGGGGAGGAACATTCCCCACAGTCCCTTACTGCAAAGACAAAAACGGGAGAGGCCCCACATGGGCGAACTCTCTTTTTGAAGATAACGCTGAATATGGATTTGGGATGCGCCTTGCTGTGGATGCAAACAGAAAGCAGCTTTTAGATAATATCAATAGACTGCTGAAAATGGGGACATCAAAAGAACTCACTCAAGCATTAGAAAAGAGCAAAGAACATTGGAATTCAGTAGAAGAAGAAGCAAAACAGGCCGCAGAGGAAGTTATTAAAGCGCTGCCAAAAGCACTTGAAAAAGCTTCAGGCGAAAAGAAAAAAATTCTAAAAAAGATAGATGAACTCAAGTATTATTTTGTGGACAAAAGTGTCTGGTCTATAGGAGGAGATGGATGGGCCTATGATATCGGATACGGAGGCTTGGACCATGTCCTGGCTTCTGGAAAAAATATCAACATGCTTGTTCTTGATACAGAAGTGTACTCAAACACTGGAGGACAAGCCTCAAAAGCAACTCCCACTGGATCTGTAGCCAAATTTGCCTCTGCTGGAAAACCTACCAAGAAAAAGGACCTTGGAAGAATGGCCATGACATATGGTTATGTTTATGTAGCCTCAGTCGCCATGGGTGCCAATCAAAACCAGTGCTTAAAAGTCTTTCTGGAAGCAGAATCCTATTCAGGGCCATCTTTAATCATAGCCTATTCGCCCTGCATCAATCATGGGTTGGATATGACCAAAACACAGTCTGAAGAAAAGCTGGCTGTTGATACAGGGTACTGGGTTCTTTACAGATACGATCCAAGAAGAGCCGAAGAGGGACAAAATCCATTTGTTGTTGACTCAAAGGAACCAAAACTGGAGTATCACAAATTTCTTGAAAACGAGATTCGATACAGAACACTGGAGCAGCAGCATCCAGAAGCAGCAAAAGCCCTTTTTAAAAGAGCAGCTCAGGAAGCAAAACAGAGATATGAAGACTATAAAAAAATGGCTCAAAAATAATATACAGGATGAAATATCCTTGATTTAAACAAAGAATCTCGTTCACACAACATAGATGAATAAGAAGCCTTCTGAATTTATTAGTATATTCAATGATGTTCTAGGGCCTGTTATGAGAGGCCCATCCAGCTCCCATACAGCAGGTTCTCACAGGATCGCTCATATGGCTCGAAATCTACTGGGAGATACTCCCACCAAAGCAGAGTTTACATTTGGAAAAAACAGGTCTTTAGCTTTGGTGTACAGAGAACAGAGAGTTGATTCTGCTTTGGCCGCTGGCCTAATGGACTGGAAGATAACAGACACACGCTTTTTCGACGCGGTAAAAAGTGCTCGAGAAAAGGGATTGGACATTGTTTTTAAAGAGGGAATTTTAAAAGAAAAACATCCCAATGCTCTCCACATAAAATTAAGGTCAAAAAAAGGAAGCCATCTTTATTTAAAGGCTAAATCTATAGGAGGAGGAGCCATAAGGTTTACTTCCATTAATGGATGGCCCATACACATAGATGGGAAATCACATGTGCTTCTTATAGAGGGAAGGAGAAAGAACCGGTTAAAGATTTTAAAGTTTTTCGACTCAGAATCCAATATAGAGATAGCTCAGCAGAATAAAGGAGAGAGAATTTTTCTGTTTTTTAAAAAAGATTCAGGTTTTGATAAGAAAACCCTGGAATGTTTCTGTGACAAAATGAAATCTGTTAAAACATGGAAATGCCCACCTTTATTTTTTACAAAACAGGGGAGAGAACTTTTTGTAAAGGCAGAAGAAATCATTGAGATGGCTGGAAAATCAAATAAGACTTTAGGGCAGCTGGCTGTCGATTATGAATCAAAGCTTCTTGGATTTACTCCCAGAAGAATCAAAGATGAGATGAAGAGGCGTTATCACATGATGGAGGATTCCGTAGAGAAAGGATTGAGAAGTATTAATGTCAGTATGGAACTTCTCAGTCCAAGTGCTGAAAAAATCATGAAACAGGAACAGCAAAAGAGACTCCTGGTAGGCGGAATTCACACCCGTGCTGCATCCCGGGCAATGGCTGTGATGCACACAGCAAACAGTGGGGGCATAGTGTGCGCAGCTCCGACCGGCGGGTCTGCTGGGGTGGTGCCAGGAGTTGCTGTGACCCTGCACAGAGACTTTAATTTGGATATAAGTACTCTTAGCAGAGCCCTTTTTGCTGCAGGAGCTGTGGGTTTGATAATATCCAGGCGGGCCACTTTTGCAGCAGAGGAAGCCGGATGCCAAGCAGAAATCGGAGCTGCCGGGGCAATGGCTGCTGCATTGGTTGTTGAATCTGCAGGAGGAAGTGCAAAGCAAGCCTTAGACGCGGCCAGTATAGCCCTGCAGAATACAATGGGATCTGTGTGTGATTTAGTTCAGGGCAGGTGTGAAATTCCATGTCACACCAGAAATGCGGTTGCTGCTTCCAGTGCATTTGTTTGCGCTGATCTCATAATGGGAGGATATGAGAATCCTATTTCTCTTGATGATGCCATTGATGCCATGAAGTCTGTGGGTAAAATGCTGCCTTCTGAACTTAGATGTACCTCTAAAGGAGGGATTGCTGTGACTCCATCAGCAGTATCCCTTCCAAAAATAAAATGAAAATCATGAATATGAGATTATCTAGAACAACCAAGTTTATATTTTTTTTTAAATACGGTATATTGTAAAGAACAAAAACCAATGATTCTGAACTATCAATTTAGAAAGGAGGGAAGGTGTTTGATTCCAAAATCTATATAAAAAGACGAAAACAGCTGAGAGAAAAAGTTGGTCAGGGTCTGATTCTTTTCTTAGGAAATGAAGAAAGCCCCATGAACTATCCAGATAATGGGTACCGATTTAGACAGGATAGTGACTTTCTTTACTTTTTTGGACTTGACTCACCTAGTCTGGCTGGTCTAATAGACTTGGAAGAAGGTAAAGAAATTATTTTCGGGAATGATGTGGATGTAGAAGATATCATATGGATGGGAGACCAGCCTCTTCTTAAAGACCGGGCTTCCAGGGTTGGAGTCAATAAGACTTTCCCTTATGATAAATTAGCAGAAACCCTCAACGGGGCTCTGGAAAAGGGAAGGAAAGTCCATTATTTACCTGTCTACCGCAAGGAAACCTCATTGAAAATTGAAAATTTACTGGGAATTAATGCTGATAAGGTAAATAAGTACTGTTCTAAGGAACTTATCAAAGCTGTGGTTGATTTGAGGTCAAAAAAAATCAAACAGGAAATAGAACAGATTGAATCCGCACTGGATATTACTTATGAAATGCACACCACTGCTATGAAAATGGCTGTTCCAGGGAAATATGAAAGAGAAATTGCAGGAACTATAGAAGGAATTGCTTTGTCTTATGGAGCAAATATTGCTTTCCCCATTATTTTGACTGTTAATGGACAAATACTTCACAATCATTATCACGGGAATAAGTTAGAAAAAGGCCAGTTGATGGTCAATGATTCAGGTGCTGAGTCTCTTATGCATTATGCATCGGACATAACGCGAACAGTTCCCGTAGGAGGAAAGTTTACCCAAAAACATAGGGAAATCTATGAGATCGTGTTAAAAGCGCAGCAGACAGCGATTCAAGCCTCTATTCCTGGCAGAAAAAACAAGGATGTGCATGTCAAAGCTGTTAAAGTGATAGCTTCCGGGCTAAATGAGTTGGGATTAATGAAAGGCGATGTGGACGAAGCTGTCAAAGCAGGAGCTCATGCCCTTTTTATGCCTCATGGTCTCGGTCACATGATGGGATTGGATGTTCATGATATGGAAGGATTAGGGGAAGATTATGTGGGATATAATAAGAAAACAAAACGAAGCGATCAATTCGGGTTGGCTTATCTGAGAATGGCAAAAGAACTGGAACCTGGTTTTGTGCTTACCGTAGAACCCGGAATATACTTTATTCCCGCCTTAATTGATAAATGGTTTAAAGAAAAAAAGTTTATGGAGTACATTGATTACAAGAAACTCAAACCATACCGAGATTTTGGAGGAATTCGGATAGAAGATAATGTCCTGGTTACTGATAAAGGCCAAAGAGTTTTGGGAAAGCCGATTCCAAAGACTGTAAAAGAAGTGGAAGACATAACCGCTACAGGATAAACTAGCCTGGATTATTCACGAGTCGAGGTTTCTGCAGATGCGAGGCGAGTAAAATAAATAATACAAACAAGAAAATGTTCAAGACATTGTTCTTGAAAAAATCTTGTACATAGCTGAAAATAAGTTAATAATGAGAATATCGCCATTTTTTTATGAATAGGTCAGGACTAGATGTTTGGAAAAAGAATTTCCCTTTTTAAACTGTTTGGATTTCATGTCAAAATGGATTTCAGCTGGTTTATACTGGCTATCCTTATTGTATGGAGTCTGGCAAGAGGATTATTCCCTCACTTTTATGAAGGACTTTCAGCCTCAACTTATTGGATAATGGGAGTGGCCGGAGCCATAGGGCTTTTATTCTCTATTGTGTTCCATGAATTGTGGCACTCATTGATTGCTCGAAGATTCGGTCTGCCCATGAAAGGAATCACTCTATTTATATTTGGAGGAGTCGCTGAGATGTCAGAACAGCCCCCCAGCCCAAAAGCTGAGTTTTTTATGGCTATTTCTGGGCCTTTGGCCAGTATTTTTCTTGGATTAGGGCTGCTGGTTTTATCGTTTTTGGGGAGTGGAATCGGATTATCAAAAGCTTTAATGGGGGTGATTGAGTATCTGGCATGGATTAATTTAATCCTGGCTGGATTTAATCTCATACCCGCCTTTCCTTTAGATGGAGGCCGGGTCCTTCGTTCGGTTCTGTGGGGATGGAAAGACAATATAAACTGGGCCACCAATATCTCTTCTAAAATCGGGTCTGCTTTTGGGTTCGGCCTCATTATGTTTGGAGTGTTTCAGGTCATAATGGGAAACTTTATTGGAGGAGCATGGATGTTCCTTATTGGACTTTTTATCCGGAGCTCCTCTCAAATGTCCTATAAGCAGATGATCTTGAGGAATTCACTTTCTGGAGAGAAAGTAAGTAAGTACATGATCACCGATCCAGCTGTGGTTTCACCGGACATAAACATAGAAGAACTTGTTGAAGATTATATATATCGATACCATTACAAGATGTATCCTGTAGTCAAAGAGGGGAAACTTCTCGGATGTGTTGAGCTTAAAAACGTGAAAGACATTCCTAAGGAAAAAAGACCTTCAAAGAAAGTAAGAGATATAATGGAAAAATGTTCTGAATCCAACACCATCAGTCAAGATGAAGATGCAGTCAAGGCTCTCTCTCTCATGCAGCAGAACAAGAGAAGCCGACTGATCGTAGTCAATGGGGATAAACTTGCAGGCATTATCTCTATCAAAGACCTTATGGATTTTCTTTCCATAAAAATTGATCTCGGAGACTGATATCATGCTGTGTCTATTCAGGCCCTATTGTCACAATCATCCGGTTTTTTTTATCCAGGATTTTTTGAATATATGAATTCATCTCTTCGAGCTTGATGCTGTCGATTTCTGTAAAAATATTTTCAAAAGAATCAAATTCTAAATTCATTACAGCCAAAAAAGCACGGGTGGCTGTTCTGGCTCTTTTTGTTTCATTGGAACGTAAAAACGAAGATTTGGTAAAAACTTTAGCGGTGTCCAGGTCTTCTAACTGGATGCCCTCTGTATAAAGTTTTTCTAATACAACATTCAATGCTTCCAGTGCTTTATCCTTTTTTGAGTTTTCAGTTTCTAAGAGAACTTCCAGCATCCCTCCGTACTTGAAGTGCGAGACATCTGCACTCACATTGTAGGCGAGCATTTTCTCTTTTCTCAAAGGCCATAACTTTGAATCAATTCCATTTCCCAAAAGATTTTCAAACATCATAGAAAGCACAAAATTTTTTTGATCTATCTGAGGAAGACGGTATCCAAAGGAGATAAGTGTCTGCTTAGTCTCTCTCGTGATGTGAACTGATTTTGTTTCTATAGGAGAGAGAGCAAATTCAGTTTGTACAAAACCGGAGCCCTTTCTTAATTGGGAAAAATATTGATTGAGATGGTTGATAATAGCCTTTTGGTCTAGGTCAGAGGAGACAGAAATCACTGTATTGCCTGCTGTGAAATACTTTTCATAAAAATCAACAATGTCCTTTCTGTTAATCTTTTTCAAACTTTCTTCACTGCCGTAAACTGAGCCTTGGTATTTTGTATTCTGGAACAGGGTGTTCATGATATTTTGAAATGCTATATTTCTGTTAATGTCCTGTTCGATTTTTTTTCTATTCAGCATGTTTTCTTTGATATTTTTTATTCGGATTGTGGAGAAGATAGGATTGAGCATAATTTTAGAAATTAAACTCAGGCTTTCTTCTAATTTCTCAGACAAACAAGAAACAACCACAACCGAATAATCATTTTCAGAGTGCATCCTGAATTTAGTGGCTTGAAGCATAAAATCCTGTGCTTTCTGCCTATCTGGGATTTCAAGAACCAATCGGGTGGTGATATAAGATAGTCCTTCTTTGTTTTGAGGTTCTGCAAGCTTACCTCCTTTAAAGAAAAACTGGATAACTGTTAAGCTGGAAGAGGCATCTTTTTCAAATAAGACCTTAGCTCCGTTTTCAACAATTATTTCAACCGGATTGGTCTCCCACAGGTTGTAGCTTTCTCCCTTTAAATACACCGAGACAACCAAAATGATGGGAGCAGCAGCCACGATCAAAATCAGTCTTCTGAACCTATGAATGAATGTTTTCATAATCATTTTTTCTTATCTGGAATTATTTTGACGATCACCCTGCCTTTTTGGCTTAAGCAATTTCCTGCTGCCTGTCTTATATCCGAGGAATTCAAATTGTTGATTATATCGAGATAGTTTCCTCGGTCTTTCATCTCATTCATCAGCAAATATCTCACTAAAGAATAACCGATCATCAGTCCTTGTTCGTCAGCTTCTTCTGTATTGAACTTGATTCTGTTTTTTGCACTTTCTAAAATATCAAATGCATAATATTGAGTACTTGAACTATAGTCGCTTTTAGAATAATTTAATCTTCTTGATGTTTTTAAATATTTGGTTATTTCTGTCTCTGCGGTATTGAGATATTTTGGATCCATCCCTATGAAAATGACAATAGCGCCTCCATGTTTATCACAAAAATAGGACATTCTAAGGGAATGAGCTTTGATCATTCGGTTCCTTAACGGTTGATTGATTAAAGGGTTGAAACCTTTCCCGAATATTTCGGTTAAAAGGTCTGCCGTATACTGATCTGTAGAGTTGTACCCCGGTGCATTCAATCCTATAGCTAAATAGCCCATTTCGACATCCATTTTTATTTCTGTTTTTACTGTTTTTTTCAGAGGTTCTATGTCGTTAAAGGTTTCTCTTTTAAGGTCATTTTGAGGTATACTGCCCAGGATTTTCTGTATTTTATTTTCCATATCTTCCATAGAAAAATCTCCCACTACTGCAAGAGCGCAGTTGTTTGGCACAAAATACTTCTGGTAAAATTTAATAACTTGGTCAGCTCTCAGTTTCTGGATGACATCTCTATCTCCATAAACAGGTTTTTGATAGGAATGATTTTGAAACAGGTTTTGATATACTACTGATACAGCTGTTTTGTAGGGATCATCTTGGGTTCTGTTAATCTCTTCAAGGATGACTTCTTTTTCATCGTCTAAATCATTTTGTTTTAAATCGAAATCAAATAAGATTTCTTTAAGAATCTGAAGGGCAAATTCATAATGTTCTGAAGGGAGAGAGATTTCAAACAGAGAGATGTCACGACCTGTATGGGCATTGTAATAGGCTCCGTGTCTGCGGATTTCCGGGCCGAAACCTTTGTCATCTATGAATTTTGAACTCCTAAATAAGATGCAGTGCTCCAGTACATGACAGAGCCCGCTTGTTTCTTTGGATTCATTTTTAGAGCCTACATTAAAGGCAAACACGAAATTAATGACAGGAAGAGTTGTTTTTTTGTATAGAAACACTTCAAGACCATTTTCAAGTGTGTACTTCGAACTGGATTTATTTTCTGAACAAAGAAATGTTAAATCCAAACAAAACAGGAAGGTTGTCAGAAAAATACAGATGACTAAGATGCTTTTTTGCTTCAATCCTCCACCTACTATACAATATATATCATTCTCTCTTTTTATCAAGAAAGAAATTCAGACGTGCTCCAAAATAAATTTAAATTTTATTTGTTTAGCCTGGATTATTCACGAGTCAAGATTGCGGCAGATGCGAGGCGTCAGGGCAT
>CAYULB010000020.1:0-1541 GCA_964445575.1 uncultured Eubacteriales bacterium
TCCTTATCCCTTACTTTAACCACTTAGCTTCCTCTTCTTACTCCTCTTACTTTTTTTAATCCTTACTTTTTTTAATAATCACTTTTTTTATAAAAGCTGTTTATAGTGTCCACGACGGTCTCCTGCTGGGAGTGGGTGAGTTCCGGATATATGGGAAGAGAGAGCACGGATTGGGCGGCCTTTTCTGCCTCAGGGAAGTCTCCTTTGAGATAGCCCAGGTCTTTGTAGCACTCCTGGAGATGAAGCGGCACCGGATAATAGATGGCCGTGCCGATTCCCTGGGCTCTGAGGTGCGCCTGGAGCTTGTCGCGAGAGCGGGCGCGGATAGTGTACTGGTTGTAAATGTGGTAGTTTTTGTCCCCTTCTTCCAGATAGACAGGAACAGGGGTCTCAACCAAGCCTTTCTCAACAAGAAGTCTGGACTGCTTGAACAGCTTATCATAGTAAGAGGCGTTCTGACGGCGCTTTTCAGACCAGGAATCCAGGTGCTGTAGCTTGACCAGGAGCACGGCAGCTTGGAGCGCATCCAGGCGGAAGTTGCCGCCGATAATTTTGTGGTAGTATTTGGGACGGGAGCCGTGGACTCTGAGGATTTTGAGCTTTTCGGAGAGGGCAGAATCCTGGGTTGTGACCATGCCGCCGTCCCCTGCCCCGCCCAGGTTTTTGGACGGGAAAAAGGAAAACACACCGAAATTGCCCATAGAGCCTGCTTTTCGGTGCTTGTACTGAGCGCCTATGGATTGGGCTGCATCTTCAATAACCGGGATGTGATGTTTGGAGGCAATTTCAAGGATGGGGTCCATATCCGCACACTGCCCGAACAGGTGCACCGGGATGATGGCTTTGGTGCGGCGGGTGATGGCCGACTCAATCTGGGAGGGGTGGATGTTGTAAGTGATGGGGTCTATGTCTGCGAATTTAGGGATAGCGTTGAGGCGCGAGATGACTCCTGCTGTGGAGAAAAAAGTAAAGGGTGTGGTGATGACTTCGTCATTGGGATTGATATCCAGAGCCATGAGAGAGATGAGGAGCGCGTCTGTGCCAGAGGAGACGCCCACTGCATGGGAGACTTCTGAGTAGGAGGCGATTTTTCGCTCCAGCTCTTCGACTTTGGGGCCCAGGATAAAGTACTGGGATTCAAACACTTCATCCACTGCTTCGCAAATTTCCTGTTTGATGGAGGCGTATTGAGCTTTTAAATCCAGCATGGGTATTTTTGTTTTTGTATTTGTGTTGGGGTTGGGGTTGAGGCTGGGGTTTGGGCTGGTAGGATTGTTTTTGCGCTTCATGGAACCTATCCTCTCTTTTTTTTTCATTGTTACTATTATTAATTTATTTTCAGCGCGATGCAACCTAAATTAGGGACAGTTTATTGATTTACCCTATTTTCCAACAAAAGACTAAAGAACATTGATTTGTCTCTGCTGTTATTAAATGGCTTTTTTGGCCCCAAAAGTGTTGTTTTTAGCCGTCAAATGCTGTGGAAAAACAGGGTTATCTTATTGATTCTAATGAAATTAGCCGGGCCCGTCCCCATAAGA
>CAYULB010000020.1:1641-21932 GCA_964445575.1 uncultured Eubacteriales bacterium
AAACAGGGTTATCTTATTGATTCTAATGAAATTAGCCGGGCCCGTCCCCATAAGATAAGTAAGACCCATAAGACTTTCAACGTCATATTTCAGACGTCATATTTCAGCGGGCGTAGAGGCGGGTGAGTTCTTCTAACGGGGCAGCCCGAGCTGCTTTAAGCTGCTGAGGGGTCATCCGCCACTTCCAGTTGCCCCGGTCTGTGGCAGGCCGGTTCATCCGCGCTTCCTGGCCCAGGCCCAGAATATCCTGGACCGGGATGACCACGGTATTGGCCACAGAACTCATGGCCAGGCGCACCAAATCCCAGTGAACCTCACTGGCTTTTACCTTCTTCCCCAGATAACGCTCCAGACGTGCTTTTTCATCCTGCTCCGCTTCTTTCTCAAACCATCCTCTTGCGGTGTTGTTGTCGTGGGTGCCGGTGTAGACCACATAATTTTTTTCATAATTATGGGGAAGATAAGGGTGCTGAGGGTCGTCATTTCCAAAGGCAAAAAGCAGCACTTTCATCCCTGGCAAATGGAAATGATGCATCACTTCCCGCACATCCGGGGTGATGGTACCCAAATCCTCGGCAATAAATGGGAGATGGATGTAATGCCGGCTCAATTTAGAAAAAAACTCCTTTGCTGGCGCCTCCACCCATCGGCCGTTGATTGCTGTTTTTTCAGAAGCAGGCACCTCCCAGTACGCCACCAGCCCTCGGAAATGATCGATGCGCACCACATCGCACATCTCCAAAACCCGGTCCAGGCGGCGGACCCACCATTTGAAATCTGTGCGCTGCAGCTCCTCCCAGTCATAAAGAGGATTTCCCCAAAGCTGGCCAGTGGCACTGAAGTAATCCGGGGGAACTCCTGCCACCACTTCCGGCTGCTTCTGCTGGTTCAGCTTGAACAGACCCGTATGGGACCACACATCCGCGCTGTCATAATCCACATAAATGGGTAGGTCACCGATCAAGTTCACATCCTTTTTCCGGCACAAACAAAGGAGTTCCTCCCACTGGCATGAGAAGAGGTACTGAAGAAATTTCTGCTTCCGGATCTTATTGCTCTTTTCGCGGCTGAACTTTTTCAGCGCCTCTTTACTCCTGTCCCTGAATTCTGCAGGCCATTCACTCCAGGCTCGGAATGAATGTTCCTGCTTCAGTGCCTTAAACAGGGCAAAGTCATGGAGCCAATCCGCATTCTGCTGACAGTAGGTTTGAAAATCAGGGGCAGGACCTGTTTTTTGAAAGCGCTGGAAAGCAATCTCAAAAAGCCTGTTTTTGTATTCTGTGACCGCAGGAAAATCCACCCGATCCTCACTGAATTCAGGGGCTGGCCTCAGCTCTTTCTCCTCCAGAAGCCCGTCCCGCACCAGCCATTCCGGACTGATCAAAAGCGGG
Source organism: uncultured Eubacteriales bacterium (assembly GCA_964445575.1). Taxonomy (GTDB): domain Bacteria; phylum Acidobacteriota; class Aminicenantia; order Aminicenantales; family Aminicenantaceae; genus WJMT01. The sequence goes on from CAYULB010000020.1 coordinate 3,033, forward strand.
TTGGCGGCCATGGCTGACACACTGTGGTAAGGAGAGTCATCATAAGCTGAATCGGTGGGATTGAGCGGAAGTATCTGCCAGTAGCTCTGTCTTTTTTGAGAAAGATAATCCACAAATTCATGGGCGCATGGACCTAAGTCTCCGATCCCGAACCGGGAAGGGAGTGAAGTGATATGAAGTAGAATCCCGCTGGCTCTTCGTTTCATGAAACCTCCTCCTTATTATTGGTTAAGAGAACCACAGGACAGGATTTAAATAGTTCAGAAGCTGCCATCTCCATCTCCGGCTCAAAACTCAGCTCCTCCCCTGTCAACACCTCATCCCACTGGCGGGGCGCATCAGAGGGCAGAAGGACCCGGGTGTCCTGCCAGTCCGCCTGGGATAATTCCTGGTGCTCTTCAATCAATCCGGATGTAAACCGGGGCACTACAGTCACAGCCCAGTTGTTTTGATACCTTCGAGCAAATCCTATGATATGGCCTTTTTTTCTTCCTTTGATGCTTAACCGCACATAATCCCCTTTTTCAAAAACCTCACGCTTGTCTCTTCTTACCTGCAAGGCTTTCCAGGTCACAAACATCTTGATGCGGCCGCTCTGGCGGTCCTCCCAAAGTTCTTTGATGAATCGGGGGCGGTTTTGATCTTCAATGATTTCCTTGAGAATTTTTTGCCGGCGGATAAAGTCAACCGGTCTCCGGTTGTCCGGGTCCACCAGACTCAGGTCCCACAGCTCACATCCCTGATAAAAATCCGGCACTCCGGGCAGAGTTATTTTGAGGAGAACCTGGGCTAAAGAGTTAAACACTCCAAAAAATGCTGCCCGGTGCTGAAACAAAAGAAAATCCCGGATGAATCCCCCCTCTGGAAGCATGACCTTATTGAAAAAATCCACATACGCCTGTTCATACTCATGGTCAGGCTCAATCCAGGCTGTGTGAACCTTGGCTTCGCGCACGGCCTTGATCAAATACTCTGTTATGCGCTTATGATAAACAGAAAGGTCTCCGGTCTCAAAAGGATAGGTCCCGACAAGAGTCTGGTAAAGAAAATACTCATCGTTGGCATCCGGAGCCAGATCCCCTTTGACCGAGGATTTATACGGCCGGTTTAAGCGGCTCCATTTTTTTATTTTTCTCTCCCATTCCCCCGGCATTTCAGATAAAACATTGATACGGGCCCGCACGTCCTCTCCTCTTTTGGTGTCGTGAGTGGCCGAGGCATTCAGGGAAAAGGGATGTTCCTGCTGCCGTGTCTTGTTCCACTGGTGGAACTCCTTCAAAGAAAGTCCGAACCGGCCGGGATTTCCTCCCACCTCATTCAAAGATATCAGCCGGTTGTATCCATAAAGGAAAGTGTCCTCAAATCCTTTGGCTGTGACCGGCCCTGTAAACTGCTGGAAGCGAAGAGCAAAGTCATTATCTATCTTAAGCAAAAGGCACTTTTTAATAAAAGAGCATTCATGGGCCAGGGCTGGAATGTGATGGCAGGCCCTTTCCGCTGCTTTTTCAACGGACTCCCGGTCCTCTTCTCTTATCCTGCCTGGTTTGACATAGGTTCTGTAAACAGGAAAATGGGCCATCACTTCAACCAGAGCCCTCCTCAACCCGTACATGGTAAAGTCCCGGCCCTCTGGATGCTCATCCGAAGCTTTCTTAACCAGACGCGCCAGGTTGTCAATGTCGCCGGCCATACTCTTCCCGATGATAAGCCGCTTTTTGTCTGCTGTAAGCTTTGGATAGGGCTCTTTCTCCCCGGAAAACCGGGAATAAATCCTGGTGAAGCGCTCCCGGCTGCCTTCGTTACAGAAGAGCTGATTCACTTTATTCATCCACTCATAACCTGTGGTGCCCTGAACCGGAAAAGATTCGGGAAGCTTTTCCTCAGGCCCCAGTATCTTTTCCACCACCAGGTAGCAGGGCCCTACTTTGTGCCGCAGCCTGCTCAGATAGGCTTCCGGGTCATAAAGACCGTCCACATGGTCTATGCGAAGTCCGGTGAAATATCCTTTCTCAAGAGCCTCTAAAAGAAAAGTATGAAAATGGTCAAAAACCTCTGGTTTTTCCATGCTAACAGAAATCAGGTCATTGATGTTGAAAAACCGGCGGTAGTTTATCTCTTCCATGGCCACCTTCCAGAAGCTGAGGCGAAAAAGCTGCTGGCTGAGCAGCTTGTCTAAAAGCTGGAAGGACACCGGAGAGCCGGCTTTGTTGTATTCGGCCAGGTTCTTCTCCATGTGAGAGCGCACTGCCTGACTCTCCTTATAAAGCTTCCAGAGCTTCTGCTTGACTCGGTCTTTTTTCTCAGCCGAATCCATACTTTTTGTCATCTCCACAAATTCATTCAAATCCCGGCTTCTCTCCCCTATGCTGCTTTTTAAATACCTGAGGTTCTTTTTGAAAATCTGGGCCAGAGATTCCACTTTCAAGGGAAAAAACAAGTCATAATAATTCACTCTCAGAAGGCCTTTCTCATAACTGAGCTTGAGCTTGCCGTGTTCCAGGGCTTCTCCGTAAAACTCCCCTAAAAATGGAGCTAACACCCGGCCTTTTAATCCAGGATAAGAATGGTCCCAGTCGATATCAAAATAGGAAAAATAGGGAGAAGACCTCCCCTTTTCAAACACACTCATCAACATCTGGTTTTCAGGATGAAATGCCATATGATTGGGGACAATGTCCTGGAGCCATCCCAATCCGTTTTTCTGAGCCCGGGAAGCAAGACGGACTAACTCCTCCTCTCCTCCCAGTTCTGGGTTGACCTGAAGCGGATCCACCATATCATAACCATGGGTGCTCCCTGAGCAGGCCCTGAAAATGGGAGAGGCATAAATATCAGAGGCTCCCAGCTCCTTCAAATAATCCAGCACTTCCTCTGCCTTTTTAAAGCCAAACTTTGAATGAAACTGAAGGCGGTAAGTGGCCAGGGGAAAAGTCATGAGCTTTTGACTCCCAGATAAGGGCCGATTTTTCGGAAGCAGGCCACCCATTCTTTGGCCCGCTGGTTTCCCTGCCCGGCTTTCTGCTGCATGTTTGGAAAATGACCTTTGGTCAGCTGAAAATAGATGTTCTGGCTTTCCCATAAATCCGGCTCAATCGCCAGTTTATCTAAAAGGAGAAATAGGTCTTCCACTGTTTTGAGAAGCCCCACATCCTGGGGCGATTCCAGGACCTTTTTCATGGCTTGAGTGAGCCTCTGCCGGGCCAGCAGGCTTAAAGAGGCTTTATCCGGAGTGAATGACCAGCGCTTGAACTCATCAGCCAGGTTTCTCAGCTTCTCTAAGTCCAGGTTTTCTTGAGAAAGTTGGTCATAAAAATTTTTGCTGAGTATAAACTCTACCGGCGCAGCCAGAGTCCTGGGAAGCGGGATTTTCATCTCTTTCATGGCTTGAATGGTGGGATAATGGCGCTCATAAATCCTCTGAAAATTGCCCTCAATATCTTTTAACGTGTCTTCCAGGATCCGGTTCATGACCTCCCTCTTTTTATCCCGGAATAAATGCCAGAGTGAATAGTTGTGATCTTTAAAATACTCATCCATCCGGCTGATCACTCCGGTGATATTGCTGCGTCTGAACTGCTCTCTGACTGACTCCATCATCTCATTGAATTCTTTCTCTCCTTTATATGTTCGGACACCGCCCACCACATTGTGGTCGCCGAAACGAAGGACCACAAAACCAATCCGGTCCTCCTCCCACACGATATCTGAACGGAGCCTCGCTCTCCCCACAGCCAACTTTTGCTTGCCTGCCTCATCCAAGCTGTAGCTTTCCCTTTGTGCGGAATAGCAGTGAATGCGGGTCTTTTCTCCATAATCTTCAAAAAGAGAAGAAATGGCATAGTGGGCTCCCACTCGCAGCAAGTCCAGGACCGCGGGCTTTACAAATTTTTCATACACCCGGGCTCCGTTTCCACTGCTGGGAACATTGCTGGAAGCTTTTCTCAACCCTTGTGTAAACTCTGACTCGTAATCTTGGCCGGAGATATCCTGGGCCATCTGAAGAGCCCGGGCTGCGTACTGGATCACCTGCACGGTCTCGATCCCGGAAATATCATCAAAAAACCAGCCGCAGCTTGTGTACATGAGCATGGCATTTCTCTGCATCTCTAAAAGCTTCAGCATCCTGACCCGGTCCTCAGGACGAATCTCCCGCTTGGAATGATCGGCATGAGAGGAGAGAAAATCTCTCACCCTGTTTTCAGAGCGGTCCAGGATCACATCGATATACCGGTCACGGACCTGCCAGGGGTCTTTAACAAAAGCTCCCATCTCCTTTTCATACAAGGACGCCATCCGGTCCCGCAGCTTATCCAAAGCTTCCCTAAGAAGAGCCCGCCACTCCTGGTTCCAGCCGGGATTTTTTCCCGAGCTGCACCCGCAGTTTGAGCGCCAGCGCTCCACGCCGTGAGAACAGCTCCAGGAGCTGTTCTCCAGCACAGCGACTTCCTCTTCCGGAGGATTCTGCTCCAGGTATTCGCCGTACACGGTGATGCGCGCCGGATTCCTGGACTCCAGATGATGCAGACAGTAAGAAAGCGCCATTTCACCGAAACGATTGTGATGTCCAAAAGTCTCGCCGTCTGTGGCCAAATGAACCAAATGATTTTGGCCTTCTTTATCCTCTGGAAAAGCCTTAAGCAGACGGTTGGCAAACGCCTCTCCGTTCTTGAGAAGCCCTCCAAAAGCCACCTCATGAGAAGTGGGACCGTCATAGAAAAAAACAGCAATGGATTTTCCAGAAGGGAGGGGACATCGGTAGGGCTTCTGGGGATTGACAGGACTTTTGGAATCCGCCTGGTGGGGAGCCAAGATCACAAATTTCAATCCCATCTCTGCCATAACCTCCAGAGTCTCTGTGTCCGCAGCGGTTTCCGGAAGCCACATGCCTTCAGGGTCGCGGCCAAAGCGGTGCTCAAAATCCTGGAGGCCCCAAATGACCTGAGTCCGCTTGTCCCTGCTGTTGGCCAGAGGCATGATCATATGATTGTACGCCTGAGCCAGGGCGCTTCCATGACCGGAAAATCTCTCCTGGCTTGTCTGGTCAGCCTCCAGGACGGCTCTGTAGACTGCCGGGTCTTTCTCTTCCATCCAGGAGAGAAGAGTGGGGCCAAAATTAAAACTGATCCGGGAATAATTGTTGATGATGTTGACGATTCTTTTTTCTTCATCCAGGATCCGTGAGAAGGCATTGGGTCCGTAGCACTCTGCAGCGATCCGCTCGTTCCAGTCGTGATAGGGATACGCAGAATCCTGGATTTCAATTTCCTCCAACCAGGGATTTTCCCGGGGAGGCTGATAAAAATGACCGTGTATGCAGATCCAGCGGTTCATGTTTGTCTCTCTCCTTTAAAAACAGCCAATGACCAGGGCTTTAATTTGACTTCCATTTCCCCAGAAACTTGTTTGGGGAGAGCGCTTCCCGGGCCTCTCCATTTCTGTTCTGAAGAATCCCATATTTTACTCCACAAACCTGGAAGAAATCTATATTTTTGATTCTGTTCCTGGGAAGAAAAATTCATCATGATGAGGACACGGCTTTCCTGTTTTTTTCTTCCCACAAGGAGAATTCTTTTTTCTTCAAACTCCTCGGGCCAGAGACTCTTATTGTCGGGTGCTGAGAGTGCTGGGATGGTTTTCCGGAGGCTCAGGAGCTTCTGGTAGTACTCCCGCAGAATTTGATGATGACCTCTGTCCCGAAGGGACCAGTCCAAATGGGACCGCTTAAAAGTCTCTTCTGAGACAGGGTCAGGAAAGTCTTCATCCTGGGCAAAATCAGGAAACTCTTTGTGCCTTCCCTGGCGCACAGCCTCTGCCAGTTTCGGGTCGCTGTGGCTTACAAAATAGAGAAAAGGGGCTTTTTCGCCGTATTCTTCTCCCATAAAAAGAAGAGGAATATAAGGTGAGCACAGGACTGCTCCTGAAGCCAATTTCAAAGCTTCAAACGAAACCAATGAGGACAGCCGCTCTCCGTGGGGCCGGTTTCCCACCTGGTCATGGTTCTGAGAAAACACCACAAACTGGGAAGCAGACCGGCTAAAGGAGGAATTTCCGTGGTGCCTTTTCCGGAAAACAGAATAACCGCCGCTGAGCACATAGCCCTCCTTAAAAGATTTGGCTAAATCAAAGACCGCTCCAAAGTCAGCGTAATAACCCTGCCGCTCTCCGGTCAGAAGGGCGTGCAGGGCATGATGGAAGTCATCGCACCACTGAGCATCTATTCCCAACCCGTTTTCTGATTGAGGGGTGATGACTCTGGCATCATTCAGATCGCTCTCTGCAATCAGGAAAACCTTTTTTTTCTGACTATTTCTCCATTCCTGGACCCGGTCGGCCAGCTCTCTTAAAAAAGGGTAAGCGCTCATGTCGGTTATGGCATGCACCGCATCCAGTCTGAGTCCGTCGATATGATAGTTCTCAAACCAGTGCAGGGCATTCTGGATAAAAAAATGCCTCACCTCATCTGAAAACTCATCATCAAAATTGACCGCATCCCCCCAAGGAGTCTGGTACTTGGAGGTAAAATAGGGGCCAAAGTCATGAAGATAATTTCCTTCCGGACCCAGATGATTGTACACCACATCCAAGACCACAGCCATGCCTTTCTCATGACAGGCATTGACCAGAGTCTTGAGCTCTTGAGGCCCTCCGTAGGAATTCTGCACCGCAAAAGGATAAACACCGTCATAGCCCCAATTCCTTTTGCCGGGAAACTGAGCCACAGGCATGAGGCTTAAAGTATTGACCCCCAGTTTTTTGAGCTGGACAAGGCGGGGAATCACCGCCTCAAAGGTGCCTGAGGGAGTGAAGGCTCCTATATGGAGCTCATAAAGGACCATGCGTTCCAAAGGGAGACCCTTCCATTCTGAGTCAGTCCAGGAAAAGGAGGCATGGTCTACCACTTCTGAGAACCGGTGGACTCCCTCTGGCTGATAATGAGAAGCCGGGTCAGGTCTCTTAAGCTCTTCATTGAGAACATAATAATACCGGGCACCAGAAGGAATGTTTGTAAAAACCCCTGACCAATAACCTCTTTCTCCTCTCTCCAAAGCGAACTTCTGAGAGGGGGGAGACTGCAAACTGACTTCCACTTTTTGGGCCTGAGGCGCCCACACCATGAACCGGCAGCGGCCATCCCCAAGATAGTGCGCCCCTATCTTCTTTTCCTGAACCGGCACAGAGAACTCCCTTTTCACTCTATTGATTCTGAATCAACTCTTTATGTTTCAAGACCTGCGTTCAGAATCCACCAGAGAGACCAGTGTCCGGTTGGCTTCCTGACGGTAGCTGATCTTATCCTCTCTAGCCAGCCATCCTAAGGCTTGATTGACCATCTGGGTCTTTTCGTTCAATATTTTGGGGAACTTTGAAATAGCGATTTCATCTTCTTTTTGAAGAAGGTCCCAAATTTTACCTGCTGTTTTTCCGATTTGTTCTTTCATCTATTTTCTCCTATTTTTTTATTTTTTTAGGGTTTTTTTTCTTAAATTTTCTGGCAAAAAAACCAGCACACTCAACGGAGGAAGATTCAGTGAAAGGGAGTGAGGGCATCCTTGAAAGGGGACCGGGTGGGCCTCGGCTTTTCCCATGTTTCCCAGGCCGCTTCCTCCATACTCCCGGGCGTCACTGTTAAGTGCTTCTATCCAGGGGCCTCTCTCAGGGACTCCCACCCGGTAGTTGTGACGGGGGACCGGAGTGAAGCTGCACACCACCAGCACCTTATCCTCAGGGGAATTTCCTTTTCTGAGGAAACACAGCACAGAGTTTTCCCAGTCACTGAGGTCGATCCACTCAAAACCGGTGTGGTTAAAGTCCTTTTCATAAAGAGCCGGAGTGCTGGAGTAAAATTGGTTGAGGTCCCGGACCCATTTTTTTATTCCTTTATGAGAGGAGTGATCCAGAAGATGCCAGTCCAGGCTTTGCTCGTGGTTCCATTCGCTTCTCTGCCCGAACTCGCCCCCCATAAACAGGATCTTTTTTCCCGGATAAGTGACCATAAACCCCAAAAGCAGCCGGAGATTGGCAAATTTCTGCCAGTCGTCTCCAGGCATCTTTTCCAGAAGAGATCGTTTGCCGTAAACCACTTCATCATGAGAGAGAGGGAGGATGAAATTTTCTGTGAAGGCATACCAAAGGCTGAAAGTCAGCTCACTGTGGTGGTGCTTCCGGTGCACCGGGTCTTTGGAAAAATACTCCAGAGTATCATGCATCCATCCCATATTCCATTTCTCTCCGAATCCCAGGCCCCCCAGATGCACCGGCTTGGTGACCATGGGCCAGGCCGTGGATTCCTCGGCAATGGTGTGGATAAAGGGAAAATCGCCGTACAGCACCTGATTCATACGGCGGAGAAAAGAAATGGCTTCCAGATTTTCTCTTCCCCCGAATTTATTGGGGATCCACTCCCCTTCTTTGCGGGAATAATCCAGATAAATCATGGAAGCCACCGCATCCACCCTCAATCCGTCAATATGATATTTATCCAGCCAGAACCGGGCGCTGCTCACAAGAAAACTCCTGACTTCATTCCGTCCGTAGTTGAATATGTAGCTCTTCCAGTCCGGATGAAATCCTTTTCTGGGATCCTGGTGCTCATAAAGATGGGTCCCGTCAAAATAAACCAATCCATGCTCATCAGAGGGGAAATGGGAAGGCACCCAGTCCAGGATCACTCCGATTTCATGCTGATGGAGCTGATCGATCAAGTGCATAAAATCCTGGGGAGTGCCGTAGCGGCTGGTGGGAGCAAAATAACCAGTAGTCTGGTACCCCCAGGACCCGTAAAAAGGATGCTCCATAACCGGGAGGAACTCCACATGGGTGAATCCCATTTCTTTCACATATCCGGGCAGCTGCTCGGCCAACTCCCGGTAGGTCAAAAACCGCCTGGAGTCATCTCCGGACCGCCTCCATGATCCTATATGGATTTCGTAAATAGACATGGGAGCGTGCTGCGAGTTTTTTTGGCTTCGCTTTTTCATCCACTGCTTATCATTCCACTCATAATCCAAATCCCAGACTACAGACGCTGTTTGGGGAGGAGTCTCATGGAGAAAACCATAGGGATCGCTCTTTTCAACCTGGTATCCTTTGTGCTGGGATACAATGTGGTATTTATACAGGTTCCCTTTTTTGACCTCCGGGAAAAATCCTTCCCAAATCCCGGATTCATCCCACCGGGGGAAAAGAAGATGCTCTCCTGGTTTCCAAGAGTTGAAATCCCCCACCACCGAGACTTTTTCAGCGTTGGGCGCCCATACGGCAAAGTAAGTGCCTTTTTTCCGGCCGCTCACCTTTTTATGAGCCCCTAATTTTTCATACAGGTTGTTGTGGCTGCCCTGTTTGAAAAGATATATATCCTCTTCACTCAGAAGAGAAACGTGTTTGGTTTTCTGATCGCTCATGAATGACTTTCCTTTCTTTAAACAGACTGTTCCGGCCCCAGCGTGTATAAAATACCCTTTAAGGGAATAATGGTCCATGAAGGCCGATTGTTGAGCTCATACCCCACTTCATAAACCGCTTTTTCCAGAAGAAATGCATCCAAAAGCACACTTAATTCAGCCGAATCTCTGGGAAGAAGCTCTGCTTCATCAACCGTCTTCAGATAAGATTGAAAAAATATCCTGCTGATATGATGATACCAGATCTGAAGCCATTTTTCCAGAAGCTCCCTGTCATCTCCCTGATAGGATTGGTTGCGCAGAAGGCTGTAAAAAGCTGCATAGTGAAAGGAGCGGATCATCCCCGCAACATCCCTTAACGGCGACCTCTTCAGCCGGCGCTCGCTCAGGGCCCTGGCCGGTTCACCCTCAAAATCAATGACCACAAAATCTTTTCCCGTAAACAACACCTGACCCAGGTGATAGTCTCCGTGGATGCGTATTTTTTTGGCAGAGATCTTTTTTTCAGTGACTTTTTTCATGCGCTCCACAATCTCGTCGTGGGAATCCAGAACCTTTTTTGCCAGAAAAGCGGCTTCTCCTTCCAGCTCTCTTTTTCTCTCTTCCAGAAGGCGGAACACCCATCTCACCAGAGTCCGCATGGCCTGATACACAGAACGCTGGTAGAGAAGGGAAAAAGACTCCGGCTGAAAATCCTTTCCTCCTTTAAAAGAATAAAGGGCTTTGTGGAGCTCTCCGGTTCTTTTCCCCAAAAGACCCATCATCTCCAGGAAGAACCCGCTCACCAGATCCTCCAGCACATCTTGAGATTTTTCTTTTTTCTCTATCAAAGGGTAAAAAGGGATTGATTTTTGGGCAAGTTTTTCTCTCTGGGAAAATACTCTCTCAGTGAAGTTATTGACACGGTCTAAAACAAGTCCCCAGGCATCCCCTTCATTCTTGTGATAGCCCTGAAGAATGGCAATGGACATGGGTTGACTCCCGGGCTCCTGGTATTCGAAACTGCCGGCATAAGGAGGGATGTGAGGAAAACCAGCTTTTTCCGTTAAAAATCTTTCCAGTTCAATGTCAGGATGCGGTCCCTGGTCCAGCCTCCGGAAGAGCTTCAAAAGCAGTTCCTCCTCATAAACTATAGAGGTATTGCTCTGCTCTGCTTTCAGCACTTCTGACTTCAGAGGGAGATAGAGGTCACTTATGAGGCTTTTAAACCGTCTGCCCCTGCAGGCAGTGAAATCTCCTTTTTCTCCTTTAATCTTCTTCCCCCGGGTTATCATCTCCATCATCAGGGTATGGAAAGCACCTGAAAAAGCACCGTCATAAAAAATGCCGCTCTCTGCGCCCACTTCTGCCTCCATAATCACCGCCTGAGGCTGCTGCTGTTTGATGAACAGAGCTTCTTCTCCAGCCGCATAAAAGAACGGCAGAAAGTACCTTTCCGGGAATCCTTCGTTATATTTGACTTCCAGAATCAGGAAATAGCCTGCTGCTTTGGCTTTTTTGTGAGCCGGTGCGGCCTCCTTTATGGAAAGCTCCCGGATGATCCGGCCTTTGCCTCCAAACCACCGGCACTGACGCAGATAAGCGACCAGATGCCTTTGTTCCAAATTCTCCCGGTTCTTGCCCCGCATCACTTCTCTGAAACTCTGGCGAAGCTGGATGCGTTCGGGAGGCACTTCAAGCGCTTCCCCAGCATCCCTCTCCTCTTTTCTCAGCAGAAACCAGTAGTGATTGAACGGGCCCAGAGTCAGCACATAGGGCTCTTCTCTGATACGGGGGAAAGGATTGTGACTGAAAACTTCTTCGGGAACAGTGTCTTTATAATCAGCCAGGTCCAGCTCTGCGACTTGAGAAAAGCGGGAGAGATTAATCATCACCAGAATGACTTCTTCTTTATATTTCCTGAGAAACGCCAAAACCTTATGGTTTTTGGGAGAAAGGAAACAAAGTTCCCCTCTTCCGAATGCCTTGAATCTTTTCCTCACTGAAATCACCCGGCGCATCCACCACAGGAGAGAAGACAGGTTTTTCTCCTGATTCTCTACATTCACGGCTTCATAGTGGTATTCAGGGTCTATGATAACCGGCAGATAGAGCTTCTGAGGATTGGCTTTGGAAAAACCCGCATTCCGGTCCGCGCTCCACTGCATAGGAGTTCGGACGCCGTCCCGATCACCCAGATAGAAATTGTCTCCCATCCCTATCTCATCACCGTAATAGATAACAGGAGTGCCGGGAAGGGAAAAAAGCAGGATGTTCATCAGCTCGATTTTTTTCCGGTTGTTTCCCAGAAGCGGGGAAAGCCTCCGCCGGATGCCCAGGTTGATTTTGGCCTGGGAATCGCAGGCATAGACCCGGTACATGTAATCCCGCTCCTCGTCTGTCACCATTTCCAGAGTCAATTCATCATGATTCCGGAGAAAAGTGGTCCACTGGCAGGAGCCCGGGATTTCCAAAGGCGGGTCCAAAATATCCACAATGGGAAACCGGTCCTCCATCTGCACGGCCATAAACAAACGCGGCATCAAAGGAAAATGAAACGCCATGTGAGCCTCATCTCCCTTTCCAAAGTAGGCAGCTGCATCTTCAGGCCACTGGTTGGCTTCCGCCAACAACATTTTGTCATTGTATTTGCGGTCGACATGGGCCCTGATTTTTTTTAAAAACTGATGGGTCTGGGGGAGATTCTCGCAGTTGGTTCCCTCTTTTTCATACAGATAAGGAACCGCATCCAGGCGAAGCCCGTCCACACCCATCTCAAACCAGTAGTCAATGTATTTGAGAATTTCCTCCTGGACTCGGGGGTTCTCAAAATTGAGGTCAGGCTGATGAGAATAAAACCGGTGCCAGTAATAGGCTCCGGCCTGGTTATCCCAGGTCCAGTTGGACGACTCAAAGTCCTGGAAAATAATCCGGGCATCCTTGTATTTCTCAGGGGTATCGCTCCAGACGTAAAAATCGCGCCACACAGAACCCGGAGGAGCTTGGCGGGACCTCTGAAACCAGGGATGCTGGGAAGAAGTGTGGTTCACCACCAGTTCAATGATCACCCTGATACCCTTTTGATGGGCCAGTTTTAAGAATTTTTTAAAGTCCCTCAGGGTTCCGTACTGGGGATGCATGGAGCGGTAGTCAGCGATGTCATAGCCGTCATCCTTGAGGGGAGAGGGGTAAAACGGCAGCAGCCACAGCACATTGACTCCCAGGTGCTTCAGATAGTCCAGCTTCTGGATCAAGCCTTTAAAATCTCCGATCCCGTCGTCATTGGAGTCCATAAAAGACTTGATATGAAGTTCATAGATGACCGCGTCTTTATACCAGAGAGAATGATCTGGCTTTATTGGCTTTGAATGTTGTCTCATGAGGCTTCCTTGCTTTCCTTACTTCACCCTTCTCACATAAAATAATCAAAATCCTGTTCCCGCCTTACCTTCCGGTGGACTTTAAAAATATGAGCGGGCATGACCCCGGGATTGAGCTCCACATAATTCCGGCTGCCCTGCCAAAAATATTTATCTCCGCTGAGAAGGTCATGGACCAAATAGGGATGGTGCAGGTCTATTTTTAGGTCTTCAACCGGGACTTTCACCCATCCGGACTGAGTGTGGAAAGGGTCGAGGTTGACCACCACCAGCACAATATTGGAGAGGTCAGGAGTTGTTTTGCTGAAGCAGAGGAGTTGATCATTGTCCGCTTCCAAAAAACTGACATTCCAGGTGGTCTGGAGGGCGGGATTTTTTCTGCGGATTTGATTGACCCGCGTGATGACTCCTTTTATGTTTTCCGGGGCAGAAAGGTCCCAGTTTTTGATCTCATATTTTTCTGAATTCAAGTATTCTTCCTTTTTAGGCACTGCCTCTGAAACCAGAAGCTCAAAGGCGGGGCCGTAAATCCCGTAGTTGGAGGACAGAGTGGCTGCCAGAACCAGTCGGGAAAGAAAAGCCGGGCGTCCTCCGTGCTGCAGGAACTGGGGAAGAATGTCAGGTGTGTTTGGCCAGAAATGGGGGCGGAAATACTGACGGATCTGAGTCTGGGTCAGCTCCCTGAGGTATTCCTGGAGCTCGTGTTTGGAATTTCTCCAGGTGAAATAGGTATAGGACTGAGAAAACCCTGCTTTAGCCAGCCGGTACATCACTTTAGGCCGGGTAAAAGCTTCGGAAAGAAAAAGGACATCCGGATGTTCTTTTTTGACCTCCCGGATCAGCCACTCCCAAAAAGCAAACGGCTTGGTATGAGGGTTGTCCACTCGAAAAAGTCGGATGCCTTTCTCCACCCAGAATAAAACTACACTTTTCAATTCTTCCCAGAGCGCCTGCCCGTCATCGGTTCCAAAATTGAGCGGGACAATATCTTCATATTTCTTGGGAGGGTTTTCTGCATGCTGGATGGAACCGTCCGGCCTCCAGAGAAACCACTCCGGGTGCTCCTTTACGTAAGGATGATCCGGAGAACACTGAAACGCAAGGTCTAACGCCACTTCCAGGTCGTGCTGAGCTGCTTTTTGGACAAACTCCTGGAAATCAGACAAAGTGCCTAATTGAGGGTGGATGGATTTGTGGCCTCCCTGCTGAGACCCTATAGCCCAGGGACTTCCCGGGTCATGGGGCTGGGGCTGGGGTTGATTGTTTTTTCCTTTGCGGTGGGTCTGTCCAATGGGATGGATGGGAGGAAGATAAACCACATCAAACCCCATCTCGGCAATGTAAGGGAGCAGCTTCTGGCTGGTTTTAAAGGTGCCGTGCTGGCCCGGCTTTTGGCCGAATGAGCGGGGAAAAAATTCATAAAAGGCGCTGAAAAGAGCTTGAGGCCTTTCCACTTCAATTGAAAGCTCTTTGTCATAGACCGAGACCCATTTTTTGGGGGGGTGCCTCTGCATCAGCCCGCTCAATTCAGAGCTGAGCGCGGCTTCCACTTGATTCTGATTCTCCAGGTTATCATCTCTTTTTCTCTTTCTTTTTTTCTTTAAGGCACCGGCCCACTGCTTCAGTACCTCTTGGTCTGGTTTTTGAGCTCGGGAAGCCGTGTTTTCAATGAGTTCGGCTCCTATTTCAAGCTCTACTTGAACAGGGTGTCCGGCTTTATATTTTTCTTTTAAATCCTGCTGCCAGGTGCGAAAATGATCCACCCATGCTTTGATGGTGTAAAGATAAACCCCGGTTTTTTTCACTTTAAATTCGGCCTGCCATCGGTCATTGGCTGTCAATTGCATGGGGACTTCCTGCCAGCGCTGCTCAAGGGAGTGGCGGTACAGGAGGTGGGCTGTGATAAGGTCATGGCCGTCTGCATAGATATCTGCCTCCACAGAAACCAATTCTCCCGCCACTCTTTTTATGGGATACTTTCCTTGATTAATCTCTGGGTCAACATTTTCTATGACAACACGCATTCGGCCTTCGAAATCCAATTTATCCTCCCTAAGGTTAAAAAAGTGGAATTTTTTTTGTTTAGATTATTTTACCACAGAACCGCTGGAACACAACCCCAAATCAGGGATTTCATACTAAATTAGGGACTACTACTAAATTAGGTCCGGTTTATTGATTTACACATTTTTTCCATTAGAGACTAAATAGAGACTGATTCGTCTCCTTTTGAACTCAGGTACTCATTTTTGTGAAGAGTCTTAAATGGCTTTTTTGGCCCCAAAAGTATTGTTTTTAGCCGTCAAATGCTGTGGAAAAATAGGGTTATCTTATTGATTATAAAGAAAATAGCCGGGCCCGTCCCCATAAGATTTAAGATTAGATTAAGATAATTATATAAACACTTATTTATGGGGGAGCCATTTATCCAGAATCTCGGTCAGATTCTGGAGGCTGACCGGCTTTGAGATGTAATCGTTCATCCCGGCTTCAAGGCACTTCTCCCGGTCCCCTTTTAAGGCATGGGCGGTCATGGCTACAATAGGAATATCAGGATTCAAGGCTTTTGACTTCTGGCTCCGGATTTCTCTGGTGGCCTGAAGGCCGTCCATAACCGGCATCTGAACATCCATGAGAACCAGGTCAAAAGGCATTTTTTTCAGGGCTTCCACAGCCTCGACTCCGGTTGCAGTGGCTTCCACCTTCATCCCCATCTTTCTCAGCATAGCCATGGCAACCTGCTGGTTGACAATGTTGTCCTCCGCCAGAAGCACTCTCACCTTATGCCTCTGGATATCCCGGAGATCATGCCGGGTGATCATGGTTTTTTCAGGCTTTCCTTTCTTTCCTTTTTTGAGAATAGTAGCCAGGCAGTCAAAAAGGTCAGACTGTCTTACGGGTTTGGTAAGATAAGCCGCAAATCCGATTTCCTGCATGCGCCGGGCATCTCCTCTCTGTCCCATAGAGGTCATCATGACCAGACAGGTGTGTTTGATTTTAGGGTCTGCTTTTATGGCACTTCCCAGGGCTTCTCCGTCCATATCCGGCATCTGCATATCCAGTATGGCCAGCTGAAAGGGCCTGTCCTCTTTCTGGGCCCGATACATCATTTTGAGCGCTGTGGGTCCGTCTGAGGCTTCTCTAACCTTCACTCCCCAGGATTGGAGCTGGACTTTTAAAACTTCCCGGTTGGTTTTGTTGTCGTCCACAATGAGAATATAGGCTCCTTTGATGTTGGCCGGAGCTTCGGGTTGGTGTGTTTGCTGAGCCTGCTTTTTGAACCGGGCAGTAAACCAAAACTCTGAGCCTTGTTTTCTGCGGCTTTTGACTCCGACCTGGCCTTTCATTTTCTCCACCAGATGCTTGGAGATGGAAAGCCCCAAGCCAGTGCCTCCTGCCCTACGGGTGGTTGAGCCGTCCAGCTGGGTAAAAGTGTCGAATATGACTTTTTGCTTGCTTAAATGGATTCCGGAGCCTGTATCCCGGACAGAAAACCGGAGAACAGCTTCTTTTTGATTCTCTGATTCCACTTTCACCTGCACCGCTACCTCTCCCTTTTCAGTAAACTTAATGGCATTTCCGGTCAGATTGATCAAAACCTGGCGCAGGCTGCCGGGGTCTCCTATCAGATAAGCAGGCACATCCGGCTCAGGAGCGCATATAAACTCCAGTTCTTTTTCATGCGCCTGCACAGCCATCATGGATGCAAAGTCCTCCAGCAGAGTCCATAGATTGAAATTCAGGGATTCCAAATCATACTGGCCTGCTTCGATTTTAGAGAAATCCAGGATGTTGTTGATTAAGGAGAGGAGGACTTCGCCGCTGGACCGGATGGTCTCTGCATATCTCTGCTGTTCTTCATTAAGGTCTGTTTCAAGGAGCAGCCCGGTCATTCCAATCACCGCGTTCATGGGAGTGCGGATCTCATGGCTCATGTTTGCCAGAAACTCGCTTTTCGCTTGGTTGGCCACCTCTGCCTGTTTGAGCGCTTTCTGCAGCTTCTCTTCTGCTTTTTTTCTCTCTGTAATATCCCTGTAAATTCCGAACACACCCAGCTGTTTGTCTTCCGGGGAAATGGGAGAAGCAATGACTGAAACATGGACCGGAGAGCCGTCTTTGCGGCGTCGCTCCGCTTCCAGGGCCATTTTCTTTCCCTTGACCACATTATTGGTGATTATTTTTGCCCTGAGAGCTTTATCTCCTGCTACCAGTTTGTCTATGTTTTTGCCGACGACTTCATTGATTTTGTAGCCGAATATATTTAGAAATTCCTGGTTTGCGTGGCTGATTATTCCGTCGTTGGAAGTCATTACGATGCCTTCCTGGGCGTTTTCAAAGAGCTGTCTGAAGCGGGTCTTTTCCAATTTAAGGGCCTGCTCAGCTTTTTTGTATTCAGCTTCTTCTTTTTCGAGGACAGCAACTCTTTTTTTTAAGGTTTTTAACTCTTCCAAAAGCTGTTGTTTTGTTTTGTTGGTCATTTCTATGCTCCCTCTCAATCATAAATTGGTGCCAGCATACTCATTCACCCTATTTTTCCTCCGATCAATGAAGCGGGCTTTTTCCTTCATAAAAATGTGAATCTCTCACGTTCATTTTTTTTATTATGTTTTTTTTTGTGTAAGAAGCAAGCTTTTTTCCTAAAATGTACTTAAAGAGCGAAAAAAGCTGGACAAGCGGGACGGAAGAGAGAATGCTTTGACAAAACACAGCGATTGATATAGAAATGAAAATATGAGAAACTCCGATGACAAATGGAGTATGAAGCATGCGAGGTTTGGATGGGAAAAAAATTTTTATTTGTTCTGACCAAAAAAGCGAGAAGCACTCTGGAACAGCTCACCCGGTACCATCCGCTGGAATCTGAAGCGCTTCTCCGCCTGGGAGTGATTTATTTTAAGGACAGAAATTTCAAAAAAGCAGAAACCTATTTTTCACGGATTTTTGCCATAGCTCAATCTGAGGAACTGCCTGCGGAGGTCTTGGACTCGGCGCGGGCTTATCATGTTTTAAGTTTTCACTACCGGGGAAAAAAAGACCAGGCCTATGAACTTGCTGAAAGCTATAAGAACGATATGAACGTTCTTTCAGAGGAAGATATAAACCGCCTGGACCTGGAAGAAAGAGACCGCAGAGTGCTTTGGGAGATTATAAAAAAAGGAGAAAAATAAGTGGAATCAAACACAAAAGGATTGAAAATCGACCAGATTTCTTTTCAACTGGGTATGATCAACTGCTTTGCAGAGATGGTGGCCTGCGGGGTTAAACGGCTTGCCGTGAGCCCCCCTCTTCGGCCCGAAGACTATGAGGCCATTGAGCACGCCTCGGAAATCATTATGAAAGAATTTAACATAAAGTCCTATCTTGAAAAATCTCTCATAGTGACAGACCTCCAATCTGAAGAATTCACCAAGGGAAAATGGTCTATTCTTTATTATAAAGACGACTATGTTCTTAAATCTTATTTGAACATCAAAAAGAGAAAAGCAGAGCTTATCAGAGAGGGGAAGTACAACACCGGCCAGAGAAAGCAGATATCCCGGGAATTCATGAGGCTTTTAAGCTATCCGGAAACAGTCATTGAAGAAAAACTGGCTCAGGAATATCCCTCCTCTCCATATATGCTGGGCAAAGATGAAGAATAACCCTAAACAGCTCTCTTTTATATTGACCAAATATTTTTATCTATATATCATAAATCAAGGTTGAGGCTGCTGAATTTGAGCCTATCAAACCTTACTTAAAAATTGGGAGGGTTTTATGAAATTAGACAAATTAGCCTTAGGTCTGGCCACCGGTATTCTCTGGGGAGCGGGAATTTTTCTTGCCACCAACTTCCTGATTTTATCGGGTGGAGAAGGACAGACAATTTCTAAGATGAACGCCTTTTATTTTGGATACAGCTTCAGCTTTGTGGGGAGCCTTATCGGGCTTATCTGGGGTTTTATCTATGGATTCATCACAGGATGGTTCTTCGGCCTGTTCTACAACCTGTTTGCTAAAGAAAAATAGCAAAAAGAAGAGAGGTAAGAGAGGTAGAGAGGTAGCAAACAACGAAATCATAGTTCATAGGGAACCTGGATTATCAAGAAAAAATAGGTGGAAAAAATAGGTGAACGGGTAAGACGGTACGGTTTTTTTTA
>CAYULB010000020.1:22032-37238 GCA_964445575.1 uncultured Eubacteriales bacterium
GAAAAAATAGGTGAACGGGTAAGACGGTACGGTTTTTTTTATTTCTTTTTTTAAGAAAAGTAAAGGTTTTTGAGCATCAAAGCATCTTTTTCCTGGGTGGGGCTTTCAATGATGACCATGCCCTCCACATCAAAATCCTTGAGCGCCTGTATCCACTCATCATAACGAAAGTCTGACTGCTCCAGCATCAGATGCTTGATCTCCCCTTTTTCGCCGTACAGGATGCCGCTGACATGGATGTGCATATCCTTTAGGGCCTGGGCCCCGAGCTTGAGCTTGATTTTGTTTAAAATCCGGTAAAAGCTCAGGTAATCATTGGCTTTTCCCGTGCGGGCATGAAGATGGGAGAAGTCAATGCAGGGTTTGAGCCCTTCTACCTGCTGACATAAAAAAAGGGTTTCCTCCAGAGACCCGAACTGGGAGCGCTTTCCCATGGTCTCAGGCCTTAGGCTCACTGGGTCCCCTTGAGAGCGCAGGATAAAAACCACTTCCTTCAGGTTTTCTTTGATGGTTTCAAAAGTTTCTTTAGGACTGTTTTTGCCGTAGTAGCCGGGATGAAACACCACACTGCTGGCACCGCACACCTGGGCGATGCGCGCTGAATGGAGAAGCCGTTTATGGCTGGTCATTCTTATTCCCTGTCGCGGGGAGTTGAGGCTCACATAATAAGGAGCATGGACACTGAGAGCCAGTCCCAGGTTTTTGGCTTCTCTGCCCACAGCCTCGGCTGTATCCACCCCCATTTTAACTCCCTGGACAAACTCAATCTCAAGACAGTCCAGGCCCAAGCGCTTGACCTCTCTGAGTCCTTGTAAAGTGTTTTTTCTGAGAGCTGACTGAGGCACTCCGGCAGTCCCAAAAAGAAGTTTATTTTTCGGGGCCATCAGAGGCCTTTTCAGAGGATTTCAGGAAATCCTCAACCATTTGAAGGGCACAGAAATCTCCGCACATTGAACAGGCCTTTGTTTTTGTTTTTCTCTGGCTTCTTACTTCCTCGAATTTATAGGGGTCTATAGCCAGTTTTTTTTGAGCATCCCAATCCAGTCGTCTTCTCGCTTCAGAGATAGCAAAATCTTTTTTGGCGGCTCCTTTGACTCCTTTAACAATATCCGCGGCATGGGCAGCGATTCTGGAGGCAATGACTCCCAGTCTTACGTCATCAGGCGTGGGAAGCCCCAGATGCTCTGAAGGGGTCACATAGCACAGAAAATCAGCTCCTGACCAGGCAGCCACAGCCCCTCCTATGGCAGAGACAATGTGGTCATAGCCGGGAGCAATGTCTGTCACAATAGGGCCCAGTACATAAAAGGGAGCTCCCTGACACACCCGCTTCTGGATCTTCATGTTCATGTCGATCTGGTCTAAAGGCACATGCCCGGGTCCTTCCACCATCACCTGGACTCCTGCTTCCCAGCACTGCTTTACCAGCTCGCCCAGAGTGAGAAGCTCCTCCAGTTGGGGCCGGTCTGAAGCATCGGCAATGGCGCCCGGCCTGAGCCCGTCGCCCAGGCTCAAGGTCACATCATATTTGTGGGCTATTTCCAAAAGCCGGTCAAAATTCTGGTACAGAGGATTTTCCTTTTCATTGTGAAGGATCCAGGCCAGATGAAAGGCCCCTCCACGGGAGACAATATCCGCGACCCGGCCCTGCTTTTTCAAGCGGTCAATGGCTTTGGAAGTGAGCCCGGCATGAACCGTCATAAAGTCCACTCCCTCCTGAGCTTGCTGTTCAATGACCGAGAAGATATCCTCCTCAGTCATCTCAACAATAGCCCCTCTCTGCTCTATGGCCTGAATGCCTACCTGATAAACAGGAACCGTTCCCAGAGGGATGCGGGCTTTCTCCAGGATTTTCCGGCGAATCTTTTTGATATCACCCCCGGTGCTCAGGTCCATGATGGTGTCGGTTTTGTACTTTAAGGCAATTTCTGTCTTCTCAATCTCATTCTGGAGTTCCGGAAAATCTTCAGAGCTTCCGATGTTGACATTGACTTTGGTCCGGAGTCGGCTGCCGATTCCCACAGCATGAATATCGCCGTGATAAGGATTGAAGGGAATGACCACCTTCCCTGAAGCAACCAGCTCCAGGAGCTCCTCTTCACACAGGCCTTCCACTTCAGCTACCTGCCGGAGAGCTTTGGTCACTTTTCCTTTTCTTGCTTGTTCGATTTGAGTCATTTTATTATCAGCCATTCACTATTTTCCATTTTTGACTTTCTATTTTCTATTTAATATTTTACGTCTTTTCAAGACTATGGTCAATGTAACGCTATTCTTCTTCGTTTTTTTCGGTGGCTGCGCAACTCCCCCCGTCCCAAAAAAGCAGTTAATGGTGAAATACCATTAACCATTCACAATTCACCGTGTTTAAAGCAGTAAATGGAGAATTGTATCTCACAAAAAACACTAAATTCATATTCAATTTAAAAATAGGTGAACGGGTATCACGGTACTGTTTTTAGGGGGAGATATCACGGTACTGTTTTTAGGTAAAAATAGGTGAACGGGTATCACGGTACTGTTTTTAGGGGGAGATAAAATTTTTTTTGGGAAAGTGAGAAAAAAACAGAACTCAAACTGTCTTGTAAAGTGAAAGCAAAAGCAGAAAGTGACGTTGAAATTGGAAATGATGGTGGGAGCCAGAAAGGGTGTGTTATCATACGTGATGAGCTTTGCTGAATAAATGAGAGTTAAAAATCCTCCTGCCACCCTCAAGGGCTGCGCTGTATGGGTCTGGATTCTGCTTTTTTCAGCCTCCCTCCTGAGCAAAACCATCCGGGTCCCCAGAGACTTCCCCACCATAGAGCAAGGAGTCAAAGCTGCTGAAGAGGGAGACACCGTAGAAGTGGAAAACGGAGTGTATTTTGGCGAAAACATTATCCTTGATAAACCCATTCTTATCAAATCCGCAAATCCGTTCGGCGCGATTATCCAGGGGACTAAAAAAGAACTCAACGCCGTCTTTGTGGTCCAGGCCCCAGTGGAAATCCAGGGTTTTGTGCTGAGGGACACCCAGCACGGAATCCTCCAGAGAAACAGTCCTGATGCTGCCTGGAAAGCACATGATCTGATTTTTATGGATATTAAAGGCACTGCTGTGTACATCAATGACCGGGAAAATCATGTAGGGTCAGCTAGTCTTGAGAACATCATCATTCTCAATTCTCAAACAGGAGTCTCCACCAATGATGCCGGGGGAATTGACCTCAGCTCAGCCATCATTGCCAACTGTAATTACGGATTGGCCGGCTTTAATCATAAATACTTCAACGCTGATGAAATCCTGTTTTTAAACTGCGGCCAAGTCATCAAAGAGGCAGCTTACCCTGCGGTGAGCCCTGGCAAAAACATCATTGGCCTTGGAGAAGAAATCTATGTGGTGGACGAAAAAGAAGACCAACCTCAAAAAGTCATTCAGGATTTTTTCCGGGATAAATTTCGTTTTTCCAACCACTGGTTTTTTTTCACTCTTATCGGAGACACTTACTCCCGGCTCAATGAATTGACCCAGGCTGAAGCCTGGTATAACAAAGCACGCCAGGCTGCCCTCTCTCTTGAACTTGCGGACCAAGAATGGAGAGCTGTTTTTAGGCTGGCCCGGATAAACCGCCGCATGAACAAGCCTCAAAAAGCTTTGGTTCTGTACCGAGAGGCGGTCTCTATAATAGAAAAAATCCGGGTAGACTTTACTTCCTTTGAACATCGGCAGAAATTTTTTCAGTACCGGACCCGTATCTTTGAAGAACTTATCGAGCTTCTTTTTGACCTTCATCAAAAAAAGCCATCCGGCGGTCATGCCAGGGAGGCTCTTTATTATTCTGAAAAAGTAAAGGCAAGGACTCTTTTAGACAAAATGGAACTCAAGCAGGAAGTAACCGATGCAGACATCCGGGATCTTTTAAAGGGATTCCAATCCGGGCCCCTGACCTATGAACAGATAAGTCAAAACATTCCTTCTGACACTGTGTGGATGGCTTATTTTCTGGGAAATGAATTCAGCTTTGTGTTTGCCCTCACCCGGGATAAGACTGTTTTTAAAAAACTGACTCCTTCAAAAAAGCTCACTGAGTCTGTGGAAAACTATCTTTTGTTTTTGACTCTGGAGGACCAGAAACAATTTTACGGACAGAAAGGAGCCCAGATCCTCTATAATGAACTCATCCGTCCAGTGCAGGATGTCTTGGTCCCTCAGATCAAAAAGGTGGTCATTATTCCAGACGGCATTCTGTTTGAGCTTCCTTTTGAAACACTGATTGAAACCTCAGAGGAAACAGATATAAAGGAAAACATAAAATCATTTTTAATTGAGAGATATGAAATCTCTTATGCCATATCTGCTTCTTCTTTAGCTAAAATATACAGGAAAAAACCC
This sequence comes from uncultured Eubacteriales bacterium, assembly GCA_964445575.1. Classification (GTDB taxonomy): domain Bacteria; phylum Acidobacteriota; class Aminicenantia; order Aminicenantales; family Aminicenantaceae; genus WJMT01. Next base: position 26,405 of record CAYULB010000020.1, read on the forward strand.
TGGACCTCCAAGAATCAGTACCTGGTCCTATCAAATCCCCAGGAAATTGAAGTTGAAAAATCTCTGAAGGCAGGATGGAAGTTTGCTGACAAAAAGGAAAAAAATGAACTTTCAGAGAATCAGGTCATTTATTCCCTTAACCTCTCCCCCCTGAAATATGCAGAAGCTGAAGCCAAATCCATCGCCAGAATTCTGGACAGAAGCCAAACTCAGGTGTTACTGGACAGACAGGCCACTAAGGGCAATTTTTTCCAATCCCTTGGCCAGGACTATGACATCATTCATTTGGCAGCTCACAGCGTTTATGACCATGAAGACTGGTGGCAGTCTTTTATCCTCTTCTGGTCAGATAAAAGCAGCCGCGAAAAGACCCTGCTCAAACCCATAGAGGTTTTCCGCTCCCGCATCAAAGCAAATTTAGTGGTGCTGTCCTCCTGTCAATCCGGAATCAGCAAAACCGTTGAGGGAGAGGGGCTTCTGGGCTTTGTCTGGGCCTTTAAAGGAGCCGGGGCTCGGTCGGTGCTCTCCAGTCTCTGGAAGATTAAGGACAAAGCTGCCTGCCGGTTCATGAAAAGCTTTTACAATAATCTGGCTCAAGGGATGAGTAAAGCCCAGGCTCTTAAGAAAACCAAGTGTGAGATGATACACTCCTCCTTTCGCCATCCTCAATACTGGTCTTTGTTCGTGCTTTATGGAGAATCTCTGTCAGGGATTTGATTCACCTGATTTGAAATGATTTTGATTGGAAGGCGATTAAATTCCCCTCATTATCATACGCTTTAATGCTCCAGATATATGTTTTCCCAGACTCAAGTTTCTTGACCACATCCCCGGGAAGCTTAAGAACAGTCTGCTCTCTCTTTTTCACTGTGGCGGAAAAGAGAGTCTCCAGATTTTCATCCACCAGCTTGAACTTATATGCATTGGCATTTTCAAGTTCATTCCAGATAAAAATTTGGGGAGGCCGGGAAACCTTGTTCCCAGGCTCTAGAAGAACAAGCTCAGAAGGACTGTCTCCTCGCATCACAGGAGGCGGAGACTTAAAAAATACAAAAAAAGCACAGGCTGCGGCTGCTAAAAAAAGCACAGCCGCTGCAAAAAATGTCTTCCAGGAAAACTTTTTAAATACCGGAAGAGAAAGAGACAGAGGCTTTTTTTGTTCTTTGGGATGAAGGTCTTTTTCTAAAAGCTCTTCAGGAATTCTGGTCTGGAGCTTGAGTGCCTTGAGCTCCCGTAGAGCCTCGAATTTGGTTCGGCACTTCCTGCAGATAAGAATATGATCAATCAGTTCCTCTTTTTCTTTTAAGGAAGCTTTTGGGGAAAGAATCCTTACAAAGTCCTGGTTTTCAGGGCATTTATGGGATGACTTTTTTTTATTATGGCTGGAATTCATGGTCATGAGGGCTCTCTTTCTTTGTTTGGAGAAAAGCTTTGAAGCTCTCTCTTTTTATTTGCTCTGGACAGCTCAGCTTTCAAGCTCTTTCTCCCTCTGTAAAAAAGGTGGTTCACTTTGCTTTCACCCCAGTTGAGAAACTCAGCGATTTCCCTAACGTTCATTCCTGTTAGGTGAAGCTTCATGACCATCCTTCTTTTTGGAGTGAGTGATTCCACTGCTTTTAAAACCATTTCTCTTACTTGTTTTTTCTCAAAGGCTTTTTCCTGAGAAAAAATATCCAGCTTTAAAGAACTTGAAAGATGCGGGTTGGAATCTTTTTCTAAAGAAATTTTTTCCATATTTTGGTCCAGGAAATCCAAAGCGGTTGTGTAAACTGACTTCCATAAATAAGACTCTAAATTCTTGATTTTTCTCCCACTTTGAATCATTTTCCAGATCTTTAGCTGAACTTCCTGAGAAACATCTTCTTTATCGCCTTGGGGGAGGCGGGGAAATTTTTTATAGAGAATCACGGTGATCTGACGGGAAATCTTTTTTATGAACTCTTCAGTACAGAAGATTTTTTTCTCAGTCATGATAATGGATCTTCATTCCCTGTTTGGTCTCTCATCTTTATGAGTTTAAGTCTATCTGAATGACTCCCTCAGTTCAATATCCAAAAATGTTTTATCCAAAAAAAAATTAAAAAAAGTGGGAGAAAAAGTCCGGCAAACCAGTCTTATTAATTTAGGTGTCATGCTTCAGGGGTGAATAATCACGGGTTGATGACGGGAACCAAAAAGGGGGAGTTTTTGTCTCCATTCCATTTCATAAAGATCAATAGTAAAGATTCAGTCCCAATGAGAAAAAATCTCCTGAAAACCGGTAGTGGGCTGATTCCGTGTACCGGTAGTAGGATACATGGAGATAGACCGGCTCTGCGGGAATAAACTGAAGAAGCACCCCCCATGACGAGGCGTTGACCTGCTCTGAATTCCTGTAAAGGTTAAAATTAGGGCCCAGGGAAAGCCCGTCAAAAAGAGTATATCTGAACTCCCCTTTAACCGAATACACAGCAATCCGGCGGGATTCTTCTTCCGGATACCAGAGTATGGAATCTTCGTTCAGATAATAAAATCCTGCGGTAAGGGCTGTTCTTTTTAGCAAGCGGAGTTCTGTGCCTATGTCCAGGGCCAGAGCTGTGTATTCATCAGTTCCTGAAAAAAAACTGCAAGCCGCATAAAAGTCATGCCCCCACTTCTGGGCATAAACCGCAGAAGTGAAGTTATTGAGCCTGGCTGTCCTCTTTTTGGTCTCTCCCAGCTCACTGAGGTAATCATATTGGAGATGGTGACGGTAATACTTCACCAGGAGAGAGGAATTTTTGGACAGATTGATCCGGAGCCCGGCCCAGGGTGTAAAAGAAAAGAATTTGTTCGGCCCTATATAACTTTCCACGCCAGCCTGGGGCCGGATTTCTGCAAAGGCAGCAATCACACCCGTCAGAATCACACTCACCGTTAAAACAGCGATTTTTCGTTTCCGCATTTCTTTATCTTTTCTCCTTCAGTCTTTTTAGTCTTTAGTCGTACTTTTGACTCAATGCTTGAATTTTTCTCTTTCCTCTGTGGATGAAGCAAACCGGGGGGTCTTATCCCACTCCACGGCCTGCTTTTTAATAAACTCTTGATAAAGGGCTCTGAATACCAGGATAATCCATCCCTGACAGTAAGTAAAGTACATCAAAACCACGACTCCTAAGTTTTCCCAGAACGCTTGTTTTTCTAGTGAGGCGGTCATCATGATTTCAATCACAAATAAGAGAAAAGCGCACACCCAGACAATAAAGTAAGGCCCCGGGGATCGGACCGCAATGAGCCCTACACCGCTTGAGATAAAAAACAAATGGGAAAGCAGAATAGACCCTAAGAATAGATAATACAATAAAAATATATATCCCAGCTCGAGAATCACTCCTAACTTTTTCTGGCGAAGGGAAGGAAATAAAAATTTTCTGAGAATATAAATATTTCCTCTCACCCACCGGGTCCTCTGCCGGAGCCAGGTCCGCCATTTTTCAGGCTCTTCTTCCCAGGTCACTGCATAGGGGACAAATTTGATCCGGTCTCCCTTTTGAAACATCCGGATGCTGAGCTCGGTATCCTCAGTCAAAGCCTTCTCATCCCATCCCCGGTATTTTTTCAGGATGTCCCGGCGAACCACAAAATTAGTGCCGGGCAGCATGGCTATGTTCAAAGTCTGAGAGCGTCCGGCCTGAATGATAAGCTGGAATGAGAGGGTTTCCATGTTGATAAACCGGGTTAACAGATTTTTCCGGCGGTTTCGGGTGCGGAACTTACCAAATGCCGCCGCCAGCTCAGGGTCTTTGACCATGTTTCTCATAAGATAGCGGAGGGAGGAAGGCTCAGGCGTGTTATCAGCATCATAGATGGCAATGTAGGCATGCTTTGCCTCCTCGAAACCCAAATTCAGGGCATGAGGTTTTCCTCTGGCTGCCTGCTTTTCTGGAACATTGAAAAGCCTGACCCGGGAATCTTTTAAAGAAAAAGTCCTGACTATTTCAGGAGTGGCATCTGTGGAGCCGTCATTGACCACAATGACCTCCATTTTGTCTTCAGGATAGTCCAGGGCTAAAATCGACTGAAGAGTGCTTTCAATGACCAGCGCTTCATTGTGGGCCGGGATAAGGATTGAAACAGGAGGAAGGTCCCCGGTCTTCTGTTTATCCAAATCTTGTTTTTCCTTTAAAGACCTTCTGTAAAAAACATAACCGGTAAACGCAAAAAAAAGCTGGTAGAAAATCATGGACCAGAGAATGACCACGGCTGTCAAAAACAGAACTTCCAAGAATCCGCTGCTAAAAGCCATTATGTTTTTTTCCTTTGGACTAATCTTCTCAATTGAAGGATTAAAAACAAAACCAGGAAAGTGAATATGGCGGCAGCACTTATAAGGACAATCAGATTAGATAATCCCAGGCTCACTACATAAAGAAAAACATCTAAATGACTGCGGGTTGTGATTTCTGCTGTGGCACGGCCCGGGGGAAGATAAACCGTCCATCCTCTCGGACCCTCCTCCATGAAGCAGTCCTGTTTTTTTCCGTCCACAGTGATTCTCAGAGGCTCATCAGTAATCACCAGGTAGGAACCTCTCTCTGCTTCATAATTCACGGAAATTCCCCTCCACTTCACGTCAATTTTCTTGAGCTTCCCCGAGAAATCCACCACCCTGGTGCTTGATTTAAACGGCTTAAACAGCCCTGCTGCTCCCGATTTTATCTCGAGCACATGCTCCCCGGAAGGCACTTTCAGACGGTTTTTATAAAAAGAGCCCGCAGGCTTTCCATCGATATGCAGCGGCAGCTCTTTTCTTCCTGCTAAAAAAACTTCTCCTCCTTTTGGGGACTGAACACGCAGCCTGTGTTTCTCCCACAGGAGAGAACACTCCGCGCCCAGCACAAAAGGCAGCATTTGAGTATCCACCTCATATAGAGAGCTCTCAGAATAGAGAATAAACCGCTTGTTTTCCTGGAGAAGCTCTTGAAGCTCTTTATAGAGAGCAGAGCCAGTGGGATAAGAAGTGGGAGCGCCTTCAATAAAACTCTGGTCTTTGCTCGACGTGATATTGAGCTGGATCAGGTCAAAGTCTTGGGGCTGAGCAGTCCACTGGTTTTCAAATTCAGGAATATACTGCCAGAGGACCTGATGCTCGGACTTGATATTTTGAAGCTTAGAGAGCGAAACTCCCGGGTCTTTTCTGCGGGCATCATAGGTGAGAATGAGCTCAAAAGACCTTTTTTGCTCTTTCCGGAATTCTTTGAGCATGCTGAGGAGACTTTCCAGGTATTCTTCAGAAAGGGTGCGCCGGAAATCCAGGTAAAGGTTTAACGAAGGAGCGCTGGTTTTCCAGAAAAAGGGAGATGACTTGTTGAAAAGATCGACCGGGTCAAATCCTTTTTTCTCTTTAAACTGCTGGCGAACAGAGGGGTGAAAAGGGGTCATGGTTTTGGGGTTTGGCGGGAATGTTGACTCAAATCCCAACCGGTTGACAGTCACTCCATCCCAAGGATATTCCTCCAGGATTCTCTTCCACTCCTTAAAAGCCCCTGTTCGAGCAGAGGAGTCTCCCAGGGCCATGGGATATCTCCAGGTTTCTTCAGGAGTTTCTCCTTGAGCGTTCTGCTCCCTCCACTCAGGATGCTCCAGCCAAAATTTCTGGTGGACAAGGGGAGGTTCCAGCCAAGCGTAGACCAGCAGAGAATTGTTGTGGGCCAGGCGGATAAGCCGCTCATAGTCATAAGTCCATTCCGGAGAAAAATGCCAGCTTGCCGCATGGATGATGGTGATCCCGCTTCGCTTCCAGAATTTCACCAGGTCTTCCACAGCAATCTCTTCTCTTTCAGCCGGATTGAAAAAAACTTCCGCTCCCCTCCCCCGAAGAAAGGGAAGCACATTCAGGGTTCGGAACATATGTTTGAGAAAATGGGGATACCGGGTTATCCCCTGAGAGCTTTCCGGGTCAAAAAGAGGGCCTGAGTACAAAAACCTTCCCTCTCCTCTGGGTACAGAAATCATTAACGGCTCTTCACTCTGAGAGTCCTGGTAGATGAATTCAGCCTCCCCCGGAGCTTCAAACACTGAAAAATCAAGGGGATTAGGCCATATGATTTCAAGGTCAGGATAAGCCAGGTCTTGAGGCTTTTTCACCTCGATGGTTCGGTTGGTTTTCTCGATTCCCAGGGCATCTGATAGCGGACTGTAGCCACTGGTTATCAAAGAAATCTGCCCCTGCTCCAAGAGGTCCACTAGGTGCTGGATCTGGCTGTCTTGAAGCCTGAGGGCAGAAGCTTCAGGAATGACCAGAAGATTGACCTCTTCGGGAAGCCTTTTAAATTCAAAAACAGGCAGGGGATTCACAGAAATCCCTGCTGACTTAAGCACAGATTCATAGCTTTTGATCTCATTTTTTTGAGGCGTATCAGCTTCAGGGGTATGAAGAAGAAGAGCTGAGAGAACCTCTGCTTCTTCGCCCTGTAAGTCAGCCACCTTTCTGAGAGCCTGAATCGGAGATCGTTTTTCTAAATGAGGTCTCTTCTGAGCTTCCCGGATTGTCTTTTCAACAGGGCTTAAAAAATGAAGCGCATAAATCTCTTTGGAAGAAAGAGAAATCTTCTTTTCTACTTTCTCTCCAGGAAAATCTGTGAACTCTTTGTGCTGTTTCATAATTCCCGGAAAAAAAAGCAGGCTCTCTTTACCCTGGGTGTATTGGGGAATCATGACCACAGAGCCGCTGGAATTTTGGACCTGGCCTAGAGAAGTCTTTACTTTTAAAGGAAGAGAGGCGGGATTGGTGAACACAAATCCATCACCTTGGAGTCTGCGCACAATGGTTTTTAATGCTTCCGCATCCACAAAGGGATGAAAAAAGAAGGAAGCCACTCCGTCACGGACCACTTTCATGTGATGGGCGGGCTTGAGAATCACCTGAGGGTCTGGATTGCTGAGCGGGACATATCCCAGGTTTTCCGGAACCAGGGTTTGACCGTAGCGGTCTGAAAGGAGGGCATAAGGAAGGTACTGGTCTGTGCCGATTTTGTCCACAGCCTGCTTTCTTTCCATGGCTGCTGAAAATATCCGGCTTATTACGGAGTAAAACTCCTGAGGAGCCGCGTAATGAGGGGTCTCCCATAAGAGAGGATACAGGCCGTTCAGCCAGCATTCTCGAAGCCCCCGCTCCACCCGCTGACTCATGGTGGTTTTAGTTTGTCCCTGCACCGGAGCATCATTGACCGGGTCCCAGAATTCATAATCTGTGGTGGTCTCTAAATATCTCTGATGGGTCACTCCGTGCAGAACCAGAACCCCTCCCTTTCTCACCATGTGCTGGAGCGCTGAAACCAGTGCCGGCTGTTCACTGAGGGAAGTGTGCAGGTTTTCTTCGGGATTCACATAAAAGGGACTGAAGGCAACCTGAAAAGGAACTTTCCTCCGGTAAAGAAAATTGGCTATTTTTTCTAAGCTTTGGGGATCGGTGAGAGGATGCACATCTTCAATCCGGACCATCGCCAGATTTTGAGAAACATGGTCCTCATTGAGGATATCATGGAGAAGGTCGGCAAACACCAGAAACCGCCCCCCTTCTACAGCATAGGCAGAGGGAAGGTCAGCAAACAGCCAGAAGCGCCGGCCGCTTCGCAGAGCATAGGGAAATTCTTCACTTTGCTCTTCATTATAAACTGTGGCATAAACCTGGGAGCGGAGAGGGTCCACAATTTCCAACAGCTGGGTCCAGGGGTCTTCTTTGGGCAGAAGCTGGTTTTTGTATTTGACTCTGACAAAACGGTCTTTAACCGACTCTATGAACTGAATCCCTAATTTCCGGGAAATTTGAGGCTCAGAAAGAAGCTGCTTTACATTGAATCCCAGCCAGCAGAAGGTGGTCTGCAGATTTTCTAGATCCTTGATCAATTCTTTGGGAATAGGTGTTCCCTCCTCTGTGCCTGCGTAAAAGACATGGTCATATTCATTGATCAGTCCCGGCTTATACTGGTCAAGCGATTTCAATTCCACTTCAGAATGGAAGTGGCGGAGCAGTTCCCCGGTCTGTACGGCGTCACTTTGATTGCTGCCGGGGTCATAAAGCACCAGACACGATTTTATCTTATACCAGCGGTCAGCATCTTTTAAAACCCGCCACGCCTCCTTTTTATCCAGAAGGCTGGAGGAGTACAAATCAAATCCGCTGGCTCCGGCCTCAAGGATTTGCTGGAGAGAAGCTGCCAGCTGTTCGGGACTCACGGAAACACCGGGAAAATCCGTGGCCTCTAAATGAGGTATCACCTCTACAGGATGATTCAGGTTCTGGATAAATTTTTCATAAGCTTGAGCCGCCCACTGCGGAGAGAAAACAGGGTTATCTGGGCGGTTTTTATCAAACTGGCTCTTCCACTCCTGCCAGATGAATTCAGGGCAGATAAAATCCGGCTGCATGGGCCGGGAGACAGATAACAGGGAATCCAAATCCAAACCGGTCTGTTTTTTGATTTGAGGCCATGAAAAAAGCTCTCCGCTTTCTCCGGCTGTGGCCACAAAGGTTAGAGAGGCTTTTTTATCAAACTGATGCACCTGATGGATACTCTGATGGAGCAGAGTGGTCAGGGGCTGGGATCTTGTGTCTTCGAGGCTGGTTTCAGAAGCTTTGGCCTCAGAAGCGGCTTTCCGGCATAATTCACAGTAGCAGGCGCTTCCTTCCTGCCAGCTGACCACAGGCTCGGCAAAATCCACTCCTGAGAGTGCCGGGTAATTTTGAAGCAGGTCTTTGATAAATCCCTGCCACCAGTTCCGGACATTCCTATTCCGAGCGCAAAGGGGAAACCCCAGACCAGTGGCAGAATAATCTTGTCCCTGAGCATTTATCTCCCTCCATTCTGGATTGGCCTCCCAAGCTCCCCTGTGATTCATCCAGGGAAGCCAGGCGAAAACAGCTATGTTTTTTTTAGCGCAGGCTTTGAGAACATGCTTCAGCAGGTCGTACCTGCCGAATTCTCCCTGTTTATTGAAGAGGTAGCTGGTGCGGTAAAACGCTCCGTAAGAAGGGTCGTAAGCGCGGAAAAAAACCAAATTGATTCCAGCTTCATGCCAGCGGTCGGAAAGCTCCTTGGCTAATTCAGAGGGGCGTTTTCCTTGATAATAAAAAGAAGGGTCAAACCGGACCGCTTTGATCCTCTGCAGGGTTGGTTTGAGAGAGGGAGTGGTGATGTAGCGGCTGACATCGCGGTGAAGGCTCCACTGGCGGTAAAACTTAACTCCCAGGAACACCCACACAGCTGCTAAAACAAGGAGAACAAATAAGGATATTTTCCGTCTGAGGGGACTCTGGGGGCTCTGAGAAACACGAGACATTCTAAAGGTCCTCTTCTAAGATGTTTATGATCCGGGAGGAAGCTTTCCCGTCTCCGTAAGGATTGACTCTGCGGGCCATTTTTTTGTACTCGTCTTCATCCTGAATAAGGGCCAGGGTTTCCTTGACTATTCGCTGACGGTTGGTCCCTATTAGCCGGGCTGTTCCGGCCTGGATGGCTTCAGGTCTTTCTGTTTTTTTTCGGAGGACCAGAACCGGTTTTCCGAGGGAGGGTGCTTCTTCCTGGATTCCTCCGGAATCTGTCAAAATTAGATAAGAGCGCTTCATCATCCAGACAAATGAAGGATAATCAAGGGGAGGGATCAGAACTACATTGGGAACAGAATCTAACTCAGATTTAACGGGCTGGATGACTTTAGGATTGGGATGAACAGGCCAGATAATCCGAGCCTGGGGACTTCTGTGGGCTAATTCATGTGCCAGTTCCTTGAGCCCCCGGCATATCCCGAGCATATCCCTGCCAAAGCTTTCCCGGCGGTGAAGAGTGACTAATATGACTTTTTGTTCATCCCCTGGCTTTTCTTTGATCTCATCCCAATCCATCCTGTAATTTTTTGAGAGGCTCCTGAGACGGTCCTCAAAATCTTTATCAGAAGAGAGATGTTCCAGCTTTTCCAGAGTCATAAAAAGAGTATCGATTCCGGTTTGGCCGGTGAGGTATATTTTTTCTTGGGGAATATTTTCTTTCCTTAAATTCTGGACTGCTTGTTCCGTGGGAGCAAAACACCAGTCGGAGAGCGCATCAGTCATCCTGCGAAACTGCTCTTCAGGAAAGGGGTTGTATTTATCTCCTGACCTGAGTCCTGCTTCCACATGCCCTATGGGAATTTTTTTATAATAAGCAGCCAAAGAAGCTAAAAAGGTGGTGTTGGTATCCCCTTGAACAAGGACTGCATCAGGATTTTCCTGCTGAAAAACATGCTGGATTTTGTTTAAGCCGTTCACAGTGACATCAAAAAGGGTCTGGGCTTTGGTCATGAGGCCGAGGTCATAGTCTGGGACAACCTCAAAATAAGAAAGGACCTGCTGGAGCATCTCTTTATGCTGGGAGGTCACACAGACAAGAGGGACTAAATTTTTGTTTTGAGTTTTCCGGGTTTTCATCGCTAGAATCAAGGGAGCCAGTTTGATGGCTTCTGGCCGGGTGCCAAAGACGAATAAAATTTTTTTCATGGAGATTTTGCTCCTTTTCTTCTTAACCTGAACTATTCATAAAAATATGGCGATGTTTTCATCATTGATTTATTTTCAGCGATAGACAAGATTTTTTCAAGGAACATGTCTTGAACATTTTCCCTTTTTGTATTTTTTATTTTAATCGCCATATTTTTACCATTAAGGCGAGACGAGATGAAATTCAGATATGGCTGGTGCTCTGTTCAGATTTTTAACGCCGATCTTATTTTATCATTCACATTATAAAAAAAATAGGTGAACGGGTATCACGGTACTGTTTTTTGCGGTACTGTTTTTTGTGGCTGTTTTTTGCGGGCACATCTTTTTGTTTGAACTTTT
>CAYULB010000021.1:0-36214 GCA_964445575.1 uncultured Eubacteriales bacterium
CCCTTGTCCCATGAAAAAGGGGATTAGAATATCATATATATTCTGATAGTTCCTCAGCTGCTATAGAGAGCTGAGCTTGCGGAGGGGGAGGCCGGGCGGCCTTAAAAGTCAGATTGAGATGTTTGATGATCTTGTCTATGACTTTATGGTCTTCAATAAAAAAAAACAATTCGCATGGTTCCCCCGCATTTGGGACAGATGAGGGGATCGATCTCATAGACCTTCTTTATCATCTCAGCCCATCCTTTTGAAGGTATAAATAGATTTTCATCTTCAATAATAAGGGGACACAAAGGGTCGCGTGAAAATCTGGAATGAGATAGGTGGCATGACCGCAGCGTACCCTGGCCGGAATTCTACGATGTTTCAATATGGATGCCAGCAGGATAGCATATTCCCGGCAACCCAGCACCAAACGATCTTCAGGTTGACGGTTTTGAACCAGGCCGGATGGGTTATACAATATAAGCCCCTCCAAAATCAATTGAACAGTCGGATACTTTAATGATTCATTCCAACGTTCTTTGGGAATCATTTCACGATATTGTTGCAATTCAGCAAAGGGATGAATAAACTGCGACTTGATTAAACGACAAAGCTCCGGTAAGGAATCGGGAAGATTTTCGTACAAATAGGCATATGCTCCCGGATCGGTATATGTGCTGTATTGGCGGTAGAAATCCAAAACAGTCACTTCTTTTTTTTGTTTTGATTGGATGCATTGGCACTTTTGAAGTGGTTGCATCCTGTTAAGGACAGGATAGAATTATTTCATTATCTCCTATTGAGCCGACCACTCTAAGATATACCTCAGAAGTGGCAACAAGCACTAAATTGTTGCTTATGAGATTGTATGATTTGAATCACTGCACCTGTCAGCTGCTGACCCAGTCCCATGCGGTCCCTTCCTTGCATTTCGGGCATGGTTTGAATTTCTTTCCTTTTTTAAAACGCTTTTGCGTGGGCTTGTTTTTTTGCATCTCCTCCATTGAAAAACCTTTTCCGGAAAGCATATTCTTGAACGCATTGCCCATACCGCAAAAACTGCATTTGTAGATACCCGTTTCGGGAACGGTATCACCTGCCTTGAAACCTCTCATCTCTGACATCATCTCCTCCTTATTTTGGATTTCCGTATATTGAGTACCGTATCAGCTAGAAAAACACGAATACTCATCACGGATGTTTATGGTCTACACCGGATCTGTACATTTTATCCATCACTCGAGTGCATTAGGATGATATACTGTCTTCAAATGGTCAATGGCTCTTTGTAAAATGGCCCGCTTCATTTCCAGGTCTCTTTGTGTGCTGTATACCATCTGGTTTGTATCTGCCAATGTTTTCCGGTCATTCAAAATGAAGCCATTCCAGAAATTGTCTTTGATGAGATCAATGTTCCATTCGTTGGCTTCCTGAGCAAGCTCTTCAAATATTCTATTCTCCTGGACTGTCTCTAAACAGGCGAGCATGATGATTAATGATAGGTAACATGATGATGTGATGCACCTCCTGAGGAAGTCGAAAGTATGATAGACTACCCGCAAGGTCAATTTAAAACAAAAGAAATGCACAAATGAATTATATGGGAATTGACCATCATAAGCAATACTTACACATCACTTTGATGGACGAGAAGGGAAAAAAGCTAAAGTCCGGAAGGGTTGCTAATTACCGCACAGAGTTGGAGAAGTTTCTTGATGGAAAGAGAGATGTTAAGGCAGTTATAGAATCTGGCCGTTCAAACTATACCATAGTGGATCTTCTGAAAAGATAGGAAATTCGTTTTTTTGTTGCTGATAATTTTTCTTCCATTTCATCAAATTCCCATCCTCAAAGCGACTTTATCTTTAATAATACAGACAAAAAACACGTCCGGTCAACAAGAAACCCACAAAAAGAAGAGAATATCAGACATATAAGAATATCTATTCTTTAATCCTTTCTGCTTCATAAATTCCACCTGGTTGATTGAGTTCAAGAGCCGTGACCTGTCCCTTCTCATCAAATTTGAATTTCAAACTGATGACCTTAGCCTGTTGAAGGACAAACTCTTCTCCTAATGCTGGAATTAAATCATATATCTGCTGTCCCGGAATATAAAGCGTGAGTTGGTCACCCTGTAAACTTATGGTCAGGATTTGGTCGATCAGCTTGTATTTTCCCACAAACTGCTCAAGATAATCTGGATCAAATAATTTGGCATCTGGCTTTTTCTTAAACACAATCGGCTCCAGAGTGGGTTCAAAGGGTGCTTCCAATTCCGCCACAAATCCATTGACATTGGTGCGGAATGTTAACTTCATGTCTTTAAATGTAGGATCATCTGCCTTTTTGCCATTGAACGTTTCATAATGCCAATGCTCCAGTGGAGTTGTGATGGCATTAAAAGTGAATAAAAGTCCCTCCTTCTCTTGAAAAACCTTGATATCTCCATATCCAGGATGGCTGTAATCACCGGTGTAATCTTCGGGCTTGTGGGCCGGTTCAGTGCCGCTCACTTTTCGGGCCTCTTTCTTTTTTTCTGCTTCCTCTTCCACTTCTTCTCCCTTTGCTTTTCTCTCAGCCGCTAATCCGATCCAATCCTTAGGCTCTTCTTCCAGGATAAGGTCTGCGGCATGCCGAATGAGAAGCTCTGGTAGGGCTGCTCCGTTTTTATTCGCCAGCACCACAAATCCCAATCCCTCTTGAGGCAGCATACTGACCATGGCTGAGAATCCATCAATATTCCCTCCATGATGAACCCTCTTGGATCCCCGGTATGTATCCACAAACCACCCCATTCCATAGTCAGCTGGAGTCACTTCAGGTATAGCTGGAGTTCCCCCTGTTGGCATATGAGCCAGATGCATTTCCTCCAGAGTTTGAGCGTTTATGATCTGCTGACCCTTGAATTTTCCCTGATTGAGATGAACCAAAAGCCATTGGCTCATCTCGTTCACGCTGGAATTGATGGATCCGGCTGGACCGATATTGGTGATATTGCGGAACGGAATCTTTCTGAGCTCGCCTTTTTCCTCACGATATGGAAGAGCATGACTCTCATCTTTTTGGGAATCCTCAACTGAAAAATTGGTTCGCTCCATTCCTAAAGGCATGAGCACATGGGACCGTATGGCATCTTCCCATTCCTGGTCTGTGAGCACTTCCACCAGATAACCGGCTGTGAGAAACATCAGATTGTTGTACTGAAATTTCTGGCGCAGATCTGCAGTGGGCTTTAGATAAGCCAATCTTCTCACAAATTCCTCGCGGGAAGCCTGGTAGTTGTTGTACCAAACCAAATCATGACGGGGAAGACCGGACCGATGAGTCACCAGATCCCGAGGTGTCAGGCGCTGACTGGCAAACAGGTCACGAAGCTCAAACCAGGGAATGTAGTGGTGGACAGAATTTTCCCAATCCAATTTCCCCTTGTCCACTAAAGTACCCATGGCAAATGTGGTGAATGCTTTGGAAGCAGACCCAATAGCCAGGAGTGTATCAGCTGTCATGGGAAGCTGGTTCTCTATGTTCCTGAAGCCGTATCCTTTGGCTAGAATAACCTCATCGTCTTTGACCACAGCCACAGCCACTCCAGGGGTATTGAGGCTTTCCATTCCTTTTTTGACCAGATCATCAAAATCAGCCAGAGCCTTTTTGGCTTTGGCTACAGGGCTGACTTCCCTTTTGAGGACAAAAGGAAATGTCTGTCCGCTCTGGGTGAAATCACCTGTGATCTGTGTGCCGTCTTCTTTCAGCGTCCCTTTGAAAACAGGTTTACCCGGCACTCCGCTCATCTCAAAAGAAATGTCATTCCCATCTGTGGCGATGTTTTCAAGCGGTAGGTTTTTAGCATTTTGGGCAGGAATGGATATTTTTCCTGTCCAGGAACCATCAGACTCTTGAGTGAAATCAATAAGAATTTCCAGCTTCATCCCGGGAATATCAATCGAACCCTCCCAGTGACCAGCCCATGAATCTGGCTGTTCAGAAAAGGCTGATTGAGGGATAAGCATTAAAATGAGACACAAACATAAAATAAAAGGCTTTGGTTTTGTATTCATGAACTCCTCCTTCTAAACAATACGTATTTTCTCTTAATTCGGTTTAGGTTGTTATTATACTTTATCTGAATTTAATTGATAAAAATCCTGATGATAATAAATTCATCGAATGTGCGGGGCTACTGAAATTCAAATAATAGGGGCAGAAGATAAGTCACTTGAATCCTACGTCCAGTATATGGGAATAAAGATATTATCTGCCCTTAAACTTTTAGAATTATTAAAGAAAAAATAAGTAAACGGGTATGACGGCACTGGTTTTTATAAGAGTCAATAAAAAAAGTACAAATGTATTTCAATATTCATTAAAAATTTTATGTGTGATAGCATAGTGGAGATATGAGATTGTCAGCGGGACTGGTGATTGTGCGTAAAGAATCCGGGAAATGGAAGTATCTTTTTCTCAGAGCTTACCGGAACTGGGATTTTCCCAAGGGTGAAGTGGAAGAGGGAGAAAATCCTCTGGAAACAGCCAAAAGGGAAGCTCAAGAAGAAGCTGGAATCTCCGACCTTGATTTCCCATGGGGACATAGGCATAAAGAAACAGAACCCTACAGAGGAGGCAAAAAAATCGCCAGGTATTATCTCGCTAAAACCCCTCAATCCGAGGTGAGTTTCTCAGTCAATCCAGAGCTGGGAAGACCAGAGCACTATGAATACCGATGGGTCCTCTACAAAGATCTGAAGAAACTTTCCCCCGATAGACTCATCCCTGTCATCGAATGGGCTCATAAGATTGTATCCAGAGAAAAAATCTAGCTGGAGGGCCATTACTTTTTCATCATCTGAAGAAGTTCATCAGCTTTTATCCATTCTTTTTTTTGAGAGTAGATTTGTCCGGGGATAGATAATCTTTTAATTTTCTATGGGGCACGTTTTTTCAAGAAATACTCAGTATTGACTTTGGTTGCACAACTTTTCAATTTAATTCAGCCAAGGAGAATCGAAGGGCATTCTGATATAATGCCGGCCAAAACATCACTATCCGAAAAAAAAATGAAAATTAAACCGCTTCCGACGGCAGCTTCAACTGGTATGGACTGGGTCCTGTTTCCGTTCTGCCTGCATTCCAGAATCAGGGCATCGGAAAATCGCTTATTCTTGAAGGACTATCTCAGCTTAAAAACCTGGGTGCCGAAGGCTGTGTTCTGGTAGGTGATCCCAAGTATTATGAAATATTCGGATTCAGAAATATCCCGGATTTAATTTTTGAAGGTGTTCCCCAGGAAGTTTTTCTTGCCCTGCCCTTCTACGAAAAATACCCAGCAGCTTGGTAGCACATCATAAAGCGTTTTCAGTTAAAAGCTAAAGGATGGAGACTTCGAATCCAAAGGTCGGGGGTTCAAATCCCTCCGGCCGTGCTGGAGTTATGTTTTTTTAGTGCTCCATCTGAGGAAGCCAGAGATAATAAAATCCACTGGGGAGAGATTGAAACAGTTTCGAATAGACATTTTCCCTGGTAAAAGATTTTTGACTTGATTCCGCAGAGTAAATATTGGTTGTTTTTTGAGGGTAGTAAGTGTAGGTCACAACTTGAGCTTCCTGGATTCCTGCCAGTTGATTGATTTTATCTTGAGCAGCGTTGAAATACCCAACTTCATCGATCAATTTCAGCTGAAGGGCTTGAGAACCCGTGTAGACTCGTCCGTCAGCCAAATACGCCAACTCTTCTTTTGAGAGGACCTCCTTTCTGTTTTGGTAAACAGCATCCAGAAACGTTTGATAGTACTCATTCACAATTTCCTGGAAAATATCCTTTTCTTTGGGAGAGAGTTCTTTTAAGAAACTTCCCGCATCCTTCATTTCTCCGGATTTGATGATGTTCACTTGGATCCCCAATTGATCTACGAGCTCATGAACATCGGGAAAAATAGAAACGACTCCAATACTGCCGGTTATAGAAGAAGGATGAGCGATGATGAAGTCACAGGCTGAAGCCACATAATATCCTCCAGAAGCTGCGACTCCCATCATAAGAGCCACAACAGGAAGATTTGTTTTTTTCTTGAAATCGAGGATTTCCGTATAGATGATATCAGAGGCTGTAACTTCTCCACCCGGTGTGTCCAAACAGAGGATAATCCCCTTTACTCGGGGGTCTTTAGAGGCTTTTTCCAAACGATAGGAGATGCGGGAGACCGGGCTCTCTTCTTTTTTCAGGATACTGGTGGGATGCGATGAACTGATGAATCCGTTTAGGTTTACAACTAGGACCTTATTTTTGGAAGGACCGGGTTTCAAAACAACTTCTTTGATTTGTTCTGTCCCTAATAGGTCAAGGTGAAAATGGGGCGAGCAGGCATTAAAGACCAGAATAACAACAGAAGCCAAAAAGACCCATGTGGTTTTGATATTCATACTACCTCCTTTCAGAATGTCCTCAGAAAATTATAACACATTTGCTGATCAGAAGAATGGAGAAGAGGCTGCCCAAGGGAAGGGGAAGTGTAAGTTGAAAATCAAACGGGATTAAGAGAAAATAAAGGACCTTAAAAAAAATATAACAGAAGGAATAAAAAGTGAGTGACTGGTTGAAAGAACGGATCAAACTGGGACGAACTGACCTTTACCCGGGAAGGCTGGGTTTGGGATCTTCCTACACCCTCTCCTCAAAAGCCTTTGAGGATGCGTTTGAAGCAGGATGCAATTTTTTCTATTGGGGGGCCATAAGAACTCCCTTTATGGCGAGGGCTATCCGAAGAATTATTCGCAAAAGAGGAAGAGAAGAAGTCATTATTGCTTTACAGGCCTACATCCGTCCCTTTGGAATCAGATGGAGTCTGAATCGGGGTCTGAAGAGATTGGGAATTGAATTTGCCGATGTTTTTCTGTTGGGGGCTTATAACAAAGAACCAACTCCTCAGATTTTGAACAAAGTAGAAAAGCTCCGCCAGGAAGGTCTTTTCCGTTATCTTGGAATATCAAGTCACAATCGGAAGATTTTAGCCAAGTTAGGAAAGGATCCTCGTTTTGACATTTTGATGGTCCGTTACAATGCGGCTCATAGGGGAGCGGAAAAAGATATATTTCCTTGTCTGCCTGAACAAAGACCTGGAATCATTGGATTTACAGCCACAAATTATATGCGGCTTTCTCGGACTAGAAAGATTCGGAAAGGAGAGAAACGTCCCTCAGCTGGTGACTGCTACCGGTTTGTTCTTTCTCATCCTCATATTGATATGACCATCACTTCTCCTTGGACAAGGAGACAGATGAAGGAAAATCTGGAGGAGACCAACAAGGGACTGATGAGCCAAGAAGAGCTTGATTGGCTGCGCCAGATAGGAGACGCTGAATATCAAAAAGAGAAAAAGAGGATTTCATTAATAAGGTAAAGAGAAGTTAAAAGAATTGGCTGAAACATTTCCATCAGATTTTATGTTGACTTGACATATTTTTTTTCTGTAATATTCATACCTTGGGTTATTTGCCTCTCAAGATTGAGCAAGTCGTTTTTTGAATAGTCCAGATTAATCCAGTTGTTTAAGGGAGAGATTTTATGGAAAAGGTAAACAATTCCATAGATAAAGCAAAGAAGCTACTCAAAGACTCATCTGCTTTGCGATTTACCGTCTTGGGCATGGTCAGTGTTTTGATGTTTGGCACTTACTGGTTTCAGGACTGCCTGGGGCCTTTAAAGGGTTTATTTGAAAGTCAGCTGGGATTCTCAAGCTCGCAGTTTGGACTGTTGATGAGTTCTACTACCTGGGCAAACCTAGCTTTGATGATCATTGTAGGGGGGATCGCCTTAGACCGCTGGGGCATTCGCAAGACCGGTACGGTACTTGCTGTTATAGCCACAGTGGGTGCTTTTACTGTTTCTTTGGGAAGCTTAGGTGTTTTTGGCAAGAGTGAAAGCGCTATGCTGATTTCAATGATCGCGGGGCGGATTTTGTTTGGGATTGGATTAGAGACTACCTGTGTTCTCATCCAAAGAGTCATTGTCAAATGGTTTATGGGCAAGGAGTTAGCCTTTGCCATGGGGCTTAATGTTGTGGTGGGCCGTTTGGGGAGTTTCTTTGCCATTTCTTTTGGACTGGATATTGCCGCGGGCCGGGTCAGCAATGCCCTTTTTGCTGCAGCTTCTGTTGTTGGAGTGGGGCTTTTGTTGTTTTTGGCTTATCTTATGTTTGATGTGAAGCTGGATAAGCAGATGAAGAAGAGCGCTGAAGCATCTCCTGAAGACAGGTTCAGATTTAAGGATTTTGTTAAATTGATAACCAACCGTTCTTTCATTTATATCGCTCTTCTGTGTGTAGCTTTTTATTCAGCTGTTTTTCCCTTCCTGCAGTATGCACCTGACCTTTTGGTCAATAAGTTCGGGCTGACTTTCACCATGCCGGATATGAGTGAAATGACTTTTTGGCAAAAGATTCTGGCTTATCTGCAGAACGGTCCCAAGATCAGCGGGCTCATTCCGTTAGGGACCATTATTTTCACTCCTCTTTTTGGCCGTTTGGTAGATAAGAAAGGAAAGGCAGCTTCTTTGATGATACTGGGTTCACTGCTGCTTATCTATGCTCATATCACTTTATCCCTGCTCAACAGTGTTGTCCTTGGTTATACCGGTCTGTTTGCCCTGGGCATTGCTTTTTCCTTGGTTCCTGCGGCTATGTGGCCTTCAGTGGCCAAAATTGTGGCAGAAAACCGGCTGGGTACAGCTTACGCTGCTATGTTTACTGTTCAAAACTACGGATTGTCAGCCTTTTACTGGGGGATCGGCCAAGTACTGGATATGACTAACCCTAAAGTGGTTCAAGCCATCCAGTCCATGAGGGATAAGCTTTTGGCCCAAGGTTTCACTAGAGCTGAGGTGGGGCAAAAAATCGAGAGTATGCGAGCCATAGGAGAAATTCCCACTTATGACTACACCATACCCATTCTCATGCTGGTGGGCCTGGGCATTATATCCATCTTTCTAGCCTTTCAGTTAAAACGTTCTGATAAGGCTCAGGGTTATGGATTGGAGCTTCCTTCAGGCGAGAAACAGAGCTAGCCTCTATCCAGTCTCAATATCCATGCCCTAAGATTTTTTAGTGGTCTTCCTTTTCTTCAAATTAACCTAACCGATCGATTTATCAATTAAAATTTCATCGATAATCCCTGGTCTCTGATGTCAACTAAAACTTGACCTTTAAAATAAGCCCAAATAATATGAACACATAAGATAAATCAATAAGTGGGAGGTGGAAGATTGAATAAAAAAGAATTAATCAATATGCTAAACAGAGACCTTCGGGACGAACATGCTGCTGTGGTGCGTTACTTGATCCACAGTTATTTAGAGGGGGAGGACACGTCTTTAGGTGCCGGTCTTCTCTCCAGAGCAAGAGAAGAGATGTGGCACATGCATTGGCTAGGAAAGATCATTGCACAAAAAGGCGGGGAGCCGGATATGACACCTGCGGGATATCCTTATGATCCCACCAGTCGGGCCACCATTTTCAAATCTTATGTGGAGTATGAGAAAAAATTGATTCCTCATTACAACCAAGAAGCGGACAAGGTGGATGACTCTCATATTAAAAGAGTTCTTCGCAGAGAAGCATGGGAATCTGATATGCATGCGGTTAAGTTTCAGCGGATTTTAGATAAACTTTCTCCAGAAGAAGCTGAAGGGCTGCCAGGTGGAGAGAATAACCTTCCCAGAGAGTTTGTGGATAAACTGCAGAAAGCTGTAGCTGAAAAATACACCCAGATGCTCCAGCATATCAGGGATTCTTGGGTTTTCCAGAAAGAGGGCACAGAAGCCTGGCAGATCATGGATTTTTCAATGACTCAGATGAAACAATTGGCTCATCTGGCAGAAGATGTTGCTGAAAACGGCATGAACCCCAGGTTTAAACTGGGGAAGATAGAAAAAAACACTTCTATAGGTCTAGCTTTGGAAAAGACCGTTCAGCAGTTGGAAGAATCTCAGAACAGGCATCTTGGATTAAAGGAAAGTCAAGAAGCTCAAAAACACAAAGGATTTATGATCAATTTGGACCTGACTCTAAAGCAGGAAAAATACGAAAGGGAGGAAATCGAGGATTGGATATGGAAAAAGAAATGATGTGAAGTTGAATTCCTTCCTTATTTAGTCTTGGGCTGAAAATAACCCTGTTTGTAAAGCACAGTGTAACGAGCGCTTTTTATTTTCACTTCTATGGTTTTAAATTGATTGACTGGGATTTGTTGAGCTGGAGAATAATACAGGAAGTAGCATTTATCAGCAATGTCTGAAGTATTCTTAAAGGCAGAGGCTGGATTTTGTGCGCTGTTTACAGTGCCGCCAGTGGAGTGAGAAAGTTCTGAGAAGATTTGATACAGGTCTTCAGACTGTTCTCTCATATAAACACCTGGGATTTCTTCGGGTGATTTATTGAAGAACAAGAGGTTCAGCATCACAGATGAGTCTGCAAAGATCTGTTTCATCCTTTCCATATTGATATCTACCTCCCGGTAGTAGACCTGGAAGAGGTCCTGTATTTGTCCCAGTAGCGCAGGATTATCCTGGTTGTTGCTGATCAGCCGGTTCATGGTAGTGGAATCCAGTTCAGGACGGAATTCTCTCTGGTAAAAAAGAAAAGCGATTTTTTGGCCGGGAAGAGATTTGAGGCGGGAAGCAAAGGAGGTGAAGCTTTTTTCATCCACGATTCTCAAGGTCTCTAATTTTTCAAGAGTCTGCCGATAATTGGGAATCAGCTGCTCTAGGGGAGACACATAACTGTCTGAACTGCTGGTGTCAATACTGGTCTGATACATGGTCTGCTGGCCGCCGGAAGAAGCGGATATGGAGCTGACAATCCGCCTGAGGTCTATAAGTGCGGAATTGTATTCTGAGGAGCCGACTTGAATGTCCTTTCGGATGGTTTTGATAATATCCTGTACCAGGTCGCTGCGGGATTTTATCTCAAGGGCTTTGGAAGAAAGGGAGTACTGCTTCAAGGGAGTGATGAGCATGACACTGTCGCCGGGCCGAAAGATGTTGTTGAAAAAATAGGTCAGTCCTTCACTTATTCTGGGATTGTATCCGGTCATTTGAAAAAGAAAACAGAACTGCCGGATCAGTTCTGGCCTGATATTTTGCTTTAGATCCTGTCTTATGATTTGAGCTTTTTCAGTGAGGTACAGGGCGTTTATTTCTTGAAGAACTCCGTTTTCATAAATTTCAAAGTCATCTATGGTCAGATTGTCTACAAATTGGTTTCCATCATACACTCTGACCGGAACTTCAATGTTAACAGAAGCTGTTTCCGGTTGTTCTTGAGTTAAAGAAAAGCCTGCGGCTAAAAAGACAGCCGTTAAACCTATAAAGATTTTTTTAAACATCAAAAACCTCCTGCAGGAATTATATTAACCTGCCCTGTTCATAAAAAATGGCTGTGTTTTTATTATTATTCTCTTTTTTTCAATATGCAAGACTTTTTAAAAAAAACAGAAAAAAGAAATAGCAAATGGTAAATAGTTTTTTTCAATTTGTCTTCAGCCAGACTAATTAGACCAGATAGATGAAAAAACTGGGTGAACAGGTATGACGGTACTGTTTTTAAAAGGAATAGGAAAATTTTGTATAGATAGTCTGGCCAGAAGAACCCTGTTCCCCGAAGTCAGCCAGTCCTCTCTGAAAAACCAGATGAAGCCATCCACCGGATTGAAAGATTCTCCACTGGTAGCTTGCATACATATTGAATTTTTTTAAGGCAGAGTTATGCTGAAAAAATATTCGAAGTGTCTTGCCTCTGTCTATGTCATAAGTTCCTTGAAGGATGTATATTCGGGTGCTCTTATAAGCTGGCAAAATATCATACCTGTATTTAACCCAGCTTGCTTTTATCCCCATATAAAAATTCTTAGATATAAGGAAATCTTTAAACGCCTCATAATATTCGTATTTTTGAGTGAAAAATTGTCCCATTCCCAGAGAAAGAGAGAATATGTTTCCTTTTCCCTTAGAAAACCTAGATGTTACTCTGGTGAGGTAGTTGTGATATTCTCTGCTTCCCACATAAAGCAAATATTTCCGTCCTACTACAGGATTGAGGAGATGGAAGACATAGTCCGGGTCAAAATAAGAGAGAGTCCCCAGTGAAAATTGGTACGCCTTCCAGTCCTCAAAATCAATTCCTTCGCCAGGTGCAACAATCTCATCAGGGTAGAGAAAGTTGAGCTTATAATCTCTTGTATGAAGGACAGAAAGCTTCCAGAAATCATGGAAGTACAAAGAAAGAGCCTGATCAATCTGCCAGCTCCGGAGGGTCCCTTCAGTGCTCCAGTAAACATCATAATAAGAGTCATATTCAATGGAGTTGATCCCGGTTATGTTAAGAGGAAATGATTTTCTGAGAGAGGCTTCGATTTCCTGACGATCATCATCCACTATGTAACCGACTTGATTGGCATTCTCCCAAAAATGCTTTTCAATTCTTTTTAGATCGAGGTGAAGAGAAAAAGCAGGAAGGTCATAATGAAGCCTTAAAAAAGAGGCAGTGCTGTCCTCTGAAAAATCACCATAGCTTTGAGAAAACTGGCCTGCTAACAAAAGTTTCCTGGTCGGGTTCCATTCCGCACTTACCGCGGCCGCTCCATGGTTCTGGCTCTCGACCATCTTATTAGAAGCCGCAACAGAAAAGGAAAAAGAGTTTAGAGGCTGGACGCTCATGGTAAGAAAAGAAAAATTGGAGCTCTGGGCTTCTGTGCCTTTTTTAGTCTGGCTGCTGAACCCGGAAAATTCCAAAACCCCAGTTTTTCCTTGAAATTTTAATCCACCGTCTATATCCCTGATGCGTCTTGAATAAAACAGATTGAAATCCTCATCAAAGGGATGGGTGTCTTTGAAAAAGAAAGGCCTTTTGTCCGAAAGATAAAGTTCAAAGAGAGTGAGATTGACTCTTTCATCAATGGGCTCAACAGTGGCAAAGTCAGGGTTTAAGGTCAGGGAGCCGGAAAAATTCTTATGAGGGGAATAAGTGGCATCCAATCCCGCACTTTTCAGTCCAGTCTTTTCTTCAGATTTGTAACCGGGAAGGATGTAGGCACTGAAATGAAATGTTTTACGCCTTGCAATAAGGTCCACAATTTTTATAAGCTGCGGTTCGTCTAGGTTGAAAATGGGATCCAAGGGACTTGACCAGAGCAGGGTGTCTAAACGGGGCACCACCCTGGATAGACTCATGCCCAGCCTCTTGTCCCCCTCTTCTTCATATCCAAAATCGTTTAAGTTCATTGCTATCTCTATATCCCATCCCCTGTCAGTCAGGGTCGCGGCTGATTCCCATGCCCCGTCCCAGCTGGGATCGATGACTGTTCCATCTTTAGAGATCCGGGCATCTAAATGAGACCCTCTTATATTGGTCCCAAATAAATAATAATTTTGATTGTCATCATAAGATTCAATAAGAACATATACAGAATCATCAGTTCTTAAATCAGCGTCTTTTATGGTCATTTCCCCTCTGATATAACCGGGATTTGAATCAAAACATCTGAACCCAATGTAGAGATGAGAGGCATCATAAAGAATTTTAATGGAAGTTTCGACTTGGGAGGGATTGGACCGGTTAGGATCCACATAAAGCAAACTGTTGGCTTCAGGAGCGCTCCTCCAAGCAGGTTCGTCCAGATACCCATCAAGAGTTAGGGGTTCTTGGATTTTTAAGACCGGGCTTTCTTTTTGTTCTTCTGAATCAATGACCTGACTCAGCAAAGGGAAACTCAGAAAGAGCATAAGGAATAGGGAGATAAATAATTTTAAGCTTACATGATGTGGAAGGAAGTCTTTTTCCATGAAAAAAGTATTTTTGTTTCTTTTTTGTTTT
The DNA here is from genome assembly GCA_964445575.1 of uncultured Eubacteriales bacterium. Taxonomy (GTDB): domain Bacteria; phylum Acidobacteriota; class Aminicenantia; order Aminicenantales; family Aminicenantaceae; genus WJMT01. Next base: position 13,847 of record CAYULB010000021.1, read on the forward strand.
ATGTCAAGAGATTTGTATTGACGGCGCAGTCTTCATGTGATAATAATTCAGCTTAAAAATTTAAAGGAATCCGGAAAATTTGAGAGAAAATTTAGTCCTGGTCAATGCTTTTTATACCAACAGTATCCTTTTAAAGGGACTTATTGATTACTTAAGCCGTCACTTCAATTTGTACTTTATTGATCTGCCAGGTTTTACAAAGCACTCTCCACCCCTGGAAGAGATTTCGGTAAGTCTTTATTCAGAATATATATCCCAGAAAATCGAACAGTTTGATTTAGATCATTACATTATTGCAGGGATTTCTTTTGGCTTTTTGATAGTCAACAGTATGTCTCTTGACAGAAAATGCAAGGGAATCGTGGCTATTTTTCCTTACATCAATAAAAATTCTTTAAAGCTAAAAATAGCAAAAAAAGCATTTTATAACTTTGCTTCTCAATTTTTCATCAGTTTTAACCTGTCAGAAAATATATGGAAAAATAAAATGTTCCGCAAAATGGCCTATTGGTACAGCTCCTATCCCAAAGATAGGGTGGCGGTTATACTCAAACATATGGATGGGAAGACTTTTTTTGAGACGGCCCAGATGATACTCAACAATTCAGCTCCCTTAACATTCCAGGAGCTTCCTTATGCACTGATATTAAATAAAAACGATAATACAATCCGATACCACTATTCTCTAAAGACTTTTAAACAAAATGTCAAAGACCTGTTGATTGTCCATTCCGACGCAGACCATTATCCGGATGATATTGAAGAATCATACTTTCTAAGAACCTTTCCCTCTGCTCAACTCCGTCAAATTATCTCTTTTTTTAACAGCAGGCATAGAGGTTGATTTGTCGTGATGAACGGGAAGAAATATTTCTGGTAACCATTGAATTGAATGAAGAATAGAAAATTTATTTTTAGATTTACTTTGATTATAGGACTCTTTCTTTTTGGTTTTCTTATCTATAGGATCGGGCCTGAAAACATCCTGGAAAATATTTATAAACTTACCTGGCTGAATTTTATAATTATTTTTTCTCTGAGGTTCTTATACTGGGTCATTCGAACATTGATTTGGAGTCAAGTCTGTCACTGCTACCAGGAGTCCTATTCTTTTTCAAACCTTTTTTTTGCCAGAATGACTGGTCATGCGGTTAGTTATTTGACTCCAGCTTCTTATTTTGGGGGAGAAGTATTCCGGACCCTTACTGTTTCTACTCTGAATAAACGGAAGGTGCTTGCATCAGTAGTTGTGGATAAAACAATCGAGATCACCACGATGCTGGGATTGGCTGTGATAGGAGTTGTAGGGGTGATATTTCAAATTTCAGTTCCGGTTAGATTTAAATATTTCTCAAGTGCGGTTATTCTATTCTGTGTTGTTTTAGTAGGCGTTCTTTTTTTCAAACAAAGAAAAGGGCTTTTACTCTGGATTGTCCAAAGCCTGCAGAAGATTAGAATTAAGTTTTCCTTTTTTGAAGAAAAAAGAGATAAGATAAAAGAAACTGATGACTATATTTCAGGTTTTTACAAAAAAAACAAAAGAGACTTTTTTAAAATTCTTATACTTTATCTGTTTCTCCATTTTTATTGGATTTTTGAGATCTATTTAACCACCATTTTCATGAGTGGGGGAAGAGTTGATTTTGTCAAAATCTTTTTGATTGTAACGCTGGGTACCCTTGTTTTTTTTATTCCCAATTCTCCGGCTTCATTGGGCACTTATGAAGCTGCCTATGTAGGGCTTTTTGTGCTAATGGGATTCAGTGCTGACCTAGGCATTTCTGTGACTCTTCTAAGACGGGTCCTTGCTTTATTCTGGGCTGGATTCGGGCTTCTCATAATTGGGACTAAGAGAATGAAAAAAGAATCTATAAATTAAGCTTGTCATATATTAGAGAATGTATTATTTAGAATGTATTATCATGATGGGGGTTTAATTTTTAGAAAGGCAGTTTAAAGAAGGAGGAGTATCATGACAGAGGAAACGAAAGACAGAAAAAAGAATGTAGGAGGAAGTGCCAGTCTAATAGGCCCTATTTGGTTTATAGGTTGGCTTTTTACGATCGGGTTTGCTGACCTGAGTTTCTGGAAAGCTGTTCTGGCCTTGATTATTTGGCCGTTTTATCTGGGAAATTCAGTCGGAATGTAGTCTCTACCTTCTTTTTTGTGTGCAGATTGAGATAACTTCTTCTAAGAATTTAATTTTTAAGATTTCAGCCTTAGTTATTAAATCAAAAGAAGAACAAAAATCAATCCAATAACAGCAAAGATGATGGCGACGATAAGAAGAATGTCTTTTCCTTCCAAATCTCCGGCTCCAGCATCAGAGGCTGTGACGGCATCGTTCATGTCCAGTTCTTGAACTGCGGGAGTCGCAGTAGCAGCTTGCAGCATAAACAGTACCAGTAAAATTCCAATCAATACTTGGGAATATTTTTTCATTGTTTGTCTTCCTCCTTTTATTTTTTATGGGCTTCTATATAATGATTTCTTACTACTAGATAATGCTCTCTAATGAATTCAGCTTCTGGTGCTAATTTCATGGCTTGACTTAGAATTGCCAGTGATTCCTCCAGTTTACCTATTTTATAATAAGCCAAACCTAAAACGTCAAGAGCAAATGCATTTTTTTTGTCCATAGAAACAGCTTTTTTAGCATAATCTAAGGCCTTTTCTGTGTTATCCAATCTGATGTAGGTCATGGCTGTAGAGTAAACCGGATAGGGATCTGATGGATTTTCATTATGGGCTGATTCCCATAGGGATAGGGAGGTTTCATATTCAGCTCTTCGGTAATGAGAAGTGGCCAAGTTTATGAAAGTGAGATATTGAGATTTGATATTTAGAGAATGGAAGTCAACATCTTGGGGAACCACAGCCAAAGTCCATTTATTTTTATTGATCTCATCATCCCAGTGCCAAAGGTCATTGAAGATATCATATTTGGCTGCAAACATTTCCCCGAGCAGGGGATCATGAAAAATAATCTGTTTGCTTTGGTCATCAAAACCGACCACTACCCGGTAATGTCCTTTATTGATTTGTTTGATTGGTTTGTGGAGAACAATGAGAGGAATGTCTTTTTTAATGATTTTCTTTAAAGTTGGTATATCTCCGTTGAAAGAATAGCTCATCATATTGATTGTCCTAGGGTAGAAGACCATTTCAGAATTATAAGCGATTTCATTATGAAAACTATGCATTCCCTGAGCTATTTTTTCCTGGCTTATTTTCTGGTTGTTCCAGAAGCTCAGGACCATTGCTAAAGCAGCAGGGCCGCAGTAATTTTTTTCTTTCCATTTCTGAAAAGGGACTGTCTGTATCAGGTGACCTTTTTTAGGTTCAGTTTTTTTATATTTTGAAATTTGTTTGGCAGAGGAGCTGGAAAACAGAAAAAGCAGTGCCGTGAATGAGATGAGAAGCTTTTTTTGGCAATTCATGATTTGATTGATCTCTTTTTCATTATAGATATAGATCAAGGGTTGTCAAGGAATACAGAAGGGAGTGAGCTTTTTTGAGTTATCTCATTGTTTAGACTTGACAGGCTGTTGTCCTAAAATTATTCTTTATTAAGGTTTGTGAGAAGATATGAGTAAATTTTAATGCCGCTTCAAAATCAAAATGACAGAGTCATAACAGCCAGCTTTACCTGGGTGTGGCTTCTTCCTCTTTTTTTTCTTGTGTTGGCCGGATTGATTTTATTGACCGGTTTGAACAAGGACTTGTTTCTTCTTATCAACAAGGCTTCCATGTTTACCGGGGATAAATTATGGGCTGTTCTTACTTTCTTTTCAGATGGACTGGTGTCTTTTGTCATTTTGTTTCCTTTTATTTATCGGAAGCCCCGGTTAATCTGGGCCGTATTTATAGCAGCTGTTTTGTTTGCCGTATTCGGGCAGGGAATAAAGCACATAACCCGTATCCCCCGACCCCCTAACGTTCTTTCCCGGGAAAGCTTTCATTTAATCGGGCCGGATTGGGGGCACAATTCTTTTCCATCCGGACATGCTTCCATGATTTTTAATTTAGCTGGGGCATTTTCTTTGACGGTCAGGAAAAACTGGCTGCGCTTTTTACTGGTAGGAGGGGCTTTGGTCATAGCTTTTTCCCGGACCGTAGTGGGAGTGCACTGGCCTGTTGACGTATTAGTGGGCGCTGCCATGGGGTGGGTAACAGTCTGGATAGGACTTGAGATCTCTAAAAAGACAGTTTGGGGTTGGAAAAGGTGGGGAAGAAAGATCATGGGAGCTGTTCTCTTTATAGGATGTGTGGTTCTTTTTTTTGTTGATTACAGTGGTTATGAAAACATGATGGGTTTTCAGCGCATTGGGGCTGTTATTTTTTTGGTGATGGGCTTACATGAATACTTGAGAACATTTGGTTGTAAAGGACTGTTTGGTGGATAGTCAGGTTAAGTGATGAACAGGTCCTTACTGGGAAAATTGGGTTCACTGGTAACATTTATTCCCAATCTTTTCAGGCCAGCTTCATCACCAGAAGTCGGAATATGAGTGATATGCATTTCACTGTTATGAAGTTTTCTGAGCTGTTCAACAGCTGCTGCTGCGGCAGGATTGACTGTTGCACTCACGCTCAAGGCGATGAGTGTTTCTCCTAGATCCAGGCTTGGATTTTTTCTGTTAAGGATTTTTTCTTTTAAGTCGCTTATGGAGTCCAGCACATTGTTGTTCAATAAATGAATTTTATCGGGAATTCCCGCTAATTTTTTTACAGCATTCAGAATCAAACTTGAAGAGGCATGCATTAAGGGTGAATTGTATCCTTTAATGATTGTGCCATTGTTAAGTTCGATAGCGGCTCCACAGTATATTCCATCACGTCCTTTATTTTTTTCCCTAGCTTCCTCTGCCGCTTCTTTGGCAGGTTTTACCACTTTCCTATCAAAAGGACTTGCCCCGACTTCCTCCATTAAAAGCTTTACTCGGGTGACAGCGTCTTTATTGGTAAATCCCATGGCATATTCACACTCATACCGAAAGCTTCTTCTTATGATTTCCTGCACAGCGGCTTCTCGAACCACAGAGTCGTCAGTGATAGCAAACCCTGCTCTGTTGACTCCCATGTCAGTGGGAGATTGGTACACGCAAGTTTTTCCTGTGATGTGTTCTAAGATTCTCTTCAGTACCGGAAAGGCTTCTATGTCCCGGTTATAATTGACAGCTTTTTCTCCGTATGCTTCTAAGTGAAATGAATCGACCATGTTGAAGTCATGGATGTCTGCAGTGGCCGCCTCATAAGCTAAATTAACAGGATGTTTGAGAGATAGATTCCATATGGGGAATGTTTCGAATTTGGCATAGGTGGATTTGATGCCCTTTTTATAGTCATGGTAAAGCTGAGAGAGACAGGTTGCCATTTTGCCGCTTCCAGGGCCTGGTGCTGCCACCACTATAATGGGTTTGGAGGTTTCAATGTAAGGGGTGGCGCCAAAGCCATTTTCACTGGTGACAAGGTCAATATTGGTGGGATATCCTCTTATTTCTTGGTGTGTGAAGGTTTGTATCCCCCGGCGTTTGAGGCGGTTTTGAAACTGCTGAACCGCGGGCTGGTGGTTGTATCTGGTTATTACCACAGCCAATACATCCAATCCCCAGCCGCGAAGGTCATCGATCAGTCTTAAAGTGTCCGCATCATAGGTGATTCCAAAGTCGGCTCTAATTTTTTTTTGTTCAATGTCTCCCGAATACACACACAGCACAATGTCAGCTTTATCCTTGAGCATTTGAAGGAGTTGAATTTTGGCATTGGGGTCAAATCCTGGAAGGACCCGGGCTGCATGAAAGTCAAAAACCAGTTTTCCGCCGAATTCCAAGTAGAGCTTTCCTCTAGAATTCTCAGCTCTGGTAAGAATATGCTGGCTCTGTTCCCTCAGATATTTTTTACTGTCAAAGCCTATTTTTCTGTTCATGATGAGATTTGATTCTCTAGTTATTCTTTGTTTCTTTATGCTTCATCCTATCGGTTTCCAAATCTGGGATTGACTATATTGCTGTAAATGGAACCAAAACGATAACTGAGTCTGAGATTGAGACTGAAGTCATAGCTGGTAGCAAGACGTTTGAGTTCCAGAAGGATTTCGTCTTTGGACGCTCCCTCTTTAGGCAGAGAAAGCTGGTCTCTAACCCGGGCGTATTCGCTGTTTACACCAAGAGAGAGTCCTTTCAAGACCCTCACATCCAGCCCGGCCTCAAATTGAAAATTATGTTTGCTAAAGTCATGAAGGTAATTGGAACCTTCCAGACGAACTCCCGCTGATCCCCACGGCTCTTTGATTTCAAAAGTCATGTTCAAGCTCTGCTGAAATAAATTTTCCGTGGTTTTGTCAAAGATAGTGATTTCATCATACTGGCGGAAGGAATAAAGCAGTTGATATTGGATTCTAAGTTCTCTCCGTGTTGACTGGTCATAAGGAAAAATGTTGTATTCCACGGCAGGACCGATAGAGGCAAATATATCGGCATTATCATAAGAGGAGGAATACAGCCTGGTTGAAGCTCCAGCTGACCAGTGGTCGTTTATGCTTTGGACAAGCTGTGAATAAAGGATTTTTCGGTCTCTCCGGCTGATAACTTCCTCAGTTTCATCTATTTCATATTTTCCTTTTCTATGATCCGTGTTGAGCCAGAGTCTGAATTTGGAGGCCTCTGTAGTCCTGTTGGCAGATACAGAGATATTATACCTGGACTGTTTTGACATTTGTTCTAGGTCCATGTTTCCGCTGAGGCTAATAAAGAAGACCCAATAGTCCCATTTATCAGAGGAGACAGAAGGAGTTTTTTCAGCAGTTGGTTTTTCATAAGATACGGTTATGTATTCTGATAAAGGGGTGTCATAAACATAGGGGATGAGTCCCTGTTTCAATGTATTGACAAAACCTTCTCTCACTTGTGATTCGGTGTCTGTTGAGCGGGCAAAATACTTTAAGGTGGAGTCGCGTCCTTTGTATTCTTTAAGCCCTATAAAGTTTAACGAGTATTCATTTCCTCCGCTTCCTGTGGCCTGCCGGGTAACTAAAACATGAACATCAGCATTCTCCCGGTCTCTCATGTAGTTTACAAAGGTGATTTCAGTTTTTATATAATCCATGTCGCAAATGCGTCTGTTGCAGTCGATAAAAACATTTGGGGCGGTGCTCCTTAAATCTATTTCCTGGGCCTGGAGTGGCAGGCGCTGAAATAAAACCAGACATATGAATCCAATCATCAGATTGAGTGTTCTATTTCTTATCATTTCCATCTCTCCACCGTATGATGTGAATCAGAATTTAAGATAAAATACTTTATTGAGTTCTTATAAATACCTGAGACCAGGGCATTACATTCACTTCTGATCCTCTTGCGATCTGTTTGCCTCGGATGTACTGTTTGTGCAACCAGGTGTGCATAACAAGAATGCGAAGGAGGCTTTTCTCCGGAAGGTTTTCCTCTGGAATCACAGTCTTCCCTTCTTTGAAATTGTCTAATTGGAGAATCGAGTCTCCGGTTTTAAAGTCATAAGCCTCGATTTTTACAGGCCCTGGGCAAAAGAGAAAATCCCAATTGATAGTTAGGGGCTGAGAGCTGTCGACAATAGAGGGACGGGGAGTTTTTATTACCAACCAGTCAGGTACAGGGAATATTTTTTCCAGGTTGATTCCATGAGGGATTGATATTTTAAGTACGATTTTCTCTGACAGTTTTTCTTTTGGAACATCGATTTTCTTTTCATAGATATTGTCTTGAAACTCAAGTTGTTCAGAATTAACAATGACAGTGGCGTTTTCAATAATATCCCCACAGGCTGAATCTCTCCTCAGTTCAACATAGGACCGCAGTTCTACATGATCGATATCATTGTTGTAGTCATATCTGGAAAGGCTGAAAGTCGGATAAAAAGTAGCGCGGATGTAAAATTTGCTTTGGCTTTCTTCTTTTTGTGCTTGCAGAAATATACCTGATATTCCTATTCCTGCTATCAGGAGTAATATCATATATTTCCTCATAAACTCCTCCTCTTTATTCCGGTTTATTATAGCATAACAGGGAGACTTTCAGAATGAATTAAATCGAGAACTCTAAAAAAATTATAATTCCCGGTTGATGTTTTTTAGAGTGCCAATTCCAAAATGCTTATTCTTTTTCTATGATCTCGTTATAAATAATCTCCACAATACTGGGCCATCGGCTCTGGCTTTCTTCAATTCCGAATTCTTTCTTGACTTCATCCAGGGATTTTCCTTCAGCTATCAGAGCTTTTATTCTTACCTGCTTTTTTTCAAGAGAATTGACCAGATTCTGGATGTCTTCTTTTTGAGCTATTTCTCCATGACCATGCACAAAAGTATCTGCATCTAAATCTAAAATTCCTTTCAATGTTTTCACCAGCCCGAAAGAACTTCCGTTTTTGTGTTTGTGTATTAGAGGGTCTCTATTCAGGAATATCAGATCTCCAAGAAAAGCTACTTTTTGATTAGGAAAAAGGGCCACGATATCTCCATCTGTGTGAGCGGGGTAGAAGTAAATGAGATCAATGATTTCTTCTCCCATATATAGGGTCATTTCCTTAGTGAAAGTCTGATTGGGCAGGTATTTTTTTAATTCTTCATCTTTAAATGCTTTTTCCATGTGCTTTCGGGTATTGTGGTGGGAGATCACATCAATTCCCTTTGGGAAACCTGAGAGGCCGTTCACATGATCCCCATCACTGTGAGTGATAATCACTTTTTTCACAGGATTTGGAGTCAGCTTTTTTATCTCCTCTATCATCAGGGTTGCTGACTCTTTGTTCATCTTGGCATCAATAACCACAGTTTGATTGTCTCCGATAAAAAAACCGGTGTTAGCTCCACTACCGCCCGTAACTTGGTAAATATTATCTTTGACTTTCACAGCTTTTAGAAGTGGTTCTTCACTCTGAGCAAAGGAATACGAAAAAGTAAAAAAGACCATTAATAAGAAAGTAAAATAGGATCTGTTAAATGTTCTCATTTGACATCTCCTGCTCATTTTATGTTTAAGGTAAGGCAAAATTGTTAATAACCATAATAAACCTGGATTATTCACGAGTCAAGCCAACCTTTAGACATTATCTTTTTGAGGGCCTTGTCCGTCTCGTTTTTCTCGCTCCTTTAGCACTGGCCAGATCAAACAGACAAAATAAAGGAAAAAACTGGGTAAACAGGTATGACGGTACTGTTTATTAGACGGTACTGTTTATTAGATTTTTTATTAACAAGTTTTTTAATTTGGCACTAGAGAAAACTCTCGGATGAGGACTTCATCTGAGGCATTGATTTCAAGCTGATTTCCCTTGGCTTTCAAAAATCTTTTAGGCGGGACTTTAATGACCAACAGGTTTTCTTTTTCTTGAAGAGTGTCTTCAAATAAGGTATCTCCATTGAGGCTTACGGATATGTTCACAGGATTTTCTTTTGTTTTTTTAACTCTCAGGTGTATGTATTTTTTTGATTTGAGTGAGTAATAGGGGAGTTGATAGAGAAATCCCTTCCCTTTGTTTTTTTCAGCTATAACCCCCACGATCCCTTCTGGAACCACTTCAGCTTTGCTGAGAAGCCCCCTTTGTTTTGCTTTTTTAAAGCCGGAAATCGCTTCAGCCCAGATTCTAGCGGTCTGCTCTGTTTTTTTGTCTTTGTCTTTTCCTGACAGGTCTCCTATGACCAGCATGGACCTGTGGAACAGGATGATTCTGATTCCGTTATCCCTGAGATAGGTAATTATTTCTTCATTGGCAATATCATCAGGGATATTTTCTGCAGGATGAAAATATCCGCGCCTGAATATGCCTAGGGTATCAAAGACTCCCACACCATAATATCCGTTGTAGATATGCTTGTTGTGAAAGACAGTCATAAGGGAATAGATCTTTAAGTCGTTCCAGCCGCCTTTATAGTGGGGAAGTTCCAGCACTCCATAATAATCAGGATAGTTCTCAATCCTTTGATAAAGATTCTTGACCGAAGGATGATATTCCAGGAGAGAGCCTACCCTGAGGGGAGTAGGAAAGTTTTCAAATAATAAGATTAATGAAACAGAACCTATGATTATAGCTTTCTTTTTTTCTGCCTTGATTTTTTCAAAAAGTCCCTTTGCTCCCATGAATGCAAGGAGAATCCAAAGGAAAAAGAAATAGTACTGCAACCTCCACACTCCTCGCAGACGGTTTATTTGAGGGAGTAAATTTGAGATTAAATTTAAAAAATTATATTCGAAAGGAATGTACCTGTATATGGCTCCAAAAAAATTGACAAAAACAAAAATGATGAGTCCTAAAACAACTTTTTGGTAAGTGGAAATCTTTTTCCAGACAAATACGACATTAATCACAAAAACAGCGATCAGACAGATGAATGAAATATCCAATACTTTGTAAAGGTATTCCATGGGGATGACCCGCCAGAATTTAAGAAGGAAAGGGGTTATGAGAAGGAGTAACAGAAAGTAATTGGCGGTTTTCACTTTTTTGCTTTCTGATTTGGAATAAAAATAAAAAAAGATCAGAAATGAAGCGATTAAGCCAAGGGACAAAGGATAGGGACGTCCTCTTAGAAATTTAAAAGTCAAAGGAAACCAGGAGGAGTAAAAATTGATAGAAGGCATCAAGATCCTTCTTTTTAATTCTTCCTCTTGATAGGAAATCTCCAAAGGGTTTGAGACGTAAGGATAGAAAACAAAAAATACAAACAAGGCAAGCAAAATCAATCCAAAACTTAATTCTAAAACTTTTTTTAAGCAAATCCTGCGTTTAATGAGGAGATATATTACAAACAAGATAAGACAGAAAATAGAGGTAAGAAGAAATAAAGAAAGCGAAAATAATGCTTGCCAAAAAAGGAACACATAGAAAAAAACAGCATTAATTCTCTTGAAGTCTCTGAGATACCTTAAAAGAAACAAAATAGATAAAACAGATAAAGGGAAAAACAGCATAGCCGGATGAGGATAATTGAGTTGTTTCAAAGGATGTAGAATATAAACAGCGCCTGCTGTAATGGAAAGGAATTCGTTTTGAATAAAATCGCGGGTCAAATAATATATTGAAAATCCCCCCAGTATTAAGGAAAGAACGATCATTGAATTGTAAAGAAAGTATATGTTTTTAAATCCTGCTAAATAGAAAGGAAGAAGAAGCAGGCTCTGTCCAAAAAAGTTTACTCCTGCAGTTAACGTAAATGAGTAGGGATAAAAAATCGGGAAATGATAAAGGTCAGCAAAGTTTAGAGTGGCTATAGCATGAATGTTGTGCATAAGAATCCCCACTGCAATATAATTGTCAATATAATAGGGAAGTGCTATTTCAGTACAAAAACCAGGGATAAGAAAATAAAGGGAAGCAAGAGAAAACAAAGTAAAGACGATAAAAAGGCTTAATAACCTGTATTTACGCATAGAAATTAATCCCCAAAATTATATTTGATTAAAACAGAGCTAGCAATAATTGATTTTTTATTAACAAGTTTTTTAATTTGGCACTAGAGAAAACTCTCGGATGAGGACTTCATCTGAGGCATTGATTTCAAGCTGATTTCCCTTGGCTTTCAAAAATCTTTTAGGCGGGACTTTAATGACCAACAGGTTTTCTTTTTCTTGAAGAGTGTCTTCAAATAAGGTATCTCCATTGAGGCTTACGGATATGTTCACAGGATTTTCTTTTGTTTTTTTAACTCTCAGGTGTATGTATTTTTTTGATTTGAGTGAGTAATAGGGGAGTTGATAGAGAAATCCCTTCCCTTTGTTTTTTTCAGCTATAACCCCCACGATCCCTTCTGGAACCACTTCAGCTTTGCTGAGAAGCCCCCTTTGTTTTGCTTTTTTAAAGCCGGAAATCGCTTCAGCCCAGATTCTAGCGGTCTGCTCTGTTTTTTTGTCTTTGTCTTTTCCTGACAGGTCTCCTATGACCAGCATGGACCTGTGGAACAGGATGATTCTGATTCCGTTATCCCTGAGATAGGTAATTATTTCTTCATTGGCAATATCATCAGGGATATTTTCTGCAGGATGAAAATATCCGCGCCTGAATATGCCTAGGGTATCAAAGACTCCCACACCATAATATCCGTTGTAGATATGCTTGTTGTGAAAGACAGTCATAAGGGAATAGATCTTTAAGTCGTTCCAGCCGCCTTTATAGTGGGGAAGTTCCAGCACTCCATAATAATCAGGATAGTTCTCAATCCTTTGATAAAGATTCTTGACCGAAGGATGATATTCCAGGAGAGAGCCTACCCTGAGGGGAGTAGGAAAGTTTTCAAACAGTAAAACCACTGAAATGATACAGAAAAAAACAGCTTTTTTGTTTCTGGACTTTATTTTTTTTGATAAAGCTTTGAATCCCAAAAAAGCGAGAAGAATCCATAAAAAGATAAAGTAATACCTTAATTTCCACTCTCCCTTTAAACGGCTTATCTGGGGAAGAAAAACAGTGACCGCGTTCAGAAAGTTGTATTTAAAAGGGATAAACCTGAAAAGTGCTTTGAAATAAGTGATAAAAACAAAAATAATCCCTCCCAGAATGATTCTTTGGTCAAGAGATGTTTTTTTCCATACCAATGCTGTATTGACAGTGAGAACAACCATAACCAAAACCATCAGCTTATCAAGCATTTTGTACAGGTCTCCTAAAGGGACGCCCCGCCAGAACACCAAGAAAACAGGGAATACAAGCAAAAAAAGGAGAGCAAAGTTTGCTGTTCGGCCCACTTTATTTTGAGTTTTGGAAAAGAAAAAATAAAATATCAAAAACGAAGCCATCATCCCTAAAAACAGGGGAGAAGGACGGCCCCTTAAAAATTTGAAAGTCAGCGGAAACCAGGAGGAATAAAAATCCAGAGAAGACAAAAGTACTGTTTTCCCTAATTCTTGTTTCTGGTATGAGATTTCCAGCGGGTTTGTTAGGTAAGGGTGAAAAACAGCAAGAACCAGTAGGGCCAGAACCACCAATCCTAATCCTAACGCTATAATTTCTTGGAAAGGGATGTGGTGTTTGACGAGTAAAAATATAATGAATAAAACGATGCAGAAAACAGAAGTCAGGAAAAACAAAGAGAGAGAGAATAGGGCCTGTATAAAAAGAAATGCATAAAAAAGGGCCATATCTTTTCTTCTTAATGTTCTTAAATATCTTAATAAAAAATAAATGCCCAGAATGGAAAAAGGAAAAAAAAGAATAGCTGGATGAGGGTAATTGATTTGTTTCATGGGAAGAAAAATGTAGAGAACTCCTGCTGTGATAGATAGAAAATCGTTTTTTACAAAATCTCTCACCAAAAGATAGACAGCTGCTCCTCCAATAATTAAAGAAATAACAAGCATGGCATTGTAAAGAAAGTATATGTTTTTAAATCCAGCTAGACAGAAAGGAAGAAGAAGCAGGCTCTGTCCAAAAAAGTTCACTCCAGCAGTCAGGGTGTAGGAATAAGGATAGAAAATAGGGAAATGATAAAGATTGGAGAAGTCAAGAGAGGTTAGGGCCTTCAGGTTGTGGATGAGAATGCCAATGGCAATGTAATTGTCTGCATGGGTGGGAAGGGAAATTTCAGAAAAATAGCCTGGGAGCAGAAAATAGATTGAGGCTAGGGAAAATACAGTGAAGAGCGCCAGAAGTTTGCACCACTTGAATTTTTTCATGGAACTTTTAAGTATAGGAATTATATTAGAACGGTTCTGTGTTGGCAATACCAGGTGGATTTGCGTATTGGTCCAATCATGTTTTAAGAAATTGAAATTTGTTTCTATGTTTTATATAATATACTAAAAAAAGGGCCTTATGAATCAGAGAAAATGTTCAGCAAAAGGCTTTGCTTTTACCTTCATTCTGTTATTTTTTATTCTTTTTAACAATTTATCAGCAGTTATTGAGGATGAGCTGCATTTATGGTTTAAGAACATATCTATCAAACAAGGCCTCTCTCAGAACTCAGGGAATTGTGTTATCCAGGATAAAATAGGTTTTATGTGGTTTGGCACAGAAGACGGGCTCAATAGATATGATGGGCGCGATTTTGTGGTCTTTGAAAATGACCCTGATAATCCTTATTGGATTTCTGATAGTTATATTCTTTCCATTTTTGAAGACAGCAGGGGAGTTCTCTGGGTGGGAACTTATAACGGCGGTTTGAATAAATATGAAAGAGATAAAGAAAGTTTTCGTTCCTACATGCATGATGAGAATGATCCCTACAGCATCTCCAGCAATCACATTTTATGTATCCATGAAGACCAGAAAGGATTTTTATGGATTGGAACTCTGGAGGGATTGAATCGTTTTGATACTGAAAAGGAAAGATTCATTAATTATAAATACCAACCTGATTCTCCTCATTGTATAAGCAACAACAAGGTGAATGCTGTTTTTGAAGACCGTAAAAACCATTTGTGGATAGGCACAGAAGAGGGCCTGAATCGATTCAACAGAGAAAATGAGACTTTTGAAAAATATTTTACCACTCCCCATGACAGCCAAAGTATATCCCATAACACAGTCACATGTATCTATGAAGATAAGGATGGAACCCTATGGATAGGAACAGAAAGAGGATTGAATCGTTTCGAACCGGATACGGAAACTTTTACCCGTTATCTTCATGGGGTTAATAATCCCCGCTCCCTGTCAAACAACAGAATACGTTCAATTTGTGAGGATGAGATGGGTGCATTATGGATCGCCACTTATGGAGGGGGCCTGAATCGGCTGGATAAACAAAACAAGGTTTTCACTCATTGGAGAAGAGATGAGGGTGATGATGACAGTTTGAGCAGTAATTTTACTCAAGCTCTTTACAAAGACAAGGAAGGTCTTTTGTGGGTTGGAACCTTTGGAGCTGGTTTTGACCGGTTTGATCCAAGAGGGAGGAAATTTGTCCACTATAAGATAAAGGACAGATACGGGGATGGAGTTTTAGCCAATAATGTGTTCTCCATTTATGAGGATCAGGAACATATTTTATGGATTGGAACCTATGGAGGAGGACTCTACCGGTTAAACCGAAAATCAGATAATATAAAAAATTATATGTATGACCCTAGTGACCCATATAGTTTAAGCAGCAACAATGTCCGGGCTATATGTGAGGATGAGCAAGGAAATCTCTGGATTGGCACATATGAAGGTTTGAATAAATTTGACAGGAAGAGTGAGAAATTTTTCCGCTTTTTTCATGAGGAAGATAATCCCAACAGCCTCACCGGCGATTATATAAGGGAAATTTGTTTAGATAGTTCAGGCTGTCTTTGGATCGGAACTTTGGGAGGAGGGCTTAATAGATTCAATCCTGAGACCAATGAGTTTGTTCCTTATGTTTATGAGCCTGACAAGCCTAACAGTATAAGCGGGAATCGGGTGGTATCAATCCTTAATGACAGTAAAAATTTTCTTTGGATCGGAACAGGTTCCGGATTGAATAGATTTGATCCAGAGACAGAAAGTTTTCTGTGCTATGAGCATGATAGAGAGGACCCAAAAAGCATCAGCAATGACCGAGTCCTTTGTGTGTATGAAGACTCCAAGGGAGTGATATGGGCTGGAACTTATGGAGGAGGACTCAATAAATTTAATAGAAAGACAGAGAATTTCATCCATTATAGAAAGGAAGATGGGCTGCCCAACAATGTGGTTTATGGGATTTTAGAAGATGACTCTGGATTTCTCTGGTTGAGCACCAACCGGGGGATAGCCAGGTTTGATACCCAAAAAGAAACTTTTAGGAATTTTGATGTTCATGACGGCCTTCAAAGCAATGAGTTTAATTCTGGAGCCTATTATAAAAGCAGAAGAGGCGAGTTTTTCTTTGGCGGGATCAATGGTTTCAATGCTTTTTTTCCAGAAAACATTAAAACAGACCTAAATGTTCCTCCGGTGATTTTAACGGATTTCCAAATATTCCACAATTCGGTCTCTTTAGGTGAAAGAGTCAATGGAAAGTTACTTCTAACTAAATCCATTACAGAAACAGATCGGATTGAAATATCCTATAAAGAACGGGTGATTACTTTTAAGTTTGCGGCTCTGTACTTTGTCTCCCCTGAAGGAAACAACTACGCTTATAAAATGGAAGGTTTTGATGAAGAGTGGCATTACGCCGGAAAGAATAATTTTGCCACCTATACCAACCTGCCGCCAGATAATTATGTTTTTAGGGTAAAAGCCTCTAATCCGGATGGTGTGTGGAATGAGAATGGGGCTGCAGTGAGTTTAATGGTAACCCCGCCATTCTGGCAGACCTGGTGGTTCCAGTGCGCAGCGGGTGTGTTATTTTTATTTCTATTGATCTCTGTCCATAGAATAAGGGTTATGGAAGTAAGAAAAAGAAACAAACAGCTTGAGGAGATCAATGTACGGTTGAACCAACAGATTGCTGAGAGGAAAAAGGCAGAAAGAGAGCTGAAAAGGTCACAGGAAGAACTGGAGAAAAAAGTGGAGGCACGCACTTCTGAATTGAGAGAGGCCAACAAAGAATTAAAGAACTCTTTAAGAGAGAAAGAAGTCCTGCTCAAAGAAGTCCATCACAGGGTAAAAAATAATATGCAGATTGTATCCAGCCTGCTCCGGCTTCAGAGCAGGAAGATAAAGGACGATGAAGCCCTAAGTGTTTTTCAACAGAGTCAAAACCAGATTAAATCTATGTCCCTTATCCATGAGAGATTGTATCAGTCGAAATATTTTGCCCGGGTTGATTTTGGAAGTTATACCAAAAAACTGATAGAGCATCTGGCTTTCATCTATAAGGCAGAGGATGCAGGAATTAAGTTTCGCATCAACATTCAAGAGATTTATCTTGATATAAACAGAGCCATTCCTGTGGCATTGATAATCAATGAATTGGTGACAAATTCTTTGAAATATGCATTTCCACGTGGGGAGAAAGGTGAGATATATATCAATATGAAGAAAAGACCAACTGGAGAATACACCCTTAAGGCAGGAGACACAGGATTAGGAGTGCAGTCAGACAAAGATTTTTTTGATTCAGAGACTTTAGGCATACAGCTTGTTCAGGACCTGGTCAGGCAGCTGAATGGAACTATTGAACTAGAAATGAAAAAAGGATTGGCTTTTAAGATTGTATTCTGATAGGATATTCCGCTCCGTTCTATAATCAACTTAAATTCCTTTTGGTGGTTGTTTTCTAAGTTTAAAATGAAAGCAGAATTAAGCGATAAAACTTTAGGGACCTGGGCAGCTGTGGCTGCTTATGGAGCCTGGGGGCTGCTTCCTCTTTTTTGGAAGACATTAGACCAGATCCCAGCACAAAATATCCTTGCCCATAGGATTGTCTGGTCATTTGTTTTTCTTTTTATTCTGGTCACCTTTCGAAAGAGTTGGGCTCAAGTTAAGAGAGTCTTCTCTATAAAAAAAACCAGGACCTTTTTTTTGTTCACTTCCTGCTTTTTAGGAGTGAATTGGTTCACATACATTTGGGCTGTGAATTCAGATCATGTGGTAGACGCCAGTCTGGGTTATTTTATCAATCCTTTGGTAGTGGTGATGCTGGGGGTTTTATTTCTTAAGGAAAAGCTACTTTTTTGGCAGAAAATCTCTGTTTTTCTTGCCTTTATTGGAGTCTTATACATGACTATTGATGTGGGAAGAATCCCCTGGATCTCTCTGACCCTTGCTCTGAGTTTTGGTTTTTACGGATTGTTTAGAAAAAAAGCGGATGCAGAGTCCATGGCGGGTCTGACTTCGGAGATGATAATCCTCTCTCCCATTGCTCTTGGATTTATGGTGATTGTGAACCTTAACAGCAGTGGTTTTATAGGGAAAGCTCCTCCCTTGATTCATCTCCTTCTTTTGGGCACAGGAATAGCGACCGCTCTCCCTCTTTTGTGCTTCAATTATGGAGTGAAAAGAATCGAGCTTAAAACAATCGGCTTTCTTCAGTATTTATCTCCCACTTTTCAGCTTTTTCTGGGGATCTTTGCTTTCAAAGAGCCGTTTTCATTGACCCATATAATAAGTTTTGGGCTCATATGGATGGCTCTCATTATTTATTCGACTTCCCATACTTCTTTTATGCGCCGCATACAGCCCAGCTCTAATCATAAAGATTGACAGAATTTCAATTTGTCATTAATAATAATGATTAAAACAGAAAAAGGAGAGATCCCATGACTTGTTTCTTTTCTAAAAAGTGGACCAAATGTACAGCGGTCTTTTCTGTAATGGGGCTAGTTCTAGCCCTATTCGTGTTTTCTTTTCCAGAAAGACTCGGGAAACAAGAATTTGGAAATGATTTTCAAGGATGCACCAGCATAATGGTGAGTCGTTTAGCGACTACTGATGGATCTGTTATCACAGCTCATTCCTGTGATGGGAATTACAGGACTTGGGTCAGAATCGAGCCGGCTCAATCTTATCCCGAGGGAGCAACCACGAAAATTTATCACGGGCTTCTCCATACTGAAACCCCCTGGGATAAGCGGGGAGTGATTGAACAGGGAGAGATTCCTCAGGTGAGAAAGACCTATGCCTATTTAAACACTGCTTATCCCTGCATGAATGAAAAGCAGCTTGCCATAGGAGAAACCACCATCGGGGGTCGAAGAGAGCTGAGGAATACGGAAGGTATGTTTTACATTGAGGAGCTTCAGCGCATTGCTCTTCAGCGGTGCACTACAGCAAGAGAGGCCATAAAATTAATCGGGGAGCTGGTCAAGGAATACGGTTACTCTGACAGAGGAGAGTGTTTGACTTTTGCAGATCCCAAAGAAGCCTGGCATTTTGAAATTTTTGGAGCTGGTCCGCTTGAGATAGGAGCGGTATGGGCAGCTGTTCGAATTCCGGATGATCATGTGGGAATGTCCGCAAATATACCCCGGATAAGTGAGATCGATTTGGATGACCCAGACTATTACATGGCCTCTGATAATGTATTCAGGGTGGCACAGGAAATGGGCTGGTGGGACCCTGAGAGTGGCGAGTCTTTCAAATTCTGGAAAGCCTACAGCGGGAGAAAGCCTTTTTCTATGAGGGAATATTTTGTTCTAAATTCTGTGGCCCCTTCTCTTAACCTTGATTTTGATGCAGAGGAGCTTCCTTTTTCGGTTAAGCCGGATAAGAAACTTTCTAGTCGGGATGTGATGGCTTTTTACAGACAGACATATCAAGGCACAGAATGGGACATGACAAAAAATTTGATGGTGAAAAAAAGAAGAAGCGAAGAGATGATACTAAGCCCAGTGGTAAACCCGTGGATGTCATGGGATTTCATAAACCTTATCAATACTATCAAACCCGGAACCGTCAATCCTGTAAGGACCATTGCTATTTCAGGATGTTCTTATTCTGAAGTGCTCCAGTGCCGGGATTGGCTTCCTGATGAAGTAGGTGGAATCGCCTGGTTTTCTTTTGATAATCCGGGTCAAAGCCCTCGGATACCTATATTTGCAGGAGTGACTGAACTGCCGTCAAGTTTTGAGATCTGCGCCCAGCACAGATTCAGAACAGATTCAGCCTGTTGGGCTTTCAGGCGGGCAAACCGGCTGGCTCAGGTTAGGTGGGGAGAAGCAGCAAAATATATTGAGGAGGCTGTTTCAGAGTTCGAGGAGAAAGCCTTTATGGATCTTCCTATGATTGAAAAAAAAGTGAAAGAACTATATGGAGAAGACCCTTCCGAAGAGAGCCTTCAAAAAGCAAAAGAATATCTCACTAAATACACCAATGATTTTAGCCGAGCAGCTGTGCACAAATATTGGGAGTTGGGGGACCTTTTTTGGGGGATGTTCGGGCGGGGTTTCTAGCAGTAGGTGTCTTGTTTCCACCAGGAATCGACCAGTTCCAGATTCCCCTCTTTATCTTTAAATAAAAATTTAGTGCCTTGTTTGGGGGTCATTTCAAGACCTTTGTAGATAACAATGAGCTGAAGCTTTTCATTCTTTTTAAAGTATTCTTTTGCTTTTTTGATAGCCTCCTCTTCAGAGGGGTAGGCTTTTTTATCTTCCAGAATCAATGTGTCTTCATAAGAATAATCAGTTTTCGCTTTAAAACCTTGAATGTAATACTTGGTTTTCATAGGGCTCTCCTCTGTTGAACGTTTGTTTTAGTTGTTTTCATGAAGAACATATTTTAGTGGAATCATTTGAGAATGTAAATTGTTTAATACGACTTTTACCTTTATTGACATAGAGCGGATTAAAAAATAAAATCAGTCCATACAAGAAGGCATAATATGCTGATACTCGATCATAAAAGTATGCTGGAAGTGGTTTCTAGGAATGAATTAGTCAATTCTGTGGAACAGGCTGTGCGGATGTATGAAGAGGGGGGCTTTCATATGCCTGATAGGACGCATATTGATTATCGGGGAAACACACTTCTGCTCATGCCCTGTTTTACTGAAAAACACATGGCTACAAAGCTGGTTTCTTTATTTCCTGAGAATAAAAAAAGAGAGCTCCCGGTGCTTTTTGGAGTGATGGTCCTTAATGATGGGAACACAGGAAAACCCCTGGCGGTACTGGATGGAGCTGCTCTAACAGCTTTAAGAACAGGAGCTGTGGGAAGCGTGAGCATCCGTCATATGGCATCCCCTCATGTCAAGACTCTGGGGATAGTGGGGGCCGGAGTGCAGGGATTCCATCAAACTCTTACCGCATGCACTCAGAGAGATTTTGAGACCGTTTATGTGTACGATCTATATACTGAAAAAGCAGATCAGTTATGCCGTAAGTTGGCAGGAATTTTAAAAGGAATTCAGATCAAGAAAACAACTGGTTCCGAACAACTGCTCCGGGGATCAGAAGTCATAATTACAGCGACAACCTCCAGGGAACCGGTACTTCCTGACAAAGAAGAGATGTATCAGGGAAAACATATCGTGGGTATAGGGTCTTATAAACCAGATATGAGAGAATTTCCAGCGGCTCTGTTTAAAAACATCGGCACCATGGTCGTGGATACTGATTATGCTGTGGAAGAGTCAGGGGACCTTAAAATTCCTCTGGAAAAAGGGTGGATCCAAAAGGAACACATCGTCACGATAGGAAAAGTCATTTCTGGTCAAATTTCCATAAAAAAAGGAGAGCCAGGAGAGAAAGGCGCCACTGTCTTTAAATCAGTGGGGATGGCCCTTTTTGACCTAGTGGTTTCTGAGTTCATATATAGAAAAGCAAAAGAATTCGGAAAAGGGTATGAGGTAAAATTTGAAACAGGGGAAAAAAATGAATGAGGCGTGGAAGCCTTCTTCAAATTGGAAGGTGATCGAAACACTGGAAGCCCATACTGCCGGAGAACCATTAAGACTTATTACCAAGGGGCTTCCTGACATTCCGGGGGATAGTATTTTAGAGAAGCGGAGGTATTTTCGCGAACATTTTGATTCTTTACGCACTGGACTGATGTGGGAGCCGCGCGGACATGCGGACATGTACGGGGCGGTGCTTACAGAACCAGTGACAAAGGAAGCAGACTTTGGCGTATTTTTTCTTCATAACGAGGGTTACTCTACAATGTGCGGACACGCTATCATTGCCTTGGCTAAGATGACTCTGGATACAGGGATCATAAAGAAACAAGGAGATCATCCTGAAGTCAGAATGGACACCCCGGCAGGGCTGGTCACAGCCACGGCTTATAGAAAAGATGGAAAGGTGACGCAGGTTTCTTTTTTAAATGTGCCCTGTTTTGTTTATCTCAAAGACCAACAGGTTCAGGTCCCGGAATTGGGGATGGTGAATTATGACATAGCTTTTGGGGGGGCTTTTTATGCCTTTTGTAAGGCTGAAGAATTGAACGTTTCCCTTAAACCCGAACATTACAGCCGATTGATTCACTTGGGACGTGAGATGAAAAAAGCAGTTATGAATGCGGTGGATATCAAGCACCCTTTAGAGGATGAATTGGGATTTTTATACGGCACTATCATCACAGGAATGCCTGAAAAACCTTCCAATCACAGCCGGAATGTATGTGTGTTTGCAGATGGGGAAGTGGACAGATCTCCCACCGGAACCGGAGTGAGTGCCAGAGCAGCTATTCTTTACTCCAAAGGAGAGCTGAGAAAAGGAGAAACTCTAGTCATAGAAAGCATCATAGGAACAGAATTTAAAGTATCAGTGAAAGAAGGGACTAAAGTGGGTCCTTATTCTGCTGTCATTCCTGAGGTCACTGGAAGCGCTTCCATTACCGGCGAGAATAGGTTTTATTTTGATCCAGAGGATCCTCTTAAAAAAGGGTTTATTCTCAGATAATCCTTTATTCCCAGCAATGAAAAAAATCGGATGATCAAATTTTAATGATCTTATTGATATCGCTTCACTTATTTTATCCTTTTTACTATGGGATTCCTCACTTCTCTTAAATGTCTTTTTTGGGGCCAAAAAGCCTCGTTTAAGAGGAAAAAAAGGGGTTTATTTT
>CAYULB010000022.1:0-8282 GCA_964445575.1 uncultured Eubacteriales bacterium
ATTCCATTTCCTTATTCCATTTCTTCTATTTTCGTTACAGATATTATTTTTGCAAGTTTAATCTGTGATTCGGACTTCTATTCAGATATAATCTTGGTGAAATTAAAAGGCACTAAACCAATCCGTTCTGCTTTAAAAAGACAAAAAGCCAGCCCTGAATTTCATTTTACCTTTTTCAGGCTTTTAACCGCCTGATACACCAGACTTATGGCCACGACAAACAGCATCAAGGCCACCAGGAGAAGAAAACAGGTTCCGATCAGATTAAAACCAGCTGGAACAGGTTGGTCAGATAAGAAACGAATGGCCAACTTTGTTTTACTGTACACCAAAACCGCAAGCGCGGACAGAGTTATGGCAAACATTATGAACATGGGATATCTGACAAATTGATTTTTGACCTGCTTTTTAGCCAGCCATACGCTTACAGCCAGCAGAGCCAGAGCTGCCAGAAGCTGATTGGCTGAACCAAAAATAGGCCATATGGCCTGATAGCTTCCAGATAAGGCTAAAATCCCACCCGGGAGTATGGTAAAAAAGGTTGCCAAAAACCGGTTGGTGAGAAACTTACGGGCAGGAGTGGGATTTTCTGAGCGTAACAATTCTTGAAAAGCAAACCGGCCTAATCTTGTCGCTGTATCCAGAGAAGTGAGAGCAAATTCCGCCACTGCCATAGCCGCAAAAACAATCCCGATTTTCACTGGGATTCCCAGCTTTGAGACAAATCCCCCTACTCCGTTTGCAAACAGTGTTATGGGGTTAGCACTGCCCCCTTTGGGGAAAAACTCCAGGTATTGGGAAGGAAGAAGAACCACGGCTGTGATCAAAGCAATGACTGCCAGCAGCCCTTCGATAAGCATCCCTCCATATCCCACCGGGCGTGCGTCCAGTTCACAGTTGAGCTGTTTGGCCGTGGTCCCGGACGCCACCAAAGAATGAAATCCCGATATAGCTCCGCAGGCCACTGTGACAAATAAAATGGGAAACAAAGAGCCTAAACCAGGTTGCACAAATTTGCTGAAAGCAGGAAATTTGATAGGAGGATTTGCGATAAGGATTCCAAAGAAGCTGAAAATAAGGACCAGATACAAAAGATTTGAATTCAAGTAATCTCGGGGCTGGAGGAGTATCCAGACCGGAGTGACAGAGGCAATAAAAATATACCCCAGGATGATACAGGTCCATATTACCTGGGCATTGGCCTCTGTTCCAGGGAAAACAATAGGAAATTGGTTGCCTATCCAGATGCATAAGATCAAAAGAGTCACACCCACTAGAGTTGAGACCCATAGTTTGGTTTTCATCCGGTAGATTGAGAATCCGAATACCACAGCCAGCATGATGAATAAAATGGACGCGGTGCTAACCTCAGGAGTAGTTACAAATGTTTTCGCAACCAAAATCACAAAGGCGGCCACAACCAGAACCAGAGTAAACCAGGCAAATATCAGAAAAAGAAATTTTCCGTGGAGTCCAATATGCTCCTTGATCACCTCACCAATAGAACGTCCTTTATGCCGGGCTGATGCCACAAGAGAAGTGAAATCATGAACAGCTCCCATAAACACACTTCCCAAAATAATCCAAAGGAACACAGGAATCCATCCGAATACCGCAGCTGTGATCGGCCCGATTATGGGGGCTGCTCCAGCAATGGAAGCAAAATGATGCCCTAAAAGCACCGGCCATTTGGCAGGGACATAATCGATCCCATCCCTCATGGTGTGGCAGGGAGTCTTGTTTTTAAGGGTCAGCCCTAATTTCCCAGCCAGATACCGGCCGTAAAAAATATATGCCAGGATGAAACAGCTGACTGCAATGAGGAGAATCAGTGCTGAAGGCAATTTTTATGTACCTCTAGTTTTTTGTGGTTATTAAGAACAGATAGAATCTTTTCTTGATATTCTATTTTTGAAGTCTTTCCTTTAAGAATTCCCTCCGGGTTAGTTGTCTCCAGCTAAGTATAAAATCTTATGCCGTTTACTTCTTCAGGGCGTTGAGAATCGCTTCATTGAATTGTGGAAGATCGTCCGGAACTCTGGAAGTGATCAAGTTATCGTCCACCACAATCGGTTCATCAAGGTATTCTCCCCCCGCTTCTTGAACCTCTTCAGCAACCGAGGAAACACATGTCAGGGTGCGGCCCTCAATGACACCAGCACTGATGAGTACCTGGGGTCCATGACAGATAGCAGCAACAGGCTTGCCTGATTCCATAAAATCCCGCACAAAATTCACAGCCGCTTCATTCTCCCTTAAAACCGCAGGACCCTTGCCTCCAGGAAGGATAAGAGCATCGAATTCCCCGACTTCAGCTTCTTCGACTGCTTTCTCAATGGTGACCATTTGTTCACTGTTGTAAGCTTTCACATCACCTACAGCAGGACCCAGCACCACTACCTCAGCACCGCGCTCTTCCAAAAAGGACTTGGGAATAAGAGTTTCTCCATCATGGAACCCTTCAGCAATGAGGACGGCCACTCGTTTACCAGATAATTCTGCCATAGGTTCAGCCTCCTCAGCAACTGGTTCCTCTGCCTTTTCACCGCAGGCAGTAATCACCAAAAAAGCGAATAGCACCAGTGATAAAAATTTGAAAGTACGACTTCTCATGATTACCTCCTTCTTAATTCTTAGGTATCAAGCATTCAGAAAAAAAAAGAATGCTCTCGATAGTTATTCTTTCATAATATTATAGAATCCTGAAGCAACAGGTGTCAAGAAAATGATAGAAACATGAAATTATAATCCAGACCCATATTGATATGACACTCCCCGAACAACCATTGAAGGCAGGCGGCTTCTTCATAAGGGAGGGCTGTAGTCTGCTCCAGAATAGAACATGAAAATCAGCGGGCTCAAGAATCAGCTTGTCTAACTGACTCTCCTGTCACTCTCCCCCGATCTGCATGTTTTTAATTCGGAAAGTAGGCGCTGTGAATGAAAGATTCAGATCCAGGTCATTTCCGAGCACATCAATGCTGCTCAGCATATCAAAAGCTGTTCCTGCGATGGTGAGCCCTTTTACAGGAAATACCACTCTTCCGTTTTCGATCCAGAACCCAGAGGCTCCTCCGCTAAAATTTCCATTCACAGGGTTGATCCCATATCCGGTCACTCCTTTAAGCCACAATCCTTTCCGGGTAGATCTGATGATCTCCTGGGGCGGAGTGTCTCCGTTTGCCATAAAGAAATTGTGAGGGCCTATATCAGGAATAGACCGATAGCCTCCCCGGCTTGCATTTCCTGTGCTTTTTTTTCCAGCTCTTCGGGCCACAATAGTGTTGTACATAAATCCCCTGAGCACTCCTTTTTCAACAATAGTCCTTTTCTGGGTCGGAACTCCCTCTCCATCAAAAGGCTTGCTTCCCAGTCCTTTAGGACGGATCCCATCGTCAATAAGGGTGATCAGCTCGGAGCCTATTTTTTTATCGAGATTGTCTCCGAGAAAACTGGCTCCCTGAAGAACTCTTTCTCCGTTTACTGCAGACAAAATACCTCCCAGAACAGCTCTGGAAACATCCCGGTCAAATATCACATCTGCTTTCTGTGTTTTGACCATTTTAGGATCCAGCATTTCATACGCATCTTTGGCTGCTTTTTCAGCCACTTCTTCTGCTGACTTAAGGTCTTTGAAAAATCTTCGGGAGCAGTATTCCCACCCCGATGATTTCTGTTCCCCCTTCTCTGCCACCACAGATAATCCAAAGCTGCATACAGTTGTTTTAAAGGATTTAGACAGTCCGTTTGAATTGGCCAGAAAAATTTCCCTTTCAGACTCTGAAAAACCAGAACCTCCGCTTTTGGTGATTCTCTCGTCTCTCATAGCCAATTCTTCAACCTGTTTGGCCAAACTGATCTTTTTGTCCATAGAAACCTGGCTTAATTCGGGGTCGAAAAGACCTTTAATTTCTGTCACTCCTTTTTCTGAGGGAAAAATATTGTTCTCATCCGGAGTGGTAGATCCGGCAAAGTTAACAGCCTTAGTTAGGGTATCTTCCAGGGATTTTTCCGACAGGTCATTGCAGTAGGAAAAGGCCATGGCTTTGTCTTTCAGCACCCGAAATCCTACCCCGGTAGAAGAAGCCTCTTGTACTGTTTCAATGTCTCCATTTCTCACTTCCACACTCAGGTTACGAGAGGATTCAATGAACACTTCTGAGAAGTCCGCTCCTTTTTCCAAACACTTTTTGACCAAATTTTCTGCTAATTCTTTATTTTCCATTGTTAACTCCTTGAACGGCTTCCGCCCACATTAATGCTGCGGATCCTAACAGTGGGTTGACCTGCTGAAACTTCACAGGACTGTCCTCCTTTTCCGCATATTCCCGGTCCAAAGGCCAGGTCATCTCCCACAGCATCAATGTTGGAAACGATATCCATACAGTTCCCAATTAAAGTGGCTCCCTTAACAGGGACTGTTTTTTTTCCGTTTTCTATAAGATATGCTTCGCGGCAGGTGAAATTAAACACACCCGTGATAGGATTGACACTTCCTCCACTCAAGCTCTGCACATAAAGTCCCTGCTTGGTTGAACTCAGTATGTCTTCGGGCTTGTCGCTTCCCTTTTCAATAAAGGTATTGGTCATCCTGGGAATAGGGATGTGCCGGAAAGTCTGTCTTCTTCCATTTCCTGTTCTTTCCATTTGAATCTGCTTTGCAGAGAGGTTATCTGTCATGTATTTTTCCAGCACTCCATCTTTAATCAGAACATTCCTCTTCATCTGAGTTCCTTCATCATCAAAATTGGTTGTACCTCTCATATTGGGAAGACTTCCGTCATCCACCATGGTAAAAACATCACTGGCCACTTTTTGACCCAGCTTTCCGGTAAAAGCTCCGATCTCTTTAGCAATGTTGTCAGCTTCCAGAGGATGCCCCACAGCTTCATGGACCAGCACGCCTCCCCAGCCGTTCTCCATCACCACATCCATCATTCCTGCCGGACAGTCTTCAGCTTTCAGCATGGCCACTGATTCTCTGGCGGCTGCTCGGGCTACATCTTCAGGTCTGTATTTATCAAACATCTCAAATCCCATGTGCTTGCTGAGTCTTTCTCTTCCCATATGCCTGGTGTTGTTCCCAACTCCCAGAGTCTGAACAATGAAAAACATAAGGGGAAGCTCATCACTCAAATAAAGACCTTCACTGTTGGCAATGGTTCGGCCTCTGGTTTCATCATAATAGCTTACCGTGACCATTTTGATTTTCGGGTCATAATCCAATGCAACCTGATTGGCCCGGTTCATGACGTCAATTCTTTTCTGGTCTGCGACTTCTTCCAGCGGCACATCCACGGTGATATAAGACGGCCTGTCACTTGGCTGAACAGAAACAGGCTGCACAGTCTTTTGTCCCTGGGCAACATAGGAAGCGACCTGTGCCGCGTTTAATAATTTTTCCTCAGTGACTTCATCGGTATAGGCAAAACCTGTTTTATCTCCGGATATGACTCTGACTCCGGCTCCCTGGCTTATCCCATACACACCGCTTTTGAACTTGTTCTCTTCCAGCAGGAGCTCCCTTGATATACGGTGTTCAATGTACACATCAGCAAAGTCACCGCCTTTCTCAAGCGCTTTCTGAATGGTTTTATCTAAAATGTCCTTTGCGACTGTTAAGACCTTCTTTTCGGGCTGAGCGCCTTTGCATGAAACCAGACTCAGCAGCGATGGAACCGCAACCAAAGCTGCCCCTCCTTTGAGGCTCAGCTCAAGAAACTTTCTTCTGGGGATATCTTCCCCAAAATAACCTTTGATGCTCATTTTTAACCTCTTATAAATATTTTCTTTTTATTCTATAACCGCCAATCACAAATATCAAATCTAAAATACAGGCATGGCTGAAGGGAGCGCAAGCTGTACCTGAATTTCAATATAACCTGGATTATTCACGAGTCGAGGTTGCTGCAGATGCGAGGCGCAGGGCATGAAGTCGTGGTCCTTCACTGCGAATGGCCTGCAACAAAGCAGATGCAGTGAGATCGGCTCGCCTGGAATGAGAACATCGCCATTTTTTTATGAATAGGTCAGGTATAATATATTTTAGGAACGATCCAGGATAAATTCTTGCCTGTATTTGGGGACAGCCACAGCCCAGCCTTTTTTCTCGATTTCCTTTTTGAGGTTCAGAGCAGCCGGCTCTTCCCCATGTGTCAAAAACACTTTTTTGGGAGGCGAATTCATGTGTCCCAGCCATTTTAAAAGAGCGGTCCTGTCCGCATGGGCTGAGAGACTATCCATGTATTCAATGTTGGCCCTCACGTCCCTTAATTTTCCGAGAATCCTTACCTGTTTCTCTCCGTTGACAATGTGTCTTCCAAGGGTTCCTGAGGCTTGGTACCCCACAAAAATCACAGTGTTATTAGGCTGCGAAATATTATGGACCAGATGATGTTTGATCCTCCCTCCGGTGCACATGCCTGAACCAGCCATAATAATACAAGGCCCCTTGATATCATTGATGGCTTTTGACTGTTCTCGAGTCCTCACTAGCTTTAGGCCAGGAAATTGAAAAGGATTTTCATTTTTTTGTATGAGCTTTTTGGTGTGTTCATCATAACACTCCCGGTGCTTTTGAAACACATCTGTCACATTGACCGCCATGGGGCTGTCTAAAAAAATCTTAAGAAAGGGGATTTTATTTTTCCTTACCAGTCTTGACAGATAAAACAACAAATCCTGGGCTCTTTCTACGGCAAAGGTAGGGATAATTACTTTTCCTCCTGCTGAATAGGTCTTATTGATTATCTGAGAAATCAAGACTTCTGGACGAACAGAATCCTTATGCTCCCTGTCTCCGTAGGTCGATTCCATCACCACATAATCTGCCTGTTCAAACACACTCGGGTCTTTGACAATGGGTTTATCCCACTGACCTATATCTCCAGAAAATATAATTTTCCTGGCAGTTCTGTTTTCTTTAACCTCTACTTCCACCATTGCAGAGCCGACAATGTGACCTGCGTCTCTGAAATTAACAGTTATCTTTTCATTAAGAGAAAAAGGCGAGGAGTATTCAACACTTGAAAAAAAAGCAAAGGAATTCCTGGCATCCCTAACTTTATACAAGGGGATTTCAGGGTGAGGACCTCTTCTTCCTTCTCTCTGGTGTCTTTTTTTCTTGTATGCTGCATCTTCTTCCTGAATTTTAGCTGAATCCAGAAGCATTATTTCCAAAAGGTCCTGTGAAGCAGGAGTCATGAATATTTGGCCTTTAAATCCCTCTTTAACAAATTTGGGAATCAAGCCGGAATGGTCCAGATGACAGTGCGTCAGAAGCACGCAATCCACTGACCCCGGATAAACAGTAAAGGGAGTCCAGTTTCTCTTAAGATACTCCCTTTCCTGAAACATCCCGCATTCCACTAAAATATTAAGACCGGCTGCTTTTAATAGAAAGCAAGAACCGGTCACCTGGCGGGATGCCCCCAAGAATTTTATTTTCAACTCATTCTCCTGTTTCCGTAAAAGGCTGCCACTTGGAATATTTGGGGAAATACAAAAACAGGAGCACCCCCGAAAGGATAATAAGGTAGTAAAAGTCTCTTTTTCCCCCTTTAAGCAGAAAATAAATAAATCCTAACATCGCAGGGATTTCACACAATACAGTTATGGCAATGCTGACTCTTAACATCCTCTGAATACTTCTCTCTATCTTTCCGGTTCTCGGTTTTACTTTGAAAGCACTGCTCACTCTTCGAATGGTGAAAATCACCACAATGGTTACCCCGTAAAATATATAGCGCAGCGAGGATAAGTAATTGGAACCAACAGTGGCAGCGGAAGCGCTTATCCTGGCTCCGATAAGTTCTACCACGGCAATGTACAGCAGCAGGCTTACCATAACCGCAAGGTGAAAGTACAGCGAAGTCCGGTAGGCGTTTCTCATTTTTTCAGTTGAATTTTCCATTTAACATCCTTTCATAAAAACTGACCTAAAATCATGTAGCATTCACAGTATTTTAGTTCTCAGTTATTCTTTTTTGTTTTAATAAGAATTTCCTTTCTCTTTTTTTCCGGAAATCTTTCCACAGCATATCTCAAGGTGGTTCGAGGGATCCTTTTTCCGTGCTTTAACAGAAATCTTTCAAGGCGGTTCATGCCGGTTTTTCCGGATTCCCTTAAAATCCATCCATTGGCCTTTTGGATCAGGTCGTCCTCATCATAGAAAAGCTTTTCAGCAATCCTCTGGATTATGGGAATGTATTTACCGCGCCTGGCTGGCTTTACAAATGAAACAATCGAAGCCCGGCGCAGCCATTTATTCCCTGATTCAGCCC
>CAYULB010000022.1:8382-33541 GCA_964445575.1 uncultured Eubacteriales bacterium
TTCAGCCCTCTCTGGATCAGCTGCTTCTTCAAGACAAGCCAAAGTCTGCTCGCAAAATTCTTCAGGTGTCAAAACCAAAGAGGTCATGTCATGTCCCCTATTTTTCCAGTTTCACAGCTTCTCTTTCCAGATTCACAGGTTCCATTAGCCTGTAGACAGGATAGACCTGTGTCCCTCTCCCCCATTGAGGAACAATAGTACGGTCAAAGAAATTCCAGACCAAAAGACCGTCATCACTCTCCGGTTCTAATAAATAGGATGCCGCATTGGCAAGCGGCTGAGCCAAGGGAATAAACAAAGTGTCTTCAGGAAATTCCACCTTCTCTGTGACGTATTTCCCTTTTACTGTATTCAAATGATGCCCCTGATAAGGTCTTTCCATTGACTTGAGTTCTTCGATCACAAATTTTTCCACTTCCAGTTTAACGGGCTGTTTGAGTTTTTCTACAGTGATTCCATGATAGAGCAGGTTATCTTGGACCTCTGGCACGGGAATGGGAATGAGATAGCCAAAGGGAAGTCTTACACTTTTTTTAGCAACATAATCCGCGTATAAAGGCATGGCATAAGTTCTTTTCTTATCTGTCTTTCTGGCTCTAGGCCACCCTCTGTCTGTCTCAGTGACTTCCATTTCATACCCATGGACTGTTATTTCCTTCTCAAGTGGCTTTACATCATACTCTGTGATAAAAACATCTTTTTCTCCTGGATTAAGCCCTCTTGCCACTGTTCTTTTATCTGCTTCACTTACAAGCTGAAGAATAGAGTCTTTCTGAGCACAGCAGAACTCCAGAACAGAATGAAAAAGCTTATGACATGAAAAAATTCTGGTTTTGAAATCAGCATACGGATAATTTTCATTAAGGACCCCCAGGCGATTCCGGAGTCCTATGTAGTTGCTGATGTATCTTGGTTCGGGCCCCAGTGTTCTCCACCCCAGCTCAGGTTCTTTAACGTCCATAAAATCGCCGTGTGGGATAGAAAGAGTTTGGTATTTCTCTTTTAATATTTTACTCACTTCAGGCATAAATCTTCCGCTCATAAAATCAATGAGCGAATTATCACCGTTTGGGTTTACAGACCAGATATAAGTGACCACTTCCTCGTGATAGGAACCATTATGAGTGTGGCTGTCAAGAAGAAGAGCTGGATCCCAACGCATCATAACATTTTGAACCAATCCTTTGACTTCCGGGCTTTCCAGCTTCAGCCCATCCCGGTTCAGGTCAAGATTTTGTCCGTTATAACGCACACCCACTCCTTTCTCCGGACCGACCTGATTTCTGCGGTTGTTCGCACTTATTTTTTCATTTCCATCTGGATTGAATACAGGAGCCAGCAGAAGCACTATCTTGTCCAAATAAGGAGGCTCATCGCTTAAAGCAATATCTCTTGCCAGCATCAAAGCTGCTTCTTTTCCTTCCACTTCTCCCGCATGAATATTGGCCTGAAAATAAACCACCATTCTTTCATCATAGTTTAAATCAAGAGGAGAAGAAGGAACCGGATTCCCAATAATAACGAGCGGAATTTCTCTTCCTTCTGTACTGGTCCCCATGGTTTCAACTCTTATGAGAGAGCTTTTTTTCTGAAGCTGACCGATAAACTCCACAACATCCTGATAGCGGGAAGTTTCTTTAAATTCGGTTTTCTCTGGTACGGTAAGCGGGTTTTTCTTGGATTCATCTAAAGAAAAAACAGATGCGGCGGAAAACACCAGTAAAAAAGAAAAACATATCAATGCTTTTTTCATTTTATCCTCTTTTTAAATGGATTTATTAAAATAGGGATTCGGAGAGACCTACCAGTCTAGAATACGTCTTTCTCCTTTTAAAGAACGGATTCCAGATGCTTCCTGGGAGACTTCAATGACTCCTTTGTAGTCGCCTTTTTCATCATAAACAGGGAAATAGCGGATATAAATAAATTGATTGTCCTTTTGAATCCAGAACTCAGCTTTATCCTTTGTCTTCTCTTTAAAACTTTTTACGATTTTATCAATCACATGCACACTTTTCTGGGGGTGGCAGTTCTGAACAGACCTCCCTATAACCGCAGGGCTTCTCGGAAATATCCGGTCCTTGCTGGCACTGTAAAAACACACCTTATCATTTTCGTCCACAAAGGTAATATCAACCGGAAGATTTTTCAATAAAAGCCGGATCTGTTCCGTGGATAAGTGGCCCTCATCCAGCTTTATTCTTTTGTCATCTTGGATTTTTTCTTTACTTGGTTCTTTTTTTTCCATGATCTCCTTTCTTTTCCTTTTTTTAGCTAATTCTGAATCCCATAAATCAGAAGGTTTTATCCATGAATATCCAATTTCTCTTCCTCCCTTTTTTATCTCTGCCCATTCATTATCATCGAGCTTTTTTAAAGAAGTGGGATAAAGAATCTTTTCTTCCAGAAAAATCAATTTTTTGATTCCAGAGACAAGAGATTTTACCTCTTTTTTGAGCTCTGCCCAGCTTTTCTTTTCTAAGAACTTCTCCCCTTTCCGGAAATGCTCTCTGATTTCATCGTGCTTTCCCCACATGACTTTGGTAGGCCCTGTGAAATTTTGTTTCTCCAGAGCCGGGAAAAGCTGATTTTCTTTTCTTTCAAAGTGCTTGATTATTTCTTTCAGCTTGTTGAAAATATTTTTAAAATCCTTGATTTTATCTTCGGGAGGGTCTTTTTCAGGCAGTTTTTTTGCTGATTTTTTTAGTTTTTTTGCCAGTTTTTTAGCGTGTTCATTCTCTTGAATAAAAGTGTGAACAGGATGCCCTGGGATTCTGCTGGCCTTTTTGACCTTTTTTAAAGTTTTTTCAAAAACCTGGGCATGAACATCGCAAAGTCTCTGTATCTCCTCTGGAGGAAATCCTTCTTTGATCAGTTCATTCTCCATATCAGCGATTTCCTCTGGAGAAGTCTCTTTAATAAGGTCAGCAAATTTTTTCTGCAGCTTCTCAACAGGAACCCCATCATGAAGGTCTTTGATGATGGTCTTCAAGATTTCCTGTTTGTTGTTTTTCGGGTTGCTTATGCTCTCACTCATAGGCCTTTTTTGTTATTATAAATAACTAGAAATATGATTACAATAAATTAATGATCGAAGAATCAGATCAAAATAATCTTGCAGGGTATGACTTCTGATGATATATTTTTAGAAAGACAAATCATTCCGTATAGAGGAAAACATCCATGAAAAAAAATATTTTTTTTGTTTTGATGGGACTTGTCCTGGTGTTCAGTGCTGTTCCCTGGCTCTGCAGCCAGAACCCTGAAGTCAACAGGTTTCCCTTGAACCTGGAGGAACTCCTTCCCGCTGTCTCCATTGATCCTCAGGACCTTGAAAATTTTGTGGACGGAATCATGGCGGTTCACATTGCAGACAAACACATCGCAGGCGCAAGCTTTGCAGCGGTCATGAACGGAAAAATCCTTCTGACAAAGGGATACGGCTTAGCAGATATCTCTAAAAACAAACCCGTTGAATCTGATAAAACCCTTTTCCGTCCCGGATCCATATCCAAACTGTTCACCTGGACCGCAGTAATGCAGCTTTATGAACAGGGAAAAATCGACCTTAACAAAGACATCAACCACTACCTGAAAGGGTTTAAAATACCGGAGACTTTCCCAGAACCCATCACCATGGCTCATCTCATGTCTCATACACCGGGTTTTGAAGAAAAATCAATCGGAATGGCTGTGCGCAAACCAAAAGACCTGATGCTGCTGGTAGATTTTTTGAAAAAAAACATGCCTCAAAGAGTCCTCCCCCCAGGCCAAGTCACCTCCTATTCCAACTACGGTACATCCCTTGCCGGATACATTGCAGAATGTGTCTCGGGGATTTCATTTGAAGAATACATAGAAAAAAATATTTTTGAACCTTTGGGGATGGAGCACAGCACATTCCGTCAGCCTTTGCCCGACCATCTGGCTGAGGACATGTCCATAGGCTACAAGTATGAAAACGGTGTCCTGAAACCTGATGAGTTTGAACTCCTTAATGGAATGGCTCCAGCCGGTGCTCTGAGTACAACCGGAGAGGATATTTCCAAATTCATGATCGCCCACCTACAAAACGGAACCTACAATGAAACTGAAATTTTAAATAAAAAAACAGTCCCTCTCATGCACTCCACACTTTTCACTCATGACCCCAGGTTGAATGGAAATGCTCACGGCTTCTGGGAATGGGAATACAACCGTCTCCGCACTATTGGACACGGCGGTGACACTCTTCTTTTCCATTCTTATCTGGTTCTCATCCCCGAACACAATCTGGGGTTTTTTGTGTCCTACAACAGCGTCGGCGGCGGAGGAGCTTCCCGAGTCCAGCTCATTGAGTCTATTCTGGATCGTTACTTCCCCCGTTGCTCAAAAACAAAGCCTGAAATAAACTCAGAAAACAATAACAGCAGCCTTCATAAACTGTCCGGCACGTACCGCTCAACCAGGGTCAATCACTCCAGCATCGAAAAAATTGGTCAACTTTTCTCCACCATAAAAGTCAAAACCATCCATGAGCAAAATCTTCTGATTTCTTCCAATTCAAGCAAGAGCCAATGGATTCAGGCAGAGCCTCTCCTGTTCAAAAAAGTCAGGTCCCAGGACAAAATTCTTTTTCAAGAAAATACAGAAGGACACATCACCCATCTTTTTATAGGAGACTCTCCTTATTCTGCTTTTGTGAAACTCAAGTGGCATGAGACTCCCACTTTCCACTTTTTTGTGCTGGGAGTGACGGTATTTTTATTCCTCACCACCCTTTGCTGGCCCCTTGGTGCCCTGAGGCGAAGAGTCTGTCATCCTCTTGCCGATGAACCCGATGCCCCTAAACTATTCCGTTTGACTTCAGGAGTTATGAGCGGAGTCTGTATTCTATTCCTGATCGGACTCTCATCCCTAATGAGCCGCCCTGAACAATTGATCTATGGAATTTCCTTTTTCCTAAAAATTCTGCTGGGCCTCCCTTTTGTGGCTCTGGTTTTAGCCGTAGGGGTTTTTATTTTTTCAGCTATTGTCTGGATCAAAAGCTACTGGAGTTGGTGCAGCCGCCTGCATTATTTCCTTATCTTTATTTCTTTTGTGATCTTTCTTTGGTTTCTAAACTACTGGAATCTTTTAGGCTTTAAGTTCTGATATGTTCTTTTTTATCGGTGGAATACAGCCAAAAACAGTAAAAATAGAAAAAAAACCACGAAACTGTCCTGAATGCGGCCATTTCCAACTGTATCTTGAAAGAACTGACAGCTATTTAAGCTTGTTTTTTATCCCCCTTTTTTCTGTTAAAAAAGGAATCCCCTTTATGAGATGTAAAAACTGCGGCACAGTTTTTACTCAGGATGGCTCACCCATGGATTCTGCATTTACTTCACCTCTTCGAAACTGTCCTCACTGTGGAAGGTCAGCGGGGCCTGATTTCGTGTACTGCCCTTTTTGCGGAAAACCTCTTTGATTTGGGTTATTTCCTAGCCTGCTTTTTCTCAAAATTTTTTGGATTGAATCCAATCCGGTCAAAAGGATTCACCACACTGGTTGTGATATTTCTCAAATGAGAGTTAATCCGCTTCAGCTGTCTGGAATAAAGAGCCAGGGCCACTGCATCACCTGGTTTTATGTTCTTGTCTTTTTCCTTCACCAGCGCAACTAAACAGTCATCGCAGGCTTGATTGACCCAACTGTATTTTTCCAAAAGTTTTAAAGCAGCTTCCTTTTCTCCGGCTTCAAAACACTTTCTTGTCCGCAGGAAATTATCTTCCACTGCTTCTTCAATTTTGACCAGCTGTTCTTCCAGCATCCCGCCGTGAAGTTTACCAGGATGTTCCTGGGCTAGTTCGACCATATTTTTTGAATAATCTCCGATGCGTTCGATATCAATAATGATACTGACCAGAGCAAGGCCTGAAGGAAGCATCTCGGGACCGCTGACCACTAGATGATTGAACACATTCCGGCGGACCTCCCTTTCATAGCTGTTGACTTCTAAATCCCTATCACGAATATTTATATCCACTTCATTATCTTCTCTTTTTCTCAATGATTCCCTGGATTTTAAAAACATTTCCCTGGTTAAATCCAGCATGATGAATGACCTTCGATACGCCCTATCCATGAGATTGTCTTTGCTAAAGATGGAAAGCCATTTTTTAAACATTTATCTCTCTCCTTAAGTTAAACTCTATCACCTGAACAAATATATAAACAGTGCTGGAATCACAAAAAATGCCACTATGATATAAATCACAGGAATAAATTTCTTCCTGACGGAAAGACCTGCGAATTTTTTGGCCATAGTTATGGGAATAAATTTAAAAGGCCACCACACCGCAATTCCCATGACATTAAACAGCAGATGAGAAAACGCTACAATTATAGCAGAAAGGTTTCCGGTCACAAGAGCGGCTAGAATTGCCGTAACCGTGGTTCCTATATTGGAGCCTAGAGTATATGGGAAAATCTGAGTTAGGGTCAAGAGGCCAGCCCCGGCCATGGGAACTGCAAGAGAAGTGACGATGGAGCTGCTCTGAACAAGTGAAGTGAGCACCACACCCAATAAAAATGCCCGGACAGATGTTTTGAATATGTATCGATCAAACCAGATTTCTGCCTTGCGGACAACTATTATTTTTAAGGATTTTACCATTCGGGAAAGAGCAATCAAGAGAAACCCCAAGGATAATATTAAAAGAATCCAGGGATATCTGCCTAATATTCCTATGAATATATCTACCACCGGCCGGGTTAGCGTTTTAACCGGACTTAAAAACTGAAGGCCTCCTATGGTTTGAAATTTCTCTCCCAAAAAAGTGGCTGTAATTCCTATGAAATTAGTGAAATACTGCAGCGGAAACAGCGCGGCCACTGCCAGCACATTAAAAAAGTCATGAACAATGGCTGCAGAAAGAGCCCGTTCAAATTCTATGTTTCGTTTAACCTGAGTTAGAGAAACAACCGAGTTTGTAACTGATGTCCCTATATTAGCTCCCATGACTATGGGAATGGCATTGGTTATGTTCAAAGCCCCTCCTGCCACCAGACCCACCACAATGGAAGTGGTTGATGAAGAGGACTGGATGACAGACGTGGCTAGTATGCCGATGAACAACCCCACCAAAGGATTGGTGGTGGTCTCGATAAGCTGCTTGGCCAAGTCTTTGCCAAACAGCCTCAGGGAAGCACCCATTAGCTCTAAACTGAATAAGAATAAATAAATAAAAACAAGCAAAAACAGAAGATTAAAAAGAGTGATATGTCTGTTGTAGAATTCTTTTATTTTCTCTCTTGTCATTTTGAATTGAGGACCACACAGAATGTGTTTGAATTGAATTTATAACACAGCAGAAAAACAGTGTCAAAATTTATGTTAACCTGAAATTTTCTCTATAATTAACTAGCCTGACCTATTCAGGCTAGCCTGGATTCTCACTCCTTGGAAAATGTTTATTTAGAAATTAAAACTTTCAAGAGTCAACGATATCAATTAGCCTGCTCAATCCTTTCAGGCTCTGGTCTTCTAAATCAACTCTCAGGACCCTTCTGTTCCTTTGTTGAAGGGCTTGAAAATCTCCCCACGATTGAGCTTTTATGATGGATCCAAAAGAATAGTCCTGTCCCGGAACTTTAATATCTTTTTCAGGAATATCCACAATCTGCAAAAAGAGTCCTTTATCAAGGCCGCCTTTATGGAGCTGACCAGTGGAATGCAGATATCTTGGTCCATATCCCATGGTGGTCGCGATTCCTGCTTTCTTTTGTAGGCTTGCTCTTATTTCCTGAATTTTCTGACTCACTTTCTGGGAAGGAGCTAAGTATGCCTGAACAGCAGCGCAATCCCCGTTCTTTGCTTGAGAAAGCCATTCATGAAAAGCTTTTTCGAGTTTCTCAGGCTCCTTTATACTAAAGGCATTGACCTCTTCCTTTTTCTCAACTTTCTCTTGAGCTATATCTTTCATGGCTGCTTTGGTAAAATCCTTGGCTGCTTGGACATCCGGCTGATTAAAAGGATGAACCCTAAAATAAGAGCCAGCTGCAGCCACAGCCAGTTCCCAGTTGAATATCTCCTTTCCTATTTCATATTTATTTTTAAGTTTTGACTCAATATGAGGAACCTTTTTTTCTTTTATCTTCTGGATGAAGTTTTTCACTTCTCTGTATTCCTTATCTAAATAAATAAAAATATAAAATCGGTCACTCTCTTGTTTGCTTCTTTCTTCCAGAGGCTCGTTAATAACAGGAATGATTCCTTTGCCTTCTTTACCCAGGCTTTCTGCCACCAGCTGCTCCAGCCAGTGAGGGAAAGACTTAAGTGACTTGGAGGTCATAAAAGTGAGCTTGTCTCTTGTCTCACCCACCACACCCAGGGTTGCTCCCAAAAGTAAATCAGGTTCTTTTTGTCCGCATTCCAAAAGATTTTGGATATCCACTCCGATCAGAGATGCCGGAACCAGTCCGAATTCAGTAAAAGCAGAGAATCGGCCCCCCACATCAGGGAAAGGATTAAATATTTTTCTGAATTTTTTTTCCTGGGCCTCCTTCATAAGGGAAGTTTTTAAGTCAGTGACAGCTATGAAGTGATTTCCCGGATTTTTCTCCCTTCTGCTGACCTCAGACCAAAAATAATGAAAAAGAGACACGGTTTCAAGAGTCGTGCCGGATTTACTGGAAACCATAAAAAGAGTGGAGTTTAAATCAAGACTTTTTCTGACTTTTTCAACAGCCACCGGGTGAGTGCTGTCACACACAGTCAATTTGGGAAAACCACTGGCATTTTTAAAAACACTCTGAAACACCTCCGGAGTCAGGCTGGACCCCCCCATTCCGATGAGAATTAGGTCAGTGAATTTTTCCTTTATGACTTCCTGAGCAAACCTTTTGATTTCTGAAATCCGTTTCTGCATCCGGGCAGGAAGTTCAAGCCATCCCAACCGGTCCACGATCTCAGGCTGGAATGTATCCGCCCATAAAGACCAATCTTTATGCCATAACCTCGCTGAGAAATTGTTTTCCTCCCAGGAATTCAATAAATCATTAACCGCTCCTTCTTGGTCATAAAGTTCAAACAGATACTGGCTGTTTTTGGATTTCAATGGAAAACTCCCTATATTTTTATTTGCTTATTTCTATATATTGATCACCAGAGAGGAGAGGAAATACATATCCGTGTTTTTATGTCCTTCTATGGGAAGATTCTGATAAATGACCTGGATGCTGGTTTTTAAAGCTAAGCGTGAGTTTAGAGAAGCATAAACTGATGAGACCGAGTTGACCCGAAAATCTTCCAGCTCTTCTGTGTTTAAAAAAATGGTTTCCTGATGGACGATTTTTGATGTTTCAGAATTATACTGGAGAGGCTTTTCCTCTTCTTCTTTTTCCTCTTCAGCTTGAATATCTATATTCAGCAGAAATAAACCCAATATGAAAAGTCCAATAATTTTCCAGCCTGCTTTTGGCATGTCCTAAATAAAATATTAAATATTTTTAATGAGTTCAAGTCTTTTTAAAAAAATTCGAGGATGAAGAGTAAGGGTGCAAACTTGACTCGTGAATAATCCAGGTTAAAATTTATCTTAATTTTTTTTAAAAAAAACATTATCCTATAGAGTTCCATGAAAAGAATCACTAAGCGCAAATTATCCATTCTTCTCTTTTTTCTTTTTACCGGCCTGATTATTATCGGGATCAATTCAGGTGAATTCAAAGCTGTTTTAGAAAAAGCTGTAACAATCTGCCTGAACTGCATAGGAATCGGCTGACAAAAATGTTTCTCATAGGAAAACGCAAATGGTTTCAGTCAATAAGCGCCCTGCTGTTTAATCTGAACATTCCTCTTTTTCTGAAAGGCACTATTTATAAAGGCCCCTCCAAAGGAATCTGTGTGCCGGTTCTCAACTGCTATTCGTGTCCCGCCGCTTTAGGAGCTTGTCCTATAGGCGCTCTACAGAACTCTCTGGCCAATCTCCGGTTTAATCTTTCGGTAGGAATACATCAATTCGGGCTCTATGTCATAGGTTCTCTGGCTGCTGTGGGGAGTCTCATCGGACGGATTCCCTGCGGATGGCTGTGCCCGTTTGGACTTATTCAAGAACTTCTCTATAAAATCCCGTCTCCCAAATTTAAAATCCCTGGATATTTCAGATACCTTAGATACGCTGTCCTCATCTTATTTGTCTTACTGATGCCGCTTCTGGTGGTGGATTCGCTGGGATTTGGTCAGACCTGGTTCTGTAAATTAATCTGCCCTGCAGGAACTCTTGAAGCTGGCCTTCCTCTTGTAGCAGCCAGTTCTGCTCTGCGTTCTCAGCTGGGATACTTGTTTGCCTGGAAATTCTTTCTCATGGCAGCTTTTTTAATAGGGATGATTTTCACCATGAGGCCTTTCTGCCGGACAACCTGCCCTCTGGGGACCGTGCTTGGCTTTTTCAATAAAGTCAGCTTGTTCCAGATGCATGTGGATGATGAAAAATGTATTGAATGTGGAGAGTGCACAAAAGCATGCCCTGTAGGTCTTGATCCCAATAAAACCCAAAATTCGCCTGAATGCATCAGATGTTTGAAATGTTCCGACACTTGTGCCTACGGAGCAATAGACTATAATTTTATAAAAAAATATCCGGCTTTTAAGCCCAAAAAGAGTGAATTGTGATAAAAAAGGAAGACATCGCGATTTTTTTATGTACAAGCCTGATATTATGAAGAAAGGAAAAAAATAATGAATTTATCCGATCGAGAGAAAAGGGACCTAGTAGCCCAATGGGCTTTTGATACCCGCCCTATTCTTGGGCGCATGCACCTCTGGTTGGAGAATGTAGAGGTGGAATGGCTCAGGGGAAAACAGACTGCAGAATTAAAAAACATTGGATTTATGGACGGCCGTATGGAGCGTTTGATGACCATGAGCTCAGCAGTGACAGCCTTGGGAACACGGCTTTTTGGACGTTTTGGAGAAGGAACAGATAAGACCAAACAGGAACTGAACCGGGTGAAAAAAGATGCGGACGCTATATCTGCCTATGCTATGAGTGAAAGTCTTTGGTATGCCACCCGCCAGCTCCCTGAAAATCATGCTGTTCTGGTCTGTATGGGTGAAGGATTGATGCCCAAAGTGGGCGAGACCAAAGAGATGGGTTCCAATCCTCAATTGGGATTCGGAAGGGTCTATGCCCGTCCTCAGGTCGCTAAATGGCTGGATGCCAGAGTCACCCGTCTGTTAAATGAGGACGTTTACGGCTGGGATGAGTTCAGGGAAGAAATTAAAGACGCTGGAATCACTGTTTGGGGTGCTGTAATCGACACTCTGGAAAATACTTCCCGCTTTGCTAAAGGAAAACCAAGCGGGCCTCTTACCGTCTTGCACCTTTTCAACCAGCCCCTTCATATCACCAAGCCGTATGAAGCTTATATGGGGAATCTTTTTCTTCCCTTAGAAGTAGTCCGGAAAGCCGAAGAAAATTCAGTCCTTCTGGACTTTATGACCCCAAGAGAAAAAGTGGTAGAGGCTGTTGAACAAACCTACCCTGGCATCAAGAGAAAAAATATACATGTCTGGACGCTGGGAGGAGAAAGCCGGAAAAAAAGACTGGGCTGGTTGTGGAAACAATGGAAAGAGCTGGGGGCTCATCTTATCCAAGGTGGCTGGGTTCTGCCTACCAAAGGAGAAGCATTCATTGAATCAGGAACCTACGCCCCCACCTATTTAGTGGGAACCTGGAAGGAAAAAAACAATGAAACTCATTTGTTTCTCTTAGACGGCTATGCAGCATCAGCCGAAGCCATGCAGGCCGTTAGCCTCACTCCCGCTCTGGACCTGGATGGAACCCTGGTGACTTTTACTCCGAAATTTGAGCTCTCTATAGAGAAGGAACAATACGTGATGAGATTAGATCCTGACAAACCTGAATTTAAGAACAGCCTTGAAGAACTTTTTCAAAAACCTGTTGAACAGGACACAGTTGAAAAATACCGCCGCATGATAAAAGAGGCCAGAGAAGCGGAGATGCCTGCCTGTCACCGGGTTATCAGAGCCGATGATTTTTTCCCGGAAAAAAACTGGGAGGTGATGGCATTCTCAGGTTATATGTGTTATGACCCGTATACTGGAGCCCCTGGCGTGGAATGCATTAACGAGGAAAGATACAGGGTAACCACACGAATATCAACTCCCAGAGCTGGAAAGCAGGTCACATTCACTCTTCGCTTAACAGAAAAGACTGAAGAACAGAAGCTGGTCTTTAATCCGCTTTTGACCCGTTTTATTTACGGTGAGGATTTCCGCACCCGTCCGGTTAAAATATCTGACTCAGGGCGTATCCGGAATGAGCTCCAGACTCTTTGTACCGAAGCTCTGGAATATCCAGGCGACAACAAAATCAGGGTTCATTTTGATAAAATTCCTCCCGAGGTCATTTCACTCAAAGACCAGAAAGTCCTGTATGATGTACTTCAATGGTACAAGAAGCACCATCCTATCTGGTTCCGCTGGCTGGAAATCCCTTCCTGATCTTGTCAAAGTTAATGAATAGGTCAGGTTAATAAAGAAATTTGTCTTCCCCCACTTCTTTAATCATTTCGTTGATCTCTTTGAGCAGCAAATCTCTTCTCTTTAAAACCGCCTCGATTTCTTCATCTGTCAGATATGGGCCAACCGCCTCTTTGATGGCCTCAAAATCAAGAGATTTGATTTTCTTGATGAATTCTCTGGGAAGCTGCCGGA
The DNA here is from genome assembly GCA_964445575.1 of uncultured Eubacteriales bacterium. Taxonomy (GTDB): domain Bacteria; phylum Acidobacteriota; class Aminicenantia; order Aminicenantales; family Aminicenantaceae; genus WJMT01. The sequence goes on from CAYULB010000022.1 coordinate 21,086, forward strand.
TCAGCTTTTTTTCTTTGATCCCGTTTTTTCCATACAGGAGATTTCGGGTGTATTTTCTTTTTGACCTAAAACTTCGGGAGTGGTCTATGAGTATAGTCCTCCAGTCCTTGGTGTAGCGTATGTTCTGCTGGGTCCGGTCTTCATTGGCTATGAGACAGTCAAAAGCTCTGGCCAGATATTTGCTTCTATTCCAACTGATCACATGAGATTTCGGGATGCCCATCCCCTTCTCCATTCTCTCCAAGTCACTTATCTCACTGATGACCCACAGCTGAAGCGACCCCTTTTTCCCATTAAACTCCCTTTCCACCGTGGGAGGAATCATGTTCAATCCCAAAAGCTTGTCCATCTCATAAGCAGCGATCTCATACTGCCAGCCCTCCAGAAAGCCTTTTTGTATACCGGATGGATTCTTCCAGCAGCCCGAGTTTTCCACATCCCCCTTTTTTAAATACAACCGGTACGGTTTGGTCACTCCTTCTCCAATATCTTCAGACTTTATGATTTCTGCGCTCTTTAGGAATTCTTCCCATTTCTCCCGCTCGACAATCTCCTCTGGAGTAAATTGAGAAAACAGCAAATGGCTGATGCAGAAAAGGACTATCAAAAAAACTAAACCGAGAGTCTTTTTGTTCATTTTACCCCCTAATCAATCCTTTGAATTGGTCTGCCATGTCTTTGAATATTATTCCCACCATTATAAAATTTCAGTTCAAAACTCACAACATTTTTTCTTTTGTTTCCCCTCATTTGCCTACTACTGAGACTATTTTACCTGACCTATTCATAAAAAAACAGCGAACCACCTCGACTCGTGAATAATCCAGGTTGATCCTAGTTTTCCACTATTTCTGTGAAAAAGCTTGTTAAAAAACCCTCTGATTATTTTTTAATTAATTGATTTGCTTAAGATTAGTATAGATTGCACAATATTTGGGCATTTTTTCCTCTTACTCAGATGCTGCATCAAGAGGCTTTTTGGTCCCGGGTTTGCGCACCGCCTCCCATGGGACCTTTTGACTGGAAACTCCTTTTCCTGCATTCCCTCTCATCACCTCCCCTTTGACCTCTCCGTTAAAGGCCCAAATAAATTCAGGGGATTGTAATTTAAAAGATATTTTATCACCATTTAATTTCTCTTCAATGACTTTCCACCCCTCTTTCTCTGGATTCACATTACCCTGAGCAAACTGAAATACCTGATTAAAGCTGATTTTGACTTCCAGAGACTTATCATCCAGCAACAAATCCCACTCACCGCTGATGTTGGCTGGAACCACCCAGTAATAAACCACATGTGATTCATCCCCCACAAAAATCATAGAATCCTTATCTGCGACCCATTCATTCATGTTAAAGTCATGAGAAATGATCCGGGTCCCTGGTTTTGCTTGTTTAAAAATCTTGGGGCGGAGCCTGAGATTGACAGAAGGCAGAAGATACATTGTGATGACAGTAGCCTCCTGCAAATCTGTGTCAAATAAGTTCTGCTCATAAAACTCCGCAAGATGGTCCACTCCAGCTATGTGCGCGTTTTGTATGCTTTCGCGGATACGTTCGGGATTCAGGTCCACTCCATATCCTTTAACCTCATATTTCAAAGCCGCATTGATGGGAATCCTCCCATCTCCACATCCCATGTCTAAAAGGATATCTCCCTCTTTAAATTCTGCTAACCGAAACATCTCATCCACCACCTCCATGGGTGTGGAGACATAGGGAACATCTAATTCAGATTCTTCATACGGCTCTGGCTTTTCTTTACAGGACTGCAGAAAAAACAAAACCAGTAAAGATACTAAAATCATTTTTAAAATTTTTGTTTTATTCATGGAACAAGGTTCCCTTTTCTTAGAATATTAAGGACTCTTAAGCGGGTTAAAAACATATTTTTTTCCGGATTTGGAGATGGTTCCGAAAAAATATTCAGGGTCGTGATTCAAAGCAATGATCCAGTCGTTCTGAAGAGCCTTTTTTAAAAACTTTTCTTTGTTCTCCAACGTTTTTATTGGATAGAGGTCATAGCTCATCACATAGGGCAGATTGACGTGGGAAGCTGTGGGAATCATATCTCCCAGAAAGTAAAGGGTTTTCTTTCCTGACTCCACTTTTACCACTTGATGGGACGAGGTGTGTCCCTCTGCAAGCACCACTTGAACTCCGTTGGTCACGTTGCTGTCCCCATCCAACAGATTCAAATTTCCGTATTCCTTTAGAGGGAGAAAAGAGTTTTTATCATAGCTGGGCCGGTCTCTGGCTCCCGGGTCTAAAGCATTTTCCCATTCCCCTTTCTGGATGACATACCGGGCATTGGGAAAAGTGGGGACAAACTCACCTTTTTCGTTTTTATAGGTATTTCCTCCGCAGTGGTCAAAATGCAGATGAGTGTTTATGACATAATCCACTTCCTCTGCAGAATACCCTTTTTGTTTGAGCGCTCCCACCAAACCCGGTTCTCTTTGCACTGAATAGTATTCATATATCTTTTTTCTGAGGTTTTCTCCGATGCCTGTATCCACTAACACCCGCTTCTCCCGGGTGTCTATTAATATTGAGTTAAGCCCCAGTTTGATCCGGTTTAAGGAGTCAGCTTTATAGACCTTTTCCCATAGAACTTTGGGAACCACCCCAAACATAGCCCCGCCGTCCAGATAGAAAAATCCGTCTCTAATCCCGTAAACAGTGAAATTCCCTAGAGTAAGTTTATTTAGACTCATTTAAAAGAGATTCCAAATCTAAAACCATGTCATCTCTATAGTATTCCGCTAATTCCACTTCTCCTGTATCCATGCGGATGGCATCCTCAGGACATGCTTCCACACAAAAACCACAAAAGCAGCAGCGGGAAAGGTCGATGATAAAAGTTGACGGATACTTCTGTACTTCAGGGTCAGGATCTTCAACGGCTTCTATATATATGCATTCAGACGGACACACTGTCTCACACAGCATGCAGGCCACGCATCTAGGCTTTCCGTTTTCTCTTTTCATAAGCCGGTGGAGACTCCGGTGCCTTTCTGCAATTTCAGTTCTCTGTTCAGGATACTGGATGGTGAAAGCACCTTTTCTTTTTGTCTTGATCCCAAACAGATTCAAGATATGAAATACCATATTCACTATAAAATGGCGCGCAGTGATAAGGCTTCCTCTTATGATCTCAAAGAAATATTCAAATAATCTAAACATTTTATAAACTCATAAAAAAAGCAGTTGCCGCAATATTAAAAAGGCTTGCCGGGATCAAAAACTTCCATCCAAAGTCCATAAGCTGGTCATACCGGAACCGGGGATAAGTCCACCGGACCAGTATCTGGAGCCAGCAGAAAAAGAAAACCTTTAAGTTAAACATGATGACCTGAAACACCACCACCAGCCAGTGTGAAAGGAGCCATTCCCCTCCCCATGGAAAATGGAATCCATCCGCATACAGCCAGGGCACATGATATCCACCAAAAAACAAAGTGGTCAGAAGACAGGCAATGATCAGGACTTTCATAAAATCCGTAAACATATAAAGACCGTATTTCAATCCACCGTATTCAGTGAAAAATCCCACGATTTCTGACTCTCCCTCAGGAAGATCAAAAGGAACCCTTTCTGATTCGGCCATGGCTGCCATAAGAAAGATTATAAAACCAAGGGGTTGAAGAAAAATCCCCCATTTGGGAAGCCACCCGAATAAAAGTTCACTCTGGAATCCAACGATTTCCGAAAATCTTAATGAAGGGAAAACCATAATGATGCCAATGATGGACAAACCAAGAGCCACCTCATAGGAAATAAGCTGGGCCGAACCTCTCAAACCTCCCAGAAGGGTCCACCTGTTGTTGGAGACCCATCCGCTTAGAATCACTCCGTATATACTTAAAGCCAGAAAAGCCAGCACAAAAAGAATTCCCACATTGAGGTCCACCACCTGAAGGGTGATCTCTTTTCCTCCTATTCTAAGAGGGCTGCCAAAAGGAATGGTTGAAATCGTCACAGCCACAAAAAAGAAAGAAAGAAAAGGAGCCAGATTATGAAGAAATCTCTTTGAAAAAGTAGGAGTGAAATCCTCTTTGGTCATCATCTTTATGGCATCAGCAACAGGCTGAAAAAGCCCCAGTATACGGATTCCAAAGAAATTCGCCCGGTTTGCTCCCACCCGGTCCTGCATCACAGCGCTTTCTTTTCTTTCTGCCCAGGTCAAATACAGAGACAGCAGCAAAAACCAGACTATGGCACATAGACATTTCACCAGAACAATCAATGCTTCACTCACTTTACCTGACCCATTCATAAAAAAATGGCGATGTATCCATTATTCTTTCATTTTCAGCGACATGCATGATTTTTTCAAGAACAATGACCGGAACATTTTTCCTGTTTGTATTTTTTGTTTTAATCGCCATTTTTTTACCTTCCAGGTTTATTACCTGAAAAATTTTATTTTATCCTTCATCTTTTTAAACACATCAAAAGAAGATGATATCCCGGCATAGGATTGAAAATCAATTCCTATTTCTTTACCCAAAGACACCAGCCATTTCCATTCTGGCTGAGCTTTTCCAGGGGGAGAAAGAACCGGACCAAAATGCTGGACTTTTCCATCTGTATTGGTGAAAGAACCAGCTTTTTCAGCAGACACAGTTGTAGGAACGACCAAATCAAATGCCTCCTTCCATTCTCTAAGAAAGGGCGTAAACAGTATTTTTGTCTTTATCTCACTTAATTTTGGCCTGAATTCAGTGAATTTATCTAATTCAAAGGGAGAGGACCAGAAAATAATCAGAAGTTCTGTTCCCAGGAACAATGATTCTTCTATGGGATTGATTGAAAACCCGACTTCCTCGGCACCTTTTTTATTGGGGGTACGGTCTTCTGTTATCAGAAGGTCATCTTCTTCTCCTTTAGCATCCTCTATAAAAAACACTTTTTCTAACTGCAGTTCCTGTGTGAACAGCTTTTGTGCTAAAAAGAGCTCTTCGTTAGTGAGCCAGGTGTTTAAAATAATCCCCATGCGATTCAGCTTGTTCTTATAAATAAGCTTTTTGACTTTTTCACTTATGTATTTAACAGCTTGTTCCTTATCATCTGCCGGGTCTCCCTGCTTTTTAACTATGTTCTCGGCTCTTTCCTTATCTATGTAGGAATACCCATAACGTCCTATATCACAGATCCAGTACCCCTTTTCTTTTTGGCTTTCTTCTCTGGAAGTGACCCGGGAAGTGATCCTATAAACTCTTTTGGGAACCTTGAAACGGGCAAACCCAGGGTGATATTCGATGAAAATATTGCATCCCCTGGCACACAGAGGACAGATAGAAGCGCCTTTTTTAAGAAACCAGTTGCGGGTCTTAAACCGAAAATCTTTATCTGTTATGGCTCCCACAGGGCATAACTCAACCAGGTTCCCAGCATAATTGTTGTCAATAATCCGGCCATCAAAGACCCCGATTTCAGAATGGACTCCGCGTTCAAACACTCCCAGCTCCTCTGTCTCGGTGACATCTCTCAGGAAGCGCTGACACCGGGTGCAGAGGACACATCTCTCACGGTCTAGAATCAGTCCTTTTCCAATAGAGAGTTTTTTGTCTTTCCTCTCTTTTTCTTCTTGGAAACTGCTTTCAAAAAGACCGTACTTTTCATAATAATCCTGAAGTGTGCACTCGCCTGCCTTATCACAGATAGGACAATCCATGGGGTGTTCTGCCAGCAGAAATTCAAGCACCCCTTTTCTGGCTTCAATGACATTTTCTGTTTCTGTGTAGATTTTCATCCCCTCTTTAACAAGGGTGGAACAAGCCAGCTCAAGACAGAGATGTCCTTCGATCTCGACCAGACACATGCGGCAGCTTCCCTCGGGTAAGAATGCCTCATGATAGCATATATGAGGGATATGAATTCCAGCTTTCTCTGCGGCTTTGAACACAGTGGTCCCTTGTTCAACTTTTATGGATCGGTCATTGATGAATATCTCTACCATAAAATTTTCTTCCTCTTTTTCATAGGGTCTTTCCTTCAATAAAAGACTCCAGCTCCTTTCTGAATTTTTTAATAATGGAAAGAATAGGCATGGCAGCCGCATCTCCCAGCGGACACAAAGTCTTTCCCAGCATATTGGATGCCAGCCTTTCTATGTTAGCCAGGTCTTCTTTTTTACCCTCACCCCTGTATATTCTTTTGACTGTTTTATTGATCCATGAATTTCCAATCCGGCAGGGCGTACACTGGCCGCAGGATTCATGAGAATAAAACTGAGCGGTCTTTCTCAAAACATCAATCATGGGTACATCTTGGTCAATGACGATCACAGCGCCTGAACCCAGCATGGAATCTGCTTTCATCAGAGATTCACAGTCCAAAGAGATATCAATCTCATCCGGTTTTAGGATGGGAGATGACATTCCTCCTGGAATAACTGCCTTGAGCTTCTTTCCTGACTCCAAACCACCCGCATGAGTGTAAATAAGCTCCTTTAAAGAACTTCCCACAGGCAGCTCATAGATACCGGGTTTCTTAACCTTTCCACTGACCCCGAAAATCCGGGTTCCTCCATCCTTGGGAAGCCCCTGTTTTACAAACCACTCCGCACCCTTTTCCAGAATATAAGGGACATTGGAAAGCGTCTCTACATTGTTGATCACTGTAGGACATTGAAAAAGGCCTATGGCTGCTGGAAAAGGAGGTTTTAACCGTGGATTTCCCCGCTTTCCCTCTAAAGACTCTAAAAGTGCGGTTTCTTCTCCGCAGATATAAGCTCCGGCTCCTCTGTGCACATAAACTTCAAGGTCAAACCCTGAACCTAAAATATCTTTCCCCATATATCCTCTGTCTTCAGCCTCTGAAACAGCCCTTTCCAAACGCTGAGCCACTTTTTCATATTCACCCCGGATGTAGATGAAAGCCGTATGAATCCCTACAGCATAACTGGTGATCACAATTCCTTCCAGAAGCAGATGGGGGTTGTGGGTCATGATGTATCTGTCTTTGAAAGTCCCTGGTTCTCCCTCGTCTGCATTCACACATAAATATTTGGGCTTACTAACATCCCGGGGGACAAAACCCCATTTCACTCCAGCAGGGAAGCCTGCGCCCCCCCTTCCTCTAAGCTGAGCAGCTTTGACCTCATTGAGCACATCTTCGGGTTTGAGCTTTTTAAAAACCTTTGCCAGGGTCTGGTAACCACCCTTTTTTACATACTCATTGATTTTAAAAAGATGGTTGAAATCAAAATCTTTAGTGAGTACTTTTTCCGGCACTTTATTCATCCAGCTCGTCTAAAATTTTATCTATCTTTTCCTTATCCAGATGACCGTAATAATCATCATTGACCATCATGCTCGGTGCCTGCTCGCAAGCCCCCAGACACTCCACTGTGGTCAGAGTAAACTTTCCGTCTTCAGTGGTCTCTCCTGGTCTTATACCCAATTTCTCACTCAAATAATCAATAAGAGTCTCTGCACCCCTAAGGGAACAGGTCAGGTTGGAGCATACCTGTATATGGTATTTTCCCAGAGGCTTTTGGCTCAACATGGAATAAAAGGTCACTACTTCCCTGACTCTAACTGGATTTATTTCCAGCAAATCCGCAATCCATATTTCTTCATTTTCGGAAACAAATCCCTTTTCCCTCTGGATCACATGAATGACAGGCAGAATGGCTGCCTGCTTTTTAGGATACCTTGCAATGATCTTTTCTATTTTCTTTTTCGTATCTTCTGTGACCTCGGGGCTCATCGGTCCAGTTCTCCTCCGATCATATTTGTGGAACCAAATGTGGGAATGACATCTGCAATGTAATGGCCTTTGATCATTTCTTCCAGGGCTGAAACGATATGGAAACAGGGTCCTCTTAAATGAAGTCTGTAAGGCTGGTCTGTTCCGTCTGAAACAATGTAATAACCCAGTTCACCGCTTCCTCCTTCTACAGAGAAATAAACCTCCCCTTTAGGGGGCCTGATTCCATGTCCTTTCATGAAAAATTTAAAATGGTTTATCAATCCTTCTAGAGTGGTATAAGTGTCTTCTTTAGAAGGGACTTTAACTCCTTTTGAATCTGTCAAAATACTCCAATATTTTTCCTTTTCAGAACCTTTAAGATTGGGAGAAAGCTTGATTTTTTCATGAGGTTTCTTATTTCTGGAGGCTTTTATAGCTTCAGCAGGATCGATTCCTCCTCTGATTTCAGCTACCCCTTCTGGTATTTTTTCCACGCACTGTTCAACAATTCTCAGGCTCTGCTCCATCTCTTTCATGCGAACCATATACCGGTCATAATTGTCCCCTTTTTCACCCAGAGGAACCACCCAATCCAGCTGGTCATATACCAGATAGGGATGAGCTTTTCTCACATCATATTTTATCCCTGAAGCTCTTAAACACGGCCCTGTGAATCCATAATTAACAGCCATTTCTGGAGAGACCACTGCCACATCCCGGGTCCGGTCTATCCAGATCTTGTTTTTATCCAGAAGTCCGCTCACATCCTTCAGCACATCCCAAGTCACTTTCATGGCCTTTTTCACATCTTTTTTAAAATCTGGGTGAAGGTCTGCTCTTACCCCCCCTATCCGGATATAAGAAGTGGTCATCCTGGCTCCTGTGGTTTTCTCAATCACATTCCATATCTCTTCACGGGCCTTGATGTAGTAGAGAAAAACAGTAAAGGCACCGCATTCCATAGTCATGGCTGCTAAAGCGGTGAGATGGTCGCTTATACGGGAAAGCTCACTCATGATAACCCGGATATACTGGGCTCTTTCAGGAACTTTGACTCCCAGAAGTTTCTCAAGGGTCATCACATATCCCACATTATTTATAAGCGGGGATACATAATTCAACCGGTCTGTATAGGGAAGCAGATTAAAATAGGTCTTATTTTCACAGGTCTTTTCAAATCCCCTGTGCAGATACCCCACTTCAACTTCTGAATTGCGGACCTTTTCCCCATCCAGCTCCAGCATGATGCGGATGGTCCCGTGCATAGCAGGGTGAGAAGGCCCCATGTTTATCAAAAGGCTCTCTTTCCGGGCTTCTTTTTGTATTCGAGTGGTCATTTTATTTTCTTAGACGGATTTTTGGCTGCCTTTTTCTTAGAGGATAGTCTTTTCTCAAAGGATATCCCTCAAAGCCATCATACATAAACAAACGCCTCAGGTCAGGATGACCTTTGAACTGAATGCCGAACATATCATAGACTTCCCTTTCCAGCCAATTTGCGTTTTTCCAAATTTTGCAGAGGGAATCGACCTCCGGGTCATCCTCGGGGACCCGTGCCTTTATTCTCAACCGGTGGTTTTTGGAAAGGGAAAACACATGATAAACCATCTCAAAACGGGGCTTTTTTTTCATATGATCCACACATGTTAAATCAAGCAGCATGGAATAATCTTGGGGCTTATCCTTCAGGAATTTCAGGACATCAGCCACAGCCTCTTTGCTAATCTGGATAATCACATCTCCAAGGTCTTCCTTCACACTCTGGATTTTTCCTTTAAATTTTTCCTTAAGAGCTTCTTCTATTCTTTGACTATGTTCCATCTTAAATCCTGTTTCTGCTTTTGAATCTTATCCTGGAGTTTAAGCAGAGCATTTAATATGGTCTCGGGCCGGGGAGGGCATCCAGGAATGTACACATCCACGGGAATGATCTTATCAATCCCCTGGACAACCGCGTAGTTGTCATAAATGCCGCCGCTTACCGCACAAGCTCCACAGGCAATGACCCACTTCGGCTCCACCATCTGGTCATAAACGGTCTTTAATACAGGTGCTTCTTTATGGGTGATGGTTCCTACCACAAAAAGCAGGTCTGACTGCCTGGGAGAAAAAGTAGTCATCCCCACTCCAAACCGGTCAAAGTCCCAGTGAGCACAGGCCGCTGACATATATTCCATACCACAGCACGCTGTGATAAAAGGATAGTGAAATATGGAGAACTTACGTCCCCATCCAATGGCATAATTTAACTTGGTGGCGATAAAACCACCTTGGACTGTCTTTTGATAATAACTGTACTTTTTTATCGGTCTTATTTTTCCCATGCAAAAGCTCCCTTTTTCCACGCATAAACAAATCCGGCAATTAATATCAGAATATAAAAAGACATGGAAATAAGAGCCAGACTTCCCATTTCTTTAAAAATCAAGGCCCAGGGAAAGAAAAATACCACTTCCACATCAAAAAGGAGAAAAAGAAACGCCACCAAATAGAATTTGATGGGTACAGGATAGATTCTGTCCTGGAGATAAGGGCTGCCGCATTCAAAAGGGGTCTGTTTGGTGGGATTGGATCGTTTTGGTCCTATGATTTTATTAACGATAACCAGAAAGAATGCCAATGCTCCGGTTACCAGAAAAACTATCAGCAGTTCAATCATGGATTTTGAGGCAGTATTTTATACAAATAAAATTAAAGATGCAACTATTTAATTATTTTTTTTTGTCTAAAGATTATTAACCTGGACTATTCACGAGTCGAGGTCGCTGCAGATGCGAGGCGCAGGATATGAAGGTTAGGTCAGGTTAATGATGTGAATGGCTTTTTTCTGAACATTTAAGGCTGCTTCCATTATGGATTCAGACAGTGTGGGATGCACATGAATCACAGACGCGAGTTCGCTGACTTTAATCCCTGATTTTAATGCTAAGGTCACTTCTGAGATCATTTCGCTGGCACTGGGAGAAAGAATGTGAGCGCCGAGGATTTTTTCATGTTTATCAGCAATGATTTTTACAAATCCCTCCCCTTTTCCCATAGTCAGAGCCCTTCCACAAGCCTTGAGCGGAAATTTTCCAATGCGAATATCATTTCCATATTTTTCCTTGGCGTTTTCTTCTGTAAGCCCTACAGATGAAAATTCAGGCTCTGTAAAAACAGCCCAAGGAACTGTGCTGTCATTCATGCTCTTTCTTGCCCCACAGGCATTTTCTGCTGCTGTAAGACCTTCATGGGATGCTTTGTGGGCCAGAAGTTTCCCTCCGGCTAAATCCCCTACGGCATACATATCCTTTATGTTGGTCTCCATAAATTTATTGACTTTAACAAAACCTGCTTCATCCAAATCCAGCTCCGGGAGTGCTTTTTTTAATTTTTCTGAATTAGGTTTTCGCCCCACCGCAAGGAGTACTTTCTCAGCCTGGTATTCAAAAGAAGTGTCTTTTTTTATAGAAATCCCTTTGAGTGTGACCACGCCCTCTTCAACAAGGCATTCCTCAATTTTCATCTCGGTCAGGACCTCCAGGCCTTGTTTTCTGAGCTCCCTCTCAAGAGAGACGGCAGTTTTTTCATCACTTCCCGGGAGGATCTGAGGCATAACTTCCAAAACAGTGACCTTGGATCCCAGTCTGTGAAACAGAGCGCCTAACTCGAGCCCAACTGCCCCGGCTCCAATCACAATCAAACGGGGAGGGGCCTCCGTGGCATCCAGAGCCTGTTTGGAATCTATGACTTCCTTTTTGTTTACTTTAATAAAAGGAAGGCTTCCCGGACGGCTTCCGGTAGCCAGGATGATTTTATTGGCTTTGACTTTTTGTTCTTCCCTTTCTCCTCTTATAATGATTTCTCTTTGGGATTCAAATTCAGCCTCTCCTTTTAACACACAGATATTGTTTTTTTCTAAAAGAAATTCAATACCCTTGACAAGTCTCTCCACGCATCTTTTCTTGTTTTCCTGTAAACTTTTGAGATTCAGGGTGATTTGGTCAACAGGTCCTTCAAAGTTTTGGTTTTGTTTTATTTCCATGAATGATCGGGACTGATGAATGAGTAGTTTAGTAGGAATGCATCCCCAGTTCATACAGACTCCGCCGATTTTCTCTTTTTCCATCAGCAAAACCTTTTTCCCTAACTGGGCACTCCTTAGAGCCGCCACATAACCCCCGGGCCCGGCTCCGATAACAGCCACATCAAATTCTTTACTCATAATCGTTTGCCTCCCGTAACACACTTAAATCTATATATTAACCTGACCTATTCATAAAAAAATGGCGATGTTTTCATTATTAATTTATTTTCAGCGATATACAAGATTTTTTCAAGGACAATCTCTTGAACATTTTTCTTATTTGAATTTTTTATTTTAATCGCTATTTTTTTACCATTGAGGCGAGCCGATCTGAAATTCAGATATGGCTTGGGCTCCGTTCAGATTTTTAACGCCATTCTTCGCACTGTGTTTTCAGCTGCTGCGCAACTCCCCCCGTCCAACAAAATCAGTAAATAGTGAATTGTAAATGGAGAATTGTATCTCATAAAAAACTAAATTTATTTCAATTTACCATTCACCACTTACCATTAACCATTCACAACTCACCGTATTCAATGTCGCTTCAGCCACACCTGAATTTCATTAGGCTTGCGGCTGCTCCTTGTTCTTTTTAAACATTTAGCCTGTCTCGCTTTTCTCGCTCCTCGCGCATTGACCAAACCAAATAACCTAAAGAATCCATAGAAACTGGAGAAACGAAACAAACT
>CAYULB010000023.1:0-32481 GCA_964445575.1 uncultured Eubacteriales bacterium
TGGTAAGTGGTGAATGGTAAGTGGTAAGTTGAATATGAATTTAGGTTTTTTAAATGAAATACAATTCACAATTTACAACTCACAATTTACTGCTTTTGTTGGACCGGCAGGAGTTGCGCAGGCGCTGAGAAAAATGAAGAAGAATGGCGTTAAAAATCTGAAGGGAGCCCAAGCCATATGTGAATTTCAGATCGGCTTGCCTTAATGGTAAAAAAATGGCGATTAAAATTAAAATCATGATAAGAAAAATGTTCAAGACATTGTTCTTGAAAAAATCTTGCATATCGCTGAAAATGAATTAATAATGAAAACATCGCCATTTTTTTATGAATAGTTCAGAATAAATAATACTGGCTGTAAAATGATTTATCTTGACAATAATGCGACCACAAAGATTGATCCACAGGTCTGTAAAAAAATGTCTTCTTTTCTGGAGCATGGGTTTGGGAATCCTTCTTCTCTTTATCCCCTCGGAAGAGAAGCCAAAGAATCATTAAATGAAGCCCGTGAGAACATAGCAAAGGCATTGGGAGCTGACCGGAGTGAAATCATTTTTACTGGTTCTGGAACAGAATCGGATAACTTTGCTATTAAAGGAATCACGGAGGCAAATCCTGAAAAGGATGAATTTATCACTTCTTCGGTTGAACACCCTGCAGTGATAGAAACTGCCAATTATCTGAAGAATTTAGGAAAAAAGGTTACTTTTGTCCCTGTTGATAAAACCGGCCGGGTTGACTTAGAATTCCTAGAAAAAAAGGTCACTTCAAAGACTGCACTCGTGTCTATCATGCATGCAAACAATGAAATTGGGACTCTGCAGCCGATAGAAGATATTGTTCGGATAGCTAAAAACAAAAATGTTTTGGTGCACTCCGACGCGGTCCAGACTTTTGGAAAAATAAAGTTTGATGTTCAGCGACTCGGAGTTGATTTGTTATCCATATCAGGCCATAAAATATACGGTCCTAAGGGAGTCGGAGCTTTATTTGTAAAAAAAGGAACTCGGCTGAATCCTTTTATTCACGGAGGTCATCAAGAGGGAAAAATGAGAGCTGGGACTGAAAACACAGCTGGAATAGTCGGATTCGGAGAAGCAGCTAAAATTGCCAGAGAACAGTTGAAAAAAGATAAAAAGAGATTGGATAAGCTTGCTGATACGCTCAAAAAAGGAATTGAATCACGTATTCCTGATATAAAATTCAATGGGCCGGAAAAAGAGCGGATAAAGTCAACGTTAAATATTTCCTTTCTCCGACTGGAAGCCGAAGCAGTGCTTTTGGCTCTGGCTACTAAAGGAATCTATGTTTCCACAGGTTCAGCATGCAGTGAAGATTCCGATGAAGTTTCTCACGTTTTAACTGCCATAGGATTAACTCCTGAAGAAGCGCGTTCTGCCATCCGTTTTTCTATTGGAAGATTTAATACTGAAGAAGACATAAATACTGTGCTGAAAGAACTTCCCGATATTATAGAAAACCTCAGAAAGATATCTTCTGGTTCTGCTGATTAAACTTTTACTTTGTCTGGCTGAGATATTTTTTTCTTGCTTTGAGCAAAAAAGGATGATAGGTCTGCTTTCTAAAATCCGGATAAGTCCACGGGATTGTCTTTACTTCGTCTTTTCTGAACAAAAGTTCTAAATGTCCGTATATTCCCTGCTGCAAGGGAATCCTGTGTGCAAAATCCTTAACTGTGGCCATTATCAAGGAGGAAGAATTGAGAATGCCCGGGTCTATATTCACCATCCGGTAAAGTCCCTTAAGCTTTTCTTTAATTTTTTTTTCCAAGTGATTAGTAAGGGTTTTTATTTCGCTCAGTCCCTCTGGATTTACTAATTTCTCAAAACTTATAAACTTTCTTTTTAAGGGGACTTTTCCCATCTGTTTAAAATAATAGTCTGTTTCATTGAATTCAAAAAGGTCGCTTTCCATATCCACCGGGCCAAACAAATTTTGAAGTTCCTTTTCAGTGAGGGTAAATACTTCAGAATCTGCTGCTATGATACCGCAAACTAATTTTCTTTTTTTATAGGGTTTTGCTTCAGCCATTTTCTTTTCTTGTATTTTATTCCATTCACAAGAGACATCATTGAAATTTTATATGAAGAAAAAAAAGAACTCAAATCCATTCCCACAAGGAATGGACATTTTAACGTATATCTTTTATAATTCTTGCCATTATGAAATGGGTATACATTGAAGAGCTTCCAAAGTATGAAAACCAGCAGGTAGAGATAAGGGGATGGCTGCACAATAAGCGTTCCAGCGGAAAGATAAGATTTTTAGTGCTAAGAGATGGCACAGGATATGTTCAGGGGACTCTCTACAGTGAAAACAAAGACCATCCGAATTTCAAAAAATTTGACAAGCTGACACAGGAATCATCTCTTTATATAAGGGGTCAAGTCAAAAAGGATAAAAGAGCTCCTGGTGGATATGAAATAAATGTCAGCGACATCGAGATCATTCAGATAGCAGAGGAATTCCCTATCACTCCAAAAAAACACGGAATTTCTTTTCTTATGAAAAACAGACATCTTTGGTTGAGGTCCAAAAAACAGAATGCTATCCTTCAAATAAGAGCTGAGCTGATCAAAGCCATAAGAGACTTTTTTGATAACAGAGGTTTTCGATTAATGGATACCCCCATACTGACCCCGAGTGCTTGTGAAGGGACCACCACTCTGTTTGAAACCGAATATTTTGACCAGAGTGCTTTTCTCAGCCAGAGCGGTCAGCTCTACAACGAAGCTACAGCCGCGGCGTTTGGAAAGGTTTATTGTTTTGGTCCCACTTTCCGGGCAGAAAAATCTAAAACTCGGAGACATTTGATAGAATTTTGGATGGTTGAACCTGAGATATCTTTTGCAAAACTGGAAGATATTAAAGAATTAAGTGAAGACCTAGTTCTCTACATTATTGAAAGAGTTTTGGAAAATAAAAAATCCGAGCTTGAAATCTTAGAAAGAGATACCAAACCTCTTGAAGAAGTAAAAAAACCATTTCCAAAGCTGACATATGAAGAAATTTTAAAGGAGCTTAAACAGAAAGGAAGGTCCCTTAGCTTTGGAGATGACTTTGGGGCTCCGGAAGAGACTCTGATATCAAAAATATACAAACAGCCTGTTTGTATCACTCATTTTCCAGCAAAAATCAAAGCATTTTATATGCAGCCGGATGATAAGCGTCCAGACCTAGTATTGGGTCTGGATGTGCTTGCTTCAGAAGGATACGGAGAAATCATTGGCGGAGGACAAAGGATACATGACCTTAAGCTTCTTAAAGAAAAAATTAAAGAACACCATCTTCCAGAAAAAGACTATGAGTGGTATGTTGATTTGAGAAAATATGGATCGGTTCCTCATGCCGGATTTGGATTGGGTATAGAACGTACCTTAGCGTGGATCTGCAACACCAAACATATTCGAGAAACAATTCCTTTTCCCAGACTCCTCTACCGCATTTATCCATAAGAGGAAGTTTCATTTTTAAATGCAATTTCTGCACTTTGGATTCGATATATCATGAAAGAAACAGCATTAATAAGTCTTGGTTGTGCTAAAAATCTGGTTGACAGTGAAGTCATGCTGGGCCATCTTGATAAAGAAGGCTTTAAGATTATCACTGATATTGATAAAGCAGATACAGTCATTATCAACACCTGCGGATTTATAAAAGAAGCTAGAGATGAATCAGAATCAGCCATAAAAAAAGCCATCCATGCCAAACACAGGTCCAAAAAAAAGAAAAAGGTCATTGTTGCAGGGTGCTATGTGGAAAGATGTCTGTCCGAGTTGAAGGAAAAGTTTCCTGAAGTAGACCAATGGACCGGAGTTAAAAATTTCAACCATATTGTTTCCATTATAAAAGGAGTTCCCTTTCCTCAATCAGGAAAGTGTTTTTTGTATGATCATAATTCTCCCCGGTATCTTTCTACTCCCCCATCCTGGGGCTATGTAAAAATTTCAGAAGGATGTTCTCATAAATGTTCCTTTTGTGCCATTCCTTTTATCAAAGGGACCTATCAGTCTCGTTCTCTTTCATCCATTGTGGAAGAAGCCTCTCTTCTGGCTGAAAAGGGAGTCAGGGAAATAAACATAATATCTCAGGATTCAACCTTTTATGGAAAAGACAAGGGCATGAAAGATGGGCTCTCAGTCTTGTTAAAAAAATTGATAAATGTAAAGAAAATAAAATGGATTCGGGTTTTGTATGCCTATCCTGAAGAAATCACGGATTCTCTGCTTGAAGTATTGAATGAACCCAAAATATGTTCTTATATTGACTGCCCCTTTCAACATTCTAACCGCAGAATATTGGACCGAATGAAAAGAAGGATGGATGGTGCGAAAGCTTTGACTTTATTGTCCAAAATGAGAGAAAAAGTTCCTGATATTGCATTAAGAACCACATTGATAGTCGGTTTTCCTGGTGAAGGAGAAAAACAGTTTGAAGAATTGAAAAATTTTGTCCATGCTGCAAAGTTTGATCATATGGGCGTTTTCACTTATTCAAGGGAAATAAATACGGAATGCTATAGACTTGGAGACCCTATAAGCCCTGAAACCAAAAGAGACAGACAGAGAGAACTGATAGAGCTGCAGTCAAGTATCTCAGCTGATAATAACAGGCAGTATTTAGGTCATGTTATGGAGATGGTTGTTGAAGGACGCCTGGAAGAGGATCCCACTCTTTTAGTAGGGAGAACTCAATATCAGGCTCCTGAAGTAGATGGAATGTTTTATGTAGATACTAAAGAAGACCGAAGAGATTATTCGGGGAAAATCAAGAAAGTTAAGGTAACAGGGTGTGATAATTACGATTTATACGGAGAATTGACCCAATGAAGACATTCTCTAAGGTCATCTCTACCTTTTTTGGTATAGGATATTTTCCTGTTGCTTCCGGGACACTGGCTAGCCTAATAACAGTCATAATTTATAAATATTGCCTGAGCGGCTGGGCATGGCCGCATCTTTTATTTTTGTTTTTTTTCGGGTATATTTTAGGCGTGGCAGCTTCATCCAAGTATGTTTCTTTGAAGGCCGTTGATGATGACCCCAGTGAAGTGGTCATAGATGAAGTCATAGGTCAAGCAGCGGCTCTTTTTATGCTCAAGTCATCCTGGTTTGTTTTTCTTTCAGCGTTTTTTCTTTTTCGCTTTTTTGACATACTAAAACCATTGGGTATAAAAAGGGCAGAAAAATTTTCTAAAGGCTGGGGAATCATGCTGGATGACATTATGGCTGGTATTTATACCAGTATTCTCATAAATGTGGCTTTGCTTTTAATAAAATGAAAGAAAAAAGCGGTTTGACTATTGAAATCATTGCCGTAGGTTCTGAATTTCTCACTCCTTATTATCAGGATACCAATTCCCTTTATCTGACCTCTCAGTTGAATGACCTGGGTTTAAAAGTGAGTTACAAATCCATTGTGGGTGATGAATACAACTCTTTACTTTCTTGTTTTAGAAATGCCTTAGACAGATCGGATATGATTTTTGTTATCGGAGGATTAGGACCAACCACTGATGATATAACGCGTGAGACCTTTGCCAAAGCCCTGGGAAGAGAGATGGAGTTTAAGAATGAGATATTTAAAGATATAAAGAAAAGATTCCAAAAAAGAAAAATAGACATGGCCCCTTCCAATAAAAGGCAGGCTTTTATTATAAAAGGCTCTGAGGTCATTGAGAACAAAGCAGGATCCGCACCGGGATTATGGATTGATAATACCAAAAATATTATTGTTTTGCTTCCCGGGCCTCCCGTAGAAATGAAAGCTGTGTTTGAGTCTCAAGTTTTACCCAGGATAAAAAAATATAAGGCTGGTTTTCGTATTCATAAGACACTAAAAATGACAGGAATCACAGAATCCAGGACAGAATCACTGATTTCAGATTTATACCCTGATTCCCCTGGAATCAATATGACTCTTCTTGCCTATCCAGGACAAATTGAAATCCACCTATCAAGCCATTCCCCGGTATCCCTTGAAAAGTCTTCTGAAAAAGTCAATCCGATCCTAGAAAAAATAAAAAAACGTCTGGAAAAATATATTTTTTCCGAAAATGGAGAGGAACTGGAAGAAGTAATAGGAAGACTTCTGTCTGAAAACCGAAAAACAGTATCCACGGCAGAATCTTGTACTGGAGGCCTTCTGGGTCATAGAATTACCAATGTACCGGGCAGTTCACAATATTATTTGCAGGGAGTTCAAGTGTACTCCAATGAAGCAAAAGTCAAGCTGTTGGGAATCGATAAGGCTGTGATCGAAAAAAAGGGGGCGGTAAGTTCAGAGGTAGCTAAACGAATGGCTGAAGAAGTGAGAAGGAAATCCAAATCCGACTTTGGATTGGCTATAACAGGAATAGCCGGACCGAGCGGAGGAACAAGTGACAAACCAGTTGGCCTTGTGTTTACCGCTTTATCCTGGGATAATGGGGTAAAGGTTGAAAAGAATCATTTTTTAGGAAACAGAAGTACCATAAAGTTCCGTTCCACTCAAAAAGCCATGAATATGCTGAGAAGATATATTCTATTCCAAGAGAAAGATTAAAGGAACCAAGATGAGATCTTTTATTGCCATTGATATCGACTCAAAGGTGAGGGAAAACCTCAAAGATATGGTCACTCGATTTAAAAAAGTAAGTTCAAAAATTAAATGGGTCAAACCCGAAGCAATGCATCTTACCCTTAAATTTTTAGGGAACATCAATAAAAAAGAAGCAGACCAAATTAAAGAGATAATGGATAATGTCTCTGCGGGCTACAGCATTTTTCATTTAGAATGTAAGGGGATAGGAACTTTTCCCCAAAGAAGTCGAAAGCCCAAAATAATCTGGGCTGGAATCAAAGAAAACACATCTCTTAAAGCACTGCAGTCTCATTTAGAAACTGAATTAGAAAAAATTGGCTTTTTAAGAGAAAAAAGAAGCTTTCATTCCCATCTAACGCTGGGGAGAGTTAAGAAAAATGCAGAGGTCCAGAGACTTCTGCCCGAATTGGAAATAAACCAGGATTCAGTCTTTGGTAAAACAAAAGTGGACAGATTGACTTTATTTAAGAGCACATTAACTCCCTCTGGAGCCATTTATGATATACTTTATGAGAGTCCATTAAAATGAAAATTTTAATAGCTTTGTTTTCTTATTTGCTGGGTTCTATTCCAAGTGGTTATCTTTTATATCGCAGGATTAAAAAACGCGACATTCGTAATTTTGGAAGCCAAAGTATTGGGGCAACCAATCTTTTAAGATTAACAGATAAAAAAACAGCATTTTTGGCTGCGGGATTGGATGTATTAAAAGGATTCATACCTGTTTTCCTTACCTTAAAATTGTTTGATGATTTATTTTTGTCACTGATGTGCGGCTTTTTAGCTGTTTTTGGCCACTGTTTTCCACTGTACATAAAATTTAGAGGGGGCAAGGGGGTTGCTACTACAGTAGGAGTATATTTGGCTCTTTCTTTGCCATCTTTGCTGGGTTTAGCTGTGGTGTTTGTGTTAACAATTGCCTTTACAAAATATGTGTCTCTGGGCTCTGTTTTGTCTGTCATGACCCTCCCTTTTACACCCCTCATCCTAGGAGGGGAAAAGGAACTGATCTATTTTGGAGTGGTTCTCTTTTTGCTTATAGCTTTTCAGCATAGAGAAAATATACATCGTTTAATTCAAGGCAAAGAAAGAAAATTAGGAGAAAAAGAAATATGATTGTAAGTGTCATCGGAGGGGGGAGCTGGGGAAGTGCCTTCAGCGTTCACTTGGGACGGAAAGGAATAAAGACTAAAATCTGGATTAGAGAAGCAGAGGTATATGAATCCGCTTCCCGCACTAAAGAAAATAAAACATTTTTGCCGGGAATAGAATTTCCTCCGTCGGTTTCATTCTATAACCAGTTAGAGCAGGCTCTAAAAAACACTGATGTGTTATTTATTGCTGTTCCTTCAGAATACTGCAGGAAAATGTATGAAAAAATGTCTCCATTTCTCCATAAGGATCAAACAATCGTCAGTTTAACAAAAGGAATTGAATATGAGTCCTTAAAATCCATGAGTGAGGTTATGGAAGATGTGTTTGACTCTGAAATATTATCCAAGGTTGCTGTATTGTCCGGACCAAGTTTTGCCCGCGAAGTCGCTGAATCTCACCCCACCGCGGTTGTGGTTGCTTCAAAGAATGCAGAGATTGCCCGTGAAATACAGTTATTGGTTTCCAACAGTTACTTTCGGGCCTATACTTCACAGGATATAGTAGGAGTTGAAATTGCAGGAGCTTTGAAGAACATCATAGCAATATCTGCAGGAATATCAGATGGCCTTAACTATGGATCCAATTCTTTGGCAGCATTGATCACTAGAGGAATTGCAGAGATAACCAGACTCGGGACAAAGATGGGAGCGAAACCAGAAACTTTTTCCGGTCTAGCAGGGATTGGAGACTTGGTTTTAACTTGTACAGGAAGGTTAAGCAGAAACAGGCATGTCGGTTATGAACTGGGAAAAGGGAATTCTATAAAAGACATTTTAAAGGAAATGCAGATGGTGGCTGAAGGAGTCATCACTGCCCTTTCTGCCAGAAAACTAGCTCAAAAATACAGAATAGAAATGCCTATATGCGAACAGATGTATCAAATCTTATATAAAGATAAGAACCCTAAAGAAGCGCTTAAAGACTTGATGAAAAGAAAGTTAAAGGAAGAGAAAATATTTTAAATATGGGAGTTATAAAAATGAAAACAAAATCAATGGTCATTATCTTGAGTATTGTTTTGTTGATGTCCTGTATGACAAGTCAGGAAAGATTGCAAAGAAATCGTGAGAAAGATCCTCATTATCAATATAATTTGGGAATTTTCTATATAAACAATGGTCAACCAAAAGAAGCATTAAAGCATCTGAATCAATCAATATCTCTGGATCCGGATAATACACTGACTTTGATTGGTTTGGGGCTGGCTCACACTATGGATGGAAATCTTGAAGAAGCAGAAAAATATTATAAAAAAGCGCTCAGTATTGATCCATCCCTGGCAGAAGCTCATAATTATTTAGGATCTGTATACCAGGAAATGGGGATGCTGGATCAGGCTGAAAAAGAGTTTTTAATTGCGGCTGAAAATGAAGATTATCATTCCCGTGAGCTCCCCTATTATAATCTGGCACGTCTTTATTTGCTGAAGGAGGACCCAGAAAAAGCATACCAGTACATCCAGAAATCTCTGGAACTCAATGACAGGCTTATAATGTCTTTAAATATTTATGGAGTGATTTGTGAGAAGTTTGAGAGATTCGACGAAGCAATAGACAGCTATAAAAAAGCTTTAAAATTAGACCCCAATGAAATTAATATTAAATTCAATTTAGCAACCGCCTATTTAAAAAACAGAGAGTTTAGTGAAGCAGAACAGGTCCTGTTAGAAATCAAACCTTTAGCAAAAGATCAGGAGTTAAAAAAGAATATTGAAAAATATCTTGAGATTATTGAGGAGAGCAAAAAGGACTGAATTCCCTGGGGCAAGGATTTATGAGTTTGATGAAATTCGGTTTGGCTTATTTTGATTGATCAGGTGCCTTCTTCCCAACCAGCTAAATATTTCTTCTGTTCCTCAGTTAAAGTGTCTATTTGAACCTTCATGGTTTTAAGTTTTCGCAAAGCAATGTCCTCATCAATCTCAATGGGAACCGGATATACTTTTTTCTGAAGATCTTTTCCTTCTCTGTATAAATAAACCGCACTCAAAGCCTGATTTGCAAAACTCATATCCATGACAGATGCGGGATGTCCCTCTGCAGCGGAAAGATTGATGAGACGCCCATCAGCAAGAAGAAATATTTTTCGCCCACTTTTGAGTGTGTATTCTTCAACGAATTTTCTTATGTTCCTTTTTTGCACAGCCATTTTATTAAGTGCAGGGATATCAATCTCCACATTAAAGTGTCCGGCATTGGCTATAATCGCTCCATCTTTCATCCTTTCAAAGTGCTGGGCAGAGATGACATTTTTATCTCCGGTTACAGTAACAAATAAATCTCCCAATTCAGAAGCCTGCTCCAAAGGCATAACTTGAAATCCGTCCATGACAGCTTCCAATGCCTTTAACGGATCGACTTCACATATAATCACCTTGGCCCCGGATCCTTTAGCTCGGATGGAGACTCCCCTTCCGCACCATCCGTAACCGCAGACTACAAAGTTTGTGCCTGCCAAAAGGATATTGGTGCACCTCAGGATACCATCAAGGGTACTCTGGCCAGTTCCATATCTATTATCAAAAAAGTGTTTTGTTTTGGCATCATTTACTGCAATGATAGGGTAGTTCAATACTTTTTGATCGGCCATGCTTTTTAAACGGATAACTCCGGTGGTTGTTTCTTCAGTTCCCCCGATGATGTCTTTAAACAATTCTTTTCTACTTGAATGGATCGTACTTACCAAGTCAGCTCCATCGTCCATAGTGATTTGAGGTTTGTTGTCTAATGCCTGATTTATATGCTTATAATAGGTATTATTATCTTCACCTTTAATGGAATAGACAGATATTTCATATATTTTTACTAATGCAGCGGCAATATCATCCTGAGTGCTTAAAGGATTTGAAGCGGTGAGGGCAACCTGAGCCCCCCCCTGCTTTAAAGTTTCCATAAGGTTTGCTGTTTCGCTGGTAACATGAAGGCATGCAGAGATCCTCACTCCTTTCAGGGGTTTTTCTTTACTGAATATTTCCTTTATGTCTTGGAGAACAGGCATAAATCTGGATGCCCATTCCATACGCAGCTGTCCTTTTTCAGCAAGCTTTAAATCTTTGACATCGTGATTCATTTTAAACTCCTTAAATTCCGGCATCTTTCCTCAGTATTTCTGCTTTGTCGGTTTTTTCCCAGGAAAAAATATTCCGTCCAAAGTGACCATACGCAGCAGTCTTTTTATAGATTGGTTTCAATAGGTCTAAAGAACCAATCATTCCTTTTGGTTTGAGCTCAAAATGAGCTTTGATAATTTCTTTTATTTTATTTTCTGAAATTTTTGCTGTTCTAAATGAATCAACCATGATAGAGACAGGTTCTGCAACTCCAATGGCATAGGCGATTTGAACTTCAATTTTATCAACAATTCCTGAGGCGACTAAATTTTTTGCAATGTAACGGGCCATATAAGAACCTGAACGATCTACTTTAGAAGGGTCTTTCCCTGAAAAACATCCTCCTCCATGACTTCCAATCCCTCCATAAGTGTCAACTATGATTTTACGGCCGGTTACTCCGGTGTCAGCAAAGGGTCCTCCCAGTTCAAACCTTCCTGTAGGGTTGATGAAAAATTTAGTATTTTTATCCAACATATTCTCTGGAATGACCTCCTTAATAACTTTTTCCTCAATATCAGCTCTGAGGTCTTTCATTTTTATGTTGGGCTCATGCTGAGCTGATATCACAACAGCTTCAATTCTTTTAGGTCTATCTCCTTTGTATTCAACAGTGACTTGTGATTTTCCATCAGGTCGAAGATAGTCTATTTTTCCTTGACGCCTTACTTGAGTTAACTGTTTTACTAATTTATGAGCTGTCAAAATGGGATAAGGCATGAGTTCTTCGGTCTCACTGCAGGCATATCCAAACATCAGTCCCTGATCTCCAGCTCCTTGTTCATGCTGGCTGCTCTCATCCACTCCAATGGCAATGTCTGATGATTGTTCGTGGATGGAAGATAAAACACCGCATGTCTCGTAATCAAAACCGTATTTTGAGCTTGTATAGCCAATCTCTTTAACTGTATCTCTGACAATTTTTTGAAAGTCACAATACCCTTCACTGGTAATTTCACCGGCTATTAAAACAAGCCCGGTCGTGACAAGTGTTTCACAGGCTACCCTGCTCCTGGGATCCTGTTTAATGAGATCATCCAGTATTGCATCAGAAATCTGATCACATATCTTATCAGGATGTCCTTCTGTTACAGATTCAGAAGTGAATAAATGTATTCCATCTTTACTCATAATTGAATAACTCCTTTCTATAGAAAATCCAGAATTTAACCTGGATAATTTAACATATCATATTCCTTGTTAAAAAGATAAACACCCGTAAGGTCTCTATCCATCCGATTTTATCTGTATTCTCCGTTTTATTCTCTTATTCCCACCTTTGAAGTTACCTCCATAGAAGACATCCAGATAAAACAAAATCGGGATAAAAACATTAACACAATAGAGACGTAATGGCAAATAACAAATTACGAATCATAAGAATAAGTGAAATCGGCCTTCAAAACATCAGCGGTTGAATTTACCTCATTTTCATGATAAAAGATAGGATTAAATATCATGAATACACTTAAAGTAAAAAGTGAACTTCCTGAACTTAAAAAAATAAGGACATTTCTAAAAAAGTCCCTTGAGACTAAAAACGTATCTGAAAAAGATTACTATATCATGGAGCTTTCTTTAGTAGAAGTTTGCATTAACATCATTAAATATGCCTATCCAAACAAAACTGGTGATATTTATCTTAAAAGCTGGACAGAACAGCATAAAATATTTTTTGAAATAAGGGACAATGGAATCCCTTTTGATCCAAGAAGCATAAAAAGACCTGATATATCCGAAATGATTGAGAAAGAAAAAAAAGGAGGACTGGGTATTTTTCTTATAGTGAGCCTTATGGACAGTGTCAAATATAAACGTGAAAATGATCAGAATGTTTTGATTATGTGTAAATCTTTCTAACCACTTAAAATATTCAATTTTTTTATAAATAGGTCAGGTTAATAACAGGAGAAATCAAGCATGAGCCAACTTATCCTCCCTCATAAAGGTGAATTGGTTCCTCTTCTTCTTAAAGGAGGGGAACTAAGAGAAAAAATAAACAGAGCAGAATCTCTTTTTAAAGTAAGGATGTCATCACGAGAAACTTCAGATCTGATCATGATGGCAATCGGGGCTTTCAGTCCCCTTAAAGGTTTTATGGTTGAACAGGACTATAAGGAAGTCGTGGACACACTGCATTTATCTGATGGAACATTATGGCCTGTTCCCATCACCTTGTCTGTTACAAAAGATCAAGCCAAAGAAATTTCCTTAGAAGAAGAAATTAGCCTGATAGATGAGGAAAGTGGAGATTTAATGGGGACTATGAAGGTTCAGGACAAATACAGCTATGATAAAGTTTATGAAGCCAAACAGGTTTTCCGGACAAAAGACAAGGCCCATCCTGGGGTAAAAAAAATATATCAACAAAAAAGTGTGCTTATCGGAGGTGAAGTCACTGCTTTTAGTGAAGGACCTTATCCCGCACTCTTTGGATCTTATTATGCCCGTCCTGCTGAGACAAGAGAAATATTTATTAGAAAAGGATGGTCCACTATTTCTGCTTTTCAAACAAGAAATCCAATTCACCGGAGCCATGAATACTGCACTAAAATTGCTCTTGAAGTCAGTGATGGAATCTTGATTCATCCTCTGGTTGGAAAATTAAAAGAAGATGATATTCCCGCAGATATCAGAATGAAGTGTTATGAAGCCCTTCTTGAAAATTATTACCCGAAAGACCGGGTTGTCCTTAAGGTATATCCTATGGAGATGAGGTATGGAGGACCTAGGGAGGCCCTGCTCCATGCCATATTCAGGCAGAACTACGGCTGCACTCATATGATTATAGGGAGGGACCATGCTGGTGTGGGAGATTATTATGGGCCGTTTGATGCACAAAAAATATTTTCCCAAATTGAACCGGGAGAACTTCATATTCGGCCGCTCAATATTGATTGGACCTTTTGGTGTCATAAATGCGATGGGATGTCTTCCATGAAGACCTGTCCTCATGATAGCCAATATCGAGTATTGATCAGCGGAACTAAAGTGAGAGAGATGCTTTCTCTCGGCAAGATGCCTCCCAAGGAATTCACCCGGCCTGAAGTGGCAAAAATTTTAATCGATTACTACAAGCAGGTTTCTAGTTCATAACTTAGTTTAGAGGGAGAATGAAATGACCATTCAAAAAGCAAACAATATCACCTGGCACGAAGGAGAAGTCCTAAAGGAAGACAGAGAAAAATTTCTCAATCAAAAAGGAGTTGTTATATGGTTCACCGGATTATCTGCTTCGGGAAAATCAACTCTGGCGCGAGCTCTTGAAAAAGAGCTTTTAAAGAAAGAAAAACTTGCTTTTGTTCTTGATGGGGACAATATACGTCACGGGCTGAATAAAGATTTGAGGTTTTCCCCTGAAGATAGAGAAGAAAATATAAGACGTATCGGAGAAGTTGCAAAGCTTTTCTCAGAAGCGGGAATCATCACCATGACTGCTTTTATATCCCCCTACCGGATGGACAGAAATAAAGTAAGGAAGCTTTTAAAAAAGGAGGAATTTATTGAAGTTTATACTAAAATTTCTTTAAGGATTGCAGAGGAAAGGGACCCCAAAGGTCTTTATAAAAAAGCAAGAACAGGAGAAATCCCTGAATTCACCGGGATATCCGCTCCCTATGAGGAGCCTTCAAATCCTGAAATAGTCATTGATACGGGAAAGACCACTGTCAAAGAAAGCACTGAAATCGTCATTGATTATTTAGAGAAAAAAGGAGTGATTAAAAATTAGATGGTGTAAAGATTGACTTATTTTTTTTGTTTTGATAAAAGCAGTAATAAATACAATCATAAATAAAATGAAGATAGAGATCAGAGAAAAAGAAGACGTTGTCATCTTCGACCTTAAGGGAGAGATAAGGAGGTCTGAAGCATCTGATACTACTTTGCACCAGGTGGTTAAAGACCAGCTGGAAAAAAACAAAAGGAAATTCTTATTAAATCTGGATAAGGTTGAATTTATAGATAGCTTTGGAGTCGGAGAGATATTAGGCAGTTACATCTCAGCCCAGAATGTAGGGGGAACCTTAAAACTCGCCAATATATCAAAAAAGCTTTATCTTGTTTTTCAGGTAACTATGCTATCCAAAGTTTTTGAAATATTCAATAATGAACAAGAAGCTTTAGAAAGTTTCTCAAAGGAATAATCATATTTTTAGCTAACCTTGGCGGGAGAGAGTATGCTGAAGAGACCTTTATCTTTCTCTAAGTTTATTAATATACCAGAAGACAAAAAGAAATTGTCTCTCTATCTTTTTTTATACTTTTTTTCAATCACCGCTCCTTTCACCATAATGAAGTCTTTCAGAAGTGCAAACTTCATTGACAAATTGGGGAAAGACTATCTCCCCTATGCTTATCTTTTAACAGCTTTAATTGCAGGGTTAGTGGTTGTCCTTCATGCAAAATTTCAAGCTAAATTACCCAAAAAAAAATTAATCTTATACAGTCTTGTTTTTTTTTCACTAACCAATGTTTTTCTGTACTTTTTTTTTCGGGCAGAATTTCAATGGTTTCCTTTAGTCAACTGGATATGGGTCAATTTATTGATTTCTGTTCTTATGACTCATTTCTGGCTGGTTTCAAGCGAAGTCTTTAATCCAAGAGAAATCAAAAAAACCATTGGATTTATAGGCTGCGGAGGAATATTAGGGGGGTTATTGGGTGGATTGTTAGTGAAATTGGCAGCCGGCCAGTTTCTTTATGATTACTTGTTATTGATATCCTCGTTCATGCTCCTATGTTGTGTTCTTATTGTCAGTATTATTTTCAAAAAACACAAAGATGATTTTTGGGAAGAGAAAAAGGTCCTTAAGGAGAAAAAAGAGAAATTAAAGATAAATTCAAGCACAAATTTTAAAACGTGCATGGATAGTGTAAGGGAAAATCCTTATCTTTCTTTAATGGCCTTGATAGTTTCTCTGACATTTATTGTTTCTGTGTTAATTGATTTTCAGTATAACGGCATTATCGACAATAACATTGAAGGAGAAAACAATCTTGCTTCATTCTATGGTCTCTTCAATGCAGGAGTCATGGCGTTTGCATTTCTCTTTCAAATTTTTATCACTCGAGGAATGATCCGGAAGCTGAGTATTAAAGGAACTTTGCTTTTTTATCCTGTAATTCTCATTTTCTTGTCCTTTGGAATCTTATTTTTCCCTGTCATACTATTGGCAGCAGCTATCAAGGCAAGCGACAAAAGCCTCTCTTATTCTGTCAATCAATCTATTAGAGAGATTTTATATATTCCTGTGGATCCGGAACTCAGATATAAAGCAAAGGTTTTCATAGACATGTTTCTCCAGCGCTTTGCAAGAGGGATTGGAGCTGTGGTGGCCTTTATTTTTATATATTTTAAGGCACCGGTAAGATTTATTAGTATCGTATCTCTTCTCTTTATAGCAATATGGATCATTGTAAGTCTGAAAATAAACAAAGAATACATTAATGTGATTAAACAGAATATACAGAGAAAGTGGAAACGTGCTGAAAAGTCTATCTCAGATACTCTTGACTTAGATTATACTAAATTGGTATTTGACACACTCGAAAGCAGGAATAAAAGTGAGATTCTTTATGCTATGCATGTTTTTGATTTACTTCGCCAGGATAAATTAACTCCTGAAGTGGAAAAAATAATCTCTCAGAAATCAGAAGAAGCCAAGGCGTCTTCTTTTGATGCCCTATTTGGTGCAGAAGGGGGCGCATGGGCGTACCTTACTGAAGATAAAGAAGAAAAGGAGGACCTGAAGACAAACATTGATGAAGTGATGTTACTTAAATCTTATCAGGAATTAATGGAAAAATATGCAGATAAAGTGATTGAAAAGAGCAAAGAAACTGAAATAGATAAAATGGAGATTGCCAAGGCCATTGGTCTTATGGATCCTGATTCTTCTCTAGTAGATAAGCTGATACCGCTCATCAAGGACAATTCTCCAGAAATATCTAGATATGCTATAGAAAGTGCTGCAAAACTTAAAAGAAAAGAATTTATCCCTCTTCTTATTAGAAAACTGAAAAATAATCTCATCATGGAAGATGCCGTCACTGCGTTGACAAAATTCGGAGGAAAGGCTGTTCCCTATTTGGAAAAAAGTCTTAGAGAAGCTAACATAGAGATTCAAATTAAGAAAGGAATCATTAAAGTTTTATCGAGAGAAAGCAGCCAGAAAGCCTTGGACATACTCATAAAACAGCTGGGGAAAATAGAACCTGAGCTTGAAGATGACCTCATTGATGCTATTGACAGGATTCGCTCAGAGAAGCCGGAATTAGTTTTGGATGTAAAATTTATCAAAACTTACATAATCAACAGGTTAAAAAGGCATATTCAGCTGATGGTTAAATATTCTGAACTTGGGGACTTAGGAAAAAAAGAAACCTCTAATTTTTTAAGAGATATTTTTAGACTGTTGGGTCTTGTGTACTCTCATGATGATATGATGAAGGCTTATCAAAATATAAAGAGCGGCACAAAAAACTCAACAGCGTATGCTGTCGAACTTCTTGATAATGTCTTGAACAAAGAATTAAGAGATCTGCTTATTCCGATTATTGAAGAAATACCCTCAGAAAAAAATTAAAACAGCAACTTTTAAAAATCAGTTTACAAAAAGTTTTTACCTTGAATTTCTGGATGTTATTATATTATGCTTAATGAAGCAGGATGATTTTCAGTATGAGCATGATCTCAAAAAAAGTATTGATTTCATTTCTTTTGCTCTCCCTTGTTTATCCCGGATTTTCTCAGGTCAAGCAGCTGGAGGTCCAAACACCTTTCCCTTTTTCAGTTTATCAATTAAAAAATGGCTTGACAGTGATATTATCTGAAGACAGTTCTCTTCCCTTAGTTTCAGTTGTTTGTGCCTATAAAGTAGGTTCAGCTTATGAGAAAAAGGGGGAAAGCGGCTTAGCCTATCTCTTAGAAAACCTTATGTTTATGGGCTCAAAAAATGTTGGGCCTATGCAGCATATCCGGTATATTCACAGAGTGGGGGGAGAACTCAACGCTGTTACTTCCTGGGGCCACACATTGTTTTATCAGACGGTATCTTCAAACCAGCTTCCCCTTGTTCTTTGGCTCGAATCAGACCGAATGAAATCTCTTGATTTGAACTATTCAAATGTAGAGGGAGCAAAAAATTCCATGATAGAGTTAATAAGGAGCCAGAAAACAAATGATCCTTTTAGAGATAGCTTTCTGGAATTTGATAAATTTCTTTATCCAGAATTTGCCTATAATCACCCTATAATTGGAAATGAAAGAGACTTGAGAACCATTAGTTTGAAAGATGTGGTGGAATTTTATGACACTTTTTATAAACCAAATAATGCTGTACTTTGCATTACAGGAAATATTGAAAAAGAAGAAACCCTCCAGCTAGTAAAAAAATATTTTCAAACCATAGATCCTTCTCGGAAAGTCCCTCCTGGTCCATCCTTTAAAAGTGATTTTAAACAAATAAAATATGAAAAAGTCATGACAAACGAGGCTGCTTCTATCCCTGGCTTTCGATTGGGTTACCGGATTGATTCTCCTTTTTCCAATGACTTTTATATACTGACGATGATAGATTATTTGTTGTTTTATGGGAATAGTTCCCGTCTTTACAGAAGATTAGTCATAAGAAATAAGCTCGCCCTTAGGTTGAATGGAGGATTAGAGAAGAGAATAGATCTTGCTGCGTTTAAGTTTTTTGTTTTTTCCAATAACGAGGCGACTAAAGAAATTGCTAAAAAAGCCTTGTTCTCAGAATTAAACAGATTAAAGTCATCTCTGATTCCAGAGAGAGAGTTAAAAAAGATAAAAAATATATTCGAATCGAATTACATAGATAATTACTATTCTACTCAAAAAAGAGCCCTGTTCTTGACCAGAAATTATTTATCCTTAAAAAATATAGATGATTTACCAAAAGAATTGGATAGGTATTTAAGAGTGAGTGCTTCTGACATTATAGGAATCATGAACCGGTATTTCACAGAAAATTACATTTTGATAGATATTAAAGTTAAATGAAAACAAACATAAAAAAAAACAGAATCAGCACTTTTGTTTTTATTGGATTTTTTGTTTTTGCTTCTTTAGGACCTCTATATACCCAGGAAAAATTCAGGAGATCTCCTCCTCTCCCCTTTCCTTTACCTGACCTGAATTTTCCGGAAATTGAGACATCTGTACTTTCCAATGGACTGCAGGTTTCAGTTTTAAGAAGGACATCACAACCTTTGATTGATATGCATCTCATAGTCATGACTGGAGAGGCACTTTCTCCGGATGATCTTCCAGGGTTGGCCAGCCTTACAGCCAATATGTTGTTTAAAGGAGCAGTGGGAATATCTGCGTCCCAGGTTGAAGAGCAAATCGAGTTTATTGGTGGCGATTTTACTGTAAAAACATATCCTGATTATTCGATCTTTTCAATAACTTTTCTAAAAGAATATTTAAATGAAGCCGTAAGGCTGCTGGGTCAACTATTGATTCAGCCTGATTTTCCTAAAAGCGAAGTCAATAATGTTAAAAGAGACATGTTTTATGAAATAGTCCGAAACACAAATCCAGAGCTGTTGGGAAGAAAGCTGCTGTTCCAACTTATATTCGATAACCATCCTTATAAGAAATATGTGTTTAACAGCAGTGTGATCAAAAATCTAAACAGAAAAGATCTTTTGACTTTTTTTAATAAGTTTTACCGTCCAAATAATTCAAAAATCTTGTTCATAGGTGACATAAGTCAATCAGAAGTTGAAGAAACAGTAGACCAATATCTGAGCACATGGGAAAAAAGAGCCCTTGAAACTTATCATTTCAATCCCCCTGTGCCAAAAACAAAGCCGAAGATATGCTTTTCACATATGGAGAATACAGAAGAGGCCACTATTTTTATAGGATATATTTTCCCAAGTGAAAATGTTGAGGACTTTTTTTCTTACATGGTATTCAACCAAATTCTGGGGGGCTCTCATATCAGTAGACTTTTTATGAACCTGAGAGAAACTAGGGGATTTGCTTATTGGGCTTTCAGCAGTATAGAAAATTTTGACAACTGCAGCATGTTCTATGTGAAAGCCAAAGTAAAACCTGAATACTTACATCCATCGGTTTCAGAAATACTCAGAGAAATAAGAAGCCTGACTGAGGATAAGATTCCCAATCATGAAATTGAACAAGCCAAGTCATACCTGATAGGGCATTTCCCAATAGAAATATCTGAACCCCGAGGATTCTCCCAAAATGTATCAGAAATGATCGCTTTGGACATGCAAGGAATCTATGGAGAGAATTATTATGAAAGTATTATGTATATAAACTCAAGAACTGTTTTTAACAGTTTACAAAAAGTTCGCTTTTTAAATCCCGTGATTGTGGTGGTCGGAGACAAAGATATTATCTTGGATAACATAAAAGATTTTGAAGAAGTTGAAGTCTATGACCAAGAAGGTGAATTTCAGTATTTGTATAAAAAAGAAACAAAATAATTCGATATTTAAAAATTATTTGATATAATATTTTTCGAAAATAGAAAATTCCGTTTACGGGGTGGTGGGAATGATAGCTTGGAAAACTAAAGATAAGATACTCAAACTGATTGAAGGGAACCTAGCTTCAATTGATTCCGAAGCCATAGTCAATGCTGCAAACAAGTCATTGATACTGGGTGGAGGAGTAGCTGGAGCTATCCGCAGCTTTGGCGGCCCTTCGATTCAAGAAGAATGCAATTCCATAGGCCCTATTGAGGTTGGTGAAGCAGTGATAACAGGGGCTGGGAAATTAAAGGCAAAATATGTGATTCATGCTGCTGGGCCAGTTTATGGCGAAGGGAATGAGGATGAAAAATTAAAAAGGGCTACCTTGAACAGTTTAGAGATTGCAGAAAAGAAAAAAATAAAAAGCATCGCCTTTCCAGCAATAAGTACGGGGATCTTCAGATTCCCAATAAAACGATGCAGTGAGATTATGATAAAAACATGCATAGATTTTCTGAAAAAGCATGAATATCCCAAGGAAATCATTCTCTGTCTTTATGGAGAAAAATCTTTTTCTGTTTTTGAGAGTACTTTTGACAGCATTGAGAATGAAAAATAGTTTGGATTATTCAGGACTATTTTTTTATAAAAAGTAAAATTAAAAAGATAATAAAAGATAGAATGACAATGGCTCCTGAGGCAGGAAGGTCAAAGAGGACAGAAGTTAAAAGTCCCAGGTTGACAGAGATAAAAGATATTAGGGAAGAAAAGAACAAAGCCTGTTTGAAATTTTTTGCCAGTTGAAGGCTGCTGGCAGCTGGTATCACTAACAGAGCAGAAACAAGTAAAATTCCAACAATTTTCATTCCTAAAACAACCGTAAGGGCAGTCAATATAGTTATCCATATTTCTAATTTCTCTACTTTTAGCCCTGAAACCTTTGCCGACTCCCTGTCAAAGGTAATGTACATAAATGTTGGATAATACAACGTTACAATGATAAGAATCACCAAGGCTATAGTAATGGACAACCAAACTTCCAACCTTCCAATGGCAAGAATATCTCCAAATAAATAGCTGAATAAATCAACATTGAATTTGTTCGAAAGAGTAATGATCAAAACTCCCAGTGCAAATCCTGTGCTGCTGAAAATAGCAATAGCAGTGTCTCCGTACAGACCCGCTTTATCCTTTAATTTTAAAATTACAATTGCTGTTAAAACAGCAACCACTAAAGCTGAAAGCAGAGGCATCATATTCAGTAAAATTCCTAAGGCAACCCCTGCAAAGGTTATATGAGCCAGCCCATGGCCTATCATGGCGTCCCTTCTTAAAATGAGAAAGATGCCCAACAGAGCACAACCAACAGAAATGAAAGAACCCGCGACTATTGCCCTTTGAAAGAATCCATAACTCAACAGCTCAAACATGTTAATTGATCTAACCTAATCTTTAAAAGGTTACACTCCCCTATTTCTTAAAAAGATTTGATAGAGAATTTCTAACATATCCATCAGTGCTTATGCGAAACCACATGATGGCCTTCATCCAGCATCTTTTTGAATACATCTGACTTGCAGAATTCAGAATGAGTCCCATGATACACTAAAGATTTATTAAGACAGGCTACCTGTTTGACGTGTTTATTGATCATTCCGATTTCATGAGTGACTAATACAATAGTCATATTTTCTTTCTGATTTAATCTACCAAGCATATCATAAAACTGATCATGCATTTCTGCATCTATACCTGTTGTTGGTTCATCAAGGAATAAAATTTCAGGTTTGTTGACTATAGCCCGCGCAATAAATACTCTTTGCTGCTGTCCCCCTGAAAGCCGTCCTATTCTATCTGATTTGAATTCTTTCATGCCCACATGTTCCAGGGCCCTGTCTATGAATTCCCTTTCTTTTAATTTGTCGTATTTGAAAAACTTATGACGTGATAAACATCCCATAGCAGCCACCTCTTTCACTGAAGCAGGAAAAAAGGGATCAAAATGGGTTGCTTTTTGGGGAACATATCCGATTTTTTCCCGTTGGGTGAAATCCTGGACTGGTTTTCCCATAATTTTAACTGTGCCCTTTTTTGGCTTTAACAATCCGAGAATGATTTTGATCAGAGTGGTTTTTCCAGAGCCATTAGGACCGAGAACAGCTAAAAAATCCCCGGAATTTATTTGGAATGAAATGTCTTCCAAAACATTTCGGTATCCAAAATCAAAACTAACATTCATGACCTTGATCAGATTCTCTTTATTTGCATTTGAGACCATGCTTGAGATTCTCCAAGTTTTTTTTCATTATATCAATAAAAGTCAGATTGGATTGGATTTGTTTTTCGCTTAAATTGGCTCCGGGATTCAAAGTCATTGTCCTTGCCCCGATTTCATCTGCCAGGATCTTAGCTGTTTTACCGCTAGCAAATTGTTCATAATAAACAACCTCTATATTGAGTTTTTTAGCTGTTTTGATGATCTCTGTCATAAGTTTTGGGGTTGGACTTGAATCCGGACTGAGCCCGTATACAGATATTTGTTGGAGATTGTATCTTTTAGCTAAATATCCAAACGCAGAATGGCCTCCTAAAATAAAGGTGTTAGTCCTGCAGGAACTGAGGGTTTCCTGATAAAGGGTGTCGAGTTCCCTTAATTTTTCCTTATATTCGCTTCCGTTTTTCTCAAAATATTCTTTATCTTCTGGAAGAATTAAACAGGCTGTATTGACTAATTTATCAATAATTTTTTGGTCGTACTCGAAATCCAGCCATATATGCGGGTCATAAGTATTTTGACAGCTTTTTATAAGCGGGAGCCCTTTTCTTGCTTCCAGCATTATTGTGTCTTGATTTTCACTATATTTGATCATATTTCCCAACCAGGGTTCCATATTGGCACCGATGTAAACAAAAAGGTCTGCTCTATTAAAGCTAATGAGATCGCTCGGCTTTGGATTCCAAGTATGGACTTCAGCCCCAGGAGGGATGAGCATTTTGACTTCTGCTTTTTCTTTAAATACAGCTCCGGCAAATTCCTTAAGTGGAAATACTGAGACCAGAATGTTGATTTTTTGGGATGTTCCTTTATTCTTTCCCCAAGAGAAAACAGGATTAGAGACAATATGTATG
Source organism: uncultured Eubacteriales bacterium (assembly GCA_964445575.1). Taxonomy (GTDB): domain Bacteria; phylum Acidobacteriota; class Aminicenantia; order Aminicenantales; family Aminicenantaceae; genus WJMT01. The sequence goes on from CAYULB010000023.1 coordinate 23,467, forward strand.
ATGATAATAATTCCTAAAAATATCTTTTTTCCTATCTGCATTGATTCCTGTTCCTAAATGACTACAAACTCAGACACCGTAGTAAATCATGACCATCTGAAAGATTGATGTTAAATTTTAATCAATTATGAATCATGTGTCTAGTATTAAAAGCCAGACACAATCATCTCCAAAACCGTTATGAAGGGAAGGCAAGGGATTGGCCGCCCGTTCGATCCTCCAGTGAGGGATCTCTCTCCTCTTTATAAAAATATATTGCAAAATGAATGATGCTTCCTAGCCTGAACCATCCTTAAAAATAAAACAAGGTGTTTTTATAGCTTCTTTATCAGGTGATTGATTTTTTCGTCATCAGGATAAGACTTGCTTATCTCAGTTTTTTATGCCATCATAAAACTGATTTTTATCAAAAAACAACTGGAGGAAATTTATGTCTATCGACTTCACTGGTTTAACCCCATCAAGCTTATGGAAACATTTCCAAGAATTTCTTAAAATCCCCCATTGCTCGGGAAATGAGAAAGAAATTGGAGATTATATTATTTCAGTAGCCAAACGTCTTGATCTTGATTATAAAAGGGACGATGCTGGAAATGTAGTGGTATCTAAGAAAGCTTCCAAAGGAAGTGAAAATTCTAAAGGAGTCATTCTGCAGGGACATCTGGATATGGTGTGTGAAAAAAATTCAGATGTGAAGCATGATTTCAAAAAAGATGCCATCCAAGCAGAGATAGATGGAGAGTGGGTAAAAGCCAAAGGAACCACTTTAGGTGCGGACAATGGAATCGGAGATTGTGCTGCTTTGGCTATAATGGAGAACAATGAAATCGTGTGTCCCCCATTGGAATTCTTGTTTACAGTGGAAGAAGAGACAGGATTAACAGGAGCAAGCAAGTTACCAAAGGGGTTTTTAAAAGGAAAAAAACTTTTAAATTTGGACAGTGAGGATGAAGGAGAATTCACTATTGGATGTGCTGGAGGAGCTGATACTCAGATTTTCATTCCCTTTGAAAAAGAAAAAAACAAAAGCAGCAAAATATTTGAACTAAAGCTTTCTGGTTTTAAAGGTGGTCATTCGGGAATTGACATAAATTTAGGCAGGGGAAACGCCATAAAGTTATTATCACGTATATTATGGAAAGTTTCTCAGAGCCTGGACTTCCAGCTATTTCAAATAGAAGGAGGCAACCTGCGGAATGCTATCCCCCGGGAGTCCTCAGCTGTTATTGGAATCCATTCTGAAGATTCAGAAAAACTTCATAATATGGTTGAAAAAATATTCAGAGAAATAAAAAATGAATACAAACCGATTGAACCAGAGGCTAAATATTCTCTTGAAAGATACTCTAACGATCCCGGTGAAGCCATCGCTAGTGAAACCAGGAAAAAAATCATCAATCTAATCTTTAGCATTCCCCATGGTGTAATTTCAATGCACCCCGAGATAGAAGGTCTGGTGGAAACGTCCACCAACCTCGCTGTAGTCAATACCAAAGAAGATAAAATTCAAATAATTTGCAGCACTCGAAGCTCAACCGCTTCTGCACTTGAGGCAACTCGGGACTGCATTAATGCAATAACAAATACCGCAAGAGCAGAAATAAATCGTGAGAAAGGATATCCGGGATGGAAACCCAATCTTGAATCTGAACTTCTCAAAACCCTTAAAAAAGTTTATAAAGACACATTTAACAAAAAGCCTCATGTTGCTGCGGTTCATGCAGGACTGGAGTGTGGAATCATAGGGGAAAAATTCCCAGGAATGGATATGATATCTTTTGGCCCCACTATTGAACATCCTCATTCTCCTGATGAGAAGGTCCATATCGGAACCGTGGAGAAATTTTGGAAATTCCTGGTTAATCTCTTGGAAGAGTTAGCCTAAAAAAGAACTACAGCCCCCTGCTTTCCCGGCTATTTTTTTTCCTTTAATGCCTGGACTGCTAGGGTCTTATACCTATCAGAAGGGATGATTTTTGTTTTTCTGGTGAAGCTTTCTTTCTCCCCTATTATAGATCCGTATAATGATTTTTCATAATCCAAATACTCTTGTTTGAGGTATTCACGATATTCAGACATGTCTATATAGTTCATCCGAAAAAGAGAGTTAAGGACAATTTCAAGCGGCATTCCAAGATATCTTTTGAGCAAGATAATGTTTTCAATTTTTATCTTTTTATTAGGACATTCCCGGCTTATAAAAATATGAATCTGGTCGTCAGGGATTAAGAAAGAAAGAGAAAATATATGAGCAAATCTTTCTCTGGTAGGATAAAGGGGAAGATAATCATCAATAAAAATGTCTGGATTGTCAATTATTGCAGTGAATTTCCTGTCCTTAAGATAGTGGCAGTATTCATGAGCCGTTGTCAAGATCTGTTTTGCATAACTCTGATTGCTGTTAACCAAGGCAAATCCAGCTGTCTGTGATTTAAAGTAAACAAATGCTCCTGCAATGTTGCAGCTTTTTTTAAGGGCCTGCCTAAAAATACGGAGCCCATTTATTTCAAGCAGTGCAAATATATTTTGTATAGGCTGAATTCCCAAGCCAAGCCTCTTCCTTTCCTCATCAGCCATCAGTTTAGGGGAAGTAAGGGAATACAAAGGAGCTTCTTCCAGGGTTGAACCGACTGTTTTTTCCATATCAAGGTAATCCATGCAGTATTTTTTAAAGTTCTTTAACTCTGTTTGAGTGCTCTTTGGAATTCCTTTGTCTTTCATTATTTTTTCAAAAGGATCTGATTCTTCATCCAAAAAATAAGATATTTTTTTGTTCAAATAGACGGCAATTTTTTCTAAAGAATCCAAACTGGGGCTTCTCTTTCCTTTTTCTATCAAGGAGATGAATTCACTTGATAATCCGGTTCCTCTGGATACTTGTTCTTGAGTCAGATGAAGAGATTCTCTCACCCGTTTGATTTTAGTTCCTAAAACTTTCGCCATTATAATCCCTTACGTTTTTATAACTGTAAGGTATTTTATTGTCAATCATTTTGTATAAAAAGGATTTATTCTGATGATTTTCAATTTGAACTTTTATACCAGAATAAACTTTTGTCTTTGTTGACAATGCTGCTTCGGTTTGATATAAAATTTCCGGGGTTGAAAGAAATTTCATGCTCAAAGCCACAGGGAAAATAAAAATTTCAGATGAAAAGCTAAAAAACATTATTCAGAGCTGCGGGCAAGAATTTTTTATGGATTTGTTGAATGAGATTAAAGAAGCAGTTTGTATCATTGATAAAGAATTAAACATCTTATTCTGGAATCAAGCTTTAGAAGAACTCACGGGGAGAGATGCGGAAGTTGTTGTCAACCAAAAATGCAAAAAAAATATGCTGATACAAGGGCCAGGGGAAAAGCTTCAGTTATGCGGAGAGATGTGCCCGGCTTCTCAAAGTATGAAAGACAAGAAAATAAGAAAACATAAAGCCTACATTCTCCACAAAGAAGGCTTCAGAATACCATCAACCATAGAAATATTTCCCATCATTAATAAAAACAAGACTTCAAGTGCCTCTGTCATCACTTTCCATGAATATTCTCCGAAAGTAAGTATGCCTCATTTGCTCGAGGAGCTGAGAAACATGAACATGCTGGACTCTCTTACGGGAACCGGTAATCAAAGATACATAGAGATGAACTTAGGTCTTCGCTTGGATGAAATGAAAAAATATGGTTTTCCCGTAAGTGTTTTGTTTTGTATTTTAGATGATATTGAATTAATAAATGAAGTCTACGGAACTGTGGTTCGAGATAAAGTGATCAAGATGATAGGAAAAACCATATCAAAAAACATACGCTTTTTTGAATTTGTGGGAAGATGGGATGAGAATTCATTTGTAATTATTCTCAGTAATGTCAACGAACACAAATTAGACCTTATAGCTAATAAATTGAGACTGCTAGCAGAACAATCAAGCATCCAGGTAGAGGACAAATTCATTCATATCACGATATCAGTGGGAGGCGTTTTAGCGGATTCCACGAGTACTATTCAATCATTAATCAATAAAGCTGAAAATTTAGCTCATAAAAGTCAAAAAAAAGGAAAAAACAGAGTTACTCTCCATACTGATGATCTCTAATTTAACCGAGATCATTCATCCGTCACAATTTGCCACTTTCAATCAACCCTTCACTGGATCATTCACAAGTTGAGGTTGCTGCAGATGCAAAGTCAGGTTAAAAAATCGATCTATTTTCCAAACAAAAATAAAAAAGAAAAAATCGCTGCTTTTTAGGAAAAGGCCTGATTTATATATTTCTTGAATCTTCCTCACAAATTGATATAGAATTTTACTCATAAGTAAGAAGAGGGATAGCTTGTCTATTATCTGCCAGCAATGAAGAGAGAAGAGAGCATAAAAGCTTTTTTTAAAGCTTTGAAAATTTCTTTAAAAAATTATTCTATATATGATGAACATCACCCTTCCTTTAAACACTCGGTAAAGTCCTTAAAATTCAAACTAGACCAACTGTTCCCGTTTTTGGATGAGTGCTTATCTATTGGGTTCAGTACCCACTCCATTTTCCTGGGAGATAAGCCTTTAGAAAGAGAAAAGCTGTACAGCGATATTGCAAAAATGTTTCATCTCCGCAAATTTAAAAAAATAGACATAAAGCCTGCTGTGACTTTAAGAGAGCTTGAATTATTTTTATCCAAAGCCTATCTTCCCCAAAAAGATCTTCTTAAAAGTGGGGGCATAAAAAAACTTCTAGAAAAAGAAAACATCTCAAATATCAAGGTCCAAGAATTGGATTACTCTCAGCTCTTAAAAGGAGAAGGAGAGGAAATACTTGATGTCTGGACCTATCTGCTTAAGGAAGCAGCAGAAGAAAAAAATGAACAAAAAATGGATTATTTGGCAGACAATTACGATAAGATTCAAGATAAGATAACTGCCAAAGAAATCATAGACGATGATTTAAGCAAAGATTTTAAAAGTTTTTTTGATTATTTAGGGGATAAAAAAAAGGGAGAGTATGTTTCGTTTTCAAAAAGAATCATAAAATCAGCGGTAACCCGTAATCAGAACTTTTCTGAAGAAAAAATTGATAACCTCAAACCACTTCTTGCGGATTTAAGTGAAAAAGATCTAGCATCTCTGCTTTGGGAAGAAATATCGAGCAATGAGGACTTTGATGAAGTCAGCTTTGATGTGTTTTCCAAGCTTTTAGATAAGGAAAAACACAAACAGATTGCAGAGTCACTCAAAGATGTGGTTAAAACAAGCAAAGCAGAAAGGGATAACCAAAGAGCTCATGAAAAAATCAGAGAGTTATTAACAGAAAAATCCAGCCATCTTATCTCAGAAGTATTCCGTAATTCACTTCAATCCCTGCTGAAAGACCTGTCAGAAAGGCCGGAAAAAGCGTTCTTTGATAAAACTCATCTAAGAAAAAATTATCAATTGATGCTTCTCAATACACTGGAGAAAGAAAAAAACAAAGAAACATCCTCTGAAATTATAAAAGCTTTTCTTGATGAGTGGAATAACATAATTGAAACTGAAGATTTCGAGTATTTAAAGTGCTTATACCAAACAATCGATGAAAAAAAAGAGTTATTATCTTCATTAAATGATTTTCAAAAGCTGGAATTTATTCTGATTGAACATAGTGAAGAGTTAATTCTTAAAGGAGAACTTTCGCTTCAGTTCAACTATTTTATTGAAAACATGAGCAGGAGTACCAAGGATGAAAATATTTATTTGGAAAATATTTTTACTGAAGAAGTCGTAACTCCCTATGTCTTAAAAGCATTTTTTCGTTTTTTCGCTGATTACCTATTTTATTTCAATCTTAACCTGGAACAAAAGTCAGGGAATGAAAGGTTTTTAGAAAAAGTCATAGAGAGTCTGAGTCTCATTGATACTTCTATTTCTCTCATAACTCTTAAAACTATTTTTAAACTTGGATCCCATAACATTAAAATAAAAACTTTAGAAGCCATGGAAAACCTTTCTGAGAAAGATGATAGATTTCTTTTTCCCCTGCTGAAGAATGAACCTTATAAACTGAAAAAACAGGCGTTCCTTTTATTATCACGCCATCAAAACAGCAAACAAAAAGCTATGGATATGATGTTCTCTTTGAAATCTCCCTTTGGACTCAAGAACAAGAAACTTCATCAGAACATTCAAATCATGGACGAACTTAAAGTCAAGGAGGCAAAGAATCATCTAACTTCTTTATCTGTGAAAAAATTCATATGGAATAAAAATTTAAGGAAACACGCTTCCGAGGTATTGAAAAAATTAACTTGATAGAAAAAGTTAAACAAGCCTTGCTGGATTTAACATCCGCGGTTCAAACAGAAAAATTGTATTCAAGAAACCATCCCAAATGCACCCAAATTATTGATAAAACTTATGATGAAATCAAAAATATATTGGAGATAAAGAAAGAATTTATTGTCGGAATTATAGATAAAGACCTAGCCTGGGAAAATGAAGTTTTATTTGATGTTTCTCGAAAAATAAATTCTTTGTTAATTTACTTAAAGGATAGAAACATTGAAAAAATTAAATTTTCTCTTCCTTTAGAGAAATGGGAATTAGAGAAATTTATTTTATATCTATCCACTCCCCTGAGGTCCTGTACAGAAGACATTCAGGAATTTTTGAGAATAAATAACATCAAAAATATTGAAGCAGGAAAAATCAAAGCTGTATCTGACAAAAAAAAGAGACAAACTCCTTATACTGCAGAGAAAGAGCAGTTTAGGAAAACGTACCTAAACTCCATAGAAACAGTCAAAGAATCTGTGAACCAAATCTTAAATCAAGAGGACATCGATTCTTTAGATTTGAGATTTAATATCTTATCCCTTGCTGAGTATTATTCAGGAAATCAGAGCGAGCTCCATGATTCAATTTTTCTTAGTAATAAAGACCTTTCAACTTTCATCCATATGATGAACACCAGCATCCTGTCAATGTACTTTGCGTTTCAATTGGGACTGGTTAAAGAGGAAGTTGTTGATATAGGCATTTCTGCTATTTTTCATGATATTGGAAAGATAGCTTTTTCTAAAGATTCGCTGAAGAAAAAAAGTCAAGCAAACCACAATGAAGGTGTTTTCCTGAAAGAACATTGTCTGAGGGGAACCAAAATCCTCCTCCAGTATAGAAACAGCTTGGGAATACTGCCCTCGGTAGTAGCATTTGAGCATCACCTAAGATACGACAAAAAAGGTTATCCCAAACTCAAATACCCCATAGAACCTCATTTCGCCTCTAAAGTCATATCCATATGCAATATCTATGATGCTCTTTTTCAAAAAGCCTTTTACCTGAAGAGTTTTCCTTTAAAGAAAATTTTTGAATCTATGACCAAACAAAAAAACAAACTTTTTGATCCGGTTCTTATAGATCGGTTTTTCGAAATAATGGGAGTTTGGCCGATAGGAACAATCGTCCAAATGAATGATGGCAGGATTGGTTATGTAAGAAAAATCAATACAGAGAATAAGTACCGGCCCGTGGTTAGAATATTATCACCTGAAAGTCAATCTGGAATGATCAATTTATTAAAAGAAAATCATACGGTTGAGATCACCAATTCATTGAATCCCTTTAAAGAGGGAAAAAAATATGCGGATTTAATGAACGCAGAACAGGAACAATGACTTAAAACAGGAGAGCTTTGGATGAAGAGAAGAGAAGCAATGGCTGTTTTAGGATGCATGGCTTTGACAAGCCCTGTATTATTTTCTTTTAAAGGAGGGAAAATCAACATGAAAAAAGAAATCAAAACAAAAAAGGCTCCCGCTGCTATTGGGCCCTATTCCCAGGGGATTGAGGCCAGCGGATTTGTGTTTGCATCGGGGCAGATTGCCATAGACCCAAAAACAGGAGAACTCAATATGGGCTCAGTTGAAGAGCAGACCCGGCTGGTTTTAACAAATCTAAAGGCAGTCATTGAGGAATCCGGGTGTTCTCTTGAAAATGTAGTCAAGTGCACTGTTTTTCTAAAAGATATGGATGATTTCTCAAAGATGAACAGTGTTTACGGAGAATTTTTTAAGCAGCCCTATCCTGCTCGGGCTGCTGTGCAGGTGGCTCGTCTTCCTAAAGATGTTAAAGTTGAAATCGAAGCCATTGCCGTGAAATGAAACTGGGATACTTTTTTAAAATCTTTTAAATATTTACTTGATATTTGCAGCTAAATATATAACATAAAAAAATAAAGAAGAATAGAAAAATTCTTTAATTTTATGAAAAAAGCACTGATCGTTGAAGATGAGGGGATTGTTTCCCTGGATTTAAAAAACACTCTTTCCTATTTTGGAGATATTGAATCGGAAATTGCCTTTACTGGAGAAGATGCCATCAATAGAGTCAAACAGAACAAACCAGATATAGTGCTGATGGATATCGGGTTAAAAGGCAGAATTGATGGGATTGAAGCTGCAAAAATAATCATCAATGAATATAAAATCCCCGTAGTTTTTTTAACAGGATTTGCTGACGGCAACACTGAGAAAATGGCCAATGATTTACACCCTGCTGGATATATGACTAAACCAGTGGATGAAGAAAAGCTAAAAAAATTAATTAATGATATCCTTTTTTAATCGGATTGCTCACCTTCAAACTATGAGTTATAATAGAAAAGATGCCTATATATGAATTTGAATGCATTGAATGCAGAAAGAAATTTGAAGAAATTGTTTCCCTAAACAAAGAGGCGAAAGTAACCTGCCCTTTCTGTGGTTCCAAGAAAATTCGCAAATGCATTTCTTGTTTTGGCATAGGAGGAGTGGATAGGAGTGTTTCTTCTTCAGGAAGCTGTTCTTCTTGTTCATCAGGTACCTGTAAAACCTTTACCTAAAATAATATTAACCTGACCTATTCATAAAAAAATAGTGATGTTTTCATTATCAACTTATTTTCAGCAATATACAAGAATTTTTCAAGAACAATGTCTTGAACATTTTTCTTATTTGAATTTTCTATTTTAATCGCCATTTTTTTACCATTAAGGCGAGCCGATCTCACTGCATCTGCT
>CAYULB010000024.1:0-29734 GCA_964445575.1 uncultured Eubacteriales bacterium
CAATTTATTGCTTTCTGAAAATATCTTGGATATCGCTGAAAATAAGTTAATAATGAGAACATCGCCATTTTTTTATGAATAGGTCAGGTTAATAGTTCAGGTTAATTGACCCTTGAAATTTTGATAAAAAAATAAAATAATGTAAGTACTAACGTAAATGTCCTTTCATAAAGATGTTATGACTTTTTATAAAGATGCTGGCGAACTAATTTTGGGTACTCGTTTAAAACGGATTAGTGATCGGTTCCTGATTGATGTATCAAGAATTTATAAGAAATTAGGGATTCCTTTTGAAGTAAGCTGGTTTCCCCTTTTCTATTTACTGCATTCCAAAAAGTATTTATCTGTAACTGAAATTGCAAAAGAACTTCAGATCACTCATTCTGCTGTCAGTCAACTTGTCTCCAATCTTCAAAAAAAAGATTTAGTTGAATTTATTGATGATGAAAACGATAAAAGAAAGAGAATTATTGGCTTCACAGGGAAGGGCAGAAACATGATGAACCAAATAAAACCCGTTTGGCAATCTATTAAAAAATCTATGAGGTCACTGCTCCAAAAGAAAAAAAACAGCTCCCGGCTTTTAAAAGCCCTTGATGAGATAGAAGATACTCTGGAGAAAGAAAGTCTTTGTGAAAAGGTGCTCAACAATATAAAAAATGAATCAGGAGGGAAAAAATGAAATATTCTGAATTTATAAAGAAGTATGCTGACCACCCTAACTATAAGGCTCCACAAGGAACAAAGATATCTGCTAAGAGTTGGGAGACAGAAGCTCCCCTGAGAATGCTTCTTAACAATCTAAACCCAGAAGTTGCTGAAGATTCTGAAAATTTAGTGGTGTATGGAGGAACAGGTCAAGCTGCCAGAGATAAAGAATCCGTAAAAAAAATTATAAAGGCCCTCTTAGAACTTAAATTAAATCAAAGCCTTCTTATTCAATCCGGGAAACCTGTGGGGATAGTCCGCTCTCATCCTGAATCTCCCCGTGTTCTTATCGCTAACAGCAACCTGGTTCCTTATTGGGCTACTTGGAGGCATTTCAACAAACTCAAGGAAAAGGGACTGATGATGTACGGACAAATGACAGCAGGCAGCTGGATTTACATTGGGACACAGGGAATCCTGCAGGGTACCTACGAAACATTTGCTGCTTGTGGAGAAAAATATTTCAAAGGTGATTTAAAAGGAAGGCTGTTGGTCACAGGGGGTCTTGGAGCTATGGGGGGAGCTCAGCCTCTAGCTACCACCATGGCCGGGGCAACTTTTTTGGGAGTGGATGTGAATCCAGAAAGCATAAAAAAGAGGATCAAGACTAGATATATTGACCGGATGACCTATTCCTATGAAGAAGCGAAAAAATGGGTGCTGGATGCAAAAAGCAAAAAAAATGCTGTCTCCGTTGGCTTAGTGGGAAATATCGGAGATGTCCTTGAAAAGCTCCTCAAAGACAATATTATCCCAGACGTCCTGACAGACCAGACTTCTGCTCATGACCCTGTTAATGGATACGTTCCTGCCGGAGTAAGCCTTGAAGAAGCCAATCAGCTTCGAAAAAGAGATCCAGAGCTTTATCAAAAGAAATCTCTCAAAAGCATGGCTCGCCATGTTTCCTTAATGTTAAAAATGCAGAAAAAAGGAAGCCGGGTTTTTGATTATGGAAACAATCTAAGAGAATTTGCCAAACAAGGAGGCGAAAAAAACGCCTTTGATTACCCCGGGTTTGTTCCCGAATATATTCGGCCTCAGTTTTGTGAAGGGAAAGGCCCTTTCCGCTGGGCAGCATTATCAGGGGACCCTGAGGATATCTATGAAACAGATCAGGCTTTGATAAAGGCATTCCCGGAAAATAAAAAAATGGTCAATTGGATACAGCAGGCCCAAAAAAAAGTTGCCTTTCAGGGACTTCCCTGCCGGATTTGCTGGCTTGGATTGGGAGAAAGAGAGAAAGCAGGATTGATTTTCAATGAATTGGTGAGGTCAGGAAAATTAAAAGCACCTATTGTTATTGGAAGGGACCACCTGGACGGAGGTTCTGTGGCTTCTCCCTTTAGAGAAACAGAAAGAATGAAAGACGGATCTGATGCAGTATCTGATTGGCCTCTTCTAAACCTTATGGCAAATACATGTGGAGGTGCCACATGGGTTTCTTTTCATCACGGCGGCGGTGTGGGAATAGGATACTCCCAGCATGCAGGAATGGTTCTTCTGGTTGACGGAAGTAAAAAATCAGAAAAATGTATCCAAAGAGTCCTGCACAATGACCCAGCCACTGCTATTTTTCGGCATGTTGATGCTGGCTATGAAAAAGCCATGGAATATGCAAAAAAGTTTAATCTCAACCAGATAAAATAAGGAGGTCAAATTATGAGTATTATACTAAACGGAACGGGGTTAACTGTAGAAGATGTGATCAAAGTGGCCAGACATAACGAAAAAATATCTCTGCATCCGGATGCTGTCGAACGAATAAAGAAATGCAGAGACATGTTAGAAAAAAAAATCAAAGCCAAGGAAATTATGTATGGAGTCAATACCGGAATTGGAGAATTTTCAGAAGTTGTACTGAGTGACCAAAAAATTGAAAAATTCCAGAGATACTTAGTCTACAACCATGCTGCAGGCATTGGTGATCCGGCTCCTCAAGAATATGTAAGAGCTGCCATGCTAGGCCGTATTCATGTCCATGCACACGGCAACTCAGGATGCCGCCTTGAAATAACCCGAACTCTTGTAGATATGCTGAATAAAGGAGTCACTCCCTTTGTTTGCCAAAAAGGTTCAGTGGGCGCTTGTGGAGATTTGGCTCCTATGGCACAAATTGCTCTTGTTCTATTGGGTGAAGGAAAAGCCTATTACAAAGGAGAGCTGATGCCAGGAGGGGAAGCCCTGAAAAAAGCAGGGATACCTGTACCTGGGTTGAAAGCAAGAGACGGACTGGCTACCATAAATGGGTCTAATCTTTTAACAGCTATGAGTGCTATATTTCTTTATGATGCTGACAGATGGCTTAAACAAGCAGAAATTGCTGCTGCCATGTCCTTAGAAGCTTTAAAAGCAAACATGAAACCTTACACTCCCAAATTACATGAAGCAAGAGGATTTTCAGGCGCTGTAAGGTCATCCAAAGCCATATCAAAACTGATTGCAGGAGGAGATTTGGCAGAAGGAAAAGTCAAATGTAAAGTTCAGGATGCCTACTCTATGCGCTCCACTCCCCAGGTCATTGGGGCAGCCCATGACGCTTTGTCATATGCTCGCTCCCAAGTTGAAATAGAATTAAACGGAGTGGGAGACAATCCCGTGTTTTTTCCTGAAGATGACCTCCAGCTTACCGGGGCCAACTTTCAGGGAACTCCCATATCTCTTCCCATGGATATGGCTGGAGCCAGCATAACCATGGTCTGTGTTATGTCAGAAAGAAGACTGAATAGGCTCAACAATCCTGCTCTGAGTGTGGGACTCCCTCCGTTTCTTATCAAAGGGGCTGGAATGTTCTCAGGGCTTATGTTAAGCCAGTATACTGCAGATATGCAGATAGTGGAACAAAGAATACTATCTATGCCTGCTTCCATACAGTCTATTCCTGCTGCAGCTGACCAAGAAGATTTTGTTTCAATGGGAATGAATACGGCTATAAAAAACTTTCAGATACTGGATAACGCCTATGGAATCTTGGGAATCGAATTCATGGCAGCTGCCCAAGCACTAGATTTTAGGAAATATAAACTGGGAAGAGGAGTTTCTGAGGCAAAAAAAGTGATTCGAAAATACATCCGTTTTCTTGATGAAGACCGTCCTCTGTACACAGACCATACAAAAATGAAGGAAATTGTAAAATCCAGTGAAATTCTGGAAGCAACAGAAAAAGTTGTGGGAAAATTAAATTAAGGAACAGATCATTCATGAAAACAAGTAAGATTTATCAGAATATTATTGAGACCATAGGAAACACCCCTATGGTAAAATTGAACTGTTTTACAGAGGGGTTGAAATCAGATATTTATGCAAAAATTGAATTTTTCAATCCTGCAGGAAGTGTCAAAGACCGGATCGCTAAATATATGATCGAAGACGCTGAAAAAAAAGGAAGAATTAAGCCCGGTGATACCATTGTAGAAAATTCAAGTGGAAATACAGCTTTAGCACTGGCAGTGGTCTGCTCCCTAAAAGGATACAATCTGAAAATTGTGATACGTGATTCCACCAGCCCAGATAAATTAAAAATTCTTAGAGCTCTGAAGGTTGATTTAGTGCTGGTTGATTCCAAACTCCCACCTGAATCTCCAGAAAGTTATAATAATCTTGCCCCAAGAATTGCTGAGAAGACTCCAAACAGCTATTATTTAGATCAGCACAATGACAGAAAAAACAATGAAGCCCATTATATGACCACAGGCCCTGAAATATGGGAACAAATGGAGGGGAAAATTGATTATTTTATAGCTGGAATCGGTACAGGAGGAACCCTGTGTGGAGCAGCTCGTTTTTTAAAAGAAAAAGATCCACAAATCAAAGCCATAGGAGTGGACCCGGTGGGTTCTATATTTTATGAATATTTTCACAGAGGAAAAAAAATAAAACCCTCTCCTTATTTAATAGAAGGGCTCGGGGATGAATTTCTCATCAATTGTATTGATTTTTCAGTTATAGATGACATTTATCAAATCGATGACAGAACCGCCTTTGAGATGACCCGGAAGATTGCAGAAAAAGAAGCCATCTTGGCTGGTGGTTCCAGCGGAGCCGCTCTTTGGGGGGCTATTAAACTAGCAAAAAAAATCAACAGGCCAGCAAGAATTGTTACTTTATTTCCGGATTCTGCTAACAGATATCTCAGCAGTATATTCAGTGACTCCTGGCTTAAAGAGAAAGGCCTTATAAGATGTTGATTCCAGTGAAGAAACATAGACCCTTTTTATTGCTGTTATTTATTCTCTTATTTATTCCAGCTTTTTTATTTTCAATCTCATCCATTGATTCAAAATGTATTTGGACCGGGGTGGAAAAAATTGTCGCTGTTGGAGATATTCACGGCGATTATGATAATTTAATAACCATCCTAAAAAAAACAGGGATTGTTTCAGAATGTTTACACTGGAAAGCAGGCCAGACTCATTTTGTACAAACAGGCGATGTTATGGATAGAGGTCCAGATGCAAAAAAAGTTTTTGAATTACTGATGAGGCTGGAAGAAGAGGCTGAAAAAGCAGGAGGCCAAGTTCATTTTTTAATCGGAAACCATGAAGAGATGAACATCACTGGAATTGCTCTAGATCAGCCAAATTATGTAACTCCTGAACAGTTTGTTTCTTTCCTGCCGGATAAGTATATAAGAAAAAAAGAAAAAGAACTTATAAATGACCATAAAACCTCTCTCTCAGATAAAGATGAGGCTCTCAAACAATATTGGTCCCGATTAATGAGAGAGGATCCTCAAGCAAGGATGAAATATCTAGAAAACTTCAACAAGCAATACGGAGATTGGATTTTAAAGCACAATGCTGTTATTATGATCAACGAAATAGTTTTTGTTCATGGAGGAATAAGCAAAAAGTTTTCTCAATGGGAATTGAAAGATATCAATAAACGCGCAAGATATGAACTTAGGGAAGTTCAAAAAGCGAGGTTAAAAAATCTTTCCCTTTCCATTGACCTTCAAATTGTTTTTCAAAGTGATGGGCCGTTTTGGTACAGAGAGCTGGCAAGGCAGGATGAAAATTTTTTTAGTTCAGAAGTGGATATTATTTTAAAAAACCTTGATGCAAAAGCGATAGTGATTGCCCATACTCCGAAAACAGGTGCGATTGCTACGGCTGAGAATATGAGCCGCTTCAATAAGAGAGTTTGGGTCATTGATACAGGTATATCCAAAGCATATGGCGGGATTCTCAGTGCGCTGGTCATTGAAAATGAAAAGTTTTTTGTATGGAGTGAGTACAATGAAAAATTTAAAGAATAAATTAATTTATTTACTGGTTATTTTAGTCATATCCCCTATTCTCCATGCACCTCCATATGAAAGTGAAAAATCTCTCTGCAACCAGGAAACAGAGAATTTGTTACTGAATTCTGAGGTCATTTTAATTGAAAAAAACCTGGAAATGGGGAGAACAGATTTCTGGAAAGTCGCTCTTAAGGACGGAGAAAAAGAGCTCAAAGCTCTTTTTAAACATGTCAACCGCCTAAGGCCTGCCCTTCTCCCTGACAGTTATAAATATGAAATCGCTGCCTACAAACTCAATAAGATGCTGGGTCTTTGTATAGTGCCTCCAGTAATCGAGAGAAAAATTAACGGTCAGATAGGGTCGCTCCAACTTATGATAGAGAACTTATTTACTGAGAGAGAAAGGAAAATTAAAAACTTAATCCCTGAAAACTCTCAGCAATTTCAAAATGACCTTGATGTGATTAAGATATTTGAAATACTCGTTTCCGACCAATGTTATGATAGTCCTGATATTATCATCCAATCTGATACTTGGAGGGTTTGGAGAGTTGACTTTTCTGAAGCATTCTCCCCTTCTTCTTTTGATCCAGACAAATGCAGCATTCAACGCTGTTCTAAGGATTTGTTTGAAAACCTCAATTCTTTGGACAAAAGTGATCTAAAGACTTTGTTGAAACTCTATTTAAATAAAGAGGAAATCAATTTTTTGCTGGAGCGGAGACAAGACATAATCAAAACTATCAAAAATCTGATAAAGCAAAAAGGCGAACAAGAGGTTCTGTATTAATCGGGATTGTTCCCGAATCAAGGTTTTTAGCATTATCTGAAATTCAGAGGAAGCTGAAGCTGCCTTGAACTGAAATCAATACAGAAGATCTGTAAATTGTGAATGGTCAATAGAAAAAGGGTTGCATATCGTGGTAAAGAAGATAATAATAAAAACACTGCTATTTAATTTTAATTATGACCAGTTTAGGTATATAAGGAGGGTAAAAATGAGTAAATGCTTGAGATTTTGTTTTTTCTTGATGTTATTTCTAACATTCAGCCTTCAGGTATTTCCCCAATTCACTAAAGAAGAAATAGAAGAGATGCAAAAATGGGAAGAATACTTAAAAGCCGCTGATATCACAGGACATGAACAAATTCAGAGCCGCGAAGCAGTTACCAGCCCCTATATCCTTGAACTAGAAAAAAATGGAATCTCAAAACAAGCCATTTGGAAGAATCCGGAGGGAAGGATGAGGGGATTCTTAGAGGGTTGGAAATGGGAAATCGCAGCTTATAGATTAAGCAAATATTTAGAGCTCAATATGGTTCCTCCCACTGTTGAAAAAAGATTCCAAGGAAAAAGGGGTTCCTGTCAGCTCTGGATAGATGCCTGGATGAGCCTTAAGGAGAAATATGATAAAGATATCAGTGTTCCTCCCATACATGTGCTTAACTGGAATAGGGCTCTTTATCTCCAGAGAGCTTTTGATAATCTTATAGCTAATGAAGACAGACATCAGAATCAATACTTGATAACCAAAGACTGGCGCATGATACTCATTGACCACTCTCGGAGCTTCAGAACATCAAAAAAATTTACTAAAAGCCTGATCTATGATGAAAAATATAGGGAAGGCGCAAGGATCATGAAGGAACTTCCTAGAGATTTTGTGGAGAAACTAAAGAGTTTAAACCATGAAGATATAAGAGATGTTATGGGAGAATATCTTGAGGATGATGAAATAGAAGCGGTACTTATTCGAAGAGATCTGATCATAGACTGGATAGAAAAGCGAATCCAAGAATTAGGGGAAGATAAAGTCCTTTATTAAAATTTTCTTTTGCTCTCAGACCGGAGAAGCCAAGTCTTCATTTAAAATTTTATCCAGCTTAATTAGAAGAAAGTCAGCATCGTTTTCATGAAACACCAGGGGAGGTTTGATTTTTAAAACATTTTGAAAAGGTCCATCTGTGCTTATTAAAATGCCTTCTTCTTTCATCCTTTCCACAATATAATCAGCCTGTTCAGATGCTGGAGTGAGTTTTTCCCTATCCTTAACGAGTTCAACCCCCAGAAAATATCCCTTGCCTCTGACATCCCCGATAAGGGAATATTTATTTTCTAATTTCTGCAATCCGCTCTTAAGATATTTTCCGGTTAAACTTGCGTTTTTCATTAATTTTTCTTCTTCCATTATTTCTAAAACAGCCATTCCCGCTGCACATGAGACTGGATTTCCTCCATAAGTATTGAAATATTCCATTCCTGTGCTAAAAGCTTCTGCAATTTCTGGCTTTGTAACCACCGCAGCTAAAGGAAACCCGTTTCCTATGGGTTTGCCCAATGTGACAATATCCGGTACCACCTCCTGGGTCTCGAATCCCCAAAAATGAGACCCCACTCTTCCAAAACCCACTTGAACTTCATCTGCGATACAAACTCCGCCCGCTTTTCTTACATGTTCATAAGCATGCCGCAGGTAATTTTTGGGAAAAACAATCTGACCAGCGCATCCCATCAAAGACTCAGCAATAAATGCGCTCACTCCTTTTTCTCTCTTTTTTAATCTATTTAAAACATCCTGGATTGAATCTGCATACTTTTTCCCAGACATTGGGTCCGAGTATTTGTACTTACCTCTGTATCCATCGGGTATGCTGACTTTATGAACATAAGAGGGTGCGCCCTCCCCTCCTTTCCCATCGAATTTGTAAGGACTTATCTCTATAAGAGAACTCAAATTTCCATGATAAGCATGTTCAATCACCACAACATCCTTTTGCTTTGTGTAGGCCCAAGCCAGACGAAGAGCCAGGTCATTGGCTTCGCTCCCCGAATTGACTATAAAGCAGACCTTCAACGGCGAAGGCATTTTTGAAGATAACTTTTGGGCATACAAAACAAGATTATCATGGAGATATCTGGTGTTTGTATTGATCAGACACATCTGTTTGTAAACAGCTTCTATGACTTTTGGATGACAGTGGCCGACATGAGGAACATTATTCCTTGCATCAAGATATTTCTTGCCCTCATCATCATAAAGATACTGCATAAATCCCCTCGTGATTTTGATGGGGTCTTTATAAGATAAACTTAAACATGACCCAATATACTGCTTTCTCAATCGAAGAGTCTCTTTTTTTTTCAAGCGGGCTCCTTAAAAATTCATTTATCCTGAATTATTCATAAAAGAGGCTAGGGGTCATTTCTTTTTTTTTTATCTCTTGTAATAACTTCCAGGCTCTTTTTTCAGAGATGATCAAATATTTATTATCTGGGTTCTGTCTTTTCTGGAACGCCGAGATTGAAACACTCAAGCAGAGTCTCATATAGATCAGATGAAAGATTGCCTGGAGCTCCCTTTCCGAAAGTTTTATTATTTCCTGGTAACCTTTTATCATATGAAAAGCAGCCTTCTGAAAGTCCTCTTTACCAAGCATGACATAAGCTGAAGCTATGGCTATATCCCCTATTGTATAAGAATACACCATGTCGCCAAAGTCAATGATCCCCGAGACTCGCAGGAGAGAGGAATTTGGATTATTCTGTTCTATCCTGTTCACGAGAATATTGTGATCGTTTCCGTCATTATGAATGATGGATTTCTCTAATGACAAAACAATACCTGAAGCGTCGGTATAAAATTTATCAAGAAAATAACTGATCAAACTTTGTTTATCTGGATTATTGATGTATCTAAATAAATTTTGTACTGTATCAGGACCATTCTGCAGGTCCCAGTAAAAATTCCTTTTGGCGGCAGGATGTGAAAGCTCTTTTAGAGCCAGGTCTATCCGAGCGAGCAATCTTCCTGCAGAACCAAGAAGATAAGGAGTATGAGGACTTACCTTTCCCAGGGGCCTTCCTTCAATATAAGTGACCAGCCGAACAAAATAACAATTCCCCTCTCTATTTTCTATTCTTGCTATCTCTTCTCCACGGGAGTCTAGACAGACCTGGGGACACACAGAATCGCTTAATGAGTCTCTTATCTTTTTCATGGATATATTTTGTAATTCAAGGAATTCTTTTTTCTCCCTCTGGTTTGATATTTTGAGAACATACCTGGTCCCAGTATACTTCTCTTCTAATAAAAAGTTTTGATCTCTTTCACTGGGCAGAGAACAAGCGCAAGCTTCAATCTCATACAGCTCCCCTGCTATTCTCTCAGCTTGTTTTGAAGAGAATCGAGGAGCAAAATCAATGAAATCAAGTCCCATAATAGATCCAGGGTAAATTATTACTAGAATTTTAATTTAAATCCCGCTTGAAGAGAGAACCCTGATAGGTCAACCACAGCTTCCCTGACCAATTCAGCAGAACTCAATCCTGTGAATGAGGGAGCCTCACTTTCAGAAATAAACACGAAAGTGTATTTATTGCCAAATATTTGTTCTTTCCAGTAATAAAGCTTCCCCTCGTCAATATCTGAATCTCCATAACTATCTTTATACTCAAGAGTTCCTTCAAACCCGCTTATTTCAGCATACCTCGCTCTCCCCTCCACTAAGAAAGCAAAATAAGAGCCCCACCCTATTTCAAACCCCAACCCTGCATGATATCCAACATTTTTGGCCGCTGCTTGCTGCTGGATTTCCATCCAGTATCCATCATACTCTCCCTTCCAGTACCATGAATAATCAACACTGTAAAGACCTGCTCCTGCATCTAGGGAGAAACAAGAATTTCTTCCTATAGGGATTAGAAAATAAAGCCCTGCCTTTATGGGGATGACCTTTAGTTCAGGTTTTATCACCCATGAGCCTTCTCCGTCAGGAAAGGTTAAAAGCATGTCATTATTCTGACTTCCATATAGATAACCAGAACCAAACCCTATTCCCACATTCGGCAAAATATAAAAAATAAAATCACCCTCAAAGTCATAAATGATATGAAAAGGAGTCAATTTTCCCTGTATTTCTCCTCCCGCGTAGGTAAATTCATCTCTCCAGACATTGTCAAAGCCTTCAGTCCCTTCATTGATATCACCTGCCAAAACATAGGAAGCCCCTCCTTTCAATTTAAGTCCTACCCAGGTCCTTTTCCGCGACTCTCTGAAATCAATGTGGGTCGAATATTCTTCAGTTGGAGTTTCTTTTAAAATTCTTTTTTCTTCTGGCTCCTTTTTTTGGGAATCAAGCTTTAATGCGGTGACAAAACTTGAGTGGATATAACCATCCACTCTGATGTTTTGCTCTTTTAACAACACAGAAACTTTGAACCAGCCGTCTGTTTTATCAATTGAATCAAGCACTTCCCCTTTCATCATCAATGTGATAATCTGGCTTTCAATATCCGGATTAACTCTGACTGCGGCTGTCTCAGCTGTTACTCTAAGCTTATCCTGAGCCGTGTGAACCAAACCGGGAAAAACAGTAAAATAAATAACAAATAAAACAAGCAGCCGGATTTGATTTTCTCTCTTCATTCTTTTTTTAATCCCCTTTAAATCTATCTTTCATTACCACGAATCAATCTTCAGTATTTTTTTTGAAAATATCATTTGGTTTTTTCATCAAGCTCTCGGCCATATATTTTGTCAGCAGAAAAGGGAATTTGTTTTCAGAAGAAAGTGAAGGGTACTCATCTTCATCCTCTCTTTGCTGGTATATCTCCAGTTTATAGTCTTTTTCGCCTCTTGCGATTAAGGTATAAACAGGATCCTCGAATTCCTGTTTCTCTTCCTCATCTAAAAAATAATCACAGTTCAGGTTGGACAGTTTTGATAAAACTGAATTGATCACGCTGGTGTCTGCTTCCTCTCCATCTATGGTCAGCCATACTTCCTCTTCCTTTGGGCTTGCTTCCGGTTCTTCTTCCTTTGTGTTGGCAGTCCGCAGTTCTTTATTCAGTTCAAGAGAACCAAATTCACCTTCCAGCACCAAGGTGGTTATTTCTTCTTGGCCGAATTCCATGACCAGTTTATCCCTAAGCCCGGATTTATTCTGCTCAAATGTACTTTGAAATGAGTCTCTGGCATGAAAAACATGAATACTATCAGTCAATCTAACATAGGTGTGACTGTAAGTTGAAGACACTTTCCCTATGAAAAATTCCCGAATTAATTTTTCTCCTTTAAAAGCTTTAACATGAATCCTGTTTTCTTCATCTAATTCATATCTTTGATAATTCTCCTTATCTGAAACGAGCTCGGTCAAAGTGAGGCTTCCTATCACATCCAGCATCTCTTCTACTTTATCAGTATCAACAGCATACTCCTGAGGCATTATCAACCATTCATCCTGACTTTTTTCCAATAATATCGAGTCTTCCGGGGTAATTATTTCAATCTTGTTTATAGAGTTTTGTTCGATTTTATCCAGCTGAGGCAGCTTATAAGTCATTCGATCTCTTCCAGAGCTTATAATAAGAATAACCACTAAAATACAGATCACAGCAATCAAGATAAGATATTCTTTTTGTATTTTCATAATTCCCCTCCCAGAACTATTTCTATTCCGTAAATATAGCGCTAATGGTTCTTTTTTTAGCCTTTCGTTTTATCCAAACAATAATTCCTATAAGAATGAATAAAGCAGGAAGACCCCCAATATTGACAATCTTAATAAAACTCCGGGTGAACGGCTTTGTGTCCTTCAAGGGATTGAATTTTTGATTTTTACTTCTCATCACAGCAATCTGTTCTCTATGGTTCAAACAGTCAATCACATTCAAGACAAACTGAGCATTGGGAGATTCCCCGCTTTCATCAAGCAGATTGTCTTTCAATATCTCAGCAGAACCAATCAGGAATATTCTTCCTGGTTTTCCAGAAGTAATCACCCCTTTTTCAGTCCTGATTTTAGCCGGTTCACTCTCTTGGCTCAATTGTTTTTCTGGCTCCTCCCCTTCCTCTTCTTCTCCTTGTTCATTTTCATCTTTCTTGGGTTTTTCAGGAATTTCTTTATCAGCAAAATAGCTTATAAAACTTCCTTCAGCAAGATAGGCAAGGGGGAAGCTCTTCATTTCTTCCTCATCAGCCGGAGGTCTCATAACCATGGGATTTAAATCAATTTGACCTGTCATTGTCCATGAACGCTGGGAACTGGAAATCAAAGTTTTCAATTCAATATCATTATCTTTGATCTTTTTTGTATCTGAGGATAACGGAGATACTTGTATCATTATCATTTCTTTTATATTTTTCAAAAAACTGAGTCCATGATTGATGTTCTCATTCTTTATAACCGGAGCAAAATAAATGGGTGTTTCTCCCATTCTCTGGTCCCGACTCACATAACAGTTTTCATCCAGAACATATGCCTTATCAACTTGAAGGCCGTAATGATCCAACAATTTTCCCAATCCAGTATTTAGGGGCATGTACATAGATTGTCCCATTCCATATGCCTGGTTTTGTCTTTGTTGAATCTCTTCGAATGAATCAATAAAAAGAGCTAAAGACTTGCCTTCCATGAGAAACTGGTCGATCTGGAAAAGCTCCCAATCTGAAAATTCTTCCCTTGGTCCGGCTATGATGAGGGTATCCATGCTGCCAGGAATATCTTCCTCTTTTAAGTCGACTCGATTGATGGTGTAATTTTCACTGAGCAGAGAATTAAAGTTATTCAGTGAACCGGACTGCTGCTGCATTCCCTGAAGCTGAGGAGGAAGAGAATAGGACAAATTCAGTGTAGAATGAGAAGTAAGGTATCCAATTTCCTCATGGATGTTGATAACATTATCCACATTTTCTTCTATGAATGACCTTATGGTATCTTCCTGGATTAAAGAAAACTGTTCCTGCAATCCCCTGCTGGTAAGACTGAGACTTCTGTCCAGCAAGGTCCTTTCAACTGACCTGTCTTTGTATTCGATTCCTAAAGTCAGAAAACCTTGGCCTGCCTTGATTATCTGTCCGTCTTTTCCCTCTATTTCCGGCCATTGAAGCATAAACCGTTCATATCTCTTCATTTCTTGTTCAGAAAGTTCCTTGGTGCTAGGATCCAGAAAAATGAATTCCAACTGATTGTAGAGTTTGGTATTGAGTTCAGAAACAATTTCTTTAATGTTGTTCGCTAGACTATCAAGTCCTTCAAGCTCAACCTCTTTTGCTATATTGTTCAAAGAGGTTGATTTTATGAGTTTTACTTTAATTTTTTCATCTAGATTGAGAAGAGCGGAGATCTTATTGTTCATCTTTTGAATGATGGTGGTGATTTTATATTCAAGTCTCTGAGTCGAAGTTATGGCAGGAATCTTTTCTATGATATCACCATGAATAAAGACCATTCCCATATAAGCACGCTGAAGCTTAGCTTCATCTTGCTCTATCTTTTGTACATTCACAGGATAGATTCCATAATCCTGGGCTTTTCTTCGGTTCTCTTCAGCTTGTTCGCTTAAATCCCCTTCTTTTGCTGTGACATCAAAAAAACGATAGCTCAAGTATTCATTGGCGTGCAAGGCATAGGCTTCCAAAAGGTCATGAAGATAAGACTCAATGGTATTATAAGGAGCGGGAAGATTTTTAGAGAAAAACACATTCATAGTCAAAGGTTCTTTAAGAGAGGCCACAGCTTGTTTGCTTGCTTTGGACAAAGAATATAGATTGTTTTTGGTAAGGTCTATTCTGAAGAAGACCTTTAAAGCAACCAAATTCAACAGTACGATGATAATTATATACAATCCGAATTTATAAAAGTTCGATTTTTGTTTCACCTTTTTCATACTGAACTCCTCATTTTTTTTCTTCAATAACTAAATAGGTAGCATACAAGGCAATAAAGGCAAGCGAGACAAAATACAGTATATCTCTCAAATCTATAACGCCTTTAGCAATGTTTTGGAAGTGATGGTTTGCACTCAAATATTGAAAAAAATCAACCAAAAAACTGGGAATGAAAAATAAAACAAAATCAACTAATAGGGTTAGACTGAAACAAACAGCCATTCCAATAATAAAAGCAACAACCTGATTTTTGGTAAGAGAAGAAGCAAACAGGCCGATCGCACAGAAACAAGCTCCTAAAAAAACAGCCCCTAAGTATCCGCCAATTACTGGTCCCCAATCCAGATCCCCCAGGAATGAAGTTGAAACAGCGTAGAGAAGAGTGGGGCTCAACATTATGGCCACAAAGGCTACGGCTGCTAAAAATTTTCCCATAATTATGTCTCTAAAAGATACTGGAAGAGTGATAAGCAGTTCATAGGAACCTACATTGATTTCTTCAGAAAATAAGCGCATGGTCACTGCTGGAATTATGAAGGCAAAGGTAACCGGAAGAAGAGAAAAGAATTTGGTTAAGTTGGCCTGTTTTTCAAGAAAAAAAGTGGAAAAGAAAAGCCATCCAATAATAATGAGAAAAACTGAAATGACAATATAAGCTATAGGAGAGATGAAATAAGACTTAAACTCTTTTCGGAAAATATGTTTGATGTTCTTCATCTTAATTCCCTTTGGTTAATTTCATAAAAATTTTTTCAAATGATTTTTCTTTTAATGACTTCCGCAGACCTTCTAAAGTATCATCTGCCACTTTTTTTCCTTTGTTGATGACCACGATTCTGTCACAGGTGGCTTCAGCTTCACTCAATATATGAGTAGAGTAGATAATCGTCTTTTTTTTCCCGATTCTTTTAATGATTTCTCGGGTCTCCACGATCTGATTGGGATCCAATCCTACAGTAGGTTCGTCCAGTACCAGTATATCAGGATCTCCCATTAAAGCATGAGCCACTCCGACCCGCTGTTTGTATCCTTTTGACAGCTCATCAATGTTCATATGCATCACTTCATTTAACCCACAAAGATTACTGAGATGTTTGATATGACTAAGCTTTTTCTCTTTTTTGATTCCTCTTATATCAGCAACAAAGTCTAAATAATCATAGACCAGCATATCCCTATAAACAGGGGCTGATTCGGGGAGGTAACCTATTTTATTTTTTATCTCCATAATATGGCCATAAATATTGTAATCCATGACTTGGATATTTCCCGAGGTAGGCTTCAAGTATCCTGTGAGTATTCGGTATATGGTAGTTTTTCCCGCTCCATTCGGTCCTAAAAGGGCTAAAATCTCACCTTTATTGATATCAAAACTCACATGATCCACAGCACATAAATCACCATAATATTTGGTTAAATTTCTGATTTTTATCATCTGTCACTCCCTCTTCTTTTAAAAATCTGAATGACCTTCAAAACCTATTTTTCTAGGTTAGTTTTTATACAAAATCATCCTCTCTATGTCAATGAAAGCATAAAAATAATGTAAAAATTATAAATATGAACATCAAGGAAAGAACTTAACCTGAACTATTCATAAAAAAATGGCGATGTTTTTATTATTAATTTCATTACAGCGATATGCAAGCTTTTTTCAGAAAGCAATAAATTGTGAGTTGTAAAAAACCAAATAAACCAAACAAACTAGATAAACACATTTTGCTCGCCTTGCATCCGCAGCAACCTCGACTTGTGAATAATCCAGGTTAATACAGAACCGCTTCCTCTCCTCTTTCTTTTATCATTTCTTTTATTTCTTTTAAAAGAAGTTTTTTTCGAGCCAGTACCGCTTCAATTTCATAATAATTCAAATATCCAGCCGTAGCTTCCTTGATTGCATCATAATTTATTGATTTGATCTTTTCTGCAAATCCTTTGGGAAGCATGGGAAACAGCATGGTGCTTCGGAGACCGTGCTTTCCATATATAAGCTGGTCTGTATACACTCTGTTCGTTCGGAATGCCCGGGAGTGATCGATTAAAATGAGGCGCCAATCTTTAGTGTATCTAATGTTCTGCTGAGTCCTATCTATATTGCCTATCAAATTGTCAAATGCTCTTGATAAATAGATAACTTTTTCCCATTCATCAACTTTATCTTCAGGGACCTCTATTTTCTTCTTCACTCTATCCAATTCATTGATCTCAAGTTCCATCCACAATTGGAGAGAGCCCTTCCTCCCTCTAAATCTTCTTTCAACTGTAGGAGAAACCATACCTAAATCCAACAGTTTATCCATTTTATAAGCAGCAATTTCATATCTCCATTCATCCTTAAATCCTTTTTGAATGCCTTCTGGATTTTTCCATACTCCACATCTTTGTGTGTCCCCGAGCTTTAGAAACAATTTTTTGGGATTGGTGATACCTTCTCCTAAATTTTCATAGCCTATTATTTCTGCAGTCTTAAGAAATGTCTCCCATTTCTCTCTGTTTTTCAAGGTTTCAGGATCCAACTGGAATCCCATACTTAAAGTAAAGCAAGTTATCAATATAAGGGCAGATGAAAATACTGCTGTTTTTCTCATTTCTCCCCCTCCTTTTTTACCATCACTTTATTATTCTGACTTGCCTTCATACAATCTTACCCTAATATAACAAAGAGGGTTTGCTTATGAAAGAACTTTTTATTCTTTATAAAGGGAAAGAAAAGATATTAATTCCTCATGAATTTAATTTTCTAGTGCTCGCGATGCTTAAGAGAACGCCAAACAGAAAAGCCGTAATCTGTAAGGTCTTTCTTTGTCTCTTTGTCTGTTTCTTTTAGTTGGATGCCCAATTCTGTACTTTCTTTTTGAATGTCTATCCATTTTATCTGTCCTGAAATAAGAGGAGGCACCTTTTTTCCAGGAATATCGACTCTTACTTCTATTCTATCTCCCACTGATAATTCTCTATAACTCGTTAAAATTTTAAGTCCTTCAGAAGAAATGTTTTTAACAGATATCTTTTCTACTGAACCCTTTTGATAGCGGGCTTCTCCAAAACAACTGCAGTCAAAGCGAAAATGTTTTCTTCTTTCCTCTCTAATCATCAAAATTCATTTCCTGGCATTTATACCATATATTGAGTTCTCTCGATAGAACATACGATTTGTTGAGTGCATTGTCAACCAGCTTATTCTCTCTCTCAATCACCTCAGTTTATTTTGTTCATATATTTAGTCGTGGAAAAAACTAATAAATGGAAATGACAACACAACCGTTCTATTAATGTTTCACTTTTTTGTCATTTGTTCTTGGGAACAATGATCCCAGCAAAGCCTTTTTCTTTCAGGAACGAATTAAAAGCAGGAAGGTCTTCCATTAAAATCTTTTGAAAATTTCGCATTTGCAGCTCTAGTCTTTTTTTCAGAACAGCATGGACTTCTCTCTGCTGCTTATTAGGAGCAAAATCCACATTCCCAGCCAAATCTCCCGCTAAAACAGACAGCTTACAGTACAATTTATGGGGATAACGAAAAGATTTTGAATCGCCCTCTGCTAAAATAGGCTGAAAAAGCTCATCTTCCACTGAACGGAGTTTCTGGTCAAATCTGTCTATATCTGAAACCATCTGTTCCTGTTTGTCTTGAGACAGCACACCTTTTAAGTCATACAGCTGTTTCCGCATCCATTCAATCTGATTTATCATGCCTGAAACATGATTAAGGTCTTCTCTTATCTCCTTTTGCATCTCAACCTGTTCATTTATTTCTTCCACTGTTCCTTTGGAATTAGGGTCCTTTACCACTTTCAATCCTCTGGTTAACTCTTTTTCTCCTATGGTCAGTTTAACGGTATACTCTCCAGGTGCGGCCAGAAATCCTCTGAATCCTCCGCTGGTCCCCCAACTCAATATGGGGTACCACCCTTCTCTTTCCCAAAGCTTATGAAATCTCTTTTCTTCGACTACATGTGGGTTTCCTGGAGGTTTCATGCGGAGTTTTGCTGTTTTCGCAGGGTAATGCCTGAGATTCCACGCCACTCTATTGATTCCTTTATGACTTGTCCCATTTAAAGAATTCACCAAATTTCCATTACTATCAAATATTTCAATCCTGACTCTGGTCTTTTGGCTTTCTTTAAGGTAATAATCAATATAAGCACGAGGATAAACCCAAGGACCCCCGGCTTGACTGTGGAGTCTGTAGACATTTTTAGGATTAAAAAGATGGATATCAGATTCCAGAACCCTTTTGTTTAACTGCTGAAGCGGAGATATATCATCCATTATCCAGAAACCTCTTCCATAGGTGGCGACTACCAAGTCATTAAAATCTTCCTGGACTACCATATGATGGACAGGAGCATGGGGAAGATTGTTCTGCAGAGAAAGCCAGTCTTTTCCGTCATTAAAACTTACATATATTGAGTTTTCTGTTCCTAGATAGAGAAGCCCCTTTCTCACGGGGTCTTCATGAATCCAATGTGCATAGCTGAATACACTTTTAGGGATACCGGAGCTTATGGACTTCCATGTCTTTCCATAATCTTCTGTTTTGTAAACATAAGGATCACGATCATTCATTTGATGGAAGTCAATAGTGATATAGGCTGTGCCAGCATCATATTTAGAGGGTTCAATATTGCTGATGGTTCCCCACTCTGGAAGATCTGGAATGTTGTCAGACACTTTAATCCATGTTTTTCCGCCATCTCGAGTGATATGAACCAAACCGTCATTGCTTCCTGCCCATATACATCCCTCCTCAACCGGAGATTCTGCGATGGCGAACACACAGCATCCATATTCCACAGCTAGATTATCCCGGGTCAGTCCTCCTGACGGCCCCATTTTGCTCTGGTCATTCGTGGTGAGGTCAGGGCTGATCAATTCCCAGCTTCTCCCTCCATCCGTTGTCATATGCACAAATTGGCTTCCCACATAGACCCTGTTGCGGTCATGGGGTGATATATGAATCGGAAAGGTCCAATTAAAGCGATACTTTACTACAGCGGCGTGGGAACCATATATGGACTCGGGCCAGACATGGACTGTATTGATATGACCGGTTTCATAATCCGCTCTTTGAAGGTCTGCGTTATAGCTTCCTCCCCATACAATATCTGGATTCACAGGGTCTGGTATTACAAATCCACATTCTCCACCTGCTGTCTCTTCCCAAAGGGAATTATAAATTCCCCACCTGCTGACGGATCCTGTATTGGGCCCCTTATAAGCACTTCCATCCTGACGGCCTCCATAAACATAATAAGGAACTTGATTATCTACAGCCACATGATACATCTGGGCAATGGGAAGATTGACCCACTTCCAAGATTTTCCTCTGTTAAGAGTGATCATTACCCCTCCATCATTACTGATCATCATTCTATCTGGATTTTCAGGGTCAGCCCACATATCATGGCAGTCCCCTCCCCAGGGCACTGTTTCCGTGGTGTACCCTCCATCAAACGTTCTGCTCTGGCTGTTAGCAGCAAAATATACTTCATTCTCATCTTCAGGATTGACCATGATTCGAGAAGCATAATGCGGCCTTTCATTGAGAAGTCTGTTGTAACTTACAAGCTTCCAATTACTGCCGCCATCCTCTGATCTCCATAATACACCTCTATTGGGATGACCTGTTTCCATCAATGCATAGACAACATTTGAGTTGCTCGGAGCTATGGCAATCCCGACCTTTCCAATGGGAGGCTCAGGAAGTCCGTTTCCGGTGAGACGATTCCAGGTTTCTCCTCCATCTGTTGACTTCCAAATCCCTCCATTGGGGCCTCCGCTTTCTCTTCCCCAGGTTTTTATGATAAGAGGCCACATCCCAGCAAACAAGATTCTTGGATTATTGGGGTCCATAGCTATCTCAAAACAACCTGTATGCTCATCCACAAACAGAACCTGCTCCCAGGTTTTCCCCCCATCTTCTGTTCGAAACACTCCTCTTTCTTTCTGGGGGCCATAGCAGTGCCCCATGGCAGCCACAAAGACAATGCTAGAATCTCTTGGGTCTATAACCACCCTTCCGATTCTTCCGGTTTTATCCAGCCCCATATGGCTCCAACTTTTCCCGGCATCAGTGGATTTATAAACCCCGTTTCCAATGGATATGTTGCTGCGGACAAAGGCTTCGCCTGTGCCAGCCCACAACACATTGGGATCAGAGGGAGCCACAGCTAACGCTCCTATAGACTGGGCTTTCTGGTCATCAAATACGGGCTCCCAGTGCTCGCCTCCATCTGTAGATTTCCATATTCCTCCTGATGCTGCTCCAATATAATAAATAAGAGGGTCTCCAGGGATTCCCACTACAGCAGAGGTACGGTTGCCTGGAGGACCGATATGGCGGTATTGAAGAACCCTGTACACATCAGAAGTTATATTTTGAGAATATCCATGCGAAAGAAAAGCAAAGACCCAAATTATCATCAAAGACAGAACCCAAAATACACAACTTCCCTTTCTTTTTTTATTTAGACAAGCCATAAAAAAACCTCCTAAAAATATTTTTATTTTTTAAAAATATAACTCAAAAGTTTATAGACTAATTTGGCAGAAAGAAAATCAGGAGATTTGTTTTGGTCATTAGGACACAGTTCTACCACATCAAAAGATATGATTTCTTTAGACTCAGCAACCTTTTTTAAAAAATCCAACACCCTATACCACCCCAGGCCTCCCGGCTCTGGAGTTCCCGTACTCGGCATAATAGAAGTTTCAAAAACATCCACATCAATGGTTATGTAAACTTTCTCCTCAAGTTTGTTCAATGCGCTTTTGATCCATAAGTCATTGTCATAGATATCCTTTGCAAGAAATACCCGGTTCCAGTCAACAAGATCGATTTCTTCCTCTGCTGTACTTCTAATCCCCACTTGGACTATCGGACAGATTTCCTTTACTCTTGCCATAACTGAAGCATGACTGTAGGGACTTCCCTTATAACTTTCTCTTAAATCAGTATGAGCGTCTAGTTGAAGAACTGAAAATTTCTGATGATTCTTTTTTAGTGCTTTAACAACCCCAGTCGTTATAGAGTGCTCCCCTCCTAATATGACCATAAATTTGTCTTTGTGCTTCTCCGTTTCTGATTGGATTTTTGATATAACAGATTCAGGCTTTTCACTGTTCTTCACTTTCAAATAAGGCAGAGTGTGGATTCCTTTTCGGTAAACACTGATTTTGGTTTCTATATCATACAGTTCTAAATATTCAGATGCTTCGATAATGGCAGCAGGGCCTTTGGAAGAACCTTTTATCCAAGAGCTTGTTCCATCATAAGGGACGGGCAGTATCACGATCTCTGACTCTTGATAGCTGAAATGTTCTTTTTTACTCAAACCCCCGAACTGCTTCATCATTTAGCAGATTCCATTCTTTCAATGATAGACCTTAAAAGCAGAGGCCAAGCTATGGTTGCGTCCGCTATCACTTCAGCCCACATCCCACCTTCTGATTTAGGTATAAATTTGCCCCACGAGACTCCCTCTCGGTAGGTACAACCACTGAGCCCTCCCCAGTGTACAGGTTCCGGACATATTCTGACCCCATATTTGAATTTTTTCTGAGGCAGTTTCTCTCCCAATTTGTGACTTATGATATCAATATAAGGAGCGACCTGCTGAGCCCAATTACGGGGGACTCCCCCACCTATTGTAAAAATACCAATTTTTTGGCTTCTGGCAATCCTTTCTGTGTAATCATCCATATCGAGAAAAGGGTCAAAAGCAACCAAAGGCTTGTTATTTTTTCTCTGTTTTCTTCTGAACACTCCGACATCAATTCCAAGCTCTGAATCAGTAAAAGCAGGTATATACACAGGAATTCCTTTTTGAGCTGCAGATTTTAATATTCCCCGTCCTTTGGTATTTTTTAAAAGATAGTTTCCTAATGCTTGACAGAACTTCACACTTGACAATGGCTTGTCTAAATCCCAATGGCTCAAAACTTTATTGATTATTTTTTCAATATCATCCAGGTTTTTTTCCAGTTCAATGGTATCATAGACTCTGTTAAATCCTAACTTATAGTAATTCAAGTCATCCACATAGGGATCGCATTTGAAGTGAGCAAATCCTACTGATTCCACAAATCCATGAGCCATAAGAGCCCCTGTTGAGACCACAGCATCCAGCATTTCTCTTTCTATCATCTCACATACCAGCAAACCCATCTTTGCTATGGTCATCGCTCCTGAAAAAGTGCCCACCACAAAGCAGCCCGGATCTGAAATCATTTTATACAGAACATCATGGGCTTCACCTAAAGCTCTGCCTCCGAATGCTGTGTGCTTCATCTGTGCGACCAATTCCAGCACACTGTTGCATTTTGAAATGTCTAAAGGCTTTAGGGGCTTTAATCCTTTGTCAAAACCATCAGAAAACTTATCATATTTTCTCATTTTATTATCCTTTGTTTAAACAAATAGAAAGCACTATCCATTAGCTGTTATTAATATTTCCTGGAAACGGCAGCCAATAATAAGTCCACGTTAACACAGTGCTTTCTCTTTTTAAACAAAGCCAAGCTAAATATCTTCGCTGATAAAAACTGCGGCAGCAATCACAGTGGTCCAGTTTCCCTCTTTGTCTCCCTTAACAGACTTTGTCACGTTCCTGGTCTTGACAATTTTTCCACTCATTTTAAAAACCTGTTTCTTTTCATTCCAGGCTTCATCTACATTGAATTTTATCCCAAATGTACTTGCCAGCATCGAAGCAGCCAAGTCTTCGGCATGGTCTCCTGCTTTCTTTGCAAGCTCCCCAAATGAATGATGTTCTGAAATATATCCGTAAGTTTTTTCATCTGTGGGAAGAGCCAGTCCTATAGAGGCAGTGACCACTCGATTCGGTTCCTGAGTCGCGTTCTTTGCCATCACACAATGTACGATTTGTCCTGGCTTCAGAATTTTCAACCCTTCTTTTCTTGGTATTAACTTGCATTTTGGAGGAAAAATGCTGGATACAGAGACAATGTTGAATTTTTCTATGCCTGCTTCTCTTAATGCATATTCGAATGACTGAAGCTGTTCTTTATGGACTCCAACTCCTTTGGTAAAAAACATTTTAACAGGAATAATCATAGCCCCTCCTCCTTCTTTGTATTGGGGAAAACAATTTAATAAAAACCATTATTTTTTTTTATAATGATATCATTTTCACTGCTTTTATCCCAGTAATATTTATTCAAATTTATCATAAAGAGGTCATTCACCCTTTCCTATTTACTGCTTTTTGAAAAAGTCTTGCATATCCCAGAAAATAAATTAATAATGAAAACATCGCCATTTTTTTATGAATAGGTCAGGCTAGATAAGATTGGTTTTGAATAAAGTGTAATCTTCTAATAAAGGAGCAAAAATGAATATTGAAAGTTTTCAAATGGAACGATGGCAGTCTAAATGGGAACACAAAGTTGATTACAATCTTTCTGAGAGTGGGGTCCATCCTTTATCGCTTCAAGAAATGTCTGTTTTTGATGATATTGAAAATCTTTTAAACACAAAATTAGGATACATCCAGACAGACGGCACTCCAGAACTTAAAAAGCAAATAGCAAAACTCTATCCAGATATAACTGAAGACAATATACTGGTTACTACAGGCTCTTCAGAAGCAAACATGCTTTCAATATGGAGTCTTGTCAGTCCGGGAATGGAAACTCTATTCATGCTTCCTAACTTCATGCAAATATATGGACTGCTGAAATCGTTTGGTGCAAAAATGAAAACTTTCTTTCTTAAAGAAGAAAAAGGCTGGCAGCCAGATCTTGAAGAATTAAAAAAAACCATTACCAAAAAAACTGAAATCATTTCAATCACCAATCCCAACAACCCTACTGGGGCCCAATTAAGCGAAAAAGCACAAAAAACTATCTTAGACCTTGCCAGATGGTCTGGAGCCTGGCTGATATGTGACGAGGTGTATCAAGGAGCTGAAATGGATGAAAAGCTCACCCCAACATTTTGGGGGCAGTATGATAAAACAATTGTTACCTGCGGATTATCCAAATCTTATGGCCTCTCAGGCTTGAGGGTTGGGTGGGTTATCGCACCTAAAAACATCATTAAAAATCTTTGGAAGTGCAAAGACTACACCACCATATCCCTAAGTGCCTTGAGTGACAGACTTGCTTGTATAGCACTTAAACCCGAAAATCAAAATAAAATATTTCAGAGAACCCGCAGTATAATAAAAAATAATTTTAATATACTCAAAGAATGGATGGACCGGCAGGAGGGCATTTTTAAGTATATTGCCCCTAAAGCGGGAGCCATAATTTTTCCTGGCTATACCCTCAAAATAAACGCTTCAGAACTTGCAGAAATAGCGCGTAAAGAGAAAAGTGTTCTTATTCAACCAGGTGACCATATGAAGATGGACTATCACATACGTATTGGCTTGGGTGAGGAATCAAATAAATTCAAGAAATCCCTAAATCTCCTGGAAGAGGTGTTTCATAAACTAGCGTAGCCAAACCTGTTTATTTTTACTGTACTTAATGTTTCCAGAACATAGTTTTTAGTTCATTGACAAGATATTTGGCTTTCACTAAAGCAAGAGTTGCCCTGGAAATAGAATAATCGTTCAGAAAATCTTTAGCTAATTTTTTATCTTTCTGATAAAGCTTTAATGCGACTTCTTCCACTGCAGACTGAACAGCGAACTGATGTTCCTCAAAGGGGTCCCATTCAGAGCGAACCACTTTTATAGCCCGTTGGTAATCGATATCCACCAGATTTTCCAAAGCATTGAACACATCAAAAGCAAAATCAGAGTTAAACTCAAATCTTTCTGGCGGATAATTAAAATGCTTGTCTAAATCTATCTCATCCTCAATACTCCCAGGTTTAAAATAGTTTTCCGGCATTTTCTCCATACCAAGATACCAGGGAGTCATAACACTGGAACAGGGTGCTGCTAAAGAACGCCAAACTAAGCAGCCAATTTCCCGGGGCATCCAGCTTCTCAGTTGATAAACAGCCCCCTCCTGAGTGGTAGAGCCACAGATCCGTGCCGCTTCTGATCTCAATTTATGAGGAGAGCCTTTTTCATAATCCTTGGTGGTATCAAACTCAGTACTTTCTAGATGACTTCTTAAAATTCTCGCCACATCTTTAACCGTCATTTTCTTGTGAGGGACTACAGAAAACAGGAGTTGATCCACAGAGTTCAAATCAATGATTTCTCCTTTCACCATACACTGAGCATACCATTGCCTTGGATCCACCCCATATTTATCTCTAAAACTCCCTTTTCTGGCAGGGGGACAAAAATGCTCTTTAAAACTAAATAGTTTTCCTTCAGAAGGGTCATACCAACCTCTTTTAACAGCATAATCTTTCAGACCTGGAGAGGCCATCACATTTTCAGTATCATGAATGTCAGCCTCAGCTCCTATAATGTGAATATTAGGAAGAAGCACCACCTCATCATCCGGACATTTCTGAGCGATCCAGTGCTTTCCCCTGGCAATGGCAAGAACCCAGGCTTCATCAGGGTCTGCAATAATGAGGGAACGTCCGGAAGAAATATAGCCGAATTGATTGAGAAGTTCTCCTGCAATTTTTACTCCTTGTCTGGCGGTTTTGGCTCTCTGAGCTACCAGCCGCCTGAGCATATATCCGATTCCTCCATCTGTGATCTCTCCCCTTTCAACCAGAGACTGGAAAGAGTCTTCCCGAGTAGGACAGGCATCCGAAGACACCACCACTCCCCATTCATTGAAATAAGAATCGCCGAACTGAACCCCTGGATTCTGGAGCCACAGCATAGCATATGTCTCTTCCACTTGGGGCCATCTTCCTCCGTTTTTGAGAATAACTTCATCTCCGGGTTTGAATTTCATTCTGGGAATATACCGGTAATTGATAATTCTTCTTCCCCCATTCTGTTCATTGTGGCCAAACAGCACCGCTCCATCAGCCGAAGCGTTTTTCCCCACCAGCACCGTGAAGCAGTCGCTGAAGATATTAAGGGGGTTTAAAATTAAAATAAAAAGGAATGCAAGAGTGAAAAGGATGGATTTTTTCTGATACATATCATTATCTCCTCATTTTTTTAGTTTTACTTCTTTCAGACGGTTCATGGACTTATCGGTTCTTCTGCTGTATTCAGCTTACTGAATACTTAAAACAGACTGTCAAAAACTTGAATCAGGCGATCTACTTCCTCTAAGGTATTGTAATGAACCATACTGACACGAATCACTCCATTTTGTTTATCCAGATTCAAATCATGGATCAGGCGTTTAGCGTAAAAATGACCATACCGAATTCCGATTTTATGCTTATCAACTTCTTGAGCGACGGAATCGCTCATGACCTTATCAACCACAAAGGAAACAGTGGGGACTCTTTTGCTTCCCTCCGGGGTTTTTTCACCTATAATACGGACTTTAGATTTACTTAACAAAAAATCAAGAAGGCGTGAAGTGAGGATTTCTTCATGATCCCGGATGATCTGAAAGCCTTTTGAAGCACTGTTTCTTAATGGCTTCTTTTCTTCTGGGCTGTTCTCATGAACTTGAGCAAATTCTTTCAAGTAATCACAAAACCCCATCATGCCGTAGCTCAGTTCAAAATTGACATTTCCAGGCTGGAATTTGAGAGGGATATCAGTCTGTTTGATAAAAAAATGATTGATTCCGGGCATGTCCTGCAGCAATGCCTCTTTTCCATAAAGCAGAGCATAATGAGGCCCGTAGACTTTATAGAAACTGAAAGCATAAAAATCCACATCCCATTCTCTCACATCAATCAATCGGTGGGGAGCAAAAGCCACCCCATCCACACAGATGAGAGCCTTGTTTTGATGAGCAAGGGATGCGATTTTTTTTATGGAATTTAAGGTACCCAGCACATTAGATACATGATTCACCGCTATTAATTTGGTTTTCTCAGTTATAAGGGTTTTGAGGTCTTCCAGCTCCAATTTCAAGGAATCCTGGTTTATCTTCCATTCTCTGACCTTCAGTCCGCTTTTCTGCAAATCCCTCCAGGGACCGATATTGGCTTCATGGTCACAGTTAGTCACAATAATTTCATCTCCGGACTTCAATCTCTGACTCAAACAGAGTGATAGAATCCGAATCAATAAAGACGTGGAAGAGCCCATTATGACTTCCGATGATTTCTCGGCATTGACTAATTCAGCCATTGATTCAGCTGCTTCTTTCACTCGTTCTTCAGCCAGCTTTGAAATTTCGTAAGATGCTCCCAGTTGGACATTAGAGGTCAATAAGTATTCGCTGATTCTGTCAATCACAGACTGAAGGGTTTGTGAGCCTCCAGCGTTGTCTAAAAACACCCATTCGCCTGAAAGTGCAGGAAACTGCTTTCTCACAAAATCAATATTTAATTCCATTCTTTTCCTTTCCCTTTTGGTCTTCTGTCCTAAGGTATCCTTCATGCTTTTTGACCTTTTTTATTTTATGAGAAAATCACTGTTACTGTTTTAACGGATCACTTTGATCAAACGCCCTTTTTCAGGTATTTGTCCCAAATTCATTCCGTTTATAACTGCAAACTTTTTCCAAACTTTTTGATCCATTCCAGCACCATTAAAGATGGTTTCCAGAGTGTTTCGCCCAGAAGATTTGACCAGCTTGATCCGTTGGGGAAAAACCTCTAAATATTTAGGATCACTAAGGTTAGAAAATGATAAAGCGATGGCCTTAAAACTGGAAGCATAGCCATTAAAATCCTCCACAGTGCTTACCGCTGTAAACGAGTATATGTAAGGATTTTTGCTGATAAAAGTTATTTGAACATTAAGATCTTTTTCTTCTTCTTTATTTATATAATATGTTTGCTGCAAGGACAAAAGTCCGTTGATGGTCAATCCGGATTGATCCAAAAGACGCCCATCTTTCAAGCCAGAAGTTTTTTTATCTGCATATTCTTCGAGTCCGGATGAGCTTTTTTCAGCCTGTAAAATCACAGCCGCATTTTTATCCTTGGAAACTAAGGTCACTCGGGCAGGTGTGTTTTGAATGATCCATTCTTGAGGAAACCTGAAAAAAAACCGCATTTGAGGATGATAAAAAGCTCCATTCTCCACGTATCCTTGTCTGGGATCCGGACCAAAAACCAAACCCTCAATATTATTGAGATAGGGAATCTCTTTAACTGCTAGACTTGCATCTGGAGATAATAACATATCCTGTGTGTTTTCAACCCTTTCCCTGTACATAGGATGAGTGGATAAAAAACCAGGCAAGCTTTGTCCATCAGACAAATCTCCTGCTGCTTTCAAGGTTTGAAAAAAATCAACCATTTTGCCCGGATTGTATTTTCCAGCCCTAGAATATTCCACCCCCAATTGATCCGCCTGGCGTTCATCATTACGGCTGAATTTTAAAAAAAGAAGCTGAATCCCCACTGATGTTAAACCGGAAAGATCAGCCACTGTTTCACTGAGCGCACTTCCTATAACTAAACTGCTTTGGACCAACATCAGCTGACTCATTTTCCTCATGCTGTGCCGCGCATTGACATGACCCAGTTCATGCCCCAATACCACAGCAAGCTCAGCTTCTGAGTTCATCATAGCTAGCAAACCCCGTGTAACATAGATATAACCTCCAGGTACGGCAAAAGCATTTGCCACCGGGGTATCTAGGATGGAAAAGTGATACTCAAGCTGAGGTCTGTGAGTATGGGGAACCATGGTCATTCCCACCTTTCGAACATAGTCTGTCAGCGTTGCATCAGGATACAAACCGTAAAGCTGCCGTATCTGCTGATCAGTCTCCTTACCTATTGCCATTTCTCTCTCCTCTGAGAAAAGCATTAGCTCTTTTTTGCCTGTAACCGGATTGGCCACGCAGCTGATCATCCAGCACAATACACAGAATAAGGCGCTGAATTTAAAGATGTTGTTATTTCTCTTCCTTTTCATGACATTTCTACCTTCTCAATCTCTCTGTTATCAATCATACACAACAAAAAAAAGTTGAGTCAACTTCTATTCATGATATCCCTGCACATCAAATGCCCTTATTTTTATATGCAGTGAGATCGGCTCGTGAATAATCCAGGTTAATTAGAATCATGAAAAATCATTATGCCGGAGGTGGGAGTCGAACCCACACTCTCTGTGAGGAGAACTGGATTTTGAGT
>CAYULB010000025.1:0-19658 GCA_964445575.1 uncultured Eubacteriales bacterium
GGAGCGAGAAAAGCGAGACAGGCTAAATGTTTAAAAAAGACAAGGAGCAGCCGCAAGCCTAATGAAATTCAGGTGTGGCTGAAGCGACATTGAATACGGTGAATTGTGAATTGTGAATGGTAAGTGGTGAATGGTAAATTGAAATAAATTTAGTTTTTTAAATGAAATACAATTCACAATTTACAACTCACAATTTACTGCTTTTGTTGGACAGGGGGGAGTTACGCAGGCGCTGAGAAAAATGAAGAAGAATGGCGTTAAAAATCTGAAGGAAGCCCAAGCCATACCTCAATTTCATCGCCATTTTTTTATGGATAGTTCAGGTAAATAAGTTTACAGATATTTGTTGAGCCCTTTTTTCTGGAGAGTGCTGACCACCTGTTTGACTTTTTGGTCCCGGTCCTTTTTGCAGATGAGAAGGGCGTCCTCAGTGTTGACAATCACGAGGTCTTTCAGTCCAATCATTGCTGTGATTTTTCCAGGATTGTGCAGAAGACAGTTTTTGGTGTCAAGGGTTATGGCCTCTCCTCGTATTGCGTTTTGGTTTTGGTCTTTTTCCCAGATATCCAGCAGGGCAGACCAGGAGCCTACATCAGACCACCCAAAATCTCCTCTGCACATCAGGACCTCTTTTGTCTTTTCCATTAAGGCATAATCTATAGAGATAGAAGGAATTTCATTAAAAACGACTTCCAGCTCCTTTTGGTCATTATTTTTTAGGGCATCCAGCATTTTTTCCCAGTAGGAAAACATCTCAGGGGCATATTTTTTGAGATTTTCAGAAAAAACATCGGCTTTCCACAGAAACATACCCGAGTTCCAGAAGTAAGTGCCTGATTTTAAAAAGCTTTCCGCGGTTTTTTGGTCAGGTTTTTCTTTGAATTCTTTGACTTTGAAGAAGTTTTCTCCTGAAAAGGATTGCGAAATTTTCTTTGAAACCTGGATGTATCCATAACCGGTAGAGGGATAAGTAGGGGGGATGCCAAATGTTATTAAGCAGCGGCTTTGATCAGCCGCGTTTGAAGCCGCTTCTAACTTTTTAAGAAAATAAGAGGAGTCTTTGATCAGGTGGTCTGCAGGAAGAACAGCGATAACCGATTCTGGATTTTCTAAATAGAGGGTAGCAGTGGCGAGCATAAGACAGGGAGCCGTATTTTTACCCTGGGGTTCTATAAGGAAATTTTCGTGAGGTATTTTTGGGAGCAGATTGATTAAAGTCTGGGTCTGGTTTTTATTGGCAATGGTGTAGATGTGTGAATAGGAGATTTTGAGTGAGATTCTCTGAATAGTCTCTTCAATCATTGTTTGATCGCTTATTATGGGGAGAAACTGTTTGGGCCTTTGTTTGCGGCTTAAAGGCCAGAACCGACTTCCTATCCCCCCAGCAATGATAACTGCTTTTATATGCATTGACTCCTCCTTTATTTTTGGGTCTCTTATGTCAAAATCAGTCCTAAAACAGCCACAGCCGCACAGTAAAAGGAAAACCAATAAAATTTGCCCTGATTGATGATTTTAACCAGAGCCACAAGGGAAAAATAACCCGTAAGAGCCGCCACAAAAATACCTGTGATGATGATCCCCCACGGCTGGGCTGAAACAACTGTTTTTTGCAGTTGGAATAAACTGGCCCCTAAAATGGCGGGGATGGAAAGCAGAAATGAAAATCGGGCTGCTTTCTCTCTCTGCCAGCCCAGGAAAAGGGCTCCCCCGATGGTTAATCCAGAACGTGAAAATCCAGGAACAATGGCTGTCCCCTGAAGAACTCCAATGATAAAAGCATGAACCTGCGTGTGGGCCTTCTTCTTCTT
Organism: uncultured Eubacteriales bacterium; assembly: GCA_964445575.1. Lineage (GTDB taxonomy): Bacteria > Acidobacteriota > Aminicenantia > Aminicenantales > Aminicenantaceae > WJMT01. The sequence continues at coordinate 1,812 of CAYULB010000025.1, forward strand.
GGCAAATCGAGTAAAAAAAAGAAAAAATGCAGTCCCCATCAAGGCTAAAGAAACTGCTTTGGGAGAACTGAATAAGGACTCAAAAAAACCACTGAAAAAATAGCCTATCAGGAAGGTAGGGAGAGAAGCAATCAATAGAGAGAAAACCAGGATTATATTGGCATCTTCAGTTTTCAGGGAGGGTTTTTTACAGAATCTGATAAAACTCACTGCGATCTCCCTGATTTCTTTTCTAAGAAAAATCAAGAGAGAGAACACAGTGCCCAAATGAAGCATCACATCAACCAGAAGCTGAGGTTCTTTAAGTCCCAAAAGATTCTGGGAAAGAACCAAGTGGCCTGAGCTGCTTATGGGAAAAAATTCTGTAATGCCCTGGATTATACCGAGGAGGATTATTTTTATTAAGCTCAAGATTCACTGATTCTCCGGATTGCCTTTTCTACTGTTTTTTCAACTTCTTTTTGGATGGCTTGTAAGTCTTCCTTGGTGTCTGCCTCAAATCTCAGCACCAATGCTCCCTGAGTGTTGGAAGCCCGGACCAGACCCCATCCCTTAGGAAACATAGCTCTCACTCCATCAATGTCAATGATTTTGTATTTTTTGGATAGTTCTTTTTTGACCTCTTCCACAATTTTGAATTTGACTTTATCGGAGGAATATATGCGAATTTCTGGAGTGGAATAGGTTTGAGGAAGGTCAGAAAGCATTTCAGAGAGATTTTGGTCGCTTTTGGATACGATTTCAGCTACCCGGGCAGAAGAATATATGGCGTCGTCGTACCCGAAAAACCGATCTGCAAAAAAGATATGGCCGCTCATCTCACCAGCAAGGATGGCATTTTCTTCGTTTATTTTTTTCTTGATGAGAGAATGGCCTGTTTTCCACATAATGGGACGTCCTCCCAGGTTTTCGATTTCTTCATAAAGGAGTTTGGAAGCTTTAACTTCAGAGATAACTGCTGCTCCTGGATTTGAAGGGAGGATGTCTCTGCACAGCAGTATCATCAGCTTATCGCCCCATATAATATTTCCTTTTTCATCGATCACTCCAATCCGGTCGCTATCTCCGTCATAGGATATCCCGAGGTCAGCCTTGGTTTCTTTGACTTTTTTGATTAAGTCCTCCAAAGCTTCGGGAAGGGTGGGGTCAGGATGATGGTTAGGAAAATTCCCGTCCATCTCACAGTTCAGTTCAACCACTTCACACCCCAGCCTTTTAAAAATAGGCACAGCCATGGGGCCTCCTGTTCCGTTTCCTGGGTCGATAACCACTTTGATTTTGTTTTTCATGCTTATATTATCGACCACAAAGTCTTTGTATTCCTGGGTGATATCAAGAGAACTTATTCTGCCTGGTTTGTCTTTTATAAAATCTTTGTTTTTTATAATTCGGTAAATACTGGTAATATCTTCTCCATACAGAGTCTCTCTCCCCTTCATTATTTTAAAGCCGTTGAATTCTGGGGGATTGTGAGATCCGGTAATCATGACTCCTGCTGATAAGTTTTTCCGGAAGATGCTGAAGTACAAAAGAGGGGTAGGGATGGTGCCCAATGAGATCACCTCACATCCTGTTGACCGCAGGCCTTCAGAAAGATAGTCAAAAAACAAAGGGGAGCTTAATCTGCAGTCTCTCCCTACCGCGACGTGGGACTTTTTATGTCTTCGGAATAAAGTCCCTATCCCTTTCCCTAAAAGATTCACTGTTTCAGGGGTCAGGTCTTCATTGACAATTCCCCTGATGTCATATTGTCTGAATATTTCGGGCTTAATTTCCATCTCACTGTCTCCTCTTTTTCTGATGGCTATTTTTTGTTTTTTATCTCCAGATTGTTGGCTGTCTCTTTGATCATATCCCATTTGTTCTGGGCTTTGAATATGAATTCAATGAATTCCCTAACAGCTCCGTTTCCTCCTTTTAGGGAGCATATGTAATCTGAATTCTCTTTTATCAGAGGGTGAGCGTCTGCAACCGATCCAGCAAATCCTGCTGTCCTCATGACGTCCAGGTCACCTAAATCGTCCCCTATATAGGCTATTTCCCGGGTTTTGAGTTTGTACTTATCTTTTATTTCAAGAAAAACTTGCTTTTTGTTTAAAACTCCCTGGTGAAGTTCGGATATCCTGAGTTTTTTGGCTCTAACCTCCAGAGCCTTAGAATTTTTTCCGGTTATAATGCCTGTTTTGAAACCAGCTAAATGAGCAAGAAGAATGCCCAGACCGTCCCTTACATGGTATGATTTGACTTCTTCGCCGTTTTGAAGAACATGGAGGGTTCCGTTGGTAAGAGTCCCATCTACGTCCATAAGAATCATTTTTATATTTTTAGCTTTTTCTTTTGGGTTCATTAAAACATCTCCGTTCGCCACAGGTCGTGAAGATGGATGATTCCTTCAATCCGGCCCTCTTTGTTTTTAATGGCAAGAGAAGTTATTTTGTTTTTTTCCATGATATTCAGAGCTTCTGTGGCCAGAGCTTCTTTGTCAATAGCCAAAGGTTTACCCGTCATGCATTCTCGGGCTGTTTTTTTTAAAATATCTTTTCCAAAGTCCTGCAGCTTTCTTCTAAGGTCTCCATCAGTTATAATCCCTTTTAACTTTCCCTGAGTATCTGTCACACAAGTAACTCCCAGCTTCTTCTCAGTCATTTCTTTGAGAACCTTGGACATAGGAGTGTTGAGTTGAACGTAAGGAATTTGCTGGCCCATGTGCATGAGATTTTTTACTTTCAACAGCTTTTTCCCTAATTCCCCCCTGGGATGAAAAGAGACAAAATCTTGTCGGGTGAATTTTTTAACTTTCATAAGAGTAACCGCCAGGGCATCCCCCAGGGCCAGCGCTGCTGTGGAGCTGGATGTGGGAACCACATTGTCTGGTTCAGCTTCTTTCTCAACTCTGGCTTCAAGCAGAATGTCGCTGTATTTTGCCAGTTTGGAATTTTTATTTCCTGTAATGCCTATAAGAGTGATGCCGATTCTTTTAACAAAATCAACGATGGGAATGATTTCTTTGGTATTCCCGCTGTAAGAAATCGCGATGATGACATCATTGCTCACAATCATTCCCAGGTCCCCGTGTCCTGCTTCCACAGGATGCAGGAACATGGAAGGAGTCCCGCAGCTTGACAAGGTGGCGGCGATTTTGCGTCCCACTAGGCCGGACTTTCCGATTCCTGTAACAATGACCCTTCCTTTGATTTTTGAGAGAAGGTCCACTGCTTTAAAAAAATTTTCGTCAATGGTTGAGATCAGTTTTTCCAAGGCATGAGCTTCGCATTGGATGACCTGTTTGCCGATTTCAATGATTTCGCTTTTTTTCATAGTGCTACCTCTCAGCTGGTTATGGATTTTCTTTTTGGATACTGGCAAATCTTATTCTCTGGAGGGACTTTAACAATCCTTTTAAGTCCTTTAAAATCAATGAGTTAGAAGAATCTGAATGTGCTTTTTCAGGAGAGTTATGGACTTCAATGAAGACTCCATCCGCACCTACACTAACCCCAGCTTTGGCTATGTAAGGAATAAACTGTGCTTCTCCGCCTGAAACTTTTTCCTTTCCTCCTGGTTTTTGGACCGCATGAGAAGCATCAATAACCACAGGAAATTCCCATTTTTTCATAATAGGGATAGACCTTACATCAAAGACGAGATTGTGGTATCCAAAACAGGTTCCGCGTTCTGTTAATATGATATCATCGTTTCCCTGACTGAGCACTTTATCTATAACATTTTTCATTTCATAAGGCGAAAGGAACTGTCCCTTTTTTATATTCAATGGCTTCCCTGATTTGGCTGCCTGGATTATTAAATCAGTCTGCCTGCAGAGAAAAGCTGGGATTTGGATGATATCTAAAATTTCCGCAGCTTTTTCTGCCTGCCAGGATTCATGAATATCTGAAAGCACGGGAATTTTGAGGTCCTTTTTTATTCCTTTAAGGATTTCCAACCCTTTTTTCAAACCAGGACCCCTGTATGAATCAATAGATGACCGGTTGGCCTTATCAAAAGAGGATTTAAAGATAAAAGGAAATTTCAGTTCTTGGCATATCCGGTTTATTTCTGCAGCCATAAAAAAAGCATGTTTTTCGTTCTCTATGACGCAGGGCCCGGCTATCAGAAAAAGTGGATTAAATCCACCGATCTGAAGGTCTTTGTTAACTTTGATTTCTTTTGGTACGGTAGTCATAGCATGCTCCGATAAAAGATTTAAAAAGGGGGTGAGGATGGAGAGGTTTTGATTTGAATTCAGGATGAAATTGGCAGCCAAGAAACCAAGGGTGGTCTCTGTTTTCGATAATCTCGACAAGTTGGTGTTTTGGATTTATCCCAGAGAAAAACAGGCCTTTATCTGAGAGAATTTTCTCATACTTGGGATTGAATTCATACCTATGGCGGTGCCGTTCATAGATAAGTGTTTTGTTATAAGCTCTTGAGGCCAGGGAGTTTTTTTCTAGGCGGCAGAGAAATTTTCCTAACCGCATAGTCCCCCCCAAGTCACTGATTCCGTTCAGCTCCCTCCATTTAAAAAATATTTTATGAGGAGTCTTTGAATCAAATTCTGTGCTGTTGGCTTTTTTTAATCCGGCGATGTTTCTAGCAAATTCAATGGTAGCGCACTGCATACCCAAACATATCCCGAAGTAAGGGACTTTTCTTTTTCTTGCGTACGTAACAGCTTTGATTTTGCCTTCTATGCCCCTCACTCCAAATCCTCCAGGGACCAGGATTCCGTCTAAATTTCCTAAAACATCTTCCGGGTTGTTTTTTTCAATGTCTTCTGCCTCGATCCACAATATATTGATTTTAAACTGATGAGCTGTTCCGGCATGATATAAGGCCTGGTTGAGACTTATGTAGGAATCTGGGAGGCCAGAATATTTTCCAACCAGAGCTATATTGATCTGGTCTTTTGGAGACTTCATTCTTTCCACCATTTTTTTCCAGTCTTCCAGCATGAGTTCATTGGAGGGCAATTGGAGCTTGTCCAGAATAATCTGGTCAAGCTTTTCTTTTGCAAAGAAAAGAGGAATTTCATAAATAAAGGAAGCATCTTTGGCTGTGATCACTGCTTCATAGGGGACATTTGTGAATAAAGAGATTTTGCTCTTGATTTTTTTGCTGAGGTCACGGTCTGTTCTGCAGAGAAGTATATCGGGTTGAATACCAATAGCTCTCAGCTCCCGGACACTGTGCTGGGTTGGTTTTGTCTTAAGTTCTTTAGATGTCTTTAGGTAAGGGACCAGTGTCAGATGGATGAAAAGGGTGTTGTCTTTTCCGTATTCGAGTCTCATTTGACGAGTGGCTTCCAGAAAGGGCTGGCTTTCGATATCACCCACCGTCCCTCCGATTTCAATGATCACAATATCGTTTTTTTCAGCCGCAGTTCGAAAAGCTGTTTTTATTTCGTCTGTCATATGGGGAATGACCTGAACTGTTTTTCCCAAGTATTTTCCTTGACGTTCCTTTCTTAGGATGGACTCATATATCCGACCAGCTGTCCAGTTATGGGCTTGAGTGGTATTTGTAGAGGTGAAGCGCTCGTAGTGACCCAGGTCAAGGTCTGTTTCTGCTCCATCATCAGTCACAAATACTTCTCCGTGCTGAAATGGATTCATGGTTCCTGGGTCCACGTTTAAATAAGGGTCAAATTTTTTAATGGTTATGCTGTAACCGTGGTTTTCCAGCAACTTTCCTATGGAAGCAGCAGCGATCCCTTTGCCTAAAGCTGAAAGGACTCCTCCTGTTATAAATATAAATTTACTCATTTCCCGCCTCGAATGTGTTCATTAATTTTTCAGCTTTGGTTATGTCTTGGGGCAAATTAATGCTCAGCGTGGGGTAGGCTGTTTCTACTGTTTTGATTTTGTATCCGTTTTCTAAGACACGAAGCTGTTCTAAACTTTCTGATTTTTCTAAGAAAGAGACTTCCGTATTTTTATATTTCATTAAAAAGCTTTTTTGAAATCCGTAGATCCCTATGTGTTTCCAGAAATAGCCTGAAAACGAAAAGGGGATGGAAGAGCGGGAAAAATAAAGCGCATTTTCTTCACAGTCTATGACTATTTTAACAACATTCTTATCATTAAAAGCTTCTAAGTCCTTGCTTTTTTGGCGGAGAGTGGCCATGGGGACTGTTTTTTTCTGCAGAATTTTTACAAGACTTTGGATCATCTCCGGCTGAACAAAAGGCTCATCTCCTTGAATGCTTATTATTATGGGGAAATTCATGTTTTCGGCTGCTTCAGAGACTCTTTCTGTCCCGGTTTTATGGTGTGGGGAGGTCATCATGACGTCGGCTCCAAATGACCTGCATTTTCTGGCAATCCTTTGATCGTCTGTGGCAATGATAAGTCGCTCTAGGCATTGAGCTTTTTTGGCTCTCTCATACACATGTTCAATCAGAGGTTTCTGGTTTATTAAGGCAAGGGCTTTGCCTGGAAATCTTTTTGAACTGAAGCGGGCCGGGATAATCCCACAAGCTGCTTTCAAGACTTTTGCTCCTCCTTTGGATCGGCTTTGATGTTTTTAATTTCTTTTTTTTCCTGTTTTAGGTCTGAAGGAAGAGTTTGGGGGATTTTATCAGTGGTCTGGCAGTTGGCTTCTAGGAAAGCCCCTTCTTCTACGATTAATTTTGGAGTGATGATAGTTCCAATGACTTTTCCGCTTGAATGCACATCGACTTTTTCTTTTGCTTGGATGGTCCCTTTCACTTCTCCACTGATGGAAACAGAGCCGATTTTAACATCAGCTTCAACTTTTCCATTATCTCCAACGGTCAAGTGGGATTCAGAATTGATCTTTCCTTGGAATCTTCCGTCGATTCTAAAAGATCCTTTAAAATCCAAATCTCCTTTGAATTTGGTGTTTTTGTCAAAAAAGCCTGTGATCTTTGTTTCGTCTAAGGGCTGTTTTTTGTCTTTCATTTATGCTCTCCTTTTATGATTTCATATATTCTATTGAGTTCATCCAAAGAATAGTAGTTAATTTTTAAAGTCCCTTTTTCTGGGGTGCCAGAGATAGTTACTTTGGTACCTAGAATCTCAATCAGTTCATCCTTTAAGGCTATTAAGTCCGGGTCCATTGATTTAGGTGTTTTCTTTTGAGTGGCTTTTTTGGTTTGGGCCACTAATTGCTCAATTTTCCTTACCGTCAGTCCTTTAGAAACAATCTTTCTTGCCAGCTCTACCTGTAGTTCAGGGTCCTCAACAGAGATGATCGCTCTAGCATGCCCCATGCTAAGCTCTCCATTTGAAATCATTTTTTGAATACTGGGGGGAAGCTTTAAAAGCCGCATGTAATTGGCTACCGAAGCCCGGTCTTTCCCTACTTTTTCAGCAATTTCTTCCTGGGTATACCCGATTTCTTCTGCCAATCGGCTGTAGGCAGAAGCTATTTCCATGGGATTCAAGTCTTCTCTTTGCAGGTTTTCAACCAAGGAAGCCTCTATCTGATGCTCAGCTTTCATCAGACGGACAAGCACGGGTATCTTTTTTAGCCCAGCCTTTTGGGCTGCCCGCCATCTTCGTTCCCCCACTATTATTTTAAAATGACCTTCTTCAGGAACAGCCACAATGGGCTGAAGCACACCGGTTTGTCTGATAGATTTAGCCAGTTCGTCAATGGAGTCAGGGTCAAAATTTTTCCGAGGTTGGTCAAAATTTGGTTTTAATTTTTCTATGTCAAGTTCTATAAATTTTTCCTGTTTTAAAATGCTGTAATCTTCGGGTAAGAACGCCTTTAATCCCTTTCCTAATGCTTTCTTTTTCATTTTTTAAGAATCTCCTGAGCCAGATTTAAATAAGATTGGGCTCCTTTTGATTTGATATCGTAAAGAAGAACAGGTTTCCCAAAACTAGGGGCTTCTGCAAGTTTGACCGTTCTTGGGATAATCACTTCATACACAATCTCTTTAAGAGTGTTCCGTACCTCTTGAGCCACTTGTTTGGAAAGATTGGTTCTTTCATCATGCATAGTCAGTACGATTCCTTCTATTCTGAGTGATGGATTAAGGTAAGAACGGACATCATCCAGAGTCTTTAAAAGCTCTGGCATTCCTTCCATACAGAAAAATTCGGTTTGGACAGGAATCAAAATTGAGTCTGCTGCTGTAAGAGCATTTATGGTCAAAAAGCCCAGAGAAGGAGGGCAGTCTATGAATATAAAGTTGAACCGGGATTTGATTTTTTCAAGGGCTTCTAAAAGTCTTTTTTCCCTGTTTTTCTGGGAATAGATTTCTGCTTCAAACCCTGATAGTTCAGGGGAGCTGGGACAGATATAAAAATTATCCAATTCTGACGGGATGATGTGCTCCAGTATATTTTTGCCGTCCATCAGAGCAGGATAAATTCCCTGGTTTTCCTTTTTTTCAATCCCCATTCCAGCCGTGGCCATGCCTTGAGGGTCAAAGTCAATCACCAGAATACGCCTGTTCTTTAATGCCAGGGAAGCTCCCAGGTTAATGGCGGTGGTCGTTTTCCCGACGCCTCCTTTCTGGTTTGCTATAGCAATGACTTTACTCATTTTATGTGTTCCACGTGAAACATGGTTAAACTGAACCTTCAGAAATAGCTTCTCAATGATTCAGATTAATAATTTATCACAATTGTTTCTTAATTACACTTTTATTTCACTTTTTTCTTTTTTTTGTGTGTATTTTTATGAAAATGTGAATATTCAATAAAGCTGCAGAAGTAATCCCGGGAATTTTTTTTGCTTCTCCCAAGGTTTTGGGCTTGAATCTCTGTAATTTTTCTACTGCTTCAGCTGTGAGTCCTGGTATGGATTTGAAATCTAGGTCTGTTGGTATTTTTTGCGGGGCCATTTTTTCCATTTTCTGTATTTCTTTTTTCTGTTTTTGGATATAGCCTTCATATTTAATCTCAGATTCGATATGTCTTATCTCTTCATCTGATAATGTTTTAAAATAGTCCGAACTCCTTGATATGTCTTTAAAGGCTACTTCTGGTTTTTTTAAGTATTCTTTTAAGTGCAGGGTTTCTCCCGTTTCTGCTTTTATTTTTCTGCACTCCAGTATGGACATGGCCTTGTTGATTCGTTCCTGCTTTTTCAGATATTTTTCATAATCTTTATCAGAAACCAATCCAAATTTTTTCCCATAATCCATGAGTCTTTTATCCGCATTGTCAATTCTTAACTGAAGTCTGTATTCTGCCCTTGAGGTAAAGAGTCTGTAGGGCTCTTCAACGCCTTTGCTAATGAGGTCATCGATAAGAACCCCAATGTAAGCTTCGTGTCTCTGAAGGATGAAAGGATCTTCATTTTTTATTTTTAAGGAAGCGTTTATCCCGGCTGTCAGACCCTGTGCTGCAGCCTCCTCATACCCTGAAGTGCCGTTTATCTGTCCGGCTAGAAAAAGATTTTTAATTTCTTTGGTTTCCAGGGTAGGATAAAGGTGCGTTGGCGAAACAGCATCATATTCAATAGCATAAGCAGGTCTCAATATCATGGCGTTTTCAAGCCCTGGGATGCTCTCAAGTATTTTTTTCTGAGCCTCTAAGGGGAGGCTTGATGAGATGCCGTTTATATATATCTCTGCTGTATTGAGACCTTCTGGTTCCAGAAAGAACTGATGCCGCTCGTGGTGAGGGAATTGGACCACTTTGACTTCAATAGAGGGGCAGTAGCGGGGACCGATTCCTGTTATTTTCCCACTGTAAAGAGGGGACTGGTCTAAATACTGTCTGATTATTTCATGGGTTTTTTCATTGGTATAACCGATATAGCATTTGACTTTATTCTCCAGCTTCTTTTTGGTTCGAAAGGAAAAAGGAACTGGATTTTTGTCGCCGGGCTGGGGCTTAAATTTGTTCCATTCTATAGTATCTCTGTGGAGCCTCATGGGAGTGCCTGTTTTAAGACGGAATGTTTTAAGCCCTATTTCTTTTAAATGGGCGGCTAGTGCGTAGGAAGCAGGTTCATTGGCTCTCCCAGAAGGATAATGGGATAGCCCAATATGGATAAGGCCATTCAGAAATGTTCCCGGTGTCAGGATGATGCAATTTGTTTTGATGATATTCCCTTCCTTGGTAGTGACTCCGACTGCTTGATTTTTTCTTATGAGTATTTTGTCCACAATTCCCTGAAAAAGTGATAAATTATTTGTGTTCTCAAGCCAGGTTTTCATGGTGGTTCTGTAAAGAACTTTATCAGATTGAGCTCTGGGAGCCTGGACAGCTCCTCCCCGACTTTTGTTCAAAAGCCTGAACTGTATGCCGGTCTCATCAGCCAGAAGTCCCATTATCCCACCCAGGGAATCGATTTCTCTTACCAGATGACCTTTGGCTAATCCTCCGATAGCTGGATTGCAGGACATCTGAGCAATGGTCTCGAGATTTATGGTAATAAGGCAGGTTTTCATCCCCATATGACTTGCTGCATAAGCAGCTTCGCAGCCCGCATGCCCGCCTCCAATCACAACAATGTCGAATTGACTGCTTGCGCTCATGATGTCTCCTATTTCCCTATACAGAATCGACTGAATATTTTTTCTATAATATGGTCACTGCGGATTTCCCCGGTGATTTGATTGAGGAGAGGAATGGATTTTCTTATTTCTTCAGCGTAGATTTCTTCGGGATACCCTTGTTTTAGTTTTTCTTTTCCTGATCGGAGAGCCTTTAACATATCCTCGAGCAGAAGTTTCTGATGTAAGTGAAGTATGACGTCTTGGCTGGCCTCTTCTTGTTTTATGAATTCAGCGTGCATGGTCTCCTTGAGTCTTTGGATATTTGTTTTTTTGAGTGCAGATATTTTTGCCGCCTTTAAATCCGGGGCCAGAGAAATTATGGATTCCACATCCATTTTTGTGTTTAGGTCTATTTTATTGAACACCAGGATAGTTTTCTTTTTCCTGTATTTTTTTAAAAGGCCTTCGTCTTCCTCGGTTTTCTTTCGGGAGCTGTCCAGCAACAGAAGAATTCCGTCTGCTTTATCAGCCAGTTCTTTGCTTTTTTTTATGCCCTCGTTTTCCACGGGATGTTTTGGTTTTCCTCTTCCTGCCAGATCGAGCAAGGTAAAAATAGAGTCTTTTATTTTTATTTGTTCAGAAAGGTAGTCTCGGGTCGTTCCAGGGTAAGGAGTGACAATAGCTCTTTTGCTTTCAAGAAGGGTGTTAAAAAGTGTTGATTTCCCAACATTTGTTTTACCCACGATAGCTATTTTAAACCCTTCAGATAAAGATTTACCCAAATCATAACTTTTAATCAATTTTTCCGCGGTTTCCATAGTTTTTTTCAGGGAGCTCAAAATGGATTTTTCAGATAGATTCAGGTTTTCATCTGGGAATTCTAAACTGGCTTCAATATTGGAAAGTGTGTTGATGAGCTGGTTTCTCATGGTATTTAATTTTTTTGACAGGCTCCCGCTTATTTGATTATAAGAGATTTTTGCCTGCTTAAGAGAGGAGGCCCGTATAAAGTCATTTATGGCTTCCGCCTGGATAATGTCAATTCTTCCGTTTAGAAAAGCCCTTAGAGTAAATTCTCCAGGCTTAGCGTGCCTCGCTCCCTGCTTGATGCCAAGTCTTACGATTTCCTCAAGAACGACCGGGCTTCCATGGCAGCTTAATTCTACCATATCTTCCTTGGTATATGAGTTGGGGGAAGAAAAAAAGGTTAAAAGAGCTTCTTCAAATATTTCATTTGTCTCAGGGTTAAACACGGTGCCCAGAACCGCTTTTCTAGTTTTTATGGTTTCTTTATTGTTTTTTGGCTGGAAGATATTTTTAGCGATGCTTAAGGATTTTTCTCCGCTCAGACGAACGACTCCGATTCCTCCATAGCCGAAGGGTGTGGATATGGCAATGATGGTGTCTTCAAACATTCTTTTATTTTAGAACGGAAAATAAAAACATTCAACCGCGGCATAAGCAATTGTGATAACAAAGCAATAGTGTCCCCATCAACTGTTAAGCGAAAATGTCCCTTTCGGAAAGGAGGCGGGCATGAAATTGGTCATCTGTTGGGGCTTTGCTCTCATATGAAGAGGAACCATGTCTGCTCAGCACTCCCAAAGGATTTCTCATTCCATATCCTCTCCCCATTATAAACAATATGTATGTATCCCACGGAATGAGAGGTTCTCCAACTACAGCCAGAGGCTGGTAGGCCTCGGTGAGAGATAAGCCGAGAGAAAACTGGAGATTAAGGAAAAGTTATTTTTTTTTCTGATAAACCTTGATTTTTTTCATGAAACCATTGCCTAGGCTTTCCGTAGAAAGGCCAGGGATTTGGTTTACTGTTATGTGAACAAGCCTTCTTTTGTAGGGATTCATGGGGTCAAGAATTTCGTTTTTACCAGATTCCTTTACTTTGTGGGCAACTTGGTGAACATAATTTTTAAGCTCTTTTTCTTTTCTTTTTTTGAAATGATCACAGTCTGTTTGAACTTTTTCTGGAGATACTTTGTTCAGGATATGCTGCAGGGCCAGCAGCAGGGAGCCGTCTTTTTGGAGGAGATAGTGTTTATCCGGACCTTCAAATATAAAATATCGAATATTGTTGTTTTTCTCTGTTCTGTATTTTATATCCAGAGGGAGATAAAAAAGGAGTTTATTCAGAAATTCATTTGTTTTTGTAGTTTCTTCCTTTTCTGGTACTTTGGGCCAGGCTCTTATGACGATTTCTTTGGTCTTTATTCCAAATAATTTTGTTTTTTCAGCAACGATTTCATAGTTGAATTTTGAACGGGGAATTTTCAAAACGTGTTCCGCGTGACTTATTACATCTTCGAGATTTCTCCCCTTAAATTCTTTTTTTTGGCTATTTTTTTCTTCTTTTGTCATGGGATTCCTTTTTTTTCTTTTTAGTGAGTTGATTTGTTATGTACTGCTGTCCTATTTGAAGAATGTTGTTGGTCAGCCAGTAAAGGACAAGGCCGCTTTGGAAATTCATAAAAAATATGGTCATTATGACCGGCATGAGGAGCATCATCTTTTTTTGAGTGGCATCCCCAGCGGAAGGAGTCATCTTCTGGCTTATGAATTGAGTTATTCCCATTAAAATGGGAGTGATATAATAGGGGTCCTTAACGGAGAGATCTTTGATCCAGAAAATAAAAGGACTGTGCCTGAATTCGATGGCCACAATCAGAAGACGGAAAAATCCCCAGAAAATAGGCAGTTGAATCAGGATGGGAAGGCATCCTCCTGCAGGATTGACTCCATGTTCTTTATACAGCTTCATGGTCTCTTCGTTGAGTTTTCTTCTCTGTTCTATATCTTTTTTTGCCTTTTTATATTTTGACCGGATCGCCTTTATCTTTGGTTGAAGCTCCTGCATTTTGGCCATTGATTTTGTACTGCTGAAAGTAAGAGGGAAAAACAAGATTTTTATGATCAGGGTTAAAATAATGATGCTAAATCCCCAGTTGGGAACCGCCTGGTGTACGATTTTTATGGCTTTATATAAAATTTCTGATATAAAGCCAAATAATCCGAATTTTATCAATTTTTTAGCATCATTACCCACTTCTGAAAGAAGGTCGTATCTTTTTGGCCCGATATATGCTTTTTTAACATGATTGACTGTGAGAAAAAAATAGGGAATTTTGTTGATTTCCTGTTTCAAAAAGGCTGCGCTGGTCTGCTGTGGGGAGGTGATGAAAAGGGATGTAAAATATTGACTCTCATAACCAGCCCATTGAACAAAATTATAGACATTTTTTTCTTGGTCAAACTTTTCTTCCTGATGCCGGTTGAGTTTCCCCCCGGCATAAACAGCGACTCCGAGGGGTTGTCCAAATCTTTTTTGGGTGGCTTCTTGAGACAAGCTGCTGAATGAAGGACCCCATACAAGACTGGATTCAATTTCCTGATTGTTTTTCCATAGGTTTATCTGGATATCTATCTCATAGCTCCCATCATAAAAGGTAAAAACCTTTTCCACTCTGTTACCCTGTTCATCAGCATAAGACAATCTCAATTCTTGGGATTCTCCATTGCTGAGATTGATCCGAGTGGAAGAGGGTCTGAATAAGGCGTTATTGATAAGGTCATCAAACTCGGGACTTTCTGTTTTTAAAGCAAAGGGGTATCTGTTGACTTCTTCCGATGATTCAGAAACTAACTCCATCTGACCGCCTTCTTCATTCTTATATTCCATTAGTTTCCATTTGGTAAGGACAGCTCCTCTGTTGCTCCATTCAGCAGTATACAAAGAGGTATGTATGGTGATCTTTCTCTCTCTTTCCTCTGAGACAGGTTTGATTTCTTCTTTCTTGGCAGGTTCAGACTGGAGGATTTTCTCTTTATCTGGCTTCTCTTCTTTTAATGCAGGTTCAGGTTGGGTTATTGTTTTCTGAGGGGTTTCAGTTTGAGGTTCCTGTTTGACAAATATTGCTTGGTAAAGAAATATAATTAAGAATGAAAGGATGATAGCGATTAAAAGTCTTTTTTCCATATTTTTATCCTTTTAAGGAACGGGATCCACTCCTCCTTGGTGAAAGGGATGACATTTTAGGAGTCTTTTGATACCCAAAAAAACCCCTTTTATCAACCCATATTCTTCAATAGCCTGACAAGTGTAAGAGGAGCATGTTGGGTAAAACCTGCAGTTATTTCCCAATAATGGAGAGATGAATTTTTTGTATTGTCTGAGAAAAAAAAGTATTGTTTTTTTCATCACATCATAACGACTTCTGGTTTATATGCTCAATGGCTTTGATATAATCTTTCTCTAGTTTTTTCCAGGGAGCATCAAAGATGTTTTCTTTCGCGATGATGATAAGGTCTTTTGAGTCTTTCAGCAAATGCTTGTTTTTTCGAAAAAGAGCTTTTATCCATCTTTTCGCTTTGTTCCTCTTTACCGCATTTCCGATTTTTTTTCCAGCAACTGCGGCAAATCTTGAGTGTTTGCAGTTATTGGACCGGTAGATGATTTTAAAGTGTTTTCCTCTGTAGCGGTATCCTTGTTTATATATTGATAGAAACTCCCTTTTCTTTTTGATCCTTTCTTCAGGGCTAATGGACTCATTCATTAAACAGAAATTTTTTTTCTGCCTTTTTTCCGTTTATTGTTTATAGCTTTACGCCCACTTTTTTTCTTCATACGGGTAAGAAACCCATGTTTTTTCTTTCTTTTTCTGTTGTTGGGTTGATATGTTCTCTTCATCTTCTTTGTCTTTTATTTTAATGGTTTGGATTGGCCTGAACTATTCATAGGGAAACCATCATTTTTTACTTTTATATGCATGCCAATGTGAAATTCAGGTTGGGTTTGTACTCCCTTCAGATTTTTTACGCCATTCTTCCTACTTTGTCCTCGCCTGCTGCGCAGCTCAATTAGAACAATCAGAAGACTAAATCTTCATTTGCGCCCGAGCTGCTCCTGAATTTCATTAAGCTCGTGCAACCTCGACTTATGAATAATCCAGGCTTGTATGTTAATAAACAATACCTTATCTGTCAAGCTTGTTTTCAGTCCCCCTCATAACGGGTTTGGAAATGCTTGCCTTGCTTATTTTTTGTTTGACTCAAGGGGTATGATTTATTATAATTTTATACTAGTATGTACTACTTCTCGATTGGAGATAAAGTCATTTATCCTAACCAGGGGATCGGGATAGTTGAGGATATCCAGAAGCAGAAATTATACGGAGTAGAATCTAGGGTGTGCCGAGTGAGGATTGTTTCTAATGGAACACTGGTATTAATCCCCTACTCAAGTATCAGAGAAATGGGAATCAGAAAGCTGGTGAGTCAGGAAAAAGTAGAAAAGATCTACGGTTTCATGAAGAATGGATTTATAGATATAACTGAAAATTGGAAGGGAAGACATAGGGAACACGAAGACCTTATGAAGACTGGTTCTATTCGGGATATAGCCTTTGTTCTTAAAAGTCTTTATTATTTGAACCTTACTAAGCCTTTATCTTTTCGAGAGAAGAAAATGATGGAAAAGGCCAAGAGACTGCTGATATCTGAGATCTCAGAAGTGATTGATGTTCCAAAGGAAGAGGTGGAGGAGAAGATTTTCAGGAACTTGTCCATATGTTTTAAAGATGTCATTTTTCGGGTAGATTCCTGAAAAAGTTTTTATAACCAAACCAATTTTTTCCTGCTAACAATTATTTGTATTATAAACCTGGATTATTCATTATGAGAGTGGTTGCAAAAAATAAAAAGGCTTCTTTTAATTATGACATTGTTGATACTTATGAAGCGGGCATCTCTTTAACGGGGAGTGAAGTGAAGTCAATAAGAGAGGGAAAAATAAGCATAAAGGAAAGTTATGTGGATATCAAAGATGGAGAAGTGTATCTAATCAACTGCCATATAAGCCATTATGAAGCGGCAAATCTTCTCAATCACAAGCCTCTTCGAGACCGGAAACTGCTGCTTCATAAGCAGGAAATAAAACGTCTGACCGGTAAAATCAAACAAAAAGGATTGACCGTCATTCCCACAAAAGTGGTGATCAATGATAAAGGGCTCATAAAAGTGGAAATTGCTTTGGCAAGGGGTAAAAAGGTTTATGAAAAAAGGGAGACCATCAAAGAGAGAGACAGAGAAAGAGACATGAGAGCTCAATTAAAAAGATATCAAAAGAGATAAAATCTTACACTTAAAGAGGGAAAAATGGCTAATGTAAAGAAAAAAAAAGGTGTGATCGGAATTCTCACTGGAGGGGGTGATGTGCCGGGATTGAATCCAGCCATTAGAGCCATTACCATTAGAGCTCTTCGTGAGGGGTATAAAGTTATAGGAATTCGCAATGGATGGGCTGGATTAGTCGAGATAAACCGGGACGACAAATCGACGCAAAATCATTATTATCAGACACTTACAGAAGATATTGTGAATAAAGCAGGACGGACCGGAGGCACTTTTTTACACACTTCCCGGACCCGGCCGAGCCATATCCCCCAAGTAAATGTTCCTGTTTTTTTGAAAGATAAATACAACAAGGAGACTAATGACCTTACTGAAGAAGTACTGAAAAACTTAGATTATCTTGGAATTGACTATCTCATCCCGGTGGGTGGAGATGATACTTTGAGTTATGCAGTAAGTTTGCACAAAGAAGGAATCAAAGTTATTGGCATCCCAAAAACCATGGATAATGATGTTCCTGGGACTGACTACTGCATTGGATTTAGCACCTGTGTGACCCGCATCATTAGTCTGACTCACTCATTGAGGACAACAGCAGGCTCCCATGAAAGATTTTTAGTGATAGAAGTTTTTGGTCGTTATGCAGGATACACGGCTTTGATTCCTACCATGGCAGGGGCAGCGAATAGATGCGTGATTCCCGAGTATACCTTTAACATCGAGCATTTGTGTGAATTGCTTACTCAAGATCGTTTAACAAATCCCAGTAAATATTCAGTGGTGTTGGTTTCAGAGGGTGCTGTATTTGAAGGTGGGGAGATGATTTTTGAAAGCGATGAAAAGGATATGTTCGGACATAGAAAATTGGGTGGAATTGGAGACCTTGTTTCAAACCAACTGAAGGAACTGTCTCCCAAATACAATCAAGGAAGAAGAATAAATGTGATAAATCAAAGGTTAAGTTATTTGGTGAGATGTGGAGACCCTGATGCTATAGATTCTATAGTTCCCATGGCTTTTGGAAATTTAGCATTAGACCTCATTTTAGAGAAAGCTTCGGGGCGCATGGTTTCTTTGAGAAATGGGCAGTATGACAATGTTCCGATTGAAGTCGTGACAAGCACAAAAAAGACAGTTGACGTCAGTAAATATTACAATACCGAGCGGCTCAGACCCTATTATAAGAGTTTTAATTATAAACCTTTGTTTATCATGACCAGCGACTACTAGCTTTATTCATAAAAAACCCCAGCCCCATGTTATTTTCTTTTGATGATAGT
>CAYULB010000025.1:19758-22030 GCA_964445575.1 uncultured Eubacteriales bacterium
ACTAGCTTTATTCATAAAAAACCCCAGCCCCATGTTATTTTCTTTTGATGATAGTAAGTTTATGAAGGGGCTGGTGGTGCTGATTCAGAGCAAACTGAACCGCCATTTTTATGGCTTCCCGCATGCTGGTGGGATCTGCAGTTCCTTTTCCTGCTATATCAAAGGCGGTTCCATGGTCAGGAGACGTCCGAACAAAGGGAAGGCCAAGAGTCACATTAACCCCGTTATTGAAAGATATGGTTTTAAAGGCGATGAGTCCCTGGTCATGATAGAGAGCAGTCACTATTTTATAAGTGTCTTTATAAGCTTTTTGATAGACAGTATCTGGAGAAAAAGGGCCGCTTATTTTGACTCCTTTCTTTTGGGCTGCTTCTATTGCAGGAAGTATCTCAGTGATTTCTTCGTTGCCCATGATTCCCTTTTCTCCAGCGTGGGGGTTCAGTCCCGGGACAAGAAGATGGAATTTTTTGTCGCTTACTTTTTGAGAAAATTTGTTCAGTCTTAAAAAAAAGTCAATCAGGCTGTTTTTTTTGATTTTATTTAAAGCCTCTCTTAAAGGAATGTGATGAGTGAACAAAGCAACATTAAGGTTTTTGGAAAAAAAGGACATAATCGCTTCAGGATAGTCCCTGCAGAGATATTCGGTATGACCCGCCCAATTTGCCCCTGCCAGCTTCCATGACTCTTTGGAAATAGGGGCTGTAACCACCGCGTCAACAAAGCCTTTTTTGGCGAGCTCAATGGCTTTTTGGAAAGATTGGAAAGATATTTTTCCATTTTCCTTACGGGGATTACCTGAGCGGAGGGATTTCAGGGGACATGGAATATTATGGATGGTTATTCTAGGTGCCTTGAGTGAATTTTTTGGTTTATAGTCAGCTATGTTTGTTTGAAGGCCGGATTCATTTATTTCATTTATAACAAGGCTTCTTGGTCCCACTATGACATAATCGGCAGCAGGAATATCCGAGGATGAAAACAGAGCCTTTACCGTGACTTCAGGCCCAATTCCTCCTGGGTCTCCTAAACTGATGGCGATTTTTACGGGCTGCATCTCATCCAGAAAAGAGGTTATCAGGACTTAGCTTTTTGATTTTTTGTCCTGATTTAATTTGTATAAATATTTAATGTTATTTTTGTAAATCAAAAGGTTGGGAACATTTTTTCTGGTTATTTTAAGGCAGTTTATATCATACCATTCAATCTGTCCTTCAATCTTTTCCCCATCCATGAGCACAACTCCCATTAAAGTTTTTTTGTTCATCTGTTTCAGATAATAATAGTTTTCAGCATGGGTTTCATAGCGGGGATGAGATTTTTTTGTGGAAGGATTTGTCTTTTTGTTGTTTTTATAATGAGAAAATTTTGGGCGGATTAGCTTTCTATTCATATGAGTTCTCCCAGGAGATATTTTTTCTGTAAGAGAAACGGAATTTACTGTTAAAATCAGTATAACATGACCCTTGTGTTTTTTCAATGCTTCCTAGCTTTTGATAAGAATAAAGATACTTAAAGATTAAATATAGTGCTTCCGTAATTGATCCCAAAGTGAGAACCGAATACAGCGGTGCCAATGATTCCGATCAGAAGAAGTGCGTTCATCTTTTTATTCTGAATCACTCCCCTTATTTAATTCTAATAACCCGTCCTACACCCATGGAAATAAAGTTGTCCTTGTATTCCGCGGCAAAGAGGTCAATGGCTTCACTTCCTGTACAGTGAGTGGCACCGCACCGGGTGACACCCAACTCCCGGAATTGCTCGATGATATGGAGGACCTGACTTTCAGGGGTAGAGTTTAAATGAAATCCCCCTAGGAGATATCTACTCCCAGCGTTTCAATATTATGCCATAGAATATCGGGCTGAGTACCTGTATCAAAAAGAATGGTCTTTTCGGTCCCTTGTATCAGGCAGGAAAATCCCCAATCAGCCTTGGTTCCCTCGGTATGAACATAATTGTCATAAAGAATGGTGATTTTCACTTCATCTGAGGTTTCCTGTGACGAGTCCGATTGGGAAGCAGCGGCGGCACAAACAGCCGTACACAGGAAAACGATCAAAAGAAAAGCGAAATGTTTGAATTTAGACATTTTGATTCCCCCAGATTATATCCATGTGAGTGTTATTTTATTAGGAAATGAAGGTCGAGGTCAATATCCCTTATTAAATCATAACTAACCTGAACTATTAATAAAAAAATGGTGATGTTTTTAATATTTAATTTCATAGTGAATATAGGTGAACGGGTAACACGGTACTGTTTTTAAATA
>CAYULB010000025.1:22130-28624 GCA_964445575.1 uncultured Eubacteriales bacterium
GTACTGTTTTTAAATAATCCAGGAAGAGTAATTAAAATTAAAAAGAGAGGAACATTTTTTATTTCAAATTCGTATAATACAATAAAAAGGAAGAGAAGATGAGAATAAATAAGCTCTATGGAATGGGACTCATGGTGTTTTTATTGTTTGTGGCTTCATCCTGTATCCCTACGGGGGAACTGCAGGAGGATTCCCGCAAGGTAGATCTGGAAGGAGCTCAATCTGTAGAAGTGAAGATTGAGTTTGGAGCGGGTGAAATAGAGGTGTCCGGGGGAGCTGAAGGCCTTATGGCCGGAGTCTTTCAATACAATGTTGAACAGTGGCGGCCTGAAGTCGATTATCGGGTTAGGGATAATAGAGGATTTCTATCGGTCCGACAAGGAAATTCTTCGGGAATACCCGCAGGAAATGGAAAGAACCTATGGGATATTTATTTAAATGAACAGATCCCTGTAGATTTAATCATAGATATGGGAGCCGGGGAAGGAGACCTCAATCTGCAGCATATAAACTTAATTTCTCTGGATTTGGATATGGGAGTAGGAGAACTCAATGTAGACCTGTCAGGGAAATACCTTCATGATGTGAATGTTTCTATTGACGGCGGTGTTGGTTCAACCACCTTATTCCTTCCAAGAGATATCGGGGTCATGGTTAAAGCAAGTAAAGGTCTCGGGTCAATGAGTTCCAAAGGCTTTATTAAAAAAGGAGATACTCTGGTTAATGAAGCCTATGGGAAGACAGATGTGGAGATAAATGTAAAGATAGACACAGGAATCGGAAGCATTACTCTTAAGCTTATGTGATTTATGGTTTACTTTTTAGTGTTTTTACACCACTGATCCAGCCAATTGATCACTGTATCATGCCATAGTATGCTGTTGTGAGGTTTGAGAATCCAGTGATTTTCATCGGGAAAATAAAGAAATTGGCTGGGGATTCCCATTCGTTGTAAAGCATTGAATGTGGCCATGCCCTGGGTTTCGACCACTCTAAAGTCATTGGCTCCGTGAATGACCAGCATGGGAGTTTTCCAGTTTTTAACATGATTTACTGGATTGTATTTTTCGTATCCTTCTGGATTGCTCCAGGGAGTCCCCTGGTGGTCCCATTCAGGAAACCAGAGTTCTTCAGTTGCATAATAAGCGAAGCGTTCATCCAGATTGCCATCGTGATTGACCAGGCAGAGGAATCTGTCCGGCCAGTTCCCTGCAATCCAATTGATCATGAATCCTCCAAAAGACGCCCCCAATGCAGCAACTCTATCCCCATCCGTCCATGGATAACGTTCCAGGGCAGCTGCAAGGCCTTTTTTTAAATCTTCAAGCGGTTTCCCACCCCAATCTCCTCTGATGGAATCTGTAAATTCTTGTCCGTATCCCACAGAACCATGAAAGTCTACCATAACAGCGGCATATCCGGCCCCGGCGTATACTTGAGGATTCCAGCGGTAATGGAAATGATTCCCGAATGAACCTTGGGGACCCCCGTGAATGAGGAAAGCAACAGGATACTTATTTCCCGGGTCGAAATCGATTGGCTTTACAATGGTGCAGTAAACTGTTTCATTGTTCCATCCTTTAAAGGAAAATTGTTGGTATTCTCCCATTTTTGCCTGAGCAATTTTTTCAGTGTTGAAGTGCGTGATTTGTGTTATATTGCTTGCATCCGGCTCGGCTGAGTAAAGTTCTACGGGCGAGGATAGATTATCCATGCCAAAGATGAGCTGATTTTTACCTATTTGCAGGGAGTTTACATATCCATCCTTAATGAGTGTGGTTACTTTTTCGGTTTCTATGTCTATGGAGAAAAGAGAATGCTGTCCCAGGTTTGATGCACCGGCATAAATCTTTTTTCCATCAGCAGACCAGCAAATAAAGGAAGGTGACCGGTCCCAATTTTCAGCAAGAATGCGTTTTTGACCATCAGGCCAACTCTGAACAATGATGCGGAATCGATCGGATTCATATCCAGGCCTTTCCATCGCCAAATAAGCAAGTTTTTGGCCATCAGGAGAAAATACAGGCTGGGTATCCCAAGCTTTGTTTTCTTGGGTGAGGCATTGCGGTTCTTCAGCTCCATCTATGGGAACATAATAAAGGTCAAAATCAGTGGACCATGCTTCTTTGGCTCCGGCATTTTTTGCTGTGAAGATCAGTCCTTTGATGTCAGGAGTGAAGGCAATTTCTTCAGGTCCTCCAAAGGGTTGGGAAGGGGTATCGGCATCCATTCCTGGCATCAGGTCTTCAGCCTTATCCCCCATGACGGGCATTACAAAAAGGTGAGACCTTCTTCCGTCTTCCCAGGTGTCCCAGTGCCTGATAAATATTTTATGGTAAATTCGGCCGCTGCTTTTCTGAGCAGCTCTTTCATTGAGTCTTTTTCTTGTTTCTATTGGGTCCTTGAATTCAGGGAATACTTCCATGGTGAAGGCAATGAATTTTCCGTCTTTTGAAACCACTAGGTTTCCTACATCTAGAGGAAGGTCGGTCATCTGCTTGGCTTCTCCTCCGTCTATTCTTATGCGCCAGACTTGAGATGATCCGGAACGGGTGGAGAGAAACCAGATGTATTTTCCACAGGGTGACCAGCGGGGATTGAAGTCTGCGGCGGGATGTGCGGTCAGCTTTAAAAGTTCTTTGCCGTTAGTATGGATTAACCAGAGATCTGTGCGGCCCTGGTTAGCTTTTAGGTCTGTGGTGCGGACCGTAAAGACGATTCTTTGTCCATCCGGAGACACCTGGTGGTCAGAGATCCGCTCCATAGCTAACATGTCATGGACTGAAAAGGGATGCTGGTCAGCACAGAGGCCGGGTATAAAGCCAGTGAATAATGAAATAAATATAGCAGAGATAACAAAAGATCTTTGCATTTTCTCCTCCTTTTCTCAAGCCCCATTATATCATAAAGATTGAAGAAAAATTATAAACCTTGTATCCTAACCTGACCTATAACCATTATACATTAAATTGGGGAAAAGAATAGACTTAGCAGGATTTTCACTGTTTTAAAATGTTGAATATATTGAAAACAAAGATAAAAATATTTTAACATTAGAAGAAAAAACATTACTGCCAGTATTTTTAAAAATTTCTTGCATGCCACTGAGAAAAAAATAATAATAAAGAACTATTGGTTTTAATGAAGGGTTCAGGATAGGATGACAAGACAGAAAAAGGGAAGAAGCGTTGGTATTCTGGGAGGGATGGGAGTTTATGCCACACTTGATTTCCTAACCCAGGTCTTTAACTTCACTCCAAACCGAAAGCACTGGGGCAATTTGAGGATCATTATAGATAATGTGATATCTATTCCCAATATTATAAGAGCGGTGCTGTTCAACGGGCCTGATCCCAAGCAGGATATCATTGACAGCATTCACAACTGCGAAAAAATAGGAGCTGAATTTTTAGCGGTGCCCTGCAATTCGGTCCACTATTATTATGATGATATTGCTCCACATATAAATATCCCCTGGATAAACATTATAGAGATCACTTCAAGAGAAGCCAAAAAGATTGGGAAAACGCCCCTGGTTTTAGGTGGTTTGGTCACGGTTGAGAAAAAGCTTTACAGCAAGTTTATTCCAGGAGCCGTGTATCCGACTCTCATGGAAAATGATACAGTGATAAATTCAATAGAAGAAATCGCCGTGACTTCGAAGCTGAATGAACAAGCCAAAGAGGAGATACGAAAAATCATCATGAAGTATAAAGGGAAAATAGACTCCGTTATTTTAGCCTGTACTGAATTATCCATTGTCTTTAAAAATAAATACATACTGGGAATACCCGTGATCGATTCAAATCTCGTATACGCGAAAGAAGTAGTCAAGTGGAGTTTAAAAAAGAAAAACAATAGCCCAGCCCTTAGAAAAAAAACCTAAAATAAATTCAAAGGGGATAATTGATGAACAAAAAAAAGGTTGAATTCTTATATTTACAGCAGGAAGACTGTATTGAAGCCGGGGGTCTTGAAATGAAGCAGACCCTTAAGGCTGTGGAACGGGCTTTCTTTCTTCATGGCAAGAATGATTATATCCAACCGGCAAAACCGGTTATAAGATGGGGAGGTCCGGAAACCGAAGAGACTACGGGAAGGATCATGTCCATGCCGGCTTATTTAGGAGGGCAATCCTATTCGGAAGAACTGAGAGAAAGGGGCTTGCTGGGCCCGGTCAATACCTCAGGAATTAAATTCATTCCCAGCAGACCGGAGAATCCCACCAGGCACAACCTTCCGAGGTCAAACGGCATCATCATCATTGTTGACTCTGAAACCCTCATGCCTGCTTGTATCATGGATGGGACTCTGGTCAGTGCCATGCGCACAGGAGCAGCCAGCGGAGTGGCTGCTAAATATTTAGCCAAACAGGATTCTCAGGTGATGGGAATGATTGGAGCCAGTGTTCAAGGGATAACCCAAACCCTTGCTGTCAAAGAAAGCCTAAAAAAACTGGAATTGTGCAAAGTTTATGACATAAATCCTGAAGCCATCCAAAGATATTTAAAAAAAATGCAGGAACTGGAATGTGACATAGAATTCAAGGTTGTGGAAAGCCATGAACAAGCTATAAGGAATTCGGATGTACTGTGCACTGCAACCATAGCCAGAGAGCCTTATGTGGATGCAGAATGGTATAAAGAGGGTGTTCTGCACTGCGAGGTATCTTTTTGGGATACGCCTCCCGAGGCCTTAAGAAGCCTTGATTTTGTGGTGGTGGATGATTGGGAGCAGGTCAAACATCACGGAGTGGATGTCAGCTGGAGAGCTGTTCGAGATAAGGTCATACCGGAAAAGAAAATAAGAGGTAATCTTGGGGATATTGTTGTGGGGAATAAACAAGGAAGAACCCATAAAAAAGAAAAAATTTTATTCAATCCTATTGGAATGGGAATCCATGACTTATCTGAAGGTTTCAGAATATACAAAAATGCTGTTAGTTTGGGTATCGGAAAAAAACTTCCCTTATGGGAAGAGCCGTTTCTTTGAAAGCAGAAAAGGCAAAAAAATCAGCTCAGAATCGGAGGGAAAGGCAGCTCACGCCTCCGTCCATTTTTTCAAACTCTGACATGTGAAGTTCCACAACCTGGAATCCTTCAGATTTTAGTTTTTTGAAAGTTTCAGGAAAATCGGCTGGCATCAGCACAGAACCGTTGACAAAAATGCAGTTTGCTGCATAAGACTCCCTAGAGTTCACTTTGATTTTGTGAAATTTTTCAAAAAAGGTGAGGTCCGATATTTCCTCTCTTATGATGATGACTCCCCTTTCAAGGGTATTGACCCCTGATTTGAGATGGAGCATTTTTTTGACAGGTATAAACTCAGAGCCATAACCATATTTTTCAAGTATTTCATTGAGCTGTTTCCCGCCTTGCTTATTGGTTCTCTGGGAAAAACCGATGTAATATGTGTTTTGGATTCGCAGCACATCACCCCCGTCTACAGTGCCTGGCTTTTGGATTCTCTCTATTCTTCTGTATTTGGAGAGAACTTTTTCTATTTGTCTCTCTTCTCCTCTCCTTCTTTCATCCCCAGGTCTTGTGATGACCGCACATTTTTCATTGACTACGGCAGTATCCTCCACAAAGCAGGAGTCAGGAAAGTCAGGGTCCTTTTCAAGAATAACAAGGGAGACTCCCAGGCTTTTTAATGTTTGACAGTAGTCTTCATGCTGTTTGAGCGCCAGGTCGTAATTAGGCTTTCCAAGATTGGCCGTGGTGATTCCCTGTGAGAAATTTTCTGGGGGAATTCGGACTATGGCTTTTGTGACATTCATCTCTATGGAGAAAGGTTTATCTTCGCAGAGCCGCTTTGGTGAAAATATACTCGGGGATTTCCGCATTGAATTCCATGGATTCCACCATGAATTCAGTCCCCTCTCCTGATTTGAGCACATCTTTAAATACCGCATGAGTGGGAACCCATCGGTTGTCAATCTTTTTAACTTCTTTGACTTCAGTGGTTTTTAATAATTTTCCTCCTCTGGCAAACCGTTCCTCTTTCAAAACCACAAATCGTTCTTTATCCACCCATATCTTTCTAGAGTGATAGGCAATGTCTTCTTTAATAGAGGTCAGCTCAAGCACCCAACAGGAGCGGTTCCTATAGATCTCTTCCCCGACGAGTTGGGCGCTGTACATATTCTGCAGCTTGGGGTCTTCCATCATGTCTTCGTAGGACAGGTCTGAACCCATCACAGACTGGCGCAGCATGTGGCCTGAGATTTGGATAGTGCGGTCAGTGGAAGGAGAATACATCCATAATTGGTCCCCGAGCTTGAGCATTTTAGTGCCTTTTTCCCTGGCCGGAGACAGGTATTCAGTGAATGATTGATCATTTCCTTTGACCCAGGTTTTGGATGTGACTTCTCTGGTCCCTCGGCGGCCGTGAATGACCATAGTGGCCACCATGATTTTATTATCTGATCCATAGTTTTCATCCACTTTTTTCAGAATCTGATCTCCTGCGAGAGACTGGGCTTTTCCGGTGAG
>CAYULB010000026.1:0-27135 GCA_964445575.1 uncultured Eubacteriales bacterium
TGGTGAATGGTGAATGGTAAATTGAAATAAATTTAGTTTTTTAAATGAAATACAATTCACAATTTACAACTCACAATTTACTGCTTTTGTTGGACCGGGGGAGTTACGCAGGAGCCGAGAAAAATGAAGAAGAATAGCGTTAAAAATCTGAACGGAGCACAAGCCATATCTGAATTTCATCTCGGCTTGCCTTAATGGTAAAAAAATGGCGATTAATATAAAAAATACAAACAGAAAAAATGTTCAAGGCATTGTTCTTGAAAAAATCTTGTAAATCGCTGGAAATAAATTAATAATAAAAACATCGCCATTTTTTTATGAATAGTTCAGGACAACAAAAACTTAAGATAATGATAAATTACATTTTGCTCTACAAAATCAGGAAGCTGGTTAAAAGCATCATCAAGGAAAAAATAAAAGACGAGGAAATTGCCACCACAGAAAAATCCTGCATCGGATGTCTCGCTGATGAATTGAGTTGGGAGATCTATTATTTAATCAAAGAAAACAAAAAAAATAAACGCGGATAACCCCTGCATCAATCAATTTGCTTTATCTTTTTTTTAAGGCGTTCCCACCATTCCATTCGTTTTTTAATCTCTTTTTCAAACCCTAATGAGCCTGGCTCATAATACTTTTTCTGCCTTAGGTTTTCTGGCATTGTTTCCATATCTGTAGTGGCATCATTAAAATCATGGGCATATTTATAGTTTTGACCATACCCTTGCCCTTTCATAAATGAAGTCACTGGATTTCTTAAATGCAATGGGACTGGCTCAAACGGACTTGTTTTAACGTCTTCAACTGCTTTGTTAAAGGCTTTGTACACACTATTGCTTTTAGGCGCAGTAGCTAGATAAACAACGGCTTGAGCCAGGGCTAGCTCACCTTCTGGAGAACCAATAAACTCATAGGATTCTTTAGCATGAATAGCCACAGTAAGTGCCTGATTATCAGCAAGGCCTATGTCTTCAGAAGCAAAGCGAACCAGCCTTCTTGCTATGTACAGAATGTCTTCGCCTGCTGCAATCATTCTTGCCAGCCAATAAAGCGAAGCATCCACATCGCTGTTTCTTAAACTTTTATGAAGAGCTGAAATAAGATTAAAATGCTCTTCTCCATTTTTATCATATCTCAACATCTTTTTCTGCAGAGCTTCTGTTATAATTTCAGAAGTTATTTCCCTGGTCTTACTTAAATTCACAGCTATTTCCAAAGTGTTCAAGGCTATTCTTGCATCTCCATCAGCATAATGAACAAGTGCGTTTTCTGCTTCCTCTGACAAATGGATATCTTTTTCCCCTATTCCCTTTTCTTTGTCTTCAAGAGCATTTCTTATAATTTTCCTGAGTGTCTCCCGCTCTAAAGGATTTAGCTTCAATACTTTTGTCCTAGACAAAAGTGGAGTGATGACTTCAAAGGAAGGATTCTCAGTGGTTGATCCAAAAAGTATGACCTCCCCCTTTTCCACGTAAGGAAGAAATGCTGCCTGCTGTGCTTTATTAAACCGATGAATCTCATCTATAAAAATAATGGTGGGCTGGCCGTACAGTTTTTTATGCTCTTCCGCTTTCTCCATAACTTTTTTCACTTCTTTGATACTGGATAAAACAGCACTGTAAAACATACAAGGAAGTCCGAAGTGGTCAGCCAGTATATAACCCAGAGTGGTTTTTCCAGATCCTGGAGGCCCCCAGAATATCAAAGAAACCAAATTATCTGCCTTTATCAATTGGGATAATAGCTTGCCTTCACCGATAAGATGTTCTTGTCCATAAAATTCATTTAGAGCTTTTGGTCTCATACGTTCCGCAAGTGGAGTGTATTTCATTTTTTTCCTCTGAGACATTTATCTATCTCCCGGAGCGGAGTTGCCATTTTCTAAAGACAGAAATACATTTATAGATATTACCCCCGGCTGATCCATCTTATTTCAAATATTAAACTTGGTGGGTTAGGAATTGATATTTTTCTTGAATAATTCAGGAAGATTACCAAATAGAACCTCTTCGATAAAAACGTAAATTATAAAGATTTCCTAATCTTCCTCTTCCCAGCCCTCTCTGGTATCCAAATCTTTGGTAATATCTGCTGTTCATGGGTCTCAAATATCGGTTCCTCTTCATCAGACCTGTGTTTCTTCCGTATCCATAATAGCCGCGGTTTCCCCATGTTGAGTTTCTTCTGAATCTTCCTCTAAAACCATAAAGTCCCCATTCACACCCGAACCGGCCTAACCTAGGACGCATATAATCTCTATACCTTGGTAATGAATTCAGCAGAATTCTTTGCCGCTCTGTAAGCAATTCTCTAATCTTATTTTGGTATTGAACCTCTTTATCAACTGCCTTATCTTCAATTTCATAGATTCTTTCAATTAATTTGTCTATCTCTTCCTGGTTTGGATTTCTTTGCATTTCAAGTTCATCAAGTTTGAGATACAAATTTCTGATCTCAGCTAGATAAGAAGTGATCTCTTTTTCAAACTGTAGGTCAAGTCTATTGATTTCTTTTATTTGTTCCTCGGTAAGATCTAATTCATAAGGAAACTTATCAACAAATGCATTTCTATAGTATCTTTGTGCATAAATAAAATTAGACATGCAAGCAACTGCTAATAGTAGGGCTAAACCTATTAAAAATGACTTTTTCATCTTTATTCTCCGCTTTATAATTTTCTTTTTTTTATTATTGTACAGCCTTTCAATAATGTCAAATAACCTGGTTTCTTTACGAGTCGAGGTTGCTGCAGATGCGAGGCGCAGGGCATGACTAAAGTTGATAGAGTTTGTTTCGTTTCTCCAGTTTCTACGAATTTTTTAGGTTATTTGATTTGGTCAGTGCGTGAGGAGCGAGAAAAGCGAGACAGGCTAAATGTTTATAAAAAGGACAAGGAGCAACTGTAAGCTTAATGAAATTAAATATAAAAACATCGCCATTTTTTTATGAATAGGCCAGGATAATCATGCTTTTAAGAAAATATACTCTTACTTAAATATTGACCTTATTTTTAATCCGTGTTAATGTTACAAACTGTTAAGATATTCCTATTAAAAATTTTATCAAAGATGGGTTTTAAATCCCTATTTAACCATGGACAAAGCAGATAAGCCTGATAAAATTGTATATACTTTATCTGAAGTAGCCTCGATCACTAAACTCAGCCCCAAAACCATATCCAGATGGGAGAAAGAGTTCTATTTTTTAAACTCAGGACGTACCGGTTCCGGAAAAAAGATATTCAGAGAAAAAGACCTAGTTATAATAAAGAGGCTCGGGGAATTGATAGAGAAAAAAGGTTTAACTCATGCCGGAGCTAAAAGAAAAATCGAAAAAGAATTTGATATAAAAGGGTCTGTACCCATAAATCCCGAACGCTTAAAAAAACTTCTGTTCCAGATTAAAGAACAATTGGTGGAGCTTTCAGACTCTCTTGATAAATAATAATGATTCCTGTTCGTTGATTTGTAAAACAACATTTATCTGATATAATAATCTGCCAGGTCGGGACGTGGCGCAGCCTGGTAGCGCACACGCTTGGGGTGCGTGGGGTCGGCGGTTCAAATCCGCTCGTCCCGACCATTCAAATAATATTTCCTGATCATTTAATCTCATACCTTTCTCCCTTCAAGTATATTCAAAGAATAAAAAATGCTATACTATACACCTTTTTCAAAATAAGAAGAGAGGTGACAAAATCACAAAAAACAAAAAGAAAAGTCTCTTGGTGTTGTTGACTAACGATGATGGATTCTTCGCAGAAGGGATTCAAATCCTTAAAGAAAAACTTAATGAAACCGCAAAAGTCTATATTGTAGCTCCAGAGAATGAAAAAAGCGCCGTTTCCCTGGCCCTGACTTTACATCACCCCCTGAGAGTCAAAAAAATTAATGCCTTTACTTACGCCGTAAGTGGAACACCTGCCGACTGCATATATTTGGCAGTTCAAAACATACTTCCTGCCAAACCAGATCTTATTATTTCCGGTATGAATCCTGGGCCTAATTTAGGACAACAAGACACTTCTTATTCAGGTACTGTTGCAGGTGCGCTTCAGGGGACCTTCATGAATATCCCCTCTATGGCTGTATCGATTCTCCCTGACAAAAAAGGAAAATTCCATCTTGATTTTTCTGCTAACTTTATATTGTCATTATTAAAACAAATAGTTCCTGATCTTCTTCCGAAGGGAGTAACCATAAACATCAACATTCCTTCTCCTCCGGTAAAGGGCATTAAATTAACCAAACTCGGTCAAAAAAGATATCATCCTGAAATCGTATCTAAAAAAGACCCCCGAAAAAGAGATTATTACTGGATCGGGACGGGTATGCCTAAATCCATAGGAGACAAATACAGTGATGTCAATGTGATTCAACAGGGCTATATCACTGTAACTCCACTTCACAGAGATATGACTGATTATAAGGTCTTAAAAAATAATAAATTAAAGCCACTGTTTGATAATAAAAAATATGAACTTTCTTAAGAAACTTTACTATTGGGTTCTCCACTGGGCAGAAACTCCTTATGGGCCCGCTGCATTATTTCTTCTTGCTGTAGCAGAGAGCTCTTTTTTCCCTATCCCTCCAGATCCTCTCTTGATAGCGCTCTGCCTTGGTTCTGTAAAAAAATCATGGCGATTTGCTTTTTATGCCTCCTCAGCCTCTATAATTGGAGGAATCATCGGATATGCCATCGGGCTGCTGTTCTGGGAATCTGTGAACAGCTTCTTCTTCAATTATATTCCCGGCTTCACCAGAGAACTCTTTCAAACCGTGCTTATTCACTACCAAAAAAGTGGGTTCTGGTATGTTTTTTTAGCTGGTTTTACACCCATTCCCTATAAAATATTTACCATAGCCTCCGGAGTATTTAAATTAAATCTTCCTCTTTTCATTGTTGCTTCTACTGTAAGCAGGTCCCTGCGTTTTTTTGCTGTAGCTGCTCTTTTTAAGAAGTTTGGACCAGGAATAAAGTCATTTATCGAAAAATATTTCAATCTGTTTGCCCTGCTCTTTTTTATCCTTCTTCTTGGAGGATTTCTGGTTATCAAATATCTTTTTTGATTAGTTTTAAAGCTCCAAAACTATGGATACCGCAGCTAAGATAAAAAAAATTAACCTGGCTTTAGAGGCTCTCTGTGAAAATAAACAACGCTGTGGATTATGTCCCCGTGAGTGTTCCGTAAACAGGGATATGGAATGGGGATATTGTTCCTCTGGAAGAGAGGCTTCCCTGTCCCATGTCGGACTTCATTTTGGAGAAGAGCCCGTATTAATTGGACATGAAAACTGCAGCAAAAAACAAACCAAAAACTCCATACCAAAACTAGGGTCAGGAACCATCTTTTTCAGTGGGTGTCATCTAAAGTGTCTCCACTGCCAAAATTATCAGATCAGCTGGAACAATCAAGGAAACAAAATCTCAAATGAAGAACTTGCAGTTAAAATGCTGGAACTCCAGAAAAAGGGGGCCTTGAATATAAACCTGGTTTCTCCAACTCATATGTTACTTCCCATATTATCTGCATTGAAAATGGCTTATCAAAAAGGCCTATTTATTCCCTTAGTCTATAATTCAAGTGGATATGAAAAAGACAGTATTATAAAAAAGTTAGATGGTATTATTGACCTTTATCTTCCAGACCTAAAATACAGATCTCCTCAACTTTCAAAAAAACTTTCAGGAGTCTCAAATTATTTTAAGTTCGCTAAAAGCGCACTTCTTGAAATGTCAACCCAGCAACCAGAACTGATATTAAACCAAAACTCTATTGCCCAAAAAGGTCTTATCATCAGACATCTGGTTATTCCCGGAAAAGTACAAGATACTATAAATATTCTGAAATGGATAAAACAGAATATTTCAAACTCATTCGGACTCAGCCTCATGAGTCAATTCTATCCCTGTTTCAAAACTCCCCCGGAATTTCAAAAAAAAGTCACCCCTAACGAATATGAAAAAGCAGTCAATGCTGCCCAGAAGCTGGGATTTGAATGCCTTTATGTTCAGCCTGAACTTTTTTCAGACAACGATCACCTGATTCCTGATTTTAAGCAAAAAAGCCCTTTCACGTGGGAATAATTCAAATCAATCGTTCAATTCATTCTGAAATTCAGTGAGCTTTTTTTGAATTTTCCGAATGTTTTTTGGGCCCATCCGGAACAAATGTTTTTGTGCTTGGCTCATTTCTTCCAACCGTGGATCTTTTAATTCAAATGACTTTAATTTTCTTACGAGAACAATCTCTCCTTCAATAACAGGAACAGCTAGAAGTTCTCTGATAGCCCTGTTTAATGTTTCATCAAAATCCTTATTAGGATATCCTAACTCTTTGTAAGCTTCTTGTGTCAATGGCTTAAACCTGTAATAAAGTTTTGCACTTTCTTCAATATTTAGGCTATCAAATGCATTGGCTACAGGGTCATACCGCTTATAAGAATCTTCATCTACAATATAATATTCTCCTTTTTTTTCTGTCAGGAATTCTTCTTTTGGCTCAAAAAATTTTATCTGCTTGCGAGGACTGAGACCATTGGCAATGTTATCAACCGCTGCTACAAAATTTTTTATAATGTCATTTATCCCCACCCACTCCATTAGTCTAGGGTCAGAAGATATCTTTTTGACCATATCTCTTACTGCAGCATCGCTTTCTTCCAGGGGAACATTGACCGGTTCATATGGTTCCTCTTTAACTTCTTCCTCTTCAGGAAGTTCCAATGGCTTTTCTTCTATGATTTCAGGAGCTGCCGGCATCTGCGTCGATTTTTGATGTGTGGCCAAATAATAAACCACCACTACAGCTATCACAACCAGGATAAATATAATGGCAGTCCATATCACTTTCTTTTTTTCCTCCATTTCCTGTCTCCTTTCTTTCTGATACTCAAATCATCTGATTCTCATCAAATGATTCTAGCTTGATTCAATGATTTTAATTTCAATATCCCCGCTTGATGTAGAAATATAAACAGATGTTCCTCCTGAACCTATTTTAAAATCCACTGCATTCTGTTTTTCCTGCTCGCCTGAGTCGAATTCACTTCTGAACAAACCATCAGGAAAGAAAGCTTTGATATGGGCATTGACGTTTTCCTGAAGAAAAAGAGTCACATTTCCCTTTTGTACGTTGAATGATATCACATCTTCCTGCCTTAAATCATAAAGACTGGCCTGAAGAGAACCTTTAATGACCGAAGCATCCAGTGACCCGGAGAAATTATCTACCTCAATATTACCTTCTTCCAGTCTAACAAATGCAGAACCATAAACATCTGCAATGAATACATCTCCTTTTCGAGCTAAAATCTCTTTCAGATTTATAAAGCGGGGAGTTTTAATATAATAATCTACAATAGTGTCAAGGCCTTGTTCTGAAGGAGACTTTGTGTTTATATAAATATGATCATCTCCGTATCGTTCCAAATCAATCCTTGCAATATCCTGCCGAGGCAAAGCAAATCGAATGTAGCTTCTTTGGGGCCTGGGCACCATTTTTTGTGCAAAGACCTCTACTTTATTTTGATCCCACCCAGTGATTTCAATGGCTCCATCAAAATTCCTCAAGGATATCATCCCACCGGGGGAAAATGGCAGGTTTCTTTGAAAATCCTCTATGGGAATCAATCCTCTTGGATCCTGATATTCTACGATTCTCACCACACATGAAAAGCTCAAAATGATAAAAGAAAAAAGGAGCGCACAGCTAACATGAAATTTCTTTATGTTCATGTTATCCTCCTTGTTTTTAATTCTATTATAATCATTATCAGCATATCAATTCCACAATAAAAAAAATAGATTCAAAAGAAAACGTCCTAATTGCTCCTGAAACAGTCTAGGCTATCGTGGAAAGGAAAATAATAATGAAAACATCACTATTTTTTTATGAATGGGTCAGGTAAGATTATCTTTTGAATAATATTCTTAATGGTGTAGAATTATCAAAAAGGATTAAAGTTGCTGGTATTTTTGATTTAAAGGAGAGGTTTTATGGGAGGTTTTTTCGGCATTGTTTCAAAAAAAGATGCAGTCAACGACTTATTTTTTGGGACTGACTACCATTCTCACCTCGGGACTAAGCGGGGAGGTCTTGCTGTCAGGACCAGGCAAGGCTTCATCAAACACATTCACAATATCGAAAATGCGCTTTTCAGGTCGAAATTTGCTTATGATGTCAGGAAACTACAGGGAAAAACAGGAATTGGAGTCATCAGTGACTATGAAAATCAACCCCTGGTAATCCGTTCTCATCTAGGTGACTACGCCATAGTCACAGTAGGGGCTATTAACAACATTGACAGCCTCTATAAAAAAACTTTTCAGGAGAAGGGAATTCATTTTGCTGAAATCACCAAAGGAGAAGTCAATCCTACTGAGCTCGTGGCAACCCTAATAAACCAACAAGAATCCTTTGAAAAAGGAATATATCTTGCCCAAGAGTCCATAAAAGGCTCCTGTTCTCTTTTGGTTTTAACTGAAAAGGGACTCTATGCAGCCCGCGATAAACTAGGCCGGACTCCTATTGTGCTGGGCAAAAAAAAAGAAAGTTATGCTGTCACTCTTGAAACCTGCGCATTTCCTAATCTAGGATTCAAAACTGTTAAATATTTAGGGCCGGGAGAAATCATATTTATCAATGAACAAGGTATCAAACAGAAAAAAAGTCCTCAAAAAAACATGCAGATCTGTGCTTTTCTTTGGGTTTACTATGGTTATCCTTCATCTTCCTACGAAGGCATCAATGTAGAATATGTTCGAAATAGATGTGGGGCCAAGCTTTTTGAAAATGATGATGTCCGCCCAGATTTTGTGGCCGGAATTCCGGATTCAGGTATCGCTCATGGCCTAGGCTATGCCAGTGAAGCAAGAATCCCTTTTAAGAGGCCGTTTGTAAAATACACTCCTACATGGCAGAGAAGTTTTATGCCGCAAGAACAAAAATCCAGAGATCTGGTTGCCAAAATGAAACTAATTCCTGTGCATGAAATGATCAAACAGAAAAAATTGGTTTTCTGTGAAGATTCAATTGTTAGAGGCACTCAACTGAAAGATACCATACAAAGATTGTTTGATCTGGGAGCTTTGGAAGTGCATATGAGACCCGCCTGCCCTCCTCTTTTGTTTAAATGTAAATTTTTGAACTTTTCTAGGTCAAAGTCAGAGCTAGACCTGGCAGCAAGAAAAGCTATCAGCGAGCTGGAAAGTAAAGATTTTAGAAATATAAAGGAATACACTCAATATGGCTCTACAAAATACTTGAAGATGGTGGATAAGATAAGGCAGAGGCTCAATCTCACTTCTCTGAAATACCAAAAACTCAGTGATCTCGTCGATGCCATCGGACTTCCGAAAAGCAAGCTGTGTACTTATTGCTGGGATAAAGAAGAACCTTATTCTTAACAACTTTCCATTTCCCCTTTTATATCAGGAGAATATCTCTTGCACTGGTTTCTTCCGTGGGTTTTTGCAAAATACATAGCTGAATCAGCAGCTTTGATGAGAGATTCAGGGGAAGTCCCATCCTCAGGGAAAAGAGAATATCCCAGGCTTGCTGTGATTTCTATCTGAAATCCTTCGATCTCAAACGGCCTGCTCAGCTCAGATATAATAGTGGTGGCTTTTTTTGAAACATCTTTTTCGTTTTTTATCTCGGGGAGAAGAAGAGTGTATTCATCTCCTCCCATTCGAGCCAGGGTATCCATATCTCTTTTAAGCTTATTTAGACGAGAGCCAACAGCTATCAGCAACTTATCCCCTATGCTGTGTCCTTTCGAATCATTTATCCTTTTAAATTTGTCTAAATCAATGTATAGAAGTGCGGCGATGTATTTATTTCGGCGCGCTCTTGCCAGCTCCTTAGCTAAATGGTCATAGAATAAAAGTCTATTTTTTAATCCGGTCAGTCGATCATGAGTGGCTGCATGATAGAGCTGTCTCTCCGCCAGTTTCCTAGGAGTAATATCCCGGGCTACAAAACACAATGTTTTTTTCCCGCTAAAATTGATTATATTTACGCTTATTTCTACATCTACAAGGGTACCATTTTTGCGTCTGAACTTTCTCTCCCCAATAAAATAGGAATGCTTTTTTAATACATCCAGTATCTTAAGATAAATGTCTTCCTGCTCCACAGCCAAAAAATCATAAAGCGTTAAATCCTTTATTTCATCCTGGGTATATCCCAGTAAGCTTTGAACGGCTTTATTGGCCTCTAATATCGACCGACTATCAATATCAGCAAGGAATACATATTCTGTACTCTGTGTGAAGATAGCTTTGTACTTTTGTTCACTTTCAGCTAATAATTCTTCTCTTTTCTTTGCTTCAGTAATATTTTTTATTCCCAATATAAATCCGAAAAATTTCCCGTTAGCAGAATCAAGTTTAGAGACTTTTGCCTTAAATATACTTTCCTTTCCTTGGATTTCTATCGAATATTCAAAACACGACGGCCTGCCTTGGTCTTCCACCTCATTGATTGCATTCTGCAGCTTTTCACTGACTTCTTTTGAAAAAACCTGACTCAAATGTTTTCCTAAAAACTTATGGGGGGCGGAAAAAATATCAGACTTCTTTGTGCCATGGTAACAGCGGATAAACGTACCATCCAGACCCAAAACAAAAAAAGTGTCATCCAAAGACTCAATGATGGATAATAAGTTTTTATGTTTTGTTCTTTCTGTGTCTAGTTTAAGTTTTATTTCAACTCGGGTGTCTTCCAGTTCAGAGAGTTCTTTCTGAAGCCTTTTGTTTTCCTTTATCAATTCAACTTTGGTTTTTTCTTTTCTTTTGTCCATGAAATTCCTAA
The DNA here is from genome assembly GCA_964445575.1 of uncultured Eubacteriales bacterium. GTDB lineage: Bacteria > Acidobacteriota > Aminicenantia > Aminicenantales > Aminicenantaceae > WJMT01. Next base: position 10,817 of record CAYULB010000026.1, read on the forward strand.
ATATTTTTTTTATAAATACTAAACTGACCTATTCATAAAAAAGTGGCGATATTCTCATTATTTACTTATTCTCAGCTATGTACAAGATTTTTTCAAGAACAATCTCGCGAATAATCCAGGCTAATTGAGAAAAACAAAAAAACAATCTACTTTTTCGCTATTTTGAGTCTTTCTCCGACCGGAGGATGGGAATAAAAAAGAAGTTTAATCCATTTTTCTGGATAAGCATTGATCAGATTGCGATTTGCTAACCCTGCAATGGCATTTGAGAACGATGATTCATCTTCTATGTTATGCAATGCATAATGGTCTGCCTGTTTTTCGTAATGTCTTGACAATGCATTTCCTACCGGTCCAAACAAAAATGTTGAAACAGCACTTAAAATCAGGGCAAAAAAAGGAAATACGGTCAGATTATTCCTTATTCCTGCCAAAAACTCAGGAAATAGCAATTTCATGACTTCATTGACCAAAAAAAATATCATCACTTGCTGCACAGTACCTGTTAATATGAATTTCCAGATATGTTTGTATTTATAATGACCCACTTCATGAGCCACCACTGAAACTATTTCAGGAACAGACATGTTCTCAATCAAGTTATCTCCAAGTACAACTCTTCGGGTCTTCCCAAGTCCGGCTAGAAAAGCATTTTCTTTTTTTGTCTTTCGGCTCATATCTTCCATAAAAAAGCCACTGCTCTTAAGATCCTCTTTGGAAAGTATTTTTTCAAGGGCTTTAATGAGATTTTTGTTTCTTATCGGAGTGTATTTATGAAATATTGGAAAAATCAACACAGGAAAAAAAGTAGCAAACACAACACTCACCAGCGCACTGGCCAGGCCAGCAATCAACCACCAAAGCCGGGGAAATTCATTCATTATCAGAAAGAGCAAACCCAATAGAATCCACATAAGGATAAGCCCAACCAAAAAGGACTTTCCTTGTTCAATCAACCAGCTTTTAAATGTTTGATTAGAAAATCCCCACTTATGCTCATGTAAATAGCTGCTGTAAAAATCTACGGGAAGAGTTCCTAAAAATATCAACGAATGAAAACATATTACATAAAAGCTGAACGTCAAGACTATGGATTGACCTAAAAACAAATAAGCCAACTCCTTACTCAATCCACAGTAATGAAAGGCAAGAATCAAAACACATAAAACGAACATTTTACACAAGGAGATAAACCGCTTTTCTTTCTCATAAAGCTTAGCTCTTTTCTGAATCTCCTTGTCTAAAAGAGGATGGATAACATCTTGTTCCATTGTGAGTTTACTATTATGGGAGATTTTTTTATTTCAGGCAAGTTGAAATAAAATCCAGGTAAAGTCACTTCTTACTTCTGGAGTCTTATAGGCAAATATTGTATGATTACTTTTGTGCTGAATATGAATACTTTTAGGAAAATGAAATTTATATGGATTGGACTCATCTAGGACTCCTTTTTGCAGTAGGAGCCATTGCTGGATTCATCAATGTCAATGCAGGCGGTGGCTCGAGCTTAACTTTACCAGCCCTGATTTTTTTAGGCCTGGATGCATCTGCAGCCAACGGAACGAATAGAGTAGGACTTCTCCTCCAAAATTTATTTGCTGTAGCCTCATTTAAGAAAAACAAAGTTCAGAACTTTAAAAAAAGCTCATTATTAGCTCTGTTCACTCTTCCAGGAGCTGTGGTAGGAGCTACAGCTGCAACTCAAGTGAGTGACATTCTTTTTCAAAAGATCCTGGGTGCAGTTCTAATTTTTATTGTCTTTTCTATGTTTCTCAGCCGCTCCTATAAGAACCAAAACAATAAATCTCATTTAAAGAGAAGCTGGCTCATTTATCCTGCATTATTTGGAATCGGATTCTACGGTGGGTTTATTCAAGTAGGAGTAGGATTTCTCTTTATGGCTGCTTTATATCACTTATTAAGAGTCAATCTAGTTTTAGTCAATATGCATAAAGTTTTTATTGTTTTAATCTATACTCTGCCTGCACTTGCGATTTTTTTGTACACAGGAAATGTCAACTGGAAATACGGGCTAATACTGGCTGCTGGAAATGGACTCGGAGGATGGTGGGGAGCGCACGCTGCTGTAAAAGGAGGCGAGAAAATTATCCGCATCATTCTGGCTGTGGCTATCCTTATAATGGCAGCTAAATTATTCGAAATCTTTTGATTTTTAAAAACCAGGAGTGAAAGTTAACTGAAAATAGCTTTTTTTCATAGGCCTGTCAAAAGGAGTCACATAGGAAAGTCCCAATACAAAATAACCAAACAGATTAACTCGAATGCCTACTCCTGCACTCGATATAAGCTCTCTTTTTCCCCCTAAAAACCAGGCCCTGTCTTCTCCTTCTTCCCTCCAAGCTATGCCAGAGTCATAAAAAGCAATGAAATCCACGGGAAATATTCCATAATACCCTTTTCCCAGCCCTAAAATTTGAAAAAGTGGAAATCGAAGCTCCAAATTAGCCACTATCACTTTACTCCCGAACAATTGTCCAAAAATAAAGCAGTCTCCCCCCGAACCACATTCTTCAACACTGAATGAATTGGTATTATACCCCCTAACAAAAGATTCAAAGCCGATAAAAATCGGGTATAACCTGTAATCCTCTGCATCTTTCCCATACCTTCCGTAATGCAGGACCCGAAAAGCAAGGGTGAAGGGACGAACAGGCATCAAATAATGCCGGTAATCAGCAAAGATATTTACAAAATCTAAGGAACCGAAATAAGGAGAAACTTTTAAAATATAATTATTTCCCAGTATAGGACTGGTCGCTCCAAAATACGAGCTGTCATGCACCAGGGCTGTATTAAAATAGCCCAAACTGAGTCCATCTGGTGCGGGGATTTTCTCTTTTTTAAGTCCAAGTTGAATCCCGCTCAAAGCTGAATAAGTCCAGGTCCATACTTCACTGTTGTAATGAATAAAACGGTAGCCACCAGATAATTCGACCCTGGAGACTTTAGAAAACGGATAATCAGCAAAACCAGTGACCTGATAATTGATCTGACGGAATATGTATTTTTTTTCTTGTATGACTGGCTCACCGTTTATTTCCCCTAACCGGAGAGAGTAACCCCCTGTAATGTAGGGGATCCTTTGAAGAATACCTCCCCAATGAAGCCGGCGTCTGCTGTTTTTATATCCTATTATCCCTGCTGAATCGATCAGTCGGTTATTCAATTGAATGATGGTGGATAAGCTGTGGTAACCCAGCATATCACTAAAAAACAAAGACACTCCTCCTCCGGTATAAAGGCCAAACCTATCCGCCCCTATCGCCACACTAGGCTGACTGATAAAATCGAGTTTTAAATCAGGTTTGTAATCAGAGATTTGATAGTCAGATTTTTCAGGAAGACCGTACAAGGGATTCTTTATAAGATTTATCACTTCACCCTCAGGCCTTGTTCTAGGGGGAAGAAGGGAAGGTTTTATGCCCCCAAAATCTAGGGTCTTTTTTTCTTCAAGATTCTCACTGGAAATCGTTTTATAATAAATACTGTAAGCCCCTCTATTATACAAACAGTAAGCAATGATTTTCGGATTCCGAGAGATTGAAAAAGCCGGACTGATCCCTGTAATACCAGAGACTCCCGTGTAGACATTGGTGATCTGTGATAGTTTTTGAGACTTGATGTCAATCATGTAAATATTATTGATTCCGTTCTGGTCTGACAAGAAATAAATCTTATCTGAATCATCTGACCATTGAGGGTTTGTATTCTGAGCCTTTTTAAAACCAATAACCCTGGTGATTTCTCCTGAATAAGGGTCAATAAGTGCCAGCTCAAGTTTTCCAATGCTCAAAATTGACAAGTCTGTTGAAAATCTTTCTGTCGAAAAAGCAATAAACCTTCCATCCGGAGACCATGCAGGATGCAGGTCTCCGTACGGATCTTTGGTTAATCTCTTCAGGCTCTTTTCTTTAATGTTATATTTATACAGATCTGAAATTCCTCCAGCCTGGGCAGAAAAAGCAATAAACCTTCCATCTGGAGACCAAGTCAGACCTGAAATCTCATCCAATTGATCCAACACGATCTCTTGTTCTTTTTCCCCTTTTTCTGCATGAATGATGCAGATAACTGGTTTCCCTCTACTTACAGCTCCAAAAGCAAAACGTTTCCCTTGGAAATCCCAGCTTCCAGCGGATTTAATGAAATTAAGGCTTTCAAAATGTGGATTTAAGGCAGTACTGGTAAGTTTCCGTATTATTTTACCTGTTTTGACATCCGCCATATACAGCTCTATAGAAAAGAGATCTTTACTTGAAAAATAAACTACCTTTTTCCCATCCGGGCTTAAAGAAGGAGTCACATTCAGCCTGATTTCTTCATTTCCCATAATAATGGGGAAATCTGATTGAAAAGAAGACTGAGTCTTACTCAAAAGAGGACGGTATGAACGGTTAAGCGAGCTGTGCCATTCTTCGGATAAACTTTCAACACTTGTTTTAAGAGAGGTTTCAATTGCAGATCTATAGTTACCCAGACGGGCCGCGGATTTTATTATACTGGAAACAGCCTTATCTCCCCACTTCCCTGTTATGTAGGCCCATAATGACTGTCCATACCTGTAAGGAAAAAATCTGGGGTTTTGGAGCTTTTTTATAGACGGAAGTTCTCCCTTACTTACAGCATCCCGCATCCACATGGCAGTATTGGGGTCAACAGGTCCTACTGAAAGATACTCAGCCATGCCTTCTATCAGCCATAAAGGAAACTGAAGAAGCGGTGAAGACATTCTGGCAACAGAAGAATTCCCAATAGATGTCATATCAAACTGAAAAGCATGAACCAGCTCATGGCCTATTACATGGTCGGTAGCAGACAAGGTAGCGCTAAAAGGAAGGACAATTCTCCTTTTTAGGAGTTCAGTGACTCCGCCGGTTCCCTCCCCTATTGTCCCAGGAATAGCCGTAGTCTGCTGAAAATGAGTGGAGCCTGCGTACAGGATAAGAGGCTGTCTTCCTTCAAGGTCATGACGAAGCAAGCGAGAGTACCTTGTATACCACCGTTCAGCCATTCTTGCTGCTTGAACCGCTGCCTCCTTCATTTCAGGATAGAAATAGATATCAAAATGCTCAGTCTTCATTATCTTATAATCAAAGGTACGGTACTGAACCTTATTCCTGCCATAATACTGAGCATTTAAAAAGATCGTGGAAAAAAAGAACAAAAGATTTATGACCAGAAACACCGGTGCTTTAAGTAAAAGCTCTTTTTTCATCCCCTATTCGATTTAACGGCTGTATTTCCCCATCAAATCCCCTTTTGCAATAATATGCCCTTCCATTGCAATCAACAATTGAGATTTTGTCGCGCCTGGTTCCAAATCGAGTTTTGTATCAAGTGCATAGATTTTAAAAAAATATCTATGCACTCCTCCTGGGGGGCAGGGGCCTCCATACCCAATTTTTTTTAAATCATTCATGCCTTGTATCCCTCCGCTTTTCATCTTCCTTTCAGGAGTGATGTTCTCCTTAAGTCCATTTACCTCAGGGGGGATGTTATAAGCAACCCAGTGAACCCAAGTCCCCATAGGAGCATCTGGGTCGTCACAAATGATAGCAAAGCTCTGAGTTTCTTCAGGAACCTGAGACCATGACAAAGGCGGAGACATGTCATCTCCATCACAAGTATACTTTTTAGGAATCATACCCCCGTTTTCAAAAGCACTGCTTTTTAATTTTATTTCCATTCCAATCCCTCCATTAAATTTTGTCTCATCATCTATTTTTGAATTTAACAGCAACCAGCTTTATTGTCAATCAAAGGAGAGAGGGATTCAAAGGACAGCCCGCTCATAGACTCAATGATAAAAGGTTTTTAATCAATAATTTATTCTAGAGATGTTCCTTCTGGGAAAATTCTCAATACAAGTAAAATTTGATTTGGATTTTTATCTTTTCTGCATATCCTCCATAGAAAATTTATCTTTTTTCTCATAATCTGAGGGAGGGGTAAAGGTTCCTGCAGGAGCATTCTTTTCTGTGATCTCAACCACTTCAGATGTGGACTTTACCTCTGTGCCCATCATATCCATGGTGGATTCTGTTTTGATTTGAAATCCTTTTATCTTCATGAATTCCTTTGCTGATTCTTCGTTTAACATCATGGTGCTTTGTATCAATTTGGGCAGCATTTTTTCAGAATAATCCTTCCAACTAAAAGGCACCTCTGTGCTTGCCCAAATTTTCTGACTTTGATTCATCATCATTATGTTGATGTCAACATCATAACCAGAACAATTCCAATCTCCGATCTTTTTTGTTTCTCCAGTAGGGGTAACTTTTACGGTTATATTACTCATCATTTGAGAAAATTGAGGAGGAAAATATTGACTCATATCCAGAGGGAGGTCCATTTCAACATAACTTTTAGCTTGATGGTTGATCCAATACATCTTATTGTCATTCAGGTTTATAATGACAGATTGGTCTGTTCCATGAGTGGCCATTTTGTCCTTGCCAAGCCAGATATGGGTTACTTCGTCTCTAGCAGGCTGACTCTGGCCCATCATTTCAATGGCATCCGTATGAGATTTCTGCTGGATATAGACTTCAGCAGCCAAAGATAAGGATGCAAGTAAAGTTAATGTAAAAACAATCAGTAATATTTTTTTCATGTTTTCTCCTTTCCATTTATTGATGATTAAATTATATAATCTACCCCAGGCAAAATCAATCAATATTTGCCTCTATACAATAAACTCTCCCTTTGCCGTGAGGAAAACTCTGCCCCCAACAAACACATCAATTTTTTTGTTCACCCTTGATTCTCTCTTTGAATTGTTCTTCTATTTACTCCCTTTATTCTCGATTCTTTCGATTCTATTCTCATCAGTATAATCCAAAGTATGAAACTCTTTAAGCCAGGAAATGAGCACCTGATGTGCTGTCAAACCAGTTTTTTTTATGTTAGCTAGAGAAGAACCGATATATTTATCTTCAGCAAGGCTCACCACATAATCATTGCTTACTGCCGTAAATGTTCTTTCAGGACAGACCAATTTTCCTTGGGTCACTACCTTTTCATCTCCAACTCGGATCAGCCAGACCCTTTGCCCGAACGGCCTGCTGTTTAATGGGTAATATTGGTATATCAAACCTGATACCTGAAGTCTATCCCTCCCTCTTTCAATGTCTCTTTCAAAAGCTTCTTTCAGTTGTTCAGCTGTGATATTAAAAACAACCAGTTCATTATAAAACGGTGTAACCTCAAAAATATCCTTGCTGGTTATCCATCCCTTTTTTATGCTGTTTCTTATCCCTCTCAAGTTGTACAATCCAATTTGAGCCCCTGTCTTCCATCGCAAAACATCGGTAATCCAGTTTCCCAGTGGATTCTCAACACTGTCACTTCTGTTGATCATATCTCTCAAGGCTATTCCACAATTCTGGAGATACTCACTGCTTATTTCAGAATCCATGTCATTAACTAATTTGGATACCCTTGGATCCGGAATCATTTCAACATCTGCCCACAACCACTTTAAATCTTCATCATAACTTACTATTTTTTTTTCTTTTAATTTAAGACTCAAATATCCAAATGTCTTCAAATGCCCATAGGTTGACTTCACCAATACTCCATTGATTTTATTGAACTTCCCGTCTTCAGAAGCTACCAACACCACATCTATTCCTGCTACTTGTTCGGCAATCCTCTCTCCTTCGGGAAATCGGGAATGTAAAAGGACTACGATAGCATCTGTTTTAGAGTTTATCTTGGAAACGTACGAATTTAGAGTCGGAACGATTGGGAGCAGTTCCAGACCTCTGGTATTCTCTGGTTTAACTTCTTCAAAAAATTCTTCTTCCATAACAGCAATAAAACCGATTCGAACTCCTGCTTTCTTGATAATACAGTAAGCAGAGGGAGCGACCAGCTTTTTAGAATCTTTGTAAATCAAATTAGACATTATAACTGGAAAATTCGTTAATTTTATGGAAGAGACCGCATTCTCTACTCCTAAATCGAAAGCATGGTTCCCAGGACTTCGGATGTCATAACCGATTACATTGAGAAACTCTATCATTCTCCCCCCATAAACCCCTCTATATCTTTCCTGACTAGCAAGGGTTCCAGTCATTATGTCTCCATTGTCTATCAAAATCACATTTTTCTCTTTAGAACGGATAACCTTGACATAATGACTTAATGCTTCCATCCCTCCAACTAGACGTCTCTCTCCAGAATAGTCTATCTGAGAAGGCTTGTAAATGCCGTGTATATCATTTGTAAAAATCAAACTTATAGATGTTGACTGGTTTTTTTTACATCCTGGAAGAACAAAGGCCAACAGTCCCAAATAAACACCAAAAAACAACCAGGTTAGGCCTATGAGTTTCTTTCTCTTCTTATCCATACTATTTTTCTGGTGATTTTTAAAAATTCTTATAGCACAGGCTCTAGAGGTTGTCAAAACAAGTTAAAGCCTTTGTCAACGCGCTTTATAAATTTCTTGTCCTTTCAAAAACTCCCTATTCTTTTGAGGTAGAATAAAAGCTGATATATTTCTCAACCATGGGCTTCTGAAGGAATAGGGGGAACTTTTTGAAATGGGTTATTTAACCTGGAAAGATAAAATTGGCAGTTAAAATAAAAAATGCAAACAGGAAAAATGTTTCAGTCATTGTTTTTAAAAAATCATGCATATCGCTGAAAATGAAATAATAACGAATACATCGCCACTTTTTTATGAATAGGTCAGGACAATTATTTTCTTCCTTAGTTCAATAAGAAACTATTTTTTACCATTCAAAGCAATATTTCTTGAAAATCCTATTTCTTGATGATAGGATGAAATCCTTTCTAGGAAAATAAGGAGAGGATCATTCTTTTAATAAAGAGTCCTTTATGGAAAAAGACTTTGACCATAAAAGTTCATTCCTTACTCATGAAAAAAATTTTTAGGAGGAATTATGAAAGTTTCTAAAACCATATTTTTTCATTTATTAACTGCTTTGCTGGCATGTACTTTGTTGATTCTTGTTCCCTTCTTGTTCAGTCAAAAAATTGAAAAGAATATTCTTGAACGTGTTGAATATCGTGAGATCGGGCCCACCCGTCAGGGAGGAAGATATGTTGATTTTGCCTGGTGTGAGAAAGAGCCCAATACCTTTTATACAGCCACTGCTTCCGGAGGGTTGTGGAAGACAACGAATAATGGGATTACCTTTGAACCTCTTTTTACCAACGAAAATGTTTTTTCCATAGGAGATGTTGCTGTCTCCCCTTCTCATCCCAACATTGTATGGGTTGGAACTGGAGAAGCTAACAACAGCCGAAGTTCATACTGGGGAGATGGAATGTATAAATCACTGGATGGGGGGAAGACATGGAAAAACATGGGACTCAAAGAGTCTCATCACATAGGAGCCATTGAAATCCATCCCACAAATCCTGACATTGTGTATGTTGCTGCTTTGGGACACCTGTATTCAGAAAATCCTGAACGGGGACTCTATAAAACAGAAGACGGCGGAAAAACCTGGAAGAAAATATTAGATGTGGTGGTCAAGGGAAAACACATCGGCGCTGTGGATTGTGTCATGGACCCAAAAAATCCTGATATCCTTTATGCCGCTACCTATGATAAGGTCAGAAAACCCTATACATTTAATTTAGGCGGACCTGGAAGCCGTATTTACAAATCCACTGACGCTGGAAAAACATGGAAAAAACTGGGAGGTGGACTCCCTGAAGGAATGCTGGGACGTATAGGTATTGATGTGTATGAAAAGGATCCCGACATTCTCTATGCTACCATAGAAAATGCTAACAAACCAGGAATTTCTGATGAAGAAAGATACAGAGAACTCTTGTTGGATAAATCCAGTGAAGGAATGATAGGTGGAGAAGTCTATAGGTCTGATGATGCTGGAAAAACATGGAAAAAAGTAAGTCCTGAAGGACAAAGCATTGGAGGAGCTCCAGCTTATTATTACGGCAAAATAATCATTGATCCAAATGATGACCAGGTAGTGCATGTGCTGAGCGCTGCTTCCTGGGGAACTTATGACGGTGGAAAAACCTGGAAGAGACGCCCTTTAGGGTTTGGTGGAGACGACCACGCCCTTTGGATTGATCACAGAGATTCTAATCATATATGGCTGGGATATGACCATGGCATGGGAATAACCTATGATGGCGGCAAAAACTGGTATCATCCGGACAACATTCCATTAGCTCAATTTTATGCTGTAGGAGTGGATATGTCCTATCCCTACAATGTAGCCGGAGGCCTGCAGGACAACGGTTCTCAAATGGGTCCCAGCACCAAACGAGACTACAGCCTTATCCGGTTTGAAGACTGGCAGAGAGTAGGAGGAGGAGATGGGATGTACAATGTATTTGACTGGAAAAACAACAGATATCTGTACAATGAATCTCAGTTTGGACCTCTTCAAAGAATCGACCTGCTGACAGGAGAAACAAAAAGCATAGCTTACCGAAACATTGATAGAGAGATGAGATGGAATTGGAACTCACCCATCCTAATTTCTCCCCATAACAGTGATGTTATCTACCACGCAGGAAATAAATTGGTCCGGTCATCCTTTAGAGGAGAAACATGGGAAGTCATCAGTCCAGATTTAACCACAAACGACCCCACAAAGCTGACAACTGGAAAAGGGGGAGATGGGAATATTCAATACTGCACTATTACCACCATTGATGAATCTCCGCTTATAGAAGGACTGATATGGGCAGGTACAGATGATGGAAATGTATGGATCACCAGAAACATGGGCACGGATTGGAAAAAATTGAATGACCAAATTACAGGTAACCCCGGATATTGGGTCAGCAGAGTGACTGCCTCCCATCACTTTCCGGGCACAGCCTATGTCTCTTACACAGGCTATCGAAGGGACGATTTTAGAGCCTTCTTGTATAAAACTGAAGATTATGGAAAAAATTGGACCAATATTGCCTCTGACCTCCCTGAAGAGCCCATAAATGTTATCAAAGAGGACCATAAAAATCCTGATTTGTTGTTTGTGGGAACTGAGTTCGCTGTTTATGTGTCCATTGATGGAGGAAGGAACTGGAATAAAATGAAGGGAGATATGCCCACCCAGCCGGTCCATGATTTGGTCATTCATCCCCGGGAAAATGATCTGGTGGTGGCAACCCATGGAAGAGGAATTTTTATTACAGATATCACTTTTTTACAGGAATTATCAGAAGAAGTCATGGAAAAAGAAGTTTATTTGTTTGATATAGAACCAAAAGTGAACTGGATAAGCAATAAAAACACAAATTACAGTTCTTCTAACTTTGATGGAGAAAGCGAGCCAAAAGGTCTGGTTATTAACTATTACTTAAAGAATCCAGCAGAAAAAGGAGTTAAGCTTCAAGTCTTTAAAGGCAAATTGTTGATCAATGAAATAAAGGGAACCAATAAAGCCGGACTGAACCAGATTCTCTGGAATATGACTCAAAGAGCGGAAAGAACCCCAGAAGAGAAAAAGAGAATAAAGGAACGCATTGAAAGGTACAGATCCTTTGGATATGACTTTGAAATGGATATTGATTTTGCTTATGAACCTGTTACCTTTGGAGAGTATACCTTTAAGCTTTGTGTCGATGACAAAGAAATAACCAAAAAAAGTTCCATACTTAAAGACCACTGGTATCATTAAACTTTACTTTTTTGAGAATAGGAGAGGCCATTAGGTCCTTACATGAGAATCTGCCCACTGGACTATATCTGCGATGACCTTTTTACCTTCTGGCTCAGATAACAGCAAATGAGAGAGTCCATTATAGAGCTTAAGGGTTTTATCAGTTGATCCTAACTTTTCATGCATTTCTTTGCTGCCTTCAAAATTGAACAGCTGATCCTCCTTCCCATGAACAATAAGGACAGGAATTTTGATTTCATTACAGGATTCTTTTACTTTTTTAGAGGCTTTTACCAGTTCCAAACAGGTCCGAGCAGAAATTTTACCATGATAAACCAAGGGGTCATTTTCATAATCCTGTACCACTAAAGAATTTGTTGATAAGAAGTCAGAATTTATTTTCACTAAAGGCAAGCTGGGAAACAATCTGCCTATCAACCAGGATGTTTTTTGTAAAAATGGAGGAAATATATCCAGGCTCACCGCCGGAGCACTCAATATCATTCCTCTGATTTCTGGTTTGTTTCTGATAGCATAAAAAGAAGATATCATCCCCCCTATTCCCTGACCAAATAAAAAAACCGGTCTTTTAGGACGCCTGTTGGCAGCTAAACTCAACAATACTTTTAAGTCATCGAGAAGGTCTTCAAAGGATTCAATCAGGACTAGAGGACCATCTGATTTGCCATGACCTCTCAAATCATATAAATAAACAGAATAATTGTTTTGAGAAAGAAGTTTTGCCATTTTCAAATAACAACCGCTGTGCTCATTCAGTCCATGTGATATGATTATGACTCCTTTTATGTCTTTCTCTGGAGAAAATGACTGCTGGAAAAGTTTTGTATCATCAAAAGTTTTAAAAAGTTCGCTGTTTTTGCTGACTTTCATGTTGTCATCCCCCATTTGAAATCTTCCCTTACTGATAACAGCTGATTATCAAAAAATACTTTATATCATGACCACTTTCCAAGTCAAGCATAAAAAGGAACTCTATGAGCAGCTCTGACTGAACTCCACGCTCCTTCAAAAGAGGCTGATTTTACCAGGAAATTCCATAGTCATCCCCATAATTGCTGGAACCCCCCCAGAATGTTTTGTGCTTCCAGTCAAAATAGATCGCGTTTATAGGTCCAGAGGTTCTTTCCTTGGTGTCTATCTCATATCCCATGTTTTTGAGGATCTCTATCACTGATTCAGGAATACTTTTGTTCAAAGTCAATCTTCCTGGCTGAGCTTCATGGTCTCCAAAGGAACTCTGCATCTGGTAGCTGACAATATTGGAGGCTTCGCAGGCTTCCTGAACATTCATACCGAATTCAACAACATTTAAGAAAAACTGAACAAGATTTTGGTCTTGAGTATCCCCTCCTTGAACCGCAAAAGATAAAAAAGGTTTTTGATCTTTTAATGCCATCCCCGGAGTTAAAGTGGCTCGCGGCCTTTTTCCAGGAGCCACCACATTAAAGGGATTTTTCTCTTTTTCCAGAACAAAACTCTGCATTCGCTGGCTCATGCCTATTCCTGTTCTACCCGCAATACAGGCAGGAATCCACCCACCGCTGGGCGTTACTGAGACCACCCATCCTTCTTTATCCGCGGCTTGAATTGAAGTTGTTCCTGCCGTGAAGCTTGATTCAAAGGATTCAACCTGCTGAGGTGTTAATTCTTTTTTCTGCTCTTTATTTACATTCGTCCACTTTTCCAAAAGGTCAAGATAAGGATTTGTTTTTCCTTCAAAAGGATAGGGGTTTCCTGGCTTGATGTCAGGGGCGTTGACGTTCCAATTCAATATCTTCAGCCTTTCCTCAGCATACTCCTTTGAAAGAAGCCCCTCTATAGGTTCTTCGGGAGGGAAATAAGGATCTCCATAGTAAAAATCGCGGTCAGCAAAAGCAAGATTCATCACCTGATACAGAGTGTGGATATAATTGACACTGTTGTATCCCATCTCCTTAAGGTCTATATTTTCCAGCATGTTCAGCATCTGAAGCATAACAGGGCCTTGAACCCAACAGGTCAACTTATAGACTTCAATACCTTTGTATGTGGTCATCACCGGCTCTTCCAGATAGACTTTCCAATCTGCTAGGTCTTGATGGGTAATGAGTCCTCCTTGTTCCTGACAGCCCCTCACAAATTCATCCGCAATATCTCCCTTATAAAACCTGTCATAGGCAGCATATATCGCCTGTTTTCGATTCTTCCCTTCTTTCAATGCTTTCTCTTCGGATTCCACCAGTTTTTTCAGGGTATTGTAAAGATCGGCTTGTTTGAATACCTCTCCAACTTCAGGAGCTTCATGTTCTTCACCTAAGTGAGGAAGCAGTATCTTTTTGGAATAGGGCCATTTTTTTATTCTTTGTTTATTCTTTTCAATTCGGTCAACCAGTTCCTGCTCCACTGGATATCCCTTGGCCATTTCCATAGCTGGCTCCAACACCTGCTTAAGACTCATGCTCCCAAATTCGGCCAACATGGTCATAAGGCCTCCAGGTGTTCCAGGAGTCACAGCTGCCAAAGGGCCGTAAGCAGGAGGATATTCCAAGCCTTTTTCTTTAAAGAATTCCGGTGTAGCTCCTGAAGGGGCTACACCAAGAGCATTGATTCCAATGACTTTTTTGCTATGGGGATTATAGATAAGAGCTTGTGTTTCGCCTCCCCAGCTCAGCACATCATACATGGTGCACACAGCAGCCAGCATGGCACAGGCGGCATCCACAGCATTTCCTCCTCTTTCAAAAATCTTTGCTCCTGCAGTGGCTCCTAACGGTTTTCCTGTTACGGCGACCCAATGCTTGCCGTGCAGGACCGGCTTTTCTGTCCTGCTGAATAGCAAATGCTGGCTTAACACTATAACCAAACCCAATATCAATACTGAACCCATCAATCTCATAGAAAGCTTTTTAGGAACTTTCATTCTCGTCCCCCTGGGTCCTTTTCCCTTCCTTAAAACTGACCTTTAAATAATGTTTCTCCATCTTTGGTCTCCATTTTTCCATCAGCTCCAGATTCAGCTTTAGGGGAGGTTTTGACCCCTCTGGAAGAAAAGACTCATAAGGATGTTCTTTTTCATAAGCTTCAAACTCTTGTTTTATTTTATCTAAGATGTCTTTATCCAAATAAAGGTCAATGGCTGTGGCCGCCATGACTTTAGCCCCTGTGTTCAGTCCTTTCCATGCTGTACTGCCGTAATTGCTGGCTACTGCAGACCAGTGATGGGAAATGGTTCCTGGGACACGTCCTGGAAAAAGAAGGGTCGCCGTGGGGACTACCCGGGTTACTTCACCCACATCAGAGGATCCTCCCCCCACAAATCTTTGTCTGTTAAAATCTCTTATCTCTCCTGCCTCTTTAGGCATTCCTTCTTCAGACCTTCCCAATTCCCTCTGAAGAGCTTTCGCAAACTCATTTTCTTCCTCTGTCCACTGGGGCATACCAATGGACTCAATATTTTCCTGAATAAGTTCTGCCAAAACTTTATTTGCATTTCTCTGGTGAACCGCAGAGAGCACCCGGTATTCCATTTCAGTCCCTGAAGCAAGAGCTCCGGCTTTAGCACAATTGATGACTTTTTCATGCATCTGCTCTAGTCTTGAATCACTGTTTCTCACAAAATACCAAACACTGGCTCTGTCTGGGACAACATTGGGTGCTTCTCCACCTTCTGTAACCACATAATGCATCCGATAGGTAAAATAGAGGTGTTCTCTTAAATAATTTGTGGCCACATTCATTATTTCCACTGCATCCATCGCGCTCTTGGCAGTCCAAGGAGACGCCCCATGGGAGGTGATTCCCTTAAAGGTAAACACAGTGGAAAACATGGCATTACCGCTAGTCCCATATCCTGTGGAAAGAGTGGTGGAATTGTGATTATCAATCACCACATCCACTTCCTCAAACAACCCTGCCCTGACCATATAAGGACGGCTGATGAGCGTTTCCTCAGCAGGAGACCCGAATACCCTGATGGTTCCCTCAATCCCATATTTATCCATTACCTTTTTCACAGCAATGGCTGCCGCTGCTGCCGCAGTTCCCATAGTGTTGTGCCCACAACCGTGCCCAGGGGCACCCTCTATGACAGGGTCCTTTTTTGGGACTCTCCCTTTCTGAGAAAGCATAGGAAGAGCATCGTACTCACCCAATATGCCAATAACCGGAGCTCCTGAGCCATAAGAAGCCACAAAACATGTGGGAATCCCTGCAGCTCTCCTTTCCACAGTAAATCCTGCTTGTTCTAAAGTATCAGAAAGCAATTGTGATGACTTGAACTCCTGCATTCCCAGCTCTGCATAAGACCAAATGGCATCTGATATTTCCCCAAACATTTTGATTATTTCAGGCTGACTCAGCCATTCCAAAGCAAATTCTTTTTCTTCCGAAGCCATTGCTGATGTCAAAACACCCGGGCTCATCCCTGTCCAAAAAACAAACAGAATAGAAACAATCATAAATTTTCTTTTAGTCTTTTTCATAAAGATTTTCCTCCTTGTTTTTTTATTAGGATTTTCCCCCATTGAAAAATTGTTTTCAGACATAAGAATATTTGTTTTATTGAATTCAAAGGTTATATCAGGCATAGGTAAGAAGTCAAGAAAATCGATCTTCTTGGAAGCATCTCTAATTCCGTGATATACGCCTTTTTATTTTTAACGATTTTGGAGATGATTC
>CAYULB010000027.1:0-26623 GCA_964445575.1 uncultured Eubacteriales bacterium
TCAAATCACATGAAAGACTGTGGATAAAAGGCAGAGGAAGGTCCATATGAAAAATATACCTATGATGTTCAGCCACAATCCTGCCTTTATCATTTGAGGAAGTTTGATCATTCCGGATCCATAAATGATGGCATTAGGCGGAGTGGCCACAGGCAGCATGAAAGCAAAACTGCATCCCATAGCGCTTCCTAAAACAGGAGTCAGAGGATTTATGGAAGCGGCGTGGGAAATGGCAATGATAATAGGGATGATCATATTGGCAGAAGCTGTGTTGGAGGTGACTTCAGTAAGGAGAACACTGAAGACAATGGATATAAAGGTGATAAGGGCAGCACCAGCGTATTTCCCTCCCAAAGAAATAAAGTATTTTCCAATGATATCGGCCAGGCCTGTTTCAAACATTTGAAATCCCAGAGAAAGACCTCCGCCAAAAAGAAGAAGGGTCCCCCAATCAATATTCATGGCTTCATTGAGAGTAAGGGTGGATTTTCCTTTTGAAAAATTAACAGGGAGGAGGAAAAGCAGTCCCGCTCCAATAAGAGCGGCTGCGGACTCAGGAATATGCTGCTGAAGCCATAAGGATAAAGCATGAGATCTTCCCAGAGTCAAGGAGACAATTCCCGGAAAAGTCCAAAGAAAAACAGTGATAGAAAAAGCAGTCAAAACATTTTTTTGAGCCCGGTTGAGCTTTTTGGGCCCGTCCAGTGATTTAAGAGAAGGAACCTTTGAGATTTTGTTTGGAATGCCGGTCTTTTTTAGTGTGTGTTTCATATATATACAGAGTGCAGCAAACATGGGAATAACAATGACCAATCCGATAATCATCCATTGAAAAAAATCGATTTTGTAATCCGCGAGCTTTTCCAGCATTCCGATGGCGATGAGATTGGGAGGGCTTCCGATGGGTGTTCCGATTCCTCCTATGGAAGCCGAATAAGCTAAGGTCAAAAGGAGGATGACTTTAAACGGAAAAGCTTTTCCTTCTTCTTTTTCATCAGGAATTGAACCCAGAACACCCAAGGCAATAGGATACATCATAGCTGTGGTAGCTGTATTGCTTATCCACATCGATAGGAACAGAGAGAGCAGTCCAAAAGCCAACAGAATTCTGGTTTTGCTGTGTTTGACAGACCTTAGAGAAAGAACAGAGTAAGCCAGCTTTTTATCCAGAGAATGCACGCACATAGCTCTGGCAAGGATGAAGCTTCCCAGGAAAAGCATGATGATAGGATTGGCAAAAGGAGAAAGCGCCTCTGTGACGGAGGCTATTTTAAAAAAGGTGATTAAAACAGGGATAAGAAGTGCTGTGATAGGAATGGGTATGCACTCGGTCACCCACCAGGTGATGACCAGAAGGAAGACAGCTAGAAGCCGGTGAGCTTTTGGGTTTTGAGAGAGAACGGGAGTGAAATAGGCCATAAGAAAAAGAAAAGGGCCGAGAAAGAAGCCTATTTTTTTTCTTTTCTCCATATATTTTTACTATCCTCTTTTTTGGCCCAGACCATGATTCCGTATCCGCGTTGAAAAAAGAAAATTTTGTCTATTCGAGTAATCATCCAGATGACAGGATATACCAGAGAATAGAGACCAAAAGCTTTTTTGCTGGATTTGAACTCTACAGATGTGGAGGGTCTTATGTTTCCATCTCTTAATTGAAGTGATTTTTTTGAAGAAAGGAATTTTATGTAGAAAAAGTTTAATACCAACTCAATGAATTCTGTTAAAAATCCAGAAAAAGACCGGTGGTTTGTAAATCGGAAACCAGATTTTTCAAAAATCTTTTTTAGTTTTTTTAAGGAATATCCTTGTCTTTTATGGCCGTAAAATTCCAGTTTCATCCCCAGAAGAGGGCGAAGATAATTAAGGATAAATATTTTTCCAGTTCTGGGAGTGGCCGCTAAAAACTCTCCTCCTTCTTTGAGCACCCTGTAAATCTCATCCACACACATCTGGTCGTCTTCAAGATGTTCGAGATAATCCAGGCATATCACTCTGTCAAATGATTTATCCTTAAAGGGAAGAGGCCCGGGCTGGAGTTGAATCAAATTTTCAGTAAGGATTTTTTTACTGGATTTAACGTTGATGTAATCCTGGTCAGCGCTTACCCAGAACCCTCCTTTTTTCCTAAGAAAAAAACTCAGAATACCCTGGGCGCAGCCTAAATCTAATAGAGTTTCATGAGGTTCTGCATGAAAGTGTTTATGGATAAGGTCAATTTTTTCCTTTTTTTTAAGGGATTTTTGGACCAGTTTAAGCTGCCAGTCTTCTTGTTGCATTACTGGAATTATATAGATATCGCTCAGGTGTGGTCAAGCCTCATTTGTCTTATCTTGACTCAGATGATTTTCTCTAATAATATAGGATTGCTGTGAAAGTCAAATGGATTGCAGTCGGAGCGCTGGAAACAAATTGTTATCTCGTCTATTCTGAGGACACGTTAGAATGCATCATTGTTGACCCGGGCGCGGAGCCAGATAAGATTGTCCAGGAAGTGAATGCAAACAGCCTAAAACCAATTGCCATTATCAATACCCATGGACATGTGGACCATGTGGGCGCCAACAAGCCCGTCAAGCAGGAGTTTGACATTCCTCTTTATATCCACCAAGCTGATTTGAAACTTTTAAAGAGCGCTCTTCAGTCTGGATTCGGGCTGATGATCGGAGCGAAAAAATCTCCTCCTCCAGATAAATTTTTAAAAGAGGGGGATACTCTTAAATTGGGAAAGTCACATCTTAGAGTGATTCATACACCAGGTCACTCTCCCGGGAGCATCAGTTTACTAGGAGATGGATTCATTCTATCCGGGGATGCTTTATTCCAGAGTGGAGTAGGCCGGACAGACCTTCCAGGAGGTTCTTGGGAAGAGCTTCAAGAGTCCATAAAGAGAAAAATCTTGACGCTTCCCCCTAATACTGTGGTGTTTCCAGGTCATGGTCCTCCCACTAAAGTCAGCATTGAAAAAAACTCCAATCCTTACTTGACATGAGCCCACATCCTTCTTCTCAGAAAGAAGCTGAGAAAGCTTTTATTGAATATCTGTCAATAGAGAAAGGCTTGTCTCATAACACCGTGGTTTCATATTCCCAAGATTTAAAGAAGTTTTTTGGTTTCCTCAAGGAGAGAAAAATCAGCTATCTTAAGACAAAAGAACAGGAGATCACAGATTTTATACACAAACAGAGCCGTTTAGGACTTTCTTCTCGGTCTATAGCGAGGGCTGTTTCCTCCATAAAAGCCTTTTATAGGTTTCTGGTCCTGGATAATGTCTTAAAAAGAAGCCCGGTTGAAAACATCAGTTCTCCCAGAAGATGGTTTTCTCTTCCCAAAGTGATGAAGGTCAGTGAGGTAGAAAATTTGCTGGATCAGCCCGACGAAAACAAAATCCATGGGATAAGAGACAAGGCTATGCTGGAACTTTTATACGCCACAGGTTTAAGGGTGTCAGAACTGATAACGTTGAACCTGGATGACCCAAACCTGGAAGAGGGTTTTTTGATATGCAGAGGGAAAGGCGGGAAACAAAGAATTGTTCCCATTGGGGGGAAAGCCACTGAAGCTTTAAGAAAATACCTGGGATTTTCCCGGCCCAGGCTTTTAAAGGGGGAAAATAAGTTTTTATTTTTAAGCCAGCAGGGAAGGCCCTTTACCAGACAGGGTTTTTGGAAGAGAATGAAAAGATATGCCCGGAAGGCAGGGCTCGAATCAAAGGTAAGTCCTCATACTCTTCGGCATTCCTTTGCAACTCATATGTTGGAAAGAGGGGCTGACCTCAGATATGTCCAATCCATGCTGGGTCACAGTCAGATAACCACCACTCAGATATACACTCATGTGAGCCGAAAAACTCTGAGAAGAGTGTATGACAAATATCATCCCCGCTCATAAATCAGGACCTAAGCTTTTCTAAAAATTCAACGGCCCTTCTCATGTGGGGGATTACAATGGAACCTCCGACCACCAGGGCTATGTGAAGCGATTCGTAAATCTCCTTATCTGTAATTCCCAGCTCCACAGAGGTAATCAAATGATAGCGAATACAGTCATCACAGCGGAGAACAAGGGAGGATGTGAGTCCTAAAAGTTCTTTGGTTTTTTTGGAAAGAGCTCCTTCTTTATAAGCATTTTTATCCAGGGCAAAGAACCTCTTGGTTTCCCGGTCTGCTTTTTCTAAAATTTTCTGATTCATTTTTTGACGGAATTCTTGAAACTCCTTTACCTGATCACTCATTTCTAGCTCCTCTATTTAAGAATTTCACAAGAGTTATTATATATTTTTACTTTCTTTTTGTTGAGTGGAATATATTTGGTTCTTCCTGGATAAAAAGGAATTATTTTTTGAATCTACTTGACACTGCTGAAATCCACTGCTACACTACACCATTCAGTTTCGCATTTAAACTGATAAGTTCAATAAAAAAACTAAAAGGTATCAATAATGAAGAGTTTAAATTTAAGAGAGAAAAGAGAATTGAAAAGAAGACAGGAAAACAAAAGGTATATTCTTGAAGTGGCAGAGAAGTTATTTGTAAAAAATGGATACAGAAAGACATCCATGGATGATATTGCCAACCGAGCCCAGTTCTCTAAAGCCACTGTTTACAGATATTTTGAGAGCAAGCTGGATATATTCACTCATATATTCCTAGCTTCGATTGAAGGATATCAAAAGGAATTAACCAAAATCACTGAAGAGAATGCCTCTGCGGAGATAAGGATAAAAAAAATTATCAGTTCGATCCTTAATTATTATCAGAAAAAAAAGAACTTAGCTCGGATTTTATTTATGGAAAGGGATTTGATGAATAAGTTTGTTGAAGTAGAAAAAGGGGGTCATTTTGTTCATACTTTTAAGAAGAAAAAAGCATCCCAAAATATAGAGCTAATTTTCCAGGATATATTCAATAAGATTTGTGGGGTTATCAATGAAGGAATCTCCTCTGGTGAGTTTAGGAAGATGGATCCCAAAAAGGCCTGCTATATTCTGGGTTCGCTGGTAAGAGGATTTCATTTTAAAGGTTTTGCAAAAGTTAAAGATTTTTCATTAAAGGAAAGCGCTGAGCTGGTCAGTGACATTTTTTTAAATGGGATAAAAAAAGCATAAAACTAGATAAATGAATAAAAAGGAGAATGATATGAAGAAAGCAGCCAAAATATTTTTGACTTTAGCTCTTTTTTTATACATAAGCAGTCCTGGATTTTCACAGGAAAAATTAAAGCTGACTTTAGATCAAAGCGTTGAGTTAGCTCTGAAACAGAATCCCCAGCATCTAGCGACTGCCAAAAGAGTCGATGCCGCAAGGTCTGTGTTAAGGGAAGCGGTGTCTGCCTTTTTCCCATCGCTCAACGGGCAGGGAATGAGAACTTTGGATGAAAAGGTCATGGAGCTTGAGTTTCCCTCAATGATTCCGGGTGAACCTCCCCAGAGAGTAGAGATAGACTTTACCCGTGACTATCAGTTCGCTTTGTCCTTATCCATCCCTATTTTTGCCGGCGGACAGTTGATTTCTGGGTACAGACAGGCCGATTTGAATTTGGAGTCTTCAAAGCAGGGATTAAAACAGTCCAAACAAAACACTGTTTTCAATACTAAAAGGGCCTTTTACGGGATTTTATTGGCGGAAGATTTTGTGAGAGTTTCTGAGGAGGCAGTCAAAGATGCTGAAGAGTTTTATAAAAATGTAAAACTTCAGCATGAAGTCGGAGTGGCTTCCCAGTTTGACCTTCTTCGTTCTGAAGTGCGGTTAGCCAACCTGAAACCTCAGTTGATTAAGGCAAAGAACAGTCTGGAAATCGCAAAGCTCAATCTGAAAACGATTCTGGGAATAGACCTTTCCAGAGAAATTGAGATTGAAGGGAAGATGCACTATAAGCCTGTTGAAGTTGACCTGGATGAATGCATAGAGAAAGCTTTAGCAAACAGGCCTGAATTAAAACAGCTTAATTTCCAGGAGGGAATCGCCAGACAAGGGTTTAAAATGGCCAGGGCTTCCGGACTCCCCTCTGTGGCTGTTTCAGGCCAGTATAATTATTGGGCGGACCAATTTAATTTTAAGGATGATAACTGGCAGAATTACTATTCCTTAAATCTGGTTTTAAATATTCCTATTTTTAATGGATTGTCTTCTTCAGCAAAAATGGCCAAATCCAAGGCTGTGATAAAAGAGCTTGAGCTGACTCAAGAAGGACTCATGGAAAGACTGAAATTTGAAGTAAGGCAAGCAATATTAAAAATAAACGAAGCTGAGGAGTCTCTTCTTTCTCAAGAGAAAAATGTGGAGCAGGCTGAGGAAAGTCTGCGCATAGCTAACTTAAACTATAATGAAGGCCTTGTCACCATCCTGGATGTTCAGCAGGCTCAGACAGCCTTAGCTCAGGCGAAAACAAATTATTCTCAAGCACTCTATGACTATGTTGCGGCAAGAGCTGAATTGGATAAAGCAATGGGGGTCAGCAGAGATGAATAAAAAGTCCAAACAAAATAAAAATTCATTTGAAAATCATTTATTCAGGAGAAAAAAAGTGAAAATAAACAGATGGATCAAAATTTTATTGCCCGTACTGTTGGCGGGTTTTATATTAACTTGCAGTATGCCTGTTCAGGAACAAGAGGAAAAAGAAGGTTTGGGGGGAGCAGCTCCGGTTAAAGTTATTGAAGTGAGAAGGCAAAAAATTTCCGAGAAGATATATTACACGGGATTAGTGGAAGCAAGGGAGAAAATTGTCATTTCTCCTGAAGTGGGAGGAAGGATTGAGAGAATCAATGTAGAGGAAGGAGATTGGGTTAATAAAGGAGAAATCCTGGCAGAGATGGATACCAAAGCTGTCCGTCTTCAGCTCCGGCAGGCAGAGGCTGGGCTTGCTGTGGTAGAAGCCAATTATAATGATGCAAAAAGGAACATGGAGAGAATGGAAAGACTCCGGAAAGAGAATGCTGTATCTGAACAGCAGTATGAAAAAGTCAAGCTGGCTTTTGAATCAGCAGAAGCCCAGTTAAAACAGGCTCAAGCCGCCGTTGATTTGGCAGAACACAATCTGGATGTCTCTATCATGAAAGCGCCTTTTAATGGAGTGATTGCCTCAAAAAACGCTGAAGTCGGAGACGTGATCAATCCCATGATGGGAGGAGGATTTTCCACAACCAGCAGTGGAGTTTTGACTTTAGTGGACTTTTCCACGGTAAAGATACATATCCAAGTTACTTACCAGGATGTGGTCAGGATAAAAAAAGGTCAAAAAGCTGTTCTCAAAGTTAAAACATTCCCGGGAAGAGAGTTTCCTGGAAAAGTGACTGTGGTCAGTATGGCCGCTGATCCAGTCAGCGAAAAATTTGGTGTGGAGGTTCAAGCTCTGAATGCCGACCTTCTGCTGAGGCCCAATATATTCGGCGAAGTGGTGTTAGAAATTACCACCCATGAAAAAGCTTTGGTTATTCCCCAGAAAGCAGTGGTGGAAGGCAGTTATGCATTTGTGGCAGAGGGTAACAAGGCTGTTAAGAGGAAGATATCCATAGGGCTCCAGAACGCCACCCTTTTGGAGGTAATTCAGGGACTGGAAGAAGGAAAGTTGGTTATTGTGGAAGGAAATTACGGACTTGAAGATGGTTCAGAAATTGAAATCAGTGAGGTTGTAAAATGAAACTGCCTGAATTTTCTGTAAACAGAAGAGTTACCACCATAATGCTGGCAATGATCCTGGTTGTACTGGGGATGATTTCTTTTACCAGATTAGGATTGGACTTTTTCCCAGAACTTGAGTATCCCACTGTTTCAGTCATTACCAATTACACCGGAGTTTCGCCAGAAGATATTGAGAATACCATAACCCGTCCTTTAGAGCAGGTCATAAATTCAGTAAGCGGAGTCAAAAATGTCAATTCTGTCACTTCAGAAGGAATATCTGTGGTTATGGTGGATTTTGAGTGGGGAACTAACCTGGATTTTGCTGCTCAGGACATAAGAGATCAGATAGGTCTTTACAAGAGTTATCTTCCAGAGGATGCCTCCGATCCTCTGGTAGTAAAGTTTGATATTTCTCAAATGCCCATCATATTTTGGGGAATCACGTCTCCTATGCCGACCTATGAACTGAGAGAACTTTTTGAGGAAGAGGTAACCCCACGGCTTGAGAGAATCGAAGGAGTTGCTTCAGCTCAGGTTTATTCAACAGATACCAGGGAGATACGGGTTGAGCTGGATAGAGCGGCCATGGAGAGCCGTCAGCTTTCTGCAGATCAGATCATTCAAGCACTGAGACTAGAGAATTTGAATCTGCCTGCAGGATATATTGTTGAGAGGCACTCTGAATTTTTAGTAAGGACTTTGGGTGAATTTAAAAGCCTGGAAGACATAAGAAAAACAGTGGTGGGCAGTACTCAAACTGGAGTACAGATCTATTTGGATGATGTGGCGGATATAAAGGATGCCTTAAAAGAACCCCGTTATTTGGCCCGAGTTCAGAAAGAAAAAGGAGTCTATTTATTCATAAGCAAAAGGTCAGGGACCAATACTGTCACAGCTGCAGAAGCTGTTAAAAAGGAACTTGAGGAAATTAAAAAATCTCTTCCCCAAGGAGTTGAATTCCATACTGCAATGGACCAGTCAGATATGATCCAGGATGTGATCCGGAAGACCGGAGGAAATGCATTGGCCGGAGGAGTTCTGGCCATATTCTTCATTTTTATTTTTCTAGGCAACTGGCGTCCTACCATCACCATTGCCGTTGCTATTCCTTTGTCTATTATTGCTACTTTCATTGCTTTTTATGCGGCTGGTTACACTTTAAATCTTCTCACTTTAGGAGGGCTTGCTCTAGGAATCGGTATGCTGGTGGACAATGCCATTGTGGTGATTGAAAATATATTCCGGCACCTTGAAGAAGGTGAAGAAAGGAAGCAGGCTGCAAAAATCGGTGCAACTGAAGTTGGGATGGCTATAACAGCTTCCACTTTAACCACCATAGCTGTTTTTTTCCCCATGGTCTTTGCATCAGGGATAACAGGAAAGCTGACCCGGGGGCTGGCCCTGGCGATTGCGTTCTCATTGATTGCATCCCTTTTTGTGGCACTTACTATTGTGCCCATGTTGGCTTCTTTTATTTTTAAGCTGAAAAAGAAAAATAAAAGGAAAGAAGGAAGGAAAAACCTGTTCAAAAAGACAAGAGATTCCTATGAAAACATTTTGACTGCAGCCCTTCATCACAGAGGAAAAGTGTTGATCGGGGTTTTTATATTGTTCTTGCTTTCGTTTGTATTGATTCCCTTTATGGGGACTGAGTTTATGCCAAGTTCAGACAGGGACATGCTCCTGATAAAAGTCAAAATGCCTATTGGGACATCCCTTGAGGAGACAGACCGGGTAACCCTCTTAGCGGAAGAGATCCTGCTCAATGAGCCTGAGGTTGAAATAGTTTCAGCCCAGGTAGGCTCTATGGCCGAGGAAGATCCCTCAGATGTGGCTTCTGGTTTTGGCGCTTCCGGTGTTCATGAAGCTTTGCTGTGGGCCGGTTTGGTAGAACAGGAAAAGCGGGCTCTCTCTGATGTAGAAGTCCTTGAAAAAATTAGAGGCAAACTTCCTAAATATAAAGGTGTACAATTTGAATCCATTGATATGAGCCAGATGATGATAGGAGGAGCTCAAACTCCTATTGAAATCAAAGTATTCGGAAAAGATTTAACCAGACTTAAAGAGATATCAGATGATATTGTCAGCAGAATAAAGGGTATTGAAGGATTGAGGGATGTGGCGCATTCATTAGAAGAAGGAAAGCCTGAGTATCAAATTCAAATTGACCGGGAAAAAACAGCCCAGATGGGATTAATGGTAGCACAGGTTGGAAACACAGTTCAAATCTATTCCCTGGGGAAAGTGGCTACGAAATACAGAGAAGGAGATGAAGAATTTGATGTTAAAGTCCGGTTTGAAGAAAAATTCAGAGACGACTTGGAAGACATAAAGAACATTCCGATTGTGACTCCATCCCGTGCTATTGTAAAGCTCAGTCAAGTTGCTACAGTTACAGAGGGTGTGGGACCCACAAAAATAAACAGAGAAAATCAGGGACGTGTGGCTACGGTCTCGGCCAATATAACCGGAAGAGACCTGGGCAGTATAATGGATGACATCAAAGAGAGTCTGGCAGGTTTGGAAAAAGGACTTCCTGGAGGTTATTTCATTGAATACGGAGGTCAGTATGAAGATATGCAGGAAGCTTTTCTTATTATGATAGGGGTTTTTGCTCTGGCATCTCTGCTTGTTTATATGATCATGGCTTCCCAATTTGAATCTTTTCTGCATCCCTTTGTTATCATGTTTACTATTCCTTTAGGAATGATTGGGGTTATTGTAGCCCTTCTGGTGACCGGAAATACAGTGAGTCTCATTTCTCTTATCGGATTTATTATCCTGGGAGGCATTGCGGTTAATAATGGAATTGTTATGGTGGACTATATCAATCAGTTAAGGCGAAAGGGAATAGACAATCAAGAGGCTATTTTAAAAGGTTGTTCCGTAAGACTGCGTCCAGTATTGATAACTGCATTAACCACTATGATAGGAATGCTTCCCATGGCCGTGAGCACTTCTGCTGGTTCTGAAATGAGGGCTCCTATGGCTATCGCTGTTATTGGAGGATTGTTTGCCACTACTTTGTTGACCCTTTTTGTCATTCCCATAATGTACAGTCTGTTTGCAAAGGTTTCTTTTAAAAGGACTTGACAAATTATAACCGCAGCTTATCTTAATCATTAGTGAGACATCCCCTCATTTATTAACCAGTTAATATGATTTCATTCCGTCAAAATATAACCCTATTTAAGGAGGACACATGAAACTTCTAAGCCAGGATCAGATTGAGAGTCTGGCAGGATTTAGGAGTCAAAATTATTTCACTACCTCATTTTTTTTGGATACCAGCCGGGACAGGATGACAAAAAAAGAGATCGAAGTCTCTTTAAAAAATCTCATGAACCGAAGCTACAACCGGCTTGAAAAAAGGGATTTAGATAATAAAAAAAAGGGGTATCTGTATAAGGATTTAGAAAAAATTCATGATTACTGTGAACAAAAACTCCCCTTTTATGAGTATTATGGATTGGCCATATTCTCATGCAGCGGGGAAGATTTTTGGGAGGTCTTCAATCTGGTCAAATCTCCCAGGAATTTGGTTATTTTTGATAGAAATCCATATGTTCGTCCTCTGTCTGCAATATTGGAGCAGTATCACCGGATATGTGTTTTGGTAATCGATCGCAAAGAAGCAAAGTGGTATGAAATCTATATGGGAGAAATCAATCTTATAGATAATATGGAAATAGACCTTTCAAATCACAAAGGAGAGACAGGAAGAGAAGGCTTTGGCTCTCAAAGTCTGGAAAAACATCTGTCTTCTCTTTTTCAAACCCATATAAAGAAAGCATCAAATAAAACCTTTGAACTTTTCAAAAAAAATAGTTTTGACTGGCTTCTTGTAGGGGCTTCAGATGACTACATTAAGGAACTTAAATCTCATTTTCATCCCTATTTAAAGGAAAGAATAAAAGGTATTCTTAAAGTCAAACCGAATGATAGTACAGATAGAATACTTAAAGAAGTCCTAAAGATCAAAGAAGATTTAAAGAAGAAGGAAGAACAGCAGATCGTAGAGGATTTTGAATCAGAGCTTAAAAGAGGAGGTTTGGCTGTTTCAGGGATAAGAAACACCATCAGGAGTTTGAATAAAGGAGAAGCAAAAACGCTATTGGTCACCAGAAAGTTTTCAAAACAGGGAAGATTATGTTTAAAGTGTCGATATATTTATTTTGATGAAGAAGAATGTACCGCGTGTAAAGATAAAACAATCCCAGTTATAGATGTCATAGATGAGGCAGTAGAAGCAGCTATGAATATGAGTTGTCAAGTGAAGCATATCAATCCTCCCTCCAGGTTAGACCGTTATGGAAGTATCGGAGCCTTTTTGAGATTTAAATCTTGACTATCCGTCCCTCTCGCTTTTGTTTATAACTAACCTGGATTATTCACGAGTCGAGATTGCTGCAGATGCGAGGCATCAGGGCATGAAGTCGTGGTCCTTCACTGCGAATGCCCTGTAACGAAGCAGATGCCGTGAGATCGGCTCGCCTCAATGGTAAAAAAATAGCGATTAAAATTAAAATCATGATAAGAAAAAACGTCCAGCTAAACTTTCTTGAAAAAATCTCGCATATCGCTGAAAATAAATTAATAATGAAAACATCGCCATTTTTTTATGAATAATCCAGGTTAAATACATTTTTCAAACCAGAGAAGCCGTACAGATTAACCAGGTTAGATAGACAAAAAAATTAGGTAAACAGGTATCATGGCACTGTTGTTATCATTGTTTTTACATTTTGATGCAACACTGGATTGAAAAATTATGTTTAAGTAGTTAATAAAAGACAAGTCATCCTTATCTGAGGAAAGTGCAAGATTGATTTGACCTCAACAGGATTATGAAATAAACTTTATCACTAACCTTTTCAGTTATCTCGTTACAAGGAGATGAAATTGAGGAAACAGTTACTTAATCTTGTTATATTTTTACTGATCTCGGGAACTATGATGCCCTTTCTGATGTCACAGCACAGCACAACTTGCTCTGTGAGTGGTGTGGTCATAGATTCGGATAACAATCCCTTGCCAAGAGTCACTGTGATTTTAGAGGGTCATCCTATGCTTGGCCTGGTTATTTGTATAACAGGTGAGGATGGAAAGTTCCATATAGCCAATTTACCCCCAGGTGAAGGTTATTCACTGCACATAGAAAAGCCAGATTATCAAACAAAAGAATACACCGGGATCAATATAGCTTTAAATGATGATATTTATTTTCCTGTAGTGCTTAAAAGGGATACCCAGGAGAGCCTGGAAGCAGTTGAAGATAAATCTCCGGTTATTGATAGCAAAAGAACAGATATTACCGTTCGATATTCCAGTGATTTAATACAAGCTCTTCCTCTGCATAAAGATATTTTTGAAATTCTTAATTCTCTTCCCGGTTCGGTTCCGGAAAATCCTAGAATTGGGCGGAGCTCTAGTGTTTCAGGGGGTTCTGTCCGGGGAAACAGATTTGTATTGGATGGGGTGGTTTTAAACGATCCCCTTGATTCCTTTCCCACCACCAATGTAAGTATTGATGCCTACGGAGAAATAGAATTTGGGATTGCAGGACACAGTCCAGAAACGACCAACGCAGAAGGAGGCTACTTAAATATTGTCTCAAAATCAGGCGGGAATCAATTCAAGTCGGGCTTTGTTATGGAGTATTATGACCGAGCCATGCAGTCTTCTTTTTTAGACTCAGACTACCTGGAATTGTTGGGATTGAATAAACCCACTGAATTCAATTCCTGGAATGACTTATCTTTTTATATGGGAGGTCCGATTGCCAAAGATGTTCTGAGTTTGTATGTCAATACCCGGTATTCAAAGTGGATAAAAAGTTTCAATCATATAGACTGGTCCAGCACACAAGCGTCAGGGGAGGAAGTGTTTGTTGAGGATGAGGCTCCTCACCAGGAATTCAATGTATTTGGGAAACTCACTGCCCTACTTCCCTTAGATATTAGGGCGAGTGTCACTTATAATCTTGCTTTTATAAAGGAAAAATTTTACATCAACCAGATCCAGAATTACCTTGATCAGACGGCTACCAGCAAACGGGAAGGAGAATTAGAGCATCTTTTAAGTTTTCAGGCCAACTATTCTTTGAATTCCCGGTTGTTTTTGGAAGGAAGAATCACTTATCTTTTCCGGAAATTCTCTCTTCCTTACAGTGAGTCCTCTTTTCCTGAGGAGCCCCGAAGCTATGACCGGTATTTCAATATGTTCGCAAACAATCCTGAATTCCAGCAAAAATCAGTCATCCAGAAGTTAAGCCCTGCTGTAAAAGCAACCTATTTTAATGATAGTTTTTTGGGAGCAGAACATAAGGTTAAACTGGGACTTGAATATGAATGGAATCTTATGAAATGGAATTTTTGGAGAGAGAATCCATTTTACTTCCATTATTATAATGGGGATATTTATTCTTATCCCACAGAATCTTATCCAAACAGGGGCATGATTTCAGCCTACACTTGTGGTCCCTTTGAAGGTTCCTCTGTTTTGGAGAATGAGACTCACCGTATAGGTGGATTTGTTCAGGAAAGCCTCACCGTCGCCCGCCGTCTGACCCTGAACCTGGGGTTTCGGGTTGACTTCAGCAGCTCTGCCCTTCCCGTACAATATCGTCTGGGGAGTGCAGATCCCTACAGCCTTTTTGAAGTGCTTCCTGGCTTGGATTTACAGTACAGTCCTTACAATGCCGGTTCTGCAAATGTTATGAGCTGGTTTAACATTTCCCCCCGTTTAGGAATAGTGTTTGATGTTTTTGGGGACGGGAAGACAGCCCTTTCCGGAACTTATTCCAGGTATCATGAATCCATGGCTTTTCGTTACTTTAACAGAGTGAGTCCCATTTATCCTCAGTTGAGTTCATGGTATTGGTATGATGAAAATGAAAACCAGGAACCAGATGCTGAGGATACCTATTCTTTGATTGATGCGGCAGATAGTCCGGCTGAGGTGGACCTGGAAAACCGGCTTGACCCAGATGCAAAATCACCGGTCACCAATGAATTCAGTCTGGGAGTCGAGCAGGAAATAAACAGGGATTTAACTGTAAGTGCGGCTTTAATTTATAAACACAAAAAAAACATATTCGAGAACGTCAATGATTATGGTCTTGGAGCAGATCAGGCATGGAAAGGATACAGTACAGACAGTCCTTTTTGGGAAAAATTTGAGTTTACAGATCCTGGAGATGATGGGATTTTTGGAACTGATGACGACCTCAATTCTTACTGCTATGTTGAGCTCACAGATTCTCCAGGTGGCCGTGATTGGTTCTACACCAATATCGAATCAGCTTTCCGGAAGTATACGGCTCTTGAATTAATCCTAAACAAAAGGATGTCAAACAAATGGCAGCTTTTAGCTTCTTTTGTATGGAGTAAAGCCTGGGGAAATATAGGGGGATGGAATATGGCTACCACTGCTAGTTCCCTGTATTTCGATACTCCCAATTCCATGGTGTATGCTGACGGCCGCTTGGATTTTGACAGACCCTTGAATATAAAAATCCAGGGCTCTGTTATACTTCCTTATGGATTTAATCTGGGAGGTTATTACAATTACAGGTCTGGAATTCCCTGGAACAGGACAGTAACCGTGTATGTTCCAGAAGATGACAGGTATTTAGAACCAGGAGCCTTCTATACAGTGGCCACAGAGGAAAGAGGGTCAAGACGGACTCCTCCCCTCTCCAGCCTAGACTTGAGGCTTCAGAAGAGGCTCACACTCACGGATGTTGTTTCCATGAATGTCTATTTGGATATCCTGAATTTACTGGGGGGAAGCAGCTATTATATGACATCCAATCCTGGTGGATATGTGGATTACAGAAACCCTGATAATCCCACTTTTGAGAGATACGGGGATTACATAAAGTATGGATTTTATAACAACAGAATATTCAAAGTAGGAATTCATATATATTTTTAACTGATCGCCGGTCTTTCTCTCATTTTGTCTGGAGTGAATTATTTCTTCCATTCCCTTATTTTTTCTCTAAGTCCCGGCTGGTCTGGATTGATTTCCAATGACTTCTCCCAAACACTCAGGGCCTCTTCTTTGTTGTCTATCTGGAGCAGATACTCTCCCAGGGGATTCAGTAACTCAGGAGAAGCTCCAAGTTCAGTTATAGCTTTTTTGTATGTTCTTATCAGATTCAGTTTGATTTCTCTGGAATCTTTTTTGTGCTCAAGGGTTTTTTCCATTTGAATGATAGCTTTTTCAAAATTTCCTGAGTTTAAATACTGAAGTCCCAAGGCGTAAGAAAATTCAGGGTCCTCAGCTTTTGATAAGCGGAAGGTATAGAACCATGGTCTGGGAAGGTCCTGAGAGGGGGTTACATCAAATATTTCATTTGAGGAAACAATGTCTGTATTGCCCTCAAGGAGCCTTATTCGGATCATATAATGGGCAGGAGGAAATTCGTTAAGTGGGATTTTTTCGATAAAAGCTGGCTTTTCAGGATATTCGGAAACATTTTTGGTGAATTCAATAAACTTTTCTTTATTCTTATAAAAAGTGTATTTGAGCTGATAGCTTTTTTCTTCTCTTTCATTCAATCCGTGTATTTGAAAGGCTAAGACCAAAGTATCATCCTGCTTAAACATCCGGTTCAAGGGCAGATAAAGTTGGTAATCATTGATTTGAAAAGGCCGGCTTAAATGATCTTCCTGGGCTGCTTTTTTTATTCCATAAGCCAGCATAGGGGATGTCATTTGGAGGGTGTTTTCTGGTCCGGGAATAACCACCGTTCTTTCTAAAGAGGTAAACTCTTTGGAGGTTTTGTTTTTCATAAGGATAGACAGTTTGAATCTGCCTGGAATGATGGGAAACATATCCAGTATATTCAAGGGCCTGTTTTTAATCTGATTAATTTGGTCTCTAGTGAATTCCAGGGGAATAGATTTTTCAAACTGATAGATATGTCTATCCTGGGTGTCAGAAACGATGCCAAAAATCTCCAGGATAGTATAGTATTTATCCTGGTAGTTTTCTATAGAAAGGCTTTCTGGCTCCAGGGCATACTGAATGAAATTCACTCCATTCAAGTCTTTTTTAGTTTTCACGAGGGATGAGTTCAAAATATAATTGGTGGTGTACTCAACTTCAACGGTGTCTTTGTACTCTAGAAATTTTTGGGCGTATATGTCTGTGACATGTGTGAGGGGGACAGTGGGGATTTTATTTAAAACGTGTTCTGAAGACAGACTGGGCTTTCCGTATGGAGCTGGTTTTTCTCCTGGAATCAAGGTTAAAGTTGCATCTGAAAGGGAGGGTTCAATATTTATTATCTTTTCATAGGCAGTAACATAGTCAGTTGGGTCTCCTTCAAAATTGGTTAACAGCGCTTGAGGACCGTGGTTGAAGGGGCTGTAGAGTTGGTATTCTCCATGACCTTTTTTCTGGAAAAAAATAAGCTGTAAAGCAGGAGGCAGGCCTTTGTCTTCCAGCCCTTGATAGAACCAGATTTCAGAGGGATGGATTCCTATCTTGGTCTCAAAGGCTTGAACATCATCTGGAGGACCCAGGATTATATAAATCCTGCCTCTATCTGTCATCCATCCGGGTTTGGGAGTTTCTCTGCCAAAATTTTGGTTGGCATACTCTATGCGGCGGTAATGTTCTTCTTTATATTCATTTTTTTCTGTATCAGGTGCGGGGTCTCTTTGTTTCCAAAAAGCTTCCACAAACAGTTCCCGTTCGTGGTTTGATTGGAGTTTGAGAAAGACTTCTTTTTCTACTGGAGATATGATGTAAACCACTTCCTCTTCCAGCCATTTTTTATAATTCGGGGGGAGGTCTTTAATATCAGAATTCCCAGGGTTCGTTTGAACAACAAACCAGAAGGTCATCATTAAGATAAAAATGTTTCTTCTGATCACTCAGAGTCTCCTCTTGGTTTTTGTTTAGGTTATTAACCTCTATTATTAGGAAATGGTTACACTTGGATATTATATATCATTATAGAAAAGTATAAACCACTACCATTCACAATTCTCAATACTTAAGTTCAATGTCGCATCAGCTAATGCCAAATTCTTTCAATATCAAAATGTCGACTTAGGAATGAATCATGTTTTTTAAAGTCTCAAATTCTTGAGGGGCAATATCTCCCCAGTAATAAGGAGCTGCTAGTTTATTATGGAGGAGGGGATCGTGTTTTTCGCTGAGTTTTTTTTCAAAAACCAGTTTTTTCCAATCCGAAGTATGGGGGACCGGCGAAAAGTAAGCCAGCCTGGGCCGCAATCCTAATTTTATGACCTGTTCAATGCTGTCCTTAACACTGGAAAAATTTTGCCCGGGAATCCCTGTCATTAGATACACATTGATGTCTTTTTTGTGATAACCTGCTTTCTCCAGGTTTCTCACAGCTATCTCTAAGTCACCTGGCTTTACCTTGGGGCAGGAGCGCTTTATTATGGCCGGGTCAAAAGTTTCCTGGCTGAGAAAAAGGGATTGGACACCAGCTTTTTTGAACAGTTCCGCGGTTTTTTGGTCCAGGTCCCGGATGTGAAGACCGTTAGGAGTGTGAAAGGCGGCGCGTATTTTGTTTTTTATCAACTTCTCCAGTATGGGATGGATGTGATTTGCTTTATTGACGAGAAGGGCATCATCATAAAAAGCAATGTTGCGGGTTTGGTAGGTGTTTGTGAGAAGGCTTATTTCTTTTGCCACAGCCTGGGGATTCCGCTGATTAAATTGGGAGGAAAGAAAAGGACCTGCACAGAACGAGCATTTCATAGGACAGCCGCGGGAGGTAAGGATAGGTAGAGAGTTTTTGTTTCTCATCAGATGAAATGCAGGCAGGGAGAGGTCATCCAGATTATCAAACTGGACAGGTGAACAGAACTTATCTCCCAATAGGTCATTGAGAAGAGGAAGTATTTTTTTCTCTCCGGGTCCCTGGATGATGATATCAGCTCCTGATTCTTTTCGGGCGTGTTCCGGTAAAAGTGTCGGGTACACACCCCCTAAGACTACCGGCACATCCCCGAGATTTTTTTTAACCATCTCCACCACATGCTGGACTCCAGGATACCAATAGGTCATGGTGCATGAGAGCAGGATCACGTCAGCTTTTTGGACTCTCTTTAGCTCACTGGCAAACAGCTCCACAGGAATCCCATATCTAGAGAATTTTCGCGGTACTTTGCTTAAAACCTCTGGTTTTTTAACTTCTGCTTTGGGAAAAGGGCCCCTCCCATCTATTTTAGTCTTGTATCTTTTCTTTAGAAGAGGGTGATGCCGGTCCAGGCAATCTATGAATTCGATTTGGGCTGGAGTGTGTTTCAGGATAAGAGAAGCCACATAGAGCAGACCTAAAGGCTTCATCCAGAAGTCATAAGCTGTGAAGTCATAAATCCACGGATTAATAAGAAGGACTTTGTATGGAGTGGTTTTCTTCAATGTTTTGTTTGAGATATATTTGGTGCGGAAGGTGGGACTCGAACCCACACGGCCTTTTGGGCCATAAACTCCTGAGGCTTACGCGTCTACCAAATTCCGCCACTTCCGCATGGTATTCAACTGTAGTGGTTTAATAACTTGAACTATTCATAAAAAAATGGCGATGTTTTCATTATTAAATTATTTTCAGCGATATACAAGATTTTTTCAAGAAAGTTTAGCTGAACGTTTTTTCTTATCATGATTTCAATTTTAATCGCCATTTTTTTACCATTAAGGCGAGCCGCTCTCACTGCATCTGCTTCGTTACAGGGCATTCGCAGTGAAGGACCACCACTTCATGCCCTGATGCCTCGCATCTGCAGTAATCTCGACTCGCGAATAATCCAAGATAATTATAAACGGATCCATCAAAACTGTAAAGAAGATGTCTCTTATTTTGTTGGGTTTCACCTATTTATGGACAGGTCCCTTATATAAAAATCCCATAACAGGCTATAATTCAATGGCATATTTTTTGTTTCTGTGTTAAATCTATAAATACGGACTCAAATGACCAGAGGTTTTATGTTGGAAGATGGATCGTTCTCATGAAAAAAAAAGAGGGAGAAAAACAATCACAAAACTGATACTTTTTTTGGGAATATTGACTTTAAGCTTTCCCTTTTTTGCTCAGGAAATCCAGCATGATGAAATCGTAGTCAATATCGAAGTACCGGTAAGGGTTTTTGATAGAGGGCAACTTGTTGATGATTTGACCATTGATGATTTTGAAATCTATGAAAACGGCCAACCTCAAAAAATCACAGCATGTTACTTGATAAAGAAGACACAAATAGAGCGTAAAGAAGAAAAAGGCACTTCTCTCTCTCCGGATGTTTCCAGAAATTTTATTCTTATGTTTGACCTTTGGGAATTTTTCCCAAAAGTAGAAAGAGCCATTGATATGTTTTTTGAGAATGTTGTTCTTCAAGGTGATTCCTTAATCGTATTAACTCCGGTGAAAGCTTATAACTTGAAGGAAATCGCATGGGATCACCAAAACAAACAGCAAATAGCGGATCAGCTCAAAGAAATAGTGAGAAAAGATGCTGTGATGGGAAATTCTGAATACAGAAACACCTTAAAAGAATTTGAGGAGATCACAAGAGAATTGAATACAATAGTGGGAATCCAGAGTGCAGCTAGGTCATACGGTGATGATATAGACCAACTGGATTATTCACTCCAAAAATACCAGGAAGCTCTTTCCCGAATGAAAAATCAGAGAGAGGTGGATGAACAGAAATTAATAAATTTTTCTGAGTTATTAAAAGACCGAAGTGGACAAAAGATCGCCTTTCTTTTTTGTCAAAGAGAATTCATAGCCCAACCCATGCCTAAAACAATTTCAATATTTGAAAGTCAATCTCAATTCAGACCGGATATCACGGCAAAGCTCAATGACCTTTTTACGAATTATAGAAGAGACATTTCTATTGATACAAACAAGATTAAAAAAGCCTTTTCAGATTCGTCAATATTGATTCATTTCTTGTACATCACAAAGTCACCTGAAAATGAAGCCGGGATTATGTTTAAGGAACAGTCAGAAGATATCTATAAGGCGTTTTCTGAAATAGCCAAATCAACCGGGGGATTGATTGAAAGCTCAGCCAATGCTGAATCATCATTTCAGAAAGCTGTGAAGGCTTCTGAAAACTATTATCTTCTTTATTATAGGCCTTCAGAGTATAAGAGAGACGGGAAATTTAAAAATATCCGGGTTAAGGTTAAAGTTGGAAAATATCAAATCACCCACCGAAGCGGTTATATTGCTGATTAAAGAAATGCTTTGATGGGGATTATAGAGAAAGAGCTGTGGTCAAGAAGAGTCATATCATTACATTCCTCATCTTGTTCTCTATTGGATTTATCTCAAAACAGGGAGTCAGTACTGTCCACGGCTATGGTCTGCATCGAGATTTAGCATTAGGATATGATTTTTCTCAAGTTTTAGTGCTAAATTTCTTTATTGGGAAACAGTTCGGATTATGGGGAGGAGTGAAGATCCCCCTTGCCAGGCCAGAAGGAGAAAAAAGAGATTTCAGCCAGGAATATGCTGACAGGTATTATGGAAATGAATTTCTCGGGTACAGTAGAAAACTTTTTTATGGAATTGGTGGAGGATTCTCAATTTCTTTATTCAAGGAGCGGACTGTGGTCTACTTGGGCACAGGTGTCATACAGTTACTGAGGTACAGAGAGTATTTGATAGAGTATTATCTGGACCACTCTTTTCAGTGGAGCAAAAAGTATTATATTGAAGACGGAAAAATATCAGAGGTCTCCTTAGATTTTATGGCCGGGGTTTATTTTCGTTACCAGAAGATTCTTTTTGGAATCGGATACAGCAGCGGCACTTCAAATATCATTCTTCATGCTGGCACTTCATTTTGATTCATTGACTTGATAAAACATTTTGATTTTTCCACATCAAGGGATTAGGATAAAAAAATAATTAAGGAAGTTTAGAAAAATTATGTTTTGGTGGCGAAAAGGACTCCATAAACTCCGATTCATATTGAAGAACTGGTCATCGGAAAAAGACCATGACTCCTTTTGTGAGACAAATCAATTCCGGAGAGAAAACCACTGTTTCTGTTTCCATAAAAGCACCTGATTCACCAGGACGCTATGTTCTGGCCGTTGATTTGGTTTGTGAAGGAGTGACTTGGTTTTCACAGACTGGAAATCCACTTCTTTTCATTCCTGTTCGAGTCCAGAAATCCTGATTCACCAGCGGAAAACAGCAGCCACTGATGATTTGACCGGCATCTCTTCTCTGGTTAAGGCATATACGGTCCCTCCCTGAGAGAGAGTTTGAACCGCACAGAGGTCAATGAGTTCCTGCAGGCCAGGCTTTCTTTGTTTTTCGATTTTAACCTGGCCTTTCTCAGGAATGAATGTTCCCCATTTGTGATCAGCGACATTCAGGAAAAGTAATCCTACTCGTCCTTGTTGAGCCTCAGGCAGAATTTTCTTGATATCTTGGGAGGTTTTTTCAGTGTGGAATAAATCCTGGAACTGTTTGACTGCTTTTTCCTGTTCTTGTTTGAAATGAGATTCCACAACATCCCATGTTTTTTTGTGCAGTTCTTCATGAGACCATTCATCTGGATTTCCAGTTACAGCTTTGTCCAGGATATTGCCGTAGGAATTAACTTTTCGGAAGAGAGGAAGAAGATAATCTACTCCAGATAAGATTATAGGAGCGCTTTCTCCAGCTAATACCTTGCTGAGACCTTTATCCACATGTTGGAAATACCGCTGAATATCTTCCTTGAAATTATCTTTTCCTCCTCCATGGCCGTGAAACATGACATCTCCCCGTTTTTTTCCTGTGCGGCCGGCCACATGAAATTGGGATTGGGTTTCCAGATTGTCATAACCCAGGGCTTCCTCCATGCTGGTGGGCACATTCTCGAGCTCTATCTCTCTGTAACTGTAACGGGAGGCTTGAAGCAGGCGGATATTTTTTTGACTCAATGCCAGAATATAAAACTGTCCGTCTCCACTAAATAAAGAGAGAAGCGGTTTTATATAAAAGCGGTTGTTTATGACTACTTCTTCATTAAACTTCAAAGGAAGTCGATAGTAGCTGAAGCTTTCAGGAGTGATGAATGCAGCCAATCCTTCACTTTGATGCTGCCAGAAGAAAGTGTTTTGGATAAGGTTATGAGCGGGGTTCAGAATGGCTGATATTTCATTAGATTTCAGGTTCCTTTTTTCCAGCTGTTTTTCCACATTTCCGATTAAATTTTTAAACCGGATGGGATTCTTTCGGGTCTCCCTTCCTGCTTTTTCAGCAGGCATGTAAAGAGAAATACAAATTTCGTCTTTACAGTTCATCAAGACTTCAAGTTCTTTTTTCGCGAGCAAACGCATGAATTATCCCTCCTATTCTTAATTATACCCATAATAGCTTTGCCATTTCACGGCCTAAAAAAAAGATGTTCTTCGTCGATGCTGAAGGCAACCGGTCCTCAATGCTCACTCATGACCCCATCGAGTGACCATCTTCTTTGGTGCTGATTTTCAGAATTTTTTCTGAACTTTTTTGAGCCATCCAACCCTTGCGTTTTATATCTTATATTCTATTATGCCTCAAATCGAGGGAAACTTCAAAATGAGATTACTCTTATTTTAGTGCTACACCTAAGTTGTAAAGTAGAAAAGCATATTCATCGGTCAGTTCATCGATCATTTTGGAGGTGGAGCTTGAACCGTGTCCAGATCGGGTTTCGATTCGGATGAGCACAGGATTTTCACAGGCTTGTTTTTCCTGGAGTGCTGAGATGAATTTATAGGAGTGAGCCGGGACGACCCGGTCATCATGGTCAGCTGTGGTCACTAGAGTTGCGGGATAGCACACCCCTTCTTCAATATTGTGATAAGGAGAATAAGAGTAAAGATTTTTAAAGTGCTTTTCTTCGTCACTGGAGCCGTACTCTACGACCCATCCCCATCCTACGGTAAATTTATGGTAGCGCAGCATATCCATAACTCCCACTGCAGGAAGGGCTACTGCAAAAAGGTCAGGACGCTGGGTCATGGCAGCGCCCACCAGAAGTCCTCCGTTGGAGCCACCAGCTACAGCTAATTTTTCTCGGGAAGTGTATTTTTCATCAATCAGAAATTCAGCCGCTGAAATAAAATCATTGAAAACATTCTGCTTATTGAGAAGCATTCCTTCCTCATGCCATTCTTCTCCGTACTCACCGCCTCCCCTCAAATTGGCCTGAGCAAAGATGAATCCGTTTTCCAAAAGAAAGATCCGGGTAGAACTGAAAGAGGGAGTGAGACTGATATTAAAGCCTCCGTAACCATAAAGAAGAACAGGATTTTTTCCGTCTTTTTGCACTCCTTTTTTGTGGACTAGAAACATGGGGACTTGAGTGCCGTCCTTGCTGGTGTAAAAGACTTGTTGAGTCTCATAGTCTTCTGGGTTGAACGGGACTTCGGTTTTGCGGAAGATTTCAGAATGTCCGTCTTCAACCTGGTACTTATAGATGGTGGGGGGATAAGTGAAGGAAGTGAACACATAAAAGAGTGTTTTATGGTCTTTTTTACCGCCAAAACCTGAAGCAGTGCCCAGAGCTGGG
This sequence comes from uncultured Eubacteriales bacterium, assembly GCA_964445575.1. Taxonomy (GTDB): domain Bacteria; phylum Acidobacteriota; class Aminicenantia; order Aminicenantales; family Aminicenantaceae; genus WJMT01. The sequence goes on from CAYULB010000027.1 coordinate 24,182, forward strand.
AGTTCGATTTCTCGAACTAAATTTCCTTCCAGGTCATGCTGGAAGACCTGGGTGTGGGCATCCTGGAGGTAGCGGCAAAAAAGGTATCCACCGGCTGTATTGGCGCGGCTAAGGACTTCAGTCTTTTCAGGAATGACATTTTCCCAGTTTTCCTGGTCAGGTGCTGTGGGATCGATTTTGACAACCCTATAGTTGGGGGCACCAATGTTAGTGTAGGCCAAAAATTTCTCCCCCAGATTGTCTATGACATAGCTGTCATTTTCAAAACCTTTGACAAGAGGATGGAATTCAGCTTTATCTTCACCCAGTTCCCGGTAATAGAGTTCGTTTCCGCTGGTTCCTTCGGAAACCGTTAGAATCAGGTACCTGGAGTCTTCTGTTACATCTGCGGAGACATATCGCAGGGGATGTTCTCTATCTTCATAAACCACTCTGTCTTTTTCCTGAGGCTCTCCCAGTTTATGATAAAAAATTTTCTGGTATTTATTCTGTTCTTTAAGCTCCTGTCCTGGTTCTGGTTCATCATATCCGCTGTAAAAGAATCCGTCTTGGTACCAGGCAGCGCCGCTGAATTTGACCCAGCGGATTCGGTCCTCCAGTTCTTTCTTGGTTTCGATTTCCATCACTCTGATTTCCTGCCAGTCGGAACCCGCTTCAGAGCGGGAGTAAGCAGTATAGCGGTAGTCTTCAGAAAAACCGTTGAGAAATATTCTTATGGTTCCATCAGGAGAAAGTTCATTGGGATCTATAAACACTTCTGGCTCTCCATCCAGTCCTTTCTGGACATAAATTACAGACTGGTTCTGAAGGCCTTCGTTTTTATAGAAAAAATAATAATCGCCTGCCCGAACAGGAGAAGAATATTTGGGATAATCATAAAGCTCGGTTAGGCGGGTCCTTATTTTTTCGCGAAAGGGAATCTGTTCCAGATAGTAAAAAGTGACCTCATTTTGGGCTTCTACCCAGGAGCTGACATCTTCAGAACTGATATCTTCCAGCCAACGGTAGGGATCGGGTACTTTTACGCCAAAATAATCATCCACCACATCGACTTTTTTGGTTTCAGGATAGTTTACTTCAGGCTGAGAAAAGTCAGGTCCTTTTTGGCAGGTGACAAGAAACAGCACCAGGCAAATTACTAAAAAAGAAAGCCATGTTTTTTTCATCATCTCCTCCTAACATTCATAAAAATGTTGGTGCTCTTATTATCCCTTTCTTTTATGCAGGATTCAAGATTCTTTTAACCTGACCTATTCATAAAAAAATGGCGATGTTTTCATTACTAATTTATTTTCAGCGATAGACAAGATTTTTTCAAGAACGTTTAGCTGAACGTTTCTTCTTATCATGATTTCAATTTTAATCGCCACAGATCATTTGGATCGGTCTTCATATTCCGGTCTTTTAGGATGAATAGGTTCAGCTTAAACCAACCTCCTTATGATTTGCTTTTATTCTTCACATATTGATCAAACCATTCCACCCAGCGAGCCCAGAGGTCCATGTGGGTTTCAAGGCTTCGGGGGCCATGGGATTCATAAGGATAAATGTAGAGAACAGCTTCTTTCCCTAATCCTGTAAGAGCCTGCAGCATGCGTTCGGATTGAATGAGAAACGTCCCTGAGTTGTTGTCTACAGCTCCATGGTACATGAGCATAGGGGTGTTGATATGGTCAGCTTCGAAAAAAGGAGACATTTCAATGTAAATATCCTGGGCATCCCAGATGAAACGATTTTCTCTCTGAAATGTCATGGGGGTCAGGGTGCGGTTGTAAGCCCCGTCTCCGGCAATACCGGCTTTAAAAAACGGACTGTGTGCCAGGATGTTTGCTGTGGCAAAGGCACCGTAGCTGTGTCCCCCGTGACCGAGCCGGTCCACATCCACATATCCCATGTTATCTACTTTTCGGATGGCTGCATACATAGAGTCAACCAGATGAGCAATGTAATGGGTGTTGTAGGTATCTCCTTTTCCAATAACAGGAATATCTGGAGTGACCACAGCGTATCCCTGGGAAAGCCATATGTCAGAGGCATTGCGGTCGCTCAAATGGGGAAAAGCGTTTTTATTTTGGCTCCGGATAGCGGATTTTTTGTAATCTTCAAAAGACTGGTATTCCCGAGGATAAGTCCAGAAAACAGCCGGGACTTTTTCTCCTTCTCTATAATCAGGGGGAAGAGAAATCTGACCATAGCAGGTCAGTCCGTCGCGGCGCGTGAATTCAAAGTGTATTCTCTGAGAATCTTTAAATTCAGGAAAGGGATTCTTGTTGTCTGTGAGTTGGGTTAGGGACCCATCCCTTTCTCTCAGATAACTTTGGGGGAAAGTGTCTTGGGATTCTCTACTCAAGATGATCTTTTTCAAGTCTTTATCTAATACGGCTATTGGTTCTTCAAACATATTTGGAGAGCTCTCAAAAATGAGCTCTTCTTTCCCTGTTT
>CAYULB010000028.1:0-26296 GCA_964445575.1 uncultured Eubacteriales bacterium
GAGGACAATTACAAATAGCTAGTCGAATTATTCATGGTTATGATCCTGTTTTAATGCATATTACTAAAGATGTTCTTAAACTCAATGACGAACAGATTGCAAAATTAGCAGATGAATTTAAAAAAAAGATACAATTTCCCATCCCTTATGAAGTTCTTCCCTTGCAAGATTGTGTTGATTTAGCTATATTTTTAGTCCGTAGCACATCTTCTATTCAACGTTTGGCTGTGGGAATCAGAGGAGTTGGTGGTCCTATAGATGTAGCAACTATAACAAGAACTGAAGGAATAAGATTTATACAAAAAAAAGAGATAAAAGGAGAATAAAATTTAGTAAGGAGACTAATGATGAGAATTATAGATACTGATAATTCAAATATGAGTATGATAAAAATTTCGGGTTTCAAAATAACTCCACTTAATCGAGTTGATTTTGAGATGAGTCCTCCATCTTCGCGAACAGATCTTTACCCCCCTAGTTTGCATACAGAAATTGATAGTGAGACACATAATAATCTCCTTTGTGAAAGCCTAGAAATATATGATGATATATGGACTACTTTAGCTCAAATGTAGCTTATCTTACGTTTGATCAAATCTGTGACGTAAATCGTAGGATGATAAACAAAAAAGGAGGTTTATACACACCTCCAAATAATTTACTAAATCCAGGAGCCCTTGAATATATATTAGAAGATATTATTGAGCCAAACTTGGATACATCTGATCATTTGGCCCTGAAAAAGAACGCAGCAAAAATGGGACATAGAATTATTGCTAAACATATTTTTAATGATGGCAATAAAAGAACTGGTATTCATATAGCCTGGGAATTTCTTCGCGCCAATGGTGTACGCGTTTTTATTGATCCAACAATAATTGATTTAACAAAATCTATAGCGTTAGGAAATGCATCAATTGAAGATTTTTACCTTTGGTTAAAAAACCATCAAGAAGTTTAAAGTGATTTCTTTTATTTTTATTCTAGCTTAATAAATTCAATAATTTATTTTTAATATGCCCCGTCGTCGTGAAGGCCCTGTAAAAAATAAACAAACCGGCTATTATTTCTTTGATGAATATGTGGGTTTCCCTCCTGATAAAAAACGGACCCAGATCTCACTCCGGACCAAGGATCCTACTAAAGCTCAATGGCTCTGGGAACAGGAGTATAAAAAGCAGTGGTCTGAATATTACGGGATAGAACCTAAAGAAAAGCCTAAACAGGTCCCTTTTTTCAAGATATATGAAGAGTTTATCGAATGGGAAAGAGACATTAAAAAAATAAAGAGCTGGGATATGTATGAGCAGCGCCTTGAAATTGTTAAGAACGTTTGGGGAAATATCCCTTTAGCTCAAGTCTCACAACAGCATCTAATAGAACTGGATCGTTATCTTAAATCCATAAACAGGTCCGAAAAGACTATAAATCATTATTTCGGGATCCTAAAAACTCTCTTTTTCTATGCAATCAAAAAATACAAGCTCAAAATTGAAAACCCTGTTTGTGATGTCACATACTATATGACGGACCGCAAACGAAGAGAATACAGTCCTCAAGAGATTAAAAGGATCCTGGAAGCATGCGAACAGATTGAAAAAGAATCAGCTATCCATGCTCATGTAATGAGATATGCAAAAAGGATCACGCTTATGCTATTATATACGGCTATGAGGCCCGGCGAATTATACAAATTGCGCTGGGATAAACACATAAAAGATGATAAAATAGTGCTCGAACGGACAGAAACAAAACAGAAGAAAAAGAAAGTGATACCGATTACAAACTCAATAAGTAAAATATTGGATAACCTTGAAGGTCCGCATGATAAAGGTTATCTGTTTCCTTTAAGTCCTAGAAACAAGAGAGACAGGGTTTATTTGACTAATCTTATTAATAAAATCAAAGAAAAGACCGGGATTGAGGATTTTGTTTTTTATAATTTGAAGCACACTGCAGCCAGCATCATGGTGAGCCAGGCACTGGGGAAAGGCGCGTCTCTCCAGGATGTTATGAAAGTACTAGGACACAGCCAGCTTAAGACCACTTTGCATTATGTTCATTCAGATTTTGACCGGATGAAAAAGGCTATGGAAACGATTGAAAATGCCATTGAAAACTAGAGTTTTGGTCAAGATTTAAAAATGAAAAAAACTAAGTGCTTGAAAATAAATCAGATTGAAATAAATAAGGTTGGGCGATTAACTCAGCGGAAGAGTGCTACCTTCACACGGTAGAAGTCGCAGGTTCAAGTCCTGCATCGCCCACCACTTTATTTTCAACAACTTGCACGATTCCCTTTCCCGGCAAAGCCTCGGGTATGCCCAAAACTGGGCCCAAATCAGGACCGGGAGGCATGCGGACCACGGTGTGAAGGTGCCTGTCGCTGAGGTGGGAGTATATCTCCGTGGTCTTGATGGAACTGTGGCCGAGGAGCTTCTGGACCACCCTGATGTTCCCGGATCTCATCACTACATAGCTGGCGAAAGTATGCCTCCAAGTGTGTAATGTAGCGTAGGGAATTCCCACTGAATAAGTCCATTTTCCTTTCTGGTATTCATCCACAACAGCCCGGTAGATGCGGTCTGAATGTTCATGGAACCGGTCGTAGCTGAGCTCATGCCTCACATACATGAATATCAACACAGAGCAGGCCAGTCCCACAGCCAGCCCCATGATATTGATGAAAGAATACAGTTTGTGTCTTCTCAAATTTCTTAAGGCAACACAGAGATAATTTTTTTACATAGCCCCACTCCAATAAATAAGATTCCTGATAAAGGAGGGAATTGATTTGAGAACCTGAATCCAGTACCAGGTCTTTGCCTGGATCTTTCCTTTATCCGCAGCCACAGAAAGAGATATCGCCCTGGGCATCATTGCGGTGATCCAGGCTTTCAGAAGTGTGAAACTCTAATGTCCTGAATCAGGGACAAGGGAGATCTCTATTCTTACTTAACCTCACTAACACTGATTTTATGATATTCTTTCTTTTCTGTGGGTTTTTTGTTGACCGGATGTGTTTCTTGTGTGTACCATGGTTGATAGAATCGTCAAGAGGGCGGATATTTGATGGAATTGAGCGAAAATCAGCAACAACAGAAAACCCAATTTCTTATCTTTTCCACCAAAACATGAGTGAAATCGCTGTCTAGAGCTTCAAAATCTGAAATACGACCGATCATATTAGCCGGTCCTATATTTCGCCACTTTAAATCTTTGATTAAGCCTTGTTCAGGGCTCTGGGAAAAAATAAAGAGTGTCATGCTTGACAGAATACAGAGCCAGAGAAAAACCAAACTTGACTTTTTTAAATACAGAGCCATTCTTTTCCTTCTTGGTTGAGTGAATCATTGAGAATACACATAGTGAAAAGAAACATACAAAAATTTAACAGGCTATTATATAGAAAAAATTTTATTTTTGAAACAAAAAGAGGATAAGGCTTTAGTTTTGATTTTTCCAAAGCCTGCGGTTTAAAAGAATAACTGAGGCAGCTATAAGAATCAGGCCGAGAACAAGACACGTGACAACCACACTCCAGCCCCACCAGAAGGGAGCATTGAGCAGACAAGTGAGTCCTCCCACTATGGGAACAGCAAAAAGGTTCATGAATCCGATTTCTCTGGCAACCGGAGTTTTGAGCTCAGGATCGACGATGCGCAAAAGCATGAGGCCGGTTGAAACCGTGCCCGTCACAACTCCATAGATAGAAACCTTACGCTCCAGCTTATAATCTGATAATTTTGAGCCAAGCAACAAAACAACCAAAGTTGTTATAAGGCCTCCTGTTACAGCGATTAAGATAAGGGGAGCAACATGTTTTCCTACAACCAAAAGCTCAATCCCACATCCAGTTGCCACAATCAGATAGTCGATTGAGAAACCGGTGATCCTCCTTTGGATGGGATGATTCAACAGGTGGCCGAAAGGCGAGAGTTGAAAAAGAATCCGGATGAGAATGGCTATGACCAGTCCAAAAAGGAAGAAAAAACCCCAGATCATGGAGCTCATATCATTAGGGAGCAAACCCGCCAGAAATGAAAGGAAAAAATAAGTTGTAAGATAGACGAGACCTATTTGGGCAATATGAAAAGCCAGGCTGTCAAGGCTGGCGCTGTGGGTGGTGAGAGAGCCTGCAGATTTCGATGGCTCGCCTTTGGGGAGAATGCCTTTCAGCAGGAAGGGAGGCATAGGCTTTTTTTTAAACTTTTCTTTTTTCAGTCCTCTATTAGCTAGGGGCACACCGATAAAAAAGGCAAAAAAGAATCCCAGAGTAGCAAAGGTGAGTCCAATGGTCGAAGCATCCGCAAACCCTGCGGTTTCCCAGACTTTGCCAAAAGAAAGAGCCTGTCCAGGGCCTTCGTTAAATGCAAGGGGCAGAAGAAATCCAAAGGTTTTAAATAAAGTTTTTCCCCCTAAAATAAAGAAAAGAACTACCACAGACCCCATAATGGCCTGCATGGGAAAAGTGACAGCCTGCACAAGAGCCATCCATAAAGAGCCTTTGAAAATCTTTTTTTCCTTGCTTTGTTTTTTTTCATTTATGACAGCTGGGGTAAGGCCTACAGAGATAAACGAGATGTTAAAAAAGTGGTAGGCGAAAGCTTTAATCGTCTCTATGTCTAATGAGATAACACCAAGATTGATCAAAGCAAGACCCAACAGACCTCCTATCAGACTTGCAGGAAATAACAGCTTTTGAAAAAAGGGTATCCATGCACGGAGAAAGACTCCCAACAGAAGCATGATGGATAGAAATCCAAACACCAGAAGCAGGTCAAAAGAGAAAGGCGTTGTCATTTATTCGATTTATTGAACATAATATATTGGATGAAAATATCAAGTCAATAAAAAATTCGAATGAAATTTTTTTCATTTTGATGTATTTTGTTAAGAAGGTTGATTTCAGTGATTTATTCAAAAAAAGAGCTAGGTTTATGACAGCAAAAGGAGGACAAATGCAGAGAAGACCTCTTCTTGTTTTGGTTTGTATGTTTTTAATTCTCATTTCTATGTTTCAGACAAGCTTAGGAATTGAGAAAAAACAAAAAAAAGAGAAGAAAGACAAAAGGACCAGCGCGGTGGTTCTTCCCATTGCTTTCTATCAGCCAGAAACAAAGTGGGGAGGTGGAGTGGGAGGGCTTATCACTTACAGGCCTCAAAATAGTTCTGAAGAAACAAGACCTTCTTCTCTGTATTTTCAAGCTTATTACACCCAGAAAAAACAGTATGGAATAGAGCTGAAACCAGAGCTGTATTTAAAAAAGGAAAATTATTTCGTCAAGCTGTACTTAAAAACCAGTAAATTTCCCAGTAAATACTGGGGCATAGGGAATCAAACTCCAAATGAATCCGAAGAAGATTACACCCCGCGTATGTTTAATTTTGATTTATCCATACAGAGACGAATCCTTCATAAAGAGAGATTTTACGTGGGAGCTCAATACAAATATGAGAATTATGAAATCATAAAATATGATCCTGATGGAGAACTCTCCAAAGGTCTGGTCACAGGGAGTGACGGAGGGAAGCTGTCTTCACTGGGATTTATTCTCAATTGGGATAAAAGAGACAAGATATTCTTTCCGCATAAAGGCAATTATTTCCAGATGACTATGGATTTTTACTCTCCGACTTTGGGAAGTGATTTTAAATTCACATCTTGCAAACTAGACCTCAGAAAATATTTTCCAGTGACTGAGTCTCATGTATTTGCGGCTCAAGCCATTATTCAATCAGTTTCTGGTTCTCCACCCTTTAGGCATATGTCTGAAATTGGGGGAGAAATGGTCATGCGGGGCTATTACTCAGGGAGATATAGAGACATGTCCATGATAGTCATCCAGACAGAGTTGAGGCTAAAGGTCTGGAAAAGGTTAGGAATGGTGGTGTTTGCCGGAGCCGCCGATTTGGGAGATCGCCTTGGGAAATTGAGCCTGGATAGTGTTAAATATTCAGTGGGCTTTGGACTCCGTTTTTTGGTCGTCCCTAAAGAGGGGACTAATATTAGAATAGATCAAGGATGGGGCAGAGGAACCTCCGGATTTTACATCATGGCTGACGAAGCCTTCTAATTAAATTGGGTCCGGTTTATCCATTTCCCTATTTTTTTAACCCACGAATCTCTCTTAAAAAGATCTTTCCATTAACAAATGATTTTGATTGACTGGATAAAAAGGTTCTATATTATATACTATGATGGGTATAGAACGATTAGAACTTTTGCTTTTGGAAATGCCTTATGTGCATTTCTTTGAGACCAGTTTTGGACGGGAAGAGAAAAAGACATTTATCCTGATCAAAGTATTTTCTCAGGGTTTCTTCGACTATGGTGAAGTCACCGCTGATCAGCTCCCTCTTTATAATTATGAAACCACATCCACTTCCTGGGTCATGATCAAGGAAATCTTCGCTCTGGAACCGGTCGTAGCTGAGCTCATGCCTCACATACATGAATATCAACACAGAGCAGGCCAGTCCCACAGCCAGCCCCATGATATTGATGAAAGAATACAGTTTGTGTCTTCTCAAATTTCTTAAGGCAACACAGAGATAATTTTTTTACATAGCCCCACTCCAATAAATAAGATTCCTGATAAAGGAGGGAATTGATTTGAGAACCTGAATCCAGTACCAGGTCTTTGCCTGGATCTTTCCTTTATCCGCAGCCACAGAAAGAGATATCGCCCTGGGCATCATTGCGGTGATCCAGGCTTTCAGAAGTGTGAAACTCTAATGTCCTGAATCAGGGACAAGGGAGATCTCTATTCTTACTTAACCTCACTAACACTGATTTTATGATATTCTTTCTTTTCTGTGGGTTTTTTGTTGACCGGATGTGTTTCTTGTGTGTACCATGGTTGATAGAATCGTCAAGAGGGCGGATATTTGATGGAATTGAGCGAAAATCAGCAACAACAGAAAACCCAATTTCTTATCTTTCATCGCCCACCATCTTTTTCCTTCAATCTTTGAAGAGCTTCCGTCCCCGCCAGACATAATAGACCGCTGGAATGACAATGAGGGTCAGAAGTGTTGATGTAACCAGCCCCCCGATCATGGGAGCCGCAATCCGCTTCATCACCTGAGATCCGGTCCCATGACCCCACATAATGGGAAGCAGTGCCATAATAGTGGTGGTCACAGTCATAAGCTTGGGACGAACCCTTTCCACTGCCCCGTGAACAACGGCTCCATGAAGATCTTTCCGTGAATTCATCTTTCCGCGTCTGATACGGTCTTTATAGGCGTTGTCAATATATAGAAGCATGACCACTCCGGTTTCAGCCGCCACTCCGGCCAAGGCAATAAATCCAACTCCCACAGCTACACTCATGTTGTAACCACTCATCCACATAAGCCAGACACCCCCCACCAGAGCAAACGGGAGGGACAGCATGATGATCAGACTCTCGGTGATATTTTTAAAATTGAAATACAATAAAAGAAATATGATGAGAAGGGTCACCGGCACAACCAACTGCAGTCGTTTCTGTGCGCGCTGCATGTACTCGTACTGCCCGCTCCAGACAATGCTGTAGCCCGGAGGAAACTCAACTGTTGTGTCAACCACCCTCTTGGCTCTTTTTACATAAGAGCCCACATCTATATCTTTGAGGTCCACATACAGCCAGGCTGTCCTTCTGGCATTTTCGCTCTTGATGGCAGCAGGTCCTTTTTTGATCTGTACGTCTGCTACCTGACCTAAGGGAACCTGAGCTCCGGACGGAGTGGGGATCAGGACACGCCTTAAAGAAGGCAGGTCATCGCGCAGTTCCCGGCTGTAGCGCACGTTCACAGGATATCTTTCCAGTCCCTCCACAGTGGTGGTGACATTCATTCCGCCCACAGCAGACATGATGATGTCTTGCACATCCCCCACGGTCAATCCATACCGGGCTGCAGCTTCTCTGTGGATCACAAAGTCAATGTAATTTCCTCCGGTCACCCGTTCGGCAATCACACTTCCTGTGCCCGGAACCTGACGCAGGACCGCTTCTATCTGCTCTCCCAGGTCACTGAGAGTCTGGAGGTCAGGCCCCATCAGCTTCACTCCCACAGGAGTTTTGATTCCTGTGCTGAGCATATCAATCCGGGTTTTGATGGGCATGGTCCAGGCATTGGTCAAGCCCGGAAACTGGACGGCCTGGTCCAGTTCTTCAGTGAGTTTCTCGATGGTCATCCCGGGTCGCCATTGATCTTTATCTTTAAGCATAATGGTGGTCTCAATCATGGTCAGAGGAGCCGGATCCGTGGCGGTCTCTGCCCGTCCGACTTTTCCAAACACAGACTCCACTTCAGGAAAACGGGCAATGATTTTATCCGTCTGTTGAAGAAGCTCCTTGGCTTTAGTGACCGATATTCCCGGCAAGGTGGTGGGCATGTACAGAAGGTCTCCTTCATTAAGTGGAGGCATAAACTCTGAGCCGATCCGGGAAAGAGGAAACACGGTGATCACAACGATCAAGAATGCGGCAAGGATAGTGGCTGTTTTGTGTTTGAGGATGAATTGGATGACCGGACGGTAGGCCCGGATGAGAATCCGGCTGATGGGATGTTTTTTCTCCGGTGTGATTTTCCCGCGGATAAAGTATCCCATCAAAACAGGAACCACTGTGATAGCCAGAAACGCAGAGGCAGCCATGGCATAGGTTTTGGTGAAAGCCAGCGGCCTGAAGAGCCGTCCTTCCTGCTGCTGCAGTGTGAACACAGGAATAAAGGAAAGAGTGATGATGAGAAGAGAGTAAAACAAAGCCGGGCCCACTTCTTTGGAGGCTTTGATGATAAGCTCCCATCTGTCTTTCTCCTTTTGATAGGGCTTTCGCTCCATATGCTTATGGGCGTTCTCGATCATCACCACCACAGCATCTACCATGGCTCCAATGGCAATGGCGATTCCTCCTAAAGACATGATATTGGCGTTGAGCCCCTGGGCCCTCATCACTGTAAACGCCACCAGGACCCCCAAGGGGAGAGTAAACACAGCCACCAATGAGCTCCGCAAATGAAGGAGAAAAATGATGATAATGAGAGCCACCACAATGGTCTCTTCGAGCAGTTTCTCTCGCAATGTGGAAATGGCGCGCTTGATCAACGAGGAGCGGTCATAAGCTGTTTTTACGGTCACGCCCTCCGGGAGTCCTTTGTTCAGCTCCTTCAATTTTTCCTTTACCCCTTCAATGACTTTGAGAGCGTTTTCACCGAAACGGATGACCACAATTCCTCCCACGGTCTCCCCTTGTCCGTTCCACTCTGCAATCCCGCGCCGAAGTTCTGGGCCGAGATGGATGCGGGCCACATCCTCCAGAAGGATGGGAGCATTGTTCGGCCCCATCCCCACAGGAACCTGCTTCAAGTCATCCATGTTCTGGATGTACCCCAACCCCCGGACCATGTACTCGGTCTCTCCCATCTCGATCAGCCGGCCTCCCACATCGCTGTTGCTCCGCTTTATAGCTGTTTTCACTTTCTGAAGGGGGATGTTGTAAGCCTGGAGCTTTACAGGATCCACCTCCACCTGATACTGCTTGACAAAACCTCCCACACTGGCCACCTCGCTCACCCCGGGGACACTGGCCAGCTCATAACGCAAATACCAGTCCTGAATGGATCTCAACTGCTGAAGGTCATATTTGTCCCCTCCATCCAGGACATATTCATAAACCCACCCCACACCAGTGGCATCCGGTCCTAACTGCGGTGTCACTCCTTGAGGAAGACGGCTTCCTGCAAAATTCAAATACTCCAGAACCCGGCTTCGTGCCCAGTAAAGGTCGGTCCCGTCCTCAAAAAGAATGTACACCAGTGAAAAGCCGAAAAAGGAATATCCCCGGACCACAGTAGCGTAAGGGACAGACAGCATGGCAGTGGTCAAAGGATAGGTCACCTGGTCTTCAACCACACTCGGCCCCTGGCCCGGATACTCAGTGAGAACAATCACCTGGACATCACTGAGGTCAGGTATGGCATCTACCGGGGTTGTCTGAATGGACACCACACCAGCAATGATCAGAGCAAAAATTCCTATGGTGACCAGAAACCGGTTGTTCACAGACCACTCAATGATTTTTTCCAACATATCACTTCACCTTTTCAAGCTTCATGCCGCACTCAGGACAGCGGGCGTCTTTGTCCGTGGTCAAAAAATCAGGATGCATGGGACAGGTATAAAATTCAGCTTTCTCCAGATCAACTTTATCCCCCAATTCTTGAACCGGCACAAGGATCATCCCGCACTCCGGGCACCTTGCGTCCGGGTCTGAGGTGATAAACTGGGGGTGCATGGGACAGGTATAGAGCTGATCCGCATCTATCTCAGATGTTTCATGCTCTTGGGATTCATCTCTGCGCTCCATCTCATGAGACTCGGCTGTATCTTCCTCCTCATGCTTGGCAGTGGTTTGAGTCTCTTGTGATTGGGCTGCCCTCATCTTGGCAATGGCTTCCCGGGTTCTGCTTTCGGAGTCCAGTAGAAATTGCCCGGACACAACCACCTGCTCATGATCGAACAGGCCAGAGATGACCTGGACATACCCGTCTTCGGATTCAACCCCGACTTTGATCTCGCGGGGTTCAAACTGACCATCACCACGGCTTACAAACACGATCTGACGTTCTCCGGAATGGATAACCGCTTCTGAAGGAACAGCCAAAGCGTCACTGGCTGCATGACTGAAGATCCGGACCGTGGCATACATCTCTGGTTTGAGAACCTGGTCATGATTGTCAAACACCAGCCTGACTGTATTGGCTTTTGAGTTCCGGTCCAGATAGGGATGGATGAAATCAACCTCACCCTCTCTTTTTTCTCCAGAGATGTAATCCAGCTCAAGCTCAGCTTTCTGTCCCACTTTAACAAGGGGCAGCTCTGATTCGTACACAGAAACCTCGATCCAGATCTTGTCCAGATTGGCAATATGGAAAAGGCCCCTGCCAGGACCGACCTGATCCCCTTCCTTTACAGCCTTGTGGGTGACCACACCGGACACTTGAGACTTCAAAAGTATGGTCCGGCGAATCTGTCCGGTTTCCTTTATTTTTGCGATCTCTGCTTCCGGGATATCCCAGTATTCGAGCCGTTCCCGAGCCAAGTGGGGCATTTTCTCTGCATTTTTTCGCACGCTCTCAAAGGAACTCTCCGATAACTTCTGGTGATTTTTTAATGCCAGAAGATACTCTTCCTGAGTGGAGACCAATTCCGGGGAATAAATCTCTAACAAAGGATCTCCTGGTTGGACTTTCTGCCCTGTGGTGTTCACATATAATTTCTCAATCCACCCGCTTATTTTTGTGGTGACTGTAAACTCCTGGTCTTCAGCATAACTCACCCTGCCGTAAGCTCGGATGACCCGGTCCATATCCCGGCGCTGCACCGGGGCCAACCGGAGATTCATATTCTGCTGCAAAACACCATCAATGGTTATGCTGCCGGCTCCTCCTGCTTCTTCGCCCTCATAAACAGGGACCAGCTCCATCCCCATCTTGGACTTTCCCGGCTCATCGTAGATCTCAGTGGGATCCATGGGAGCTCTCCAGTAAAGGACCTTGCCTTTTTCAGCTGATTCTGTGGTGCCCCCTTTTTGTGTGTCCTGATCACTGCTTTTTATGGGAGTGAGCTTCATCCCACATAGAGGGCAGTTGCCCGGCTCATCAGAAATGACTTCCGGATGCATTCCACAAGAATAGAGCTGTTCTGCCTCCTCTTGAGGCCCTGGTCCCGAAGTGCTCACCTCCGGGATAATAAAATAGGTGGCTGACGCCCCTATGAGAATCCCGATAACAAGGATTATGATTGATTTTACTTTCATTTTTGACTCCTGAAACTCATTGTCTTTCTTCATTTCCTTCCTCTAATTCCGGAGACAGCATGGCATCCCCGCCCACAGCACGTTCGTAATCGGCCAAACTTTTATGAAAATGAGACAGCGCAAAGAAATATTCAAGCTCATAGTTCTGTAGCATCATCCAATTGTTGATCAGGGTTAAAAAATCAACTTTTCCCACTTTATAACCAGCCTGAGCTGACTCCAGCGACTGCCGGGCCTGGATGAGCAAACCTCCTTTGTAAAGCTCAACTCTCTTCCGGTTCCGCTCCAGCTCTGCAATTATGCTTTGTATTTCCGATAAGATATTGATTTTTACGTTTTCGTATTCGGACCTGACAGCTTTAAAAGCCAGCTCTTGTTCCGCTATTTTTGCCTTTTGCTTGCGGTTCAAATAAAGAGGGATGTTCACAGTCAGGGTCGCTGATATGAAATCTGTCATCTGTTTCATATCAACCAGGTCACTCCGCTGCCGGTAGCTGGCTCCGACCGTGAAATCAGGCCAAACCCCCCGCTCAGCGAGTTTGACCTCTGTCCCTGCCTTTTGAATCTTCTGATTCCATGCTTTTAACAGCGGCCTGTTCTGTTCGATTCCTTCAGCAGAAAATCTTTTTAAAAGGCCGTTAGGAAGGTTTAATTCCGGTGATGTTTTCTCAATCCGTGTCTGAACAGGCCTGTTCAGCAGCGCGTTCAACCGGAAGGCTGCCGAAAGTCTTTTTTGTCTCCACATGATAAACGCATCTTCCAGTTTGGAGATTTCAACCTGGGCACGGAGTACGTCCTGCTGAAGACCGGAGCCGGTCTTGTATTTGGTTTCTGCTACTAAGGCAAACTGTTCCATCAGCTCCTTGTTTTTTTCAATGGTTCCCACGGCCCGATCCATGGCATACAGGTCAAAATAGGCCTGTTTGACCGATTGAATGATCTGATTCCGGATTTCTTCCCGCTGGTATTCCACTGCAGCGGCCTCATATTCGGCAATATCTGTGGAAATGGATAATTTCCCAGGGAAAGGAAACATCTGCATGATTCCGATCACCTTTCCTGTCATGGGATCCTGATCAAAAGACAAACTGTCAAGAGGCAGGTTGGAAAGACTGAAAATGAACTGGGGATCGGGAAACGCTCCTGCTTGAGGGATGGCTTTTTCAGCAGAAAGCACCCGCTGATAAGCGGCTTCCAGCCGGGGATTGTTCTCCAAAGCCTCCTGGATCCATTCTTCGAGCACATGGCTCTGATTCGCCCCTTGACCGGAAAATGACGGTAAGGGCCCGCTCATCACCAAACTAACCACAATAAAAAACATCAAACACTTTTTCATTTTTTTTCCTTTTTTAACGGATTTTTGGGTTGAATCTGGCTTTATGTTTCGTGCCACCATTTCTCAAGCTGTCTATTGTACTATATTATACATATTGAACTTATTTATTCTATCGTTATTGTAGTCTTTATGACAAAAAATTTTTACTAATGTTTCCGAAATCTTTTCAACACACCCACGACTTCTTCGATTTTTCTGGCTTTATCTTGCTTGCTTCCCTTGGCGAAAGATTGATGGACGCACCCCTTCAGATGTCTCTCCAGTATATTTTCCTCAACGCTCTTTATGGCTCCTACTATGGAATTGAGCTGGGTCAGGATATCCACACAGTACCTCCTCTCCTCGATCATTCTTTGAACTCCCTTGATCTGCCCTTCAATTCTTCTCAGCCGGACCAGTTCCTGCTCATGTGTTGTTATCTGTTCATTCATTATTGTCTCCTCAAACATTATAGCATACGCCCCTACGGTATTCAAGCGGTTTTTTTAACCTGAATAGGTCAGGTTAAGAAATCAAGACAACAAATCTTTCTTTTTTTGTTCAAACTCCTCTTTGTCTATTTCTCCCTTTGCATACCGCTTTTTTAATATTTCCAAAGCATCTTCTTTGTCTCTTGGTTTCGTACCACTGCTCTGCTGGACAATCCACTTGATAAGAAAAACCAGTCCCACCAGAACAGCGATCCAAAAAACCCATATCCATCCCCCAAACATCCAGTGATCACCCCACATCATTTTATGAACCCTCCTTTCTTATGGATTGTATTCCATCATGAATTGTTTGTTAATAAGGATATCGAAATGAAGCCTTCCCTGTCAATGAACCATGTATTTATTTGTGCTATCTCACAGAGCACACAAACCAGATAACGAGGATCACCACCAAAACGGTTGTAAAGACTATAAACACCATCAACACAAAACGGGCTCGTCATGCTAAAGACCTGGACTTCCCTAAAAAAGCCAAGGACATACTGAAAGGAAAATCATTACTCCGAAAAACAGTGATTTGAGGCGCTTGATTGATCCGCGATATTTAGAAATTTATCTGGTCTGCACAGGTGACGGCCACAAGGATTCTTTATCCCTTATCAAACACATTGGATGGGGGAAGTAAGAATAAAATTCGAACTATTTGATTTTTTCAGTTTTATTGACAACACTCAGGCTCAAGCCCATAATGAAGACAATGCACACGGAACATCTCATCATAGTCCCGGGCGGGCTCAACACCGACATCATAGGGCTAGGTGTGGAAAAAATTATCAAACAGGGAGAGCTTACTCTGGGGGGCAGACTTAAAATCGGCCCCGGGGGAAAAGCTCGGAACATGGCTCAGATGGCAGCTTCTTACCTGGGAAAAGGAAAAGTGGCCATGATTGGAAGAACCAGTAAGGATCCCTATGGGCTGTGGAAAATCCCTTTACAGAGCCTTGAGAAAGAAGGAGTAGACACTACTCATGTCAAAGTGCTGGATTTTGAAGAATCAGGATGGAAATTTCCAGGGACAGCGCTTATCCCAGTGGACAGAGAAGGGAAAAACCAAATCTATGTTCTTCCTGGAGCCAATGCTGATTTCAGCAACAGAGACATTGATGAAGCCCAAAATCTTTTTTTGAACGAAAAAAGAAACAAAGTTATGCTGCTGGCCCTTGAAATACCCATGGAAACAGCTCTCTATTCTATCCAAAAAGCCCACCGCGCAGGCATAAAAGTAGTCTTGGATCCGGGAGGAATTCAAACCTTTTCAGACCAGCTTCTTACGGAAAAAATCTTTCTGATAAAACCCAATGAACATGAAGCCCAGATTCTGACCGGAATCAAAGTAAAAGACTTTGAATCAGCATCTCAGGTAGGGAATATTTTTATCTCAAAGGGAATTCAAAATGTTCTCATTACCCACGGAGAAAAGGGAGCTTATTTTTTCTGTAAAAATAAAGCACTTCACCTTCCCTGCCCTCAAGTCCTGGACAAAGGAGTCCAAGATGAGACCGGTTGCGGGGATCAGGTCTCGGCCGTACTGGCTTCCGGTCTTGCCGAAGGAAATAACTTATCCCAGGTAGTGGAGCTTTCTGTATTAGCAGGCAGCATGCAGTTTTATAGAGAAGGAATCCAGCCTGTGACCAAGAAAGAACTTTTGGAAATGAAGAGGAGAATCCAATGAACAAAGAAAAAGTCCAAAGCACAAGAGACAAAGCCTGTCAAATACTTAAAAAGGCTCATATTGTTCTTACAAAACAAGAGAGAAAAACCATGGAAGTGGCTGACTGCGGATTTGATGACATAGAAAATCTGGGACTTCAAGCCGTGACTTATATCAACACCGACAGATACTGCGCCAAAGAAATCATCCTCCTTCCTGGACAGCTTTTTCCTGAACACCAGCATCCTCTTATTGATAAAAACAATCCAGGCAAACAAGAGACCTTCAGATGCCGGTGGGGCAGGGTCATGCTCTATGTGGAAGGAGAACCAACTCCCAATCCCCAAGCTAAGGTCCCAGATACATACAGACCGTATCTCACTGTCTGGAAAGAAGTAGAACTCAGACCCGGAGACCAGTTTACTCTTCCTCCTAACACAAAACACTGGTTTCAAGCCGGGGAAAAAGGAGCTGTAACCTCTGAATTCTCCTCCACCAGCATTGATGAAAAAGATGAGTTCACAGACCCAAGGGTCAAACGCATCCCCACCCTTAAATGACTAAAATTTTTTTGTTATTCACAAGCCGAGATTGCTGCAGATGCAAGGCGCAGAGTGTGAAGCTGTGGTCCTTCACTGCGAATGCTCTGCAACGAAGCAGATGCGGTGAAATCGGCTTGCCTGTATGGTAAAATATGTATGCATAATAATAAAACTCATAACTTGAATTAAAGTCAGATTCATGTTCTTGAAAAACATAACATGATGAAACTACTGATCGTGATAAATTTGTATGAAAATGCATACATATTTTATGAATGATCAAAAAAAATGAATGCAAAGGAAAGATTTATTAAGACTTTAGAGAGAAAAACTCCGGACCGGCTCCCTGTCACCACACACCATGTGATGCCCTCTTTTTTGGATAAATACATGGGCGGCATTTCCTATCAGGAATTCTTTGATTATTTTAAGCTGGACCCTATTTTGTGGGTTACTGCCCACAAGCCCTCCCAAGAAAATGAATACATTCACCCATCAGGGAAAAAAGACACAGACTACCTGGCGCCTCCTCTTCTCTGCTCAGAAAACTGGAATTACTCTGTAAAAAATATTCCGCACCCTGATTATCACACTCTCCGCTATGAAATCAAAACCCCTCGAAAGACTCTGGCTTTGACTCTTCAAAGCTCTCCTCAAACCTCTTGGGTCTCCGAAAGACTGATCAAAGTGAAAAAAGACATAGAGATATTTGAAAAATATGCCCCAGTCCCTGTTTGCGATGTTGAGACCATCAATAAAAAAGCCCAGGGATTTGGCTCCAGAGGCTTGGTGAGAGGAACCATTCCCGGCTTCGATGTCTACGGACAGCCTGGATGCTGGCAGGATGCGGCAGTTCTCTTTGGCATTGAAGAACTCATCATGGAAACCTTCCAAGATCCAAAATGGGTGCATGCGTTTCTTGAAATATTAACGCAGAGAAAAAAGCGCTTTGTCCGCTCGCTCAAAGGAGCTGAGTTTGACCTGATCGAACACGGCGGGGGTGATGCTTCTTCAACCGTAATATCCCCGAAGATCTTTGATGAATTCGTGGCTCCCTATGACGCAGAGCTTATAAAGGAGGCTCACAAACAAGGACAGAGAGTCGTGTATCACACCTGCGGGGGAATGATGCCTCTTCTTGAGAGAATCGCGGACATGGCGCCTGATGCAGCAGAGACCTTCACTCCCAAAGCTATGGGCGGAGATGCAGATCTTAAAGAAGCCAAGAAACGGATCGGGCACCGGGTGTGCATGATCGGAGGCTTTGACCAGTTTCACTACTTCAAAGACTTCAGCCCCGAAGAAACCCGGAAAGAAGTCCGGCGGTGCTTTGAAGAAGCTGGCGAAGGAGGAGGATTCATTTTGGCCCCTTCAGATCATTTCTTTGATGCTGAATTAGATCTTATCAAAGCCTATGCAGATGAGGCCAGAAAATGCACTTACTGAACCCCCCAGATACCAATCCGATAGCCCTCTTGCCTTGGGAGCGATAATAATCCTAGGAGGAAGCTTTTCTTCCTAAAAAACAGAACTTGAGGATGAAGACAACGTTATTCCCCTGTTCTACGTCATAACTACCTAAAAAAGACTCTTAACGAGTTTAGATTGCTTTAAATGCACGAAAAAAGCCTATTTACTTAACTATTTCTGGCTAAAAATACAAACTGGAGGTACTTATGAGACAAAAAAAACCAAATCATTCAAAACTCTTAGCCGTCTTAATCCTTTCTTCTTTACTCATGGCGCCTTTCTTAATCCAGGCTGGGCCGCTTACCAGTAAGATCATTATTAGAAATGATGAAACTCTGTTCACAACCTTTGCCTTTATAACCATTGGTTCATTCCATGAAGTGGACCGAGAAAAAATGAATCCTCTTAAAGAGTTTGTTTGGCGGAAGCTTGAAAAAAACCTTTCCCCAGAATACCTTGAACGCATCCGTCAGGAATGTGAAACTTTCCAAAAAGACAGAATGTTTGAATACAATGCCACCATGCTGGCTATTAATTCCTCCTCTCCTCCGGAGATAAGATTTCTCAAGAGAGAGCTGGTAGATCATCTTCAAGATAAAGGAGAAGACAGGATTCAAAGAGCTCTTAAGACTTTCCAGGGCCTGGAAAGACTTCCTGAACTTCTCACCGAGTTTTACCAAAAAGCCAATATCCAAGAATTATATGAAGAATGCCAGCCCTGGTATAACGATGCTATAAATAAATATCAAGAAAAAGTGACTTCACTGCTCTCCCGGGCTCTTGAATACCTTAAGATGTCTGAAGAAGAAGTACATCTTGTTGTGGAAAAGATTGTCATCATTCCTAATTTAATCGGTCCCCGCGGCTCTGCCATGGGCCCTATCTGGAAAAACATCAAGTATGATATCCACAGCCCATGGGAAAGCGTTTCCTGGTCTCCTCATGAATTCATCCATGAAATGGTGGCTCCCCTAACCCGCAGTGGAAAATATGAGGAGTCTATTCTTACTATTGTGAACAAAGTCTGGGAAGATCTGGAAGACACCCCCGCACGAAATTACTATTCTGATAAAATCAGTTTCTTTGATGAATGTCTGGTCAGAACTCTGGATCATATCGCTTCTAGAGGGTGGGAAAAACCCTGGGAAAAAGAACGTGTCCGTTCCGGGCTGGTCTATCAGGCAGAACGAGGATTTGTTCTCTGCCCATTAATGTTGGAGGCCCTTGAAGAATACCAGACTTCAGGACAGTCATTTAAAAACTACTTCCCGAAATTTCTCCAAACTCTTTTGAGGACAAGAAGCTCAAATGATAAAAAGGATTAGGGGTATTCAAGGAGGTCGACCTCGAACACCCTTCCTTTTTTATCAACACAGATTGTTTTCATCTCAAGGGATTTGAGAGAAATGCTGTGTTTTATATCCAATTTTTTTAAATGCACTACAGCTTGTGTGGGAATCCCTGCTGCTTCCTGAATTCGGATCACAAGCGCATCTCCCTCCTCAGAACGCTTCAAGCTCAGAAGGCACACATTCTTAGGGCTTAAAGAGAGAAGGTCAAGATTATCAAAATTTCCAACCGGAAGGTGAGCTAGAGCAAATGGAGGTGAGGACATCCATTCAGCAAGACCTGGAAGTCTCCGAAGAATAGATTCAGGCTCGCCGGGAACCACCAGAAGTCGAACAAAATGTTCTCCCATGTCCATGCATTTGTGACCAGGATGGTTTTTTAAATCCAATCCTTGTTCATGACAGTAGGCCGCGCTTCTTAAAACAGAGAGCCTAACCTCTCCGTTTTTAAAATCAAATCCGTGCTGCCCACTGCTGACAACACCAACGGCAGCTGGTTTATTGTTGAGGTGTCCCCTGACTAAAAGCCGACCAGAGTGTACATGCTCTTCTCCATCAGCAGGCCTTTGAGTCATGCCTCCGAGAATCCCACACAGTAAATGTGCTTTCTTTATTAAAGTGGGAACAGAGAGCTTCAGACGCCTGTGTTTTTGATTCCACAAAACTCTCAATCTGTATTCCAGGACAGGCCACTGAGAATAGCCAATGGTCTGCATGGTGATGGAACTTTTTTCATATATAAATTCGGATTCGTGAACCAGCCGCACAGGGCCTTTTTCTTTCACTCTAAAACTTCCTCGCTTTAATTCAAACACTCCCTCTTTGTCTCGGAACAGTTTGATTCCAGTTCCCCAGGAATCTCCGGAGTCTTTGATCACCAGGGGCTGTATCAAAGGCCCGGAAAGAAGCGGATCCATTCGGGGTCCCCAGAGTTTTTCAATAAGGCCTGAATCAGGATTTATCTCATAATCCAGGAAAGGTGAAAATTTTTTAGTCTTTTCTTTTCCCTTTTTGACCTCCAAACGGAAATTACTTATCCCTATTCCAGGCAGAGGAGTGAAAAAAGAAATCTTTCGCCGCCATCCATTAAAAGGAAGTAATGCTTCTGGCTGCTCTTGCTGGCATTCAATTCTTTGTCCTTTGAGAGTGGACAGCTCCACATGCCACTCCCCTTTCCATTTAGGACGGGGGGAGAGCATAAATTCCACTTCAACGGGAGCCTCATTCAAGGAGGGATTAATATTCAGCACAGTGACAGGAAGGGAGGTGCTTTTCTCATTCGGCTGGTTTAAACCAGTCACGGCTTTCAACCTGAGGCATCTTGCAGAATCCATGACTTTTCCATACAAATCCAGAGCGTCTTTTTCCGCCGGCTGGATGCAGGAGCCGGGAAGGATATCATGAAAGTCGTTGAAGAGATGACCTCTCCATACCTCTCTGATTTCTTTTGCCGGATAAGGAATATCCTTCAGCCACCAGGCTGCTGCCCCTGCTGCTTCAGCCTGCTTTATCAAGCCCGCGCTTTGGATGGCTTTTCTTTTGACGCGAGAAAGAGATGTGTAGCATCCTGTAAACACCCGCTGCAGCCCTCCTTTAAAAACCGGGACTTCTTTAATGGAATCTTTTACTGCCTGATAATACCGGTCTGGAGTGCTGTGAAGGAAATTCACCCGGTTTTCTTTGTCCATAAATTCATCAATTTGCTTTAGGTCTTCTCTGGTAGGGCCTCCTCCGTGGTTGCCGATTCCCCAGAAAACAGGGGTATCCTGTCCGGTTTTTAAAGCCAGCCTCACCCCCTGTCTAAGTCTTTCTTCGATGTTATGGTACTCGGTATGGTAAAGGCCCACCGGAATTCTTAAAGCGGCAATTTCTGTTCCATCGCATCCCTTCCACCGGTAAAGATAAGAGGGAAGCTTCAACTGATCTTCTTGAGGCCGCATATGAATATACATCTTGTAGCCGCTTTTTCTTAGAATCTGGGGAAGCCCAGCGCTGTGTCCAAAAGAATCAAAATTGTAAGCCACTTCAGGGAAAGAATTAAAATATTTTCTGAAAAATGTCCTTCCTTCCAGAATCTGCCGGATGATAGATTCCGTGGAGGCGAGATTCACGTCCGGCTGCAGATACCATCCTCCGCTCACAGCCCAACGGCCCTCTGTGACCAGCTCCTGGATTTGTTTGAATAAAGAGGAGTCATGCTCCTTGACCCACTGGTAGAGAACCGCCTCATTATGGTTGAAAATCAGATCCTGGTGTTCATTCAGAATTTCAACCGCAGTGTAAAACGTGGAGAGAGCTTCCGCACACCCCTCTTCCCACTGCCACTGCCACACGGGATCCAGATGGGCATTACAGATCAAATGCACGCACGGCTTTTTCATCCTTCCTCCCTGGGAGGCAGCTTTTTATACCAAGTAAAATAAAGCACAAAAGCAAACGCCACTGCCGCTGCTCCCCATACTAAAGCATGGTTCCATTTTCTGAGCAGTGCATAAAAAGGAATCAAGGCCAAAGAAAACTGAAACACTGCTGTCAAAAAACCGTTTAAAGCATCGTAAAACGGAATCCGGTCCCTTGGAGGAACCAGCCCTTTTTTCTCAGCTTCTTTTCTTACCGGCTTCCAGAAACCAAACGGCCTGACTCTGGAATAAAAATCAACCAGCACCGGCATTTTTGTTGGTTTCTCAAGCCATCCGAAAAATACAGTCACTGCAAAACAGGCAGCAATATCTATACCCAGGGCTTTAGGATCGGACCAGTGGCTGAAAAATAATTTCTGTAAAGCGATAAGCCCCGCTGCTGCTGCCATGCTTTTATAAAAAGCTCTGGCACTGAACCGCCACCAGTGCCATCTCATGGTGGCAGGTACCAGGATCATGGTCAATACCACAAAAATCATGGTTTCCCAGGCTGAGATAATATCCTCGAACGACATGCTGGCCGCAAACCCGATCATCAGCATGACTACAGAGGCCAGCTGCCCCAGTCTCACCAGCTGCTTCTGAGTCAGGTTTTTTATGAAATATCTCTTCAAAAAGTCATTCACAATCACAGAACTGGTCACATTGATCATGGCATCCAGAGTGGACATGAGAGCTGCCAGCAGAACCGCAATAAAAAGACCCCTCACTCCCACAGGGAGTTTAAGTATCACCAGGGGCATGATTTTCTCCGCATCAAATCCAGCCTGAGCTCCCAGAAAATAGACACCCAGCACCAGAAACGCACAGCCCATAATCCAACGGGCTGTGTAGCCCACAGTCCACATGCCCCCTGCCAGAGCTGCATCCCTGGAGCTTCGGGCGCTCAGAAAAAACTGAAAATCCCACACATTGGGACCAGCCAGAAGCCGGAACACCATCCATGAAAAACCAGCCACCATCACCGGCCCGAATAAATAGAAATGGTGGTAGCTTTCAGGGGACGACTGCACATACCCAGACCACAGCTTCCAGGGGATTTTTAAAGAATGCCACCCTGTGCTTTTGCCGGAAAAAAGTTGTCCCAGTTGATTGTTTGTAAACACCATCACAGATAAAATAACTGCTCCCACCCCAATAAGAAGCGTCTGCAGCATATCCGTCAGTATCACTCCAAAAAATCCAGCCAGGGTCACATAGATACCAACGGCCGCAAATACAATAAACGTGGCCAGTTCTCGAGACAGAGGAAGAAACTCTTCCGCAAATTTCCCTATGCCCACGGCAATGTAGGTTAGATTGAAAATCATAAGAAGAAGCAGGAACAGAGCCGAAGCGATCCGGGCATTTTCCGCATCTCTGTTGTCTCCATACCGGGTCTGGTTCCATTCAGCAAAAGTCATAACACCTGAACGGCGGATCCATTTCGCCTGAAAAGCCATGTAAAAACAGATCATAAACCATCCCCAGTAGATATGAGTCACCCAGACAGCTTTAAGACCTAGATAATACAGAGCTCCCACCATGGCCATGGTTCCGCCAATGTCAATATAGCTGGAACATCCTGCCAGCCCCAGCATCCACCAGGGAACATTACGGCCGGCCAGATAATAGGCTGCCAATCCCTTGGTAGCCCTCTTCTTTATCCAGAATCCCATTACAGCAATGAATATGAGATATCCCAGAATAAGGGACAGGTCAGTGGGAGAGAGTTTCATAGCCGAACAGCTATTTTTATATCAGGAGGAAAGAGATGTCAAATCAGCTTAATGGCCGAATGCACTGCCGATATTAACAGCCGTAGCTTATGACATCCAGAATAGAAAGCTTGAAAAAGCAAAACAATCAAAAAGTGACTGAAATCCAGCCTCCTTGAAGCATTTCAGTATAAGGGACTCCCATATATTTGACCTCAATGCCCAGTTCAGAAAGTTTCTCTGATACTCCGTAACTGTCGGAACAGGCTTTGCAGGCAAACAATTTCACTCCTTCTTCCATCATTTTTTTCGCCTCTTCCTGAAGCTCCTGGTCTTCTGCTAATAATTTTGAGGACGGCCCCCAAACAATTAAGGCTATTTCATCCCACCAGCCCCTTTTTTTTCCATTGGTAACATACATGAACACCATTTTCATAGCCACGGCCTTGTCTCCGCTTGACCATAAGACGACCAAACGATTAGATTTATTTTGCTGTTCCTGTGCTGGGGCAAGATGAGAAAAGCCAAAAAAGCCCGCACACAAACTCATAAAAACCAGATAAACAGCCAAGTTTTTCTTCATGATTCACCTCTCCTTATTATTAATCTCTTTTTCTAGAATATTCAAAACTCACTGAAAGATAAAGAAAGAATAGAATGGCATGAAATCTATTTTTTTTGATTATAAATAAGAACAGAATCCAGTGTCCAAAAAAACTCACGCTTTTTCTATCCACGATGAATGATATTTTTGAAAGGCCTGAAGAAAGAATTATTGCATAGCCGATTTTCAAATGATTTAATAGTAAAAGATAGAAAAAGAATCATTATATTATGGGAGGTAAGAGCTTTGAAACAATCTATGGAAATAAAATTTTGGATATTATTGGTCTTCTCAATTGTATTTCTGGCATCGGTTTGCCGTGGTCCTGACAAAAAAGAAAATCTTATTCAGCCTGAAAAGTGGTGGATTGTCCACCCAAGACCGGTCTATGAAACATTGGAGAAGGTAGGAACATACCAAAACTGGTTTGATGTCTACCGACTGACTGATGATACTTATGCTATCTATGAACCCAATCAATTTGAGGAAGCCATAAGTTATCTTGTACTGGGTCAGAAAAAAGCAGGCCTGATTGATACCGGCACAGGCATCGGAGATATCAAAGCTGTGGTAGAGACTCTGACCGACCTCCCAGTGACCGTAATCTTGACCCATGAGCATTATGATCATGTTGCCGGGGCTTGGAGATTTGAAGAGGTCTTTCATTATAACAATGCTGATGCACTCAAGGTCCTCAGGAGCGGGAGGAGTAACGAATCTCTCAGAAAATATGCAGATGGGGATTATCTCTGGAAACCTCTTCCGAAAGGATTTGATAAAGATACATGGACTATTCCCCCCATTGTTCCGACCACTCTTGTCGAAGATGGGGATATCATCGACCTGGGAGGACGAGAGTTAGAAGTCATTTATACACCTGGACATTCCCCCGGCCATATGTGTCTTCTGGATAAAACACAAAGACTGTTGTTTACAGGGGATCATTTCTTTCCCGGCCCTCTCTATGCCCATGCCCCGGATGTCGACCTGGAAGATTATGTAACCTCCAATAAAAAACTGGAAGCTCGACTCCATGAATTCGATTATCTCTGTGCCGGTCATAACGATCCCTGGGTGAAAAGTGATGTAATACCTCGGATAAGCAAAGCCTTTTCTGTGATATTTTCAGGAGGAGGAGATTTTGATGAAAGCGAAGGCCTGAGGCGGTATTACTTCGATGGATTTGATGTGCTCATTCGGAGTGAAGATGTAGAAAAATAAGAAGCGCAGCTTGCCAAAGCTCCGTGATCTCTGCCCTCAAGATATAAAAAGTCGATTCGAAAAAAGGAAGTTAATCCATGCTTTATGCCCAAAACCAAACACTTATAAATAACCCTGAATTTATTGTTGAACGGTAGAAGGCTTAAGATTTTTTGGCTCTAAAACAACTTTAACCATACAGTAAAAATAAATTTCTAAACTATTTTTTGCTTATTTTGATTTCAACTCGACGGTTTTTCTGGCGCCCTTCTGGGTTATCTGAACCATCCGGCTTGGTATTGGGAGCAACCGGTTCGCTTTCCCCTCTGCCAATAGTTTCTATCAGGCTGGGATCGATTTCAGCTTGATCAACCATCCATTTTTTTACAGCCTCTGCCCGTTTTCGGGATAGTTCTAAGTTATAATCTTCTGATCCCTTGGAATCAGTGTGACCGGTTATGGTTACAGGATGATTATAGGCGGCAATAATCTCTCCGACTTTGGAAAGAGTTTCTTCAGCATCTTCGCGAATGGACCATTTATCAAAGTCAAAAAGAATATCTCCTGGAAGCTCAATTTTATAATCAGTATCTGTTTCCTTAGCTCCAAGTTCTTTGAGGGCTGCCTGGATTTTTTCGCTGCGGGCTGTTATCCCCCGAGCAATACCTTCAATTTTTAAAACTTTAAAATGCAGGCTAAGAGCCCCCCTTCCAGGCCCTAGTGCCTTTAAAGCCTCGACAGCTCTTTTGTGGGCCTCTGGAGGAATAACTATTTCTTCTTCATCCAAAGCAAATGTCTCAGGAGCATAAAGAAGCCAAGACGCCCAAAGAATTATTCCAAACATAAGAAACAATCTTCGAATTCTCATTTTATATTTCCTGTGAGAAGGAATTTTTTGAATAATTCATATTAATTGTTATAATTGTTATATGAAAATATTCTCCATTTAATTATTTTATTTATTGATAATTCTGGTTAATTAAGAGAAATTGCTTCAAAGGGAAAGAAACCGGGTATGAAAACATCAATTTCATCTGGATTTTCTGTGGGGACTGGAAGTTTAATCCAAAAACCGGCTGATGAATCCGGACTAAGATTAATTCGGAATCGACCCCCCTCCCATTCTTTCTCTTTTGGACCAGCAATATACTGGCCTTCGGAGTCCTTGAGAGGAAAATATTTTTTTTGATTGGTTGTATCAACGAGATAACAGTCTTTGTAGTAAAATTCAACAGTTTTGCTTGAATTCCCGGTGTTTCGTATTTTGAAGCGAAGAGTCAGGATATTGTCACGAATGCTGATTTTAGTGAGGTCAGCTTCTACGCCTTCCCAAATATCGCTTTCCTGAGTTTGGACGACATCAGCGGCACTAATCAGTCCACATCCAACTATAAACAAAACAACTGTATTGACTAAAATAAAATTAAATAATGATCTCACGAAAACCTCCTTTTTTCTCAGAAATAAGGTATCAACAATAATCAATATTGAAGATATCAAGCAGAGTCTATATTTTAAGTGAGGCTGCGTCAATCCTCTTTGGAGATGAATTTGAAGGTGATAAAGGGGTGAGTTAAAGTTAGCTTGGAACTGTACGTCATCGCGAGAAATACGAAGGGCTAAAAGGCTTAAAAGGAAAAGAAAGGTGAGGAAAAGAGGAAGGGGAGGAAAGTGGAAGAGGAAAAAGAGGAAAAAAAGGAAAGGGGTAAAAAAAGGAAAGGGGTCG
>CAYULB010000029.1:0-25372 GCA_964445575.1 uncultured Eubacteriales bacterium
TCCAGGCTAATTCCCATTTTGAATCCATTTGAAAGATATATCTTAACAAAGTATTGTTGGATTTAAAAACCATTCTATAGGCTGTTTTTCTAAAAACCTTATGTATTCTTTTATAGGATAGGGTTCTTGAGGTTGGACTGAAAGGGCCCCTTACTATTCCCTTGATTCAAATTAATAAAGACCTGCTATTTTTTCTTTTTTCTGACTTTTTTCTTCTCTGCCTCCTGCCGCTCTTTCACTTTTTTCTTCTCTACCTCCTGCCGCTCTCGGAGTTTTTCTATTCTCTGTTTGTATTCTCTTTCAATCCGGGCTTTTTCAGCCTGACTGCGGGCTTTAGCCTCCTCCTGCTGCATTTTTCTCCTCATCTCAACCTCTTCCCTCTGCTGGGTAGCTTCGATCCGTTCGATCTCTTCTCGATGACGGCGTTCTATCTCTGCTTCCCTCAAATCTGGCCTCTGAGTGCTGAACCGACTTTGAATCCGTTCTTCAGCCTCTCGTTCACTCAGAATCTTACTGGGTCTTACTGCCGGGTCCTTAGAAATCTTTGGATTATAGATAGTGATACGGTCGCCTTCAAGTCGGGTGGGTCCGGCTGTTGTTTTTTGCTGCAACTCATAACGGCGGACAGGCATTTGAGTGACTCTCTCCACAAAACTGACCTCCAATCCCTCATTATAAATCCTATTGTTGCGCATTTTTAGAGATGTGTTCTGGACCGTCAGGTTAATGATGGTAGAATTTCTTTCATAAGGGAGAACATAAGAATAGATGTTGTACTGAACAAAATAGCGGACCTGGATGAAAATCCAAAAGCGTGAGGGGATGCTCCTTCCTCGAAAAACCACTCCAGTCCCCGGTATATAGGGAATATCCGGAGGAAGAGGAGCCCAGCCAATGTAAAGGTTGCTGCGCCTCCAGGAGACCCAGGCCGGGGCCCAGATATCTCCCGGAACCCAGAACCAACCAAGACGAGCATCATATCCCCAGCGGCCGTAATGAAAGGGAATCCATCCCCATCTGTAATTGGATATCCACATCCATCCATAGTCTGTCCACACCCATCGCCCATTGGTGTAAGGCCGCCAATTGTAATGCATCCCTGTAGGAATCCATACATAACCATAAGGGCCGTACTGGACCCAGTAGCCGTAAGGGGAAAGATAGTCATAAACCTGACTCATCTCCCATGCCCCACTGTATCTCTCATAATAAGGTTCATTAATTTGCTCAGAAGGAACATAAACAATACAAGCGGCGCTCAACAGCATAAAGATGGTTATTAAGAAAGCGGTTCTTTTCATTTTTCTCTCTCCTCTAACTATAATATAACGCGGTATCTCCCTGTAAGCAAGAAGGAAAAACTGCCCTGCACCCTACACATTATCTTTTAAAGGAATGCCTTTCTCCGTTTAAATGAAAATATAAACAAAAAATCTTAAATCTTATCAGTCCAAGATCACTCGTATGTTTTGAGATGGGATATGGAGGCTTTTCAGAAAACCCTGAACATCTGACTCCAGCTCAATCACAGTAGAACCCAGTTTCATTAAAAGCATACACGGCTTCTCTTGGTGGGGGGAGAGAGAAAAAGAGGTTTCCGCTTGGGGAATGATATAAGCAGAAAGGTCATTCCTTTCTTCCTCCAGAGAGCATTTATATTTCTGAGTGATAACCATATACGGAGAAAACACCGGATTGGGAAGGAGAAAGGCATCTCTTTTAATTTTAACCCTGCTTTGCTGTTCCTGGCCTGCTACACGGATGGTATTTTGAACATTCCCGTCAGAAATTACGCTGGAAACATCTTGTTCGGACCCACTTAATCTGCCTTTAAATTCAAAACTTACCGGGATAAAATCCTTGTCTAATTCAATAACAAGATGTTCAATCTCCATTGGGACAGGCTTTGTGATTCTACCTGTTACTTCTAATTTATATCCTCTGGGGCTCGCTTCCCAAATGAATTCTTCATACCCCACTTGCTCGTCCATAAAATATATGGAGTAAGTCCCGCTCTCCTCTATCTCCTGGCAGATTCCATGGGAAACAAATAAAAATAACGATAAAAGGATAATGAGAACAACAATAAAAAAAAGTTTTTTAAACATCTGGGCTTTATCCCCTCTCCTGTTCGACTTTAACTGCGGTCCCGTATGCTAATATCTCAGAGGCGCTCTGCATTATCATGGAAGTGGTAAACCGGACATTTACCACAGCATTGGCTCCTAATTTTTCTGCTTCTTCAATCATTCGGTCTATAGCCTGCTCTCTTGATTCAGCCATCATCTTGGTGTAGTCCCTTATTTCCCCTCCCACCAGATTTCTTAAAGCGGCTTTAATATCACGACCCACATGGCGCGCTCGAATGGTATTCCCACGGACAAGGCCAAAAACCTTGGTTGTTTTTTTGCCGGGAACTTCACTCGTTGTCACTGTAATCATTTTTCAATCTCCTTATACCTCTCTTTCTTATAAGAAAAAAGCTGTTCTCTTGCTAAAGACACCAGCATTATCACGACACCTGCCAGAACCACTAAGATCCCTATTTTCAATATAAGTGAGGAACTCGGATCTTTTATGAGTCCCTCTACAAGCTTATAACCACCAAAAAAAAGAAGTGTCATAGCACCAATAGAGAGAAAAATCCATCCCACCTTTCTTTCCAGTCTGTTATAAATAGACTCTTCATACTTTTTCCATGCTTCTGAAGAAGGTTTTTTTAATTCCTTTTTATTCAATTTAAAATCCGTCAAACATTTTTTGTTTTTCTCTGCCGGACTACCTCATATAAAAATATTGAAGCGGCTGAGGCAACATTTAAGGAATTGACTCTCCCTCTTAAAGGAAGAGACAGGACCTCATCACATTTCTGCTTAATGATCCGCCTTAATCCTTGCCCCTCTGATCCCATCACAATCCCAACAGGAACACTGTAGTCAAATTCATACCAAGCCTTCGGACTTCCTCCTTCAGCCCCAATCAACCAGATTCCTCTTTTCCTCAATCCATCCATGGTCCGGGCTAAGTTTTTCACCCGGGATACGTTGACGTGCTCCAGGGCTCCAGCAGACACGTTAAAAACCGCGGCGCTCAGTCCTGCTGAATGCCTTTCAGGAAGGATAATCCCATCCACCCCAGCTCCTTCTGCGGTTCGCACAATAGCTCCCAGATTCTGAGGGTCCTCTATTTGATCCAAAAGAAGAAGGAAAGGAAGTTCTGAGGCATTAAGAATGGAATCCAGAGAAACATATTCTTTTGAGGAAACAAGGGCAATGATTCCTTGATGCTGGCTGTCTTCCTGATCCATTTTTTTCTGGGGAGTGAATATTACAGGTATGTTCTCTTTTCTGGCCGCTGATAGGATCTCCTTAAACTGGGGTTTCCTAAGGTCTTTCTGTAGAATGATTTTGTGGATCCGTTTTGGAGAAGACCTCAATATTTCCCTTACGGGATTTATTCTCGCAATTTTATCCATAGCTTTTCCTGTTAGAACTCAATCAACACTAAAAAAAATACCAAACTTTTCAATTTACACTTTGTCCTTTTTTATGAATAATAAACGTTCAAGGAGGCCTTTTAATGGAGTTTTTGTTCAGCTTATGTATTCTATCTTTTTTCCTTTTGTTAGGCAAGACCCTGAGGGCAAATGTAAAAATCCTGCAGGTTCTTTTTCTTCCGTCAGCCATCATTGCCGGTTTTATAGCTCTTGCTTTTGGTCCCTACGGGTTTGCCCTCATCCCAGATTGGATAATTCAGCATTGGGCCCCTCTCCCAGGAATTTTAATCAATGTGGTTTTTGCCACTTTGTTCCTTGGTGTTGATATCCCCGGCATAAAAAAAATCTGGGATACCGGAGGCTCCCAACTTTGTTTCGGGGCCGTTGCCGGGGTAGGTCAGTACTTCATAGCCCTCCTGGTAACGGGTCTTATCCTGATCCCCCTTTTTAAAGTCCATAAGCTGTTTGCCTGTATTGTTGAGGTGGGTTTTTCAGGAGGACACGGCACCGCTGCTGGAATGAAAGATGCGTTCAAGGGATATGGGTTTGCTGCAGGAGGAGATCTAGCTCTTATGTCCGCGACAGTGGGAATCATTTCAGCTGTTATTGGAGGGATGATCCTAATAAACATTGCCATCCGAAAAGACTACTGCACTCATCTCAGCGAAAAAAAGGGGATTCCTTTGTTTAAAAAAAAGGGGCTTATCCCAAAAAGCGAAAGGTTCCCCATTGCCACAGCCACGGTGGCTTCAGAAGCTATTGAACCCCTGAGCTTTCATTTCGCCATTGTGGGAGTCGCCATTGCCATAGGCTGGGCTTTTCTCTCAGGCCTCCAGGCTGTTCATTCTGAATTCAATAAGTTTCCACTGTTTCCATTGGCTATGATCGGAGGGCTTATCGTCCAGAAGATCTCCATCACACTAAATATTGATAAGTACTATGATAAAAATACCTTTGATAGGATCCTGGGGTTTGCACTGGACGTTTTGATTGTGTCAGCCATCGCCACCATCAAACTGGATGTTTTCATCGCAAACTTGTGGCCCTTTTTAATCATTATGGCCACCGGGATTTCTTGGATGATATTCTGTGCTTCTTTTTTAGCTCCACGCATGTTTCGAAAATATTGGTTTGAAAGGGGGATAACCGAATATGGAATGCAGACCGGAGTCACAGCCGTTGGACTCCTGCTGCTCAGAGTGGTAGACCCGCTCTACAAGACAGATACAGCTAAAGCATTTGGCTTTAAGCAGATGATTTATGAGCCCTTCCTGGGGGGAGGATTTATAACTGCTTTTTCTCCCATGCTTGTCTCCAAGCTGGGTCTCTGGAAATCCCTAGCAGTTTCTTTTGTGATTATGGTTATCTTTTTCCTGATCTCTTACTTTAGCAAATGGGTCAATTTAAAACCCCAGCTCAAATGTCCTGAAGAAAACTAGCCATCTCAGCCGCTCTTTGAGAACAGCTTTTAATAGAAACCGGAAAGTCCAATTTAGCCCCCTCTTCTAAAAGAGGGATGAGCTTGTCTAGATCCAATCCAGAAGTCTTTGCTGTCAGAGCAACTCTTATTGGATGAAACAGCTCCTTCCCCTTGCATCCGGTATCTTTCTTTATCTCTCCGCTTATGGCCGAAAGCTTTTCAAAGCTCACTTCATTCTCTTGGTTCAATTTTTCATTAAGAGCTTTGATGACTTTCTTCCCGCAGTCTGTTTCCAATACCTTACGGGCATCCTCACTCATTTTTTCTGGCGAGAAATCAAAAAATATCATAAATTTTTCTGTGATTTCAGAAAATTTGCTTATCCCCTTAATAAGCTTTGTGGCAGCTTTCTCCATCCAACTTTGTTGAGTTTGAGTCAAATTCTTTGGAAGATAACCAGCTCTTTTGAGATACACCGATGCCTTTTCAGCAATCCCTCGGGTAGAGAGATTTTTAATATGCTGGCGGTTAATCCAGTACAGCTTGTCATGGTCAAACACGGCGGCAGATCGGCTTACTCTATCTAAATCAAATTTCTCTATGAGCTCTTTTTTTGACATGACTTCTCTTTCATCGGGCGGCGACCACCCTAAAAGGGCCAAATAGTTAAAAAGAGCTGATGAAAGAACTCCTTCTTGGCAGAACTGATAGATAGATGTGGCTCCGTGCCGCTTGCTGAGCCGGGTGTTGTCTTTCCCCATCACCATAGAGAGATGAGCAAATTGAGGCGGTTCTAACTGTAATGTCTTGTAGAGAAGCAGCTGTCTAACCGTGTTGATAATGTGGTCTTCTCCCCTTATCACATGGCTTATTTTCATAAGAGCATCATCTATCACCACAGCATAATTGTATGAGGGAAGACCATTAGAACGAAGAAGCACGGGATCACCAATAAGTTCCAACTGAAAAAATAAAGGGCCCCGAACAATATCATGAAATGACAGACTCCCGGTATCAGGAGTCAGCAGTCTGACCGCAGCCTTTTCCCCCTCTTGGACTCTTTTTTTAGATTCCTCAACAGGGATTCCCCGGCATCGGCCGCTGTAAACCGGGGTTTTTCCCGCAGCAAGCGCAGCCTCTCTTTCTTTTTTAAGTTCTTCTGGCCCGCAAAAACAGTAGTAAGCTTTTCCTTTTTCCATAAGCGATTCAGCGTAAGAATTATACAGGACAATCCTTAAAGATTGTTTGTAGGGGCCATAATCTCCTCCTTTGTCCGGCCCTTCATCCCAATCCAACCCCAGCCACTGAAGGTCTTTGATCAATCTGTCTTCATACTCTTTTCTAGACCTTTCAGCATCAGTATCCTCAATTCTCAATACATAAGCTCCTTTATTCTGCTGGGCAAACAGCCAATTAAACAAAGCTGTTCTCGCATTGCCAACATGCAAATGACCGGTGGGACTGGGCGCAAAACGAACTCTGATTTCTTTCATAAAAGATCCTTCCCTGATTCAAGGCTTCATTAAAACAGCCGCTGCCCAGGCTGCAATGGCCCGACCACTGCCGATTTCTCCTATCCCCTCATTGGTCTTGGCTTTTATCCCTAAATCCTCTAAATCTAATTTCAAAAGGGAACAAAGCTTGTTTTTCATTTCAGGAATATAAGAGCTTATTTTGGGCTTTTCAGCAATTATGATTGTGTCTATACTTAAAATTTCAAAGCCTCTCTCTGTTATTCTATCCACCACTTCTTTCAATATTATCCGGCTGGAGATGTTTTTATGTTCCGGGTCTGTATCTGGAAAAAGCTGTCCTATATCACTCCTTCCCTCTGCTCCTAAAACAGCATCCGCTATGGCATGGATCAGGCAGTCACCATCAGAATGCCCCAAAAGTCTTTTTGAAAACGGAATTTCTATTCCTCCTAAATTCAGACTCTTTCCCTTAACAAGTTTATGAACATCATACCCGATTCCGATTTTAATCTTCAACAAAGGCCTCCGCTATTTTGATGTCTTCTGGGAATGTTATTTTTATATTGGTATTGTCTCCAGGGACAATCTTTACTTTCCCTCCTATTCTCTCTACAAGAGAGGCTTCATCCGTACTGTAATAACCCTGCTTAAGTGCTTCCTCCAGCGCCGGCTTTAAAATAGAATATCTAAAACCTTGAGGAGTCTGACATCTCCACAGCCTGGTTCTATCAAGAGTCTTGCTTACCACATCTCCTGCTGCTGATTTCACCGTATCCTGAATCGGCAAAGCAGGAACCGCGGCTCCGTGTTCCCGGGCAGCGCTGATAATCCGAGAAATCAAGTCGTGCTTAACCAGAGGCCTGGCTCCGTCATGAACAAGGACCAGAGCTTCCTGAGCAGGCTCGATCATTCTAAAACCCGCCACTACAGAATCCTGTCTTTTTCTTCCTCCCATTACTACCTTTTTTATCTTGGAAAAATCTTTACTGTACCTAACTTTGGACAATTGTTTATTCAGGACTAAAATGACCTCATCCACCTGTTTGTGCCTCTGCAGACTCTCTAATGTTCGACGCAGCACTGATTTTCCTTTTATGGTGACGGTTTGTTTGTTAGCCCCAAAACGCAGGCTATTCCCTGCTGCTACCACAATAGCATAGATTTTTTCCATTTACTTTTTGTCAGCTGCCTTTTTCCCCGAAGATATTCGAGCTCCTTTGGCAGCCTGAAGCATAATATCTTGAATTCGAAAAACACATGAGTCAACATCTTCAACCAGGCCTTCCCTGAGCATCATGTTGTCCAGTATCTGAGTCCCCAGCTGTTCAAGACTCTTTGATTTTGGGTTTTCTTTATAAATACGGACCATCTCTTTGATAAGTTTATGGTCAGGGTTTATTTCAAAAACCTTTTTTGAAAACTTATAGTCCTTATTGGCCATCTTCATTATTCTTTCCATCTGAACAGAAGGGCCATCTGAGGGATGCACCAATAGACAAGGATTCTCAACAAGTCTTTTTGAAATCCGGACATCCTTCACCTTATCACCATAAAGCTGCTTTAAATATTTGATAAAATTATCTACATCCTTTAAATAGGCCTGGCTCTTTCTTTTCTCTTCTTCTTGTTTTACTTCAATATCAGCACTTTCTGCCATTTTAAAGGGCTTGTCTTTATATTCTTGAAGATGTTCAAAAACAAACTCATCTAAAGGGTCATACAAATACAAAACTTCAACATCTTTTTTCTGAAAAGCTTCCAATGCCGGATTCTTTTCAATGGCTTCTTTATCCGATCCGCTGGCATAATAGATCTCTTTTTGATCGCCGGGCATTCTCTCTATGTATGAATCCAGGTCTGTATATTCTTCCTCTCTTTTTGATGAGGGAAAAATGAGAAGCTGTGACAGCTTCTCTCTGTTCTCAAAGTCACTGACTATTCCTTCTTTCAAGTTTTGGCTAAAATTGTCCCAAATCCGCTGGTATTTTTCTTGATCATCTTTTTTTATTTTTATCAGCTCGGAAATGAGTTTTTTTATTATATGTTTCTTTATTTTATTGATTTTAATATCATTTTGGACTGTTTCTCTAGATATATTCAAAGGAATCTCCTCTGAATCAATAACTCCCTTTATAAAACGAAGATAATCCGGCATAACATCACGGCTGCTTTTCTGGATCAAAACTTTTCTGGAATACAGGTCAACTCCAGGAGGAGACCTAAAAAAACCTGCCTTTTCCATGGAAGACTTTGGAATAAATAAAATCGCATTGAACTGAACCGGCGCATCCGAGGATAAATGCAAATATGTTTCAGGCTCCTCCTGCAAATTGCTGAAGAATTTATAAAATTCAACATAATCTTTTTTCTTAAGAGCTGTCTTGGGTTGAGTCCAAATTGCTTCTGCTGCCTGAAATTTCTCCTTTTCTATATATATTGGGAACGGCACAAATTTTGAGTACTTTAATAGGATTGTTTTAATTCTCTGCTTTTCGAGAAATTCTTGCTGGTCTTCTTTCAAAAAGACTTCTATCCTGGTCCCTCCCTTCTTCTTTACCGCCTGTTCAATGGTATAGTTTGTGTCTCCGGTTGATTTCCACAAGTAAGCACGGCTTCCTTTCTTATAATATTTGGTATAAATATGGATTTCCTTGGCGACCATAAAAGTGGAATAAAATCCAACTCCAAACTTGCCAATAAGGTCCAGCTTCTCTTTGTCCTTTGCCTTTGACAGCTTCTTTAAAAAATCAACCGTCCCGGAGTGAGCAATGGTTCCTATGTTTTCTTTGAGGTCTTTTCGGGTCATGCCGATTCCCGTATCCTCAATGATCAACTTTTTCTGACTCTGGTTAAAGGAAATATCTATGCGAAGATCTTCATCTCTGTCTTCAACTTCAGCATCCGTCATGAGTTCAAACTGCATCTTATTCAAAGCATCTGCTGCATTTGAAATCAGTTCCCTCACAAACACTTCTTTGTTTTTGTATAAAGAATAAACAAGAATATTGAGCAACTGTTTGACTTCTGATTGAAATTCATATTCCTTTTTATTTTTCTGGGTCATTTTCATCTCCTTTCCGTATCTTCTTCATATCGACCAAAGATCATCTTGCCAACAGTTGTCTGTAAGACAGAAGTCACCGTCACGTCAATAGTATGGCCCACCATTTTCCTGGAATTGTCCACTACCACCATGGTTCCGTCATCTAGATAAGCTACCCCCTGATCTTTTTCTTTTCCCTCTTTCAAAATAAAAGCTTTGATCTTCTCACCAGGGAGAACCACTGGTTTTAAAGCATTCGCCAATTCGTTGATGTTAAGGACCTGTATCCCCTGAAGTTGAGCAATCTTATTCAAATTAAAGTCGTTGGTGATGATCTTTGCGTCCATCTGCTTGGCTAATTCAATCAATTTTGAATCAACCTCTTTTATATCAGCAAAATCCTCTTCAGAAATGGTTACACTAATCTGCGGGGATTTTTGCAAACGGTCTAAAACATCCAGGCCTCTTCTCCCTCTTTGTCTTTTAACTCCATCCGAGGAATCCGCCACCAGCTGCAGCTCCTTTAGTACAAATTGGGGGATTATCAAGTTTCCTTCAATAAAATAAGAATCTGCTATATCAGCTATCCGGCCGTCAATAATAACACTGGTATCCAGGATTTTATGATCCTTGCCTAAATTTTTTTCTTTGAAAAAGTAAAAAAAATGGTTCGGACTAAACCACTCGGGCTTTCTTGCGCCAATCAAGAATCCAATATAAGGAAAAATTACTAGAAAAAACACTTTAAAAAAGGCGGCTGTTTGATCCTTTAAAATAGTCTGGTAAACCGCTCCCAGCAGCCATCCAAAAAATACCCCCCCTAAAGTGCCCACAGTCACTCCCCAGATAGTGCTAAAGTGGCTTTTCCTAATTTTAAGCTCAAGCAAGAGAACCAATATACTCACAATAAAACCAGCTGCGGCTCCATAATAATTGGGGATTCCAAACGGACACAGAAAATAGCCAGTAGAGGTAATGATTGCGACGACCAATACCCTAAAAATAAAAATGCCCATAACTCAATCCTTATTATGAATAGTTATTATGTTAGAACTATTATATAAATTTTTGCTTAAAAAAGCACCTCTACCGCTTCTCGAATGCTTTTGACTCCAACAAGTTCTATGCCTTCAATCTTCTCTCTTCTCAATTCCGAAAGATTCCCCTCTGGCAGCACCGCGGACTTAAACCCCAGTGAAGAAGCCTCCTTTATTCTTGCTAAGGTCTGGTTTATAGACCTGACTTCTCCACTTAATCCAATTTCTCCAAATAGGGTAAGGTCCAGAGGAACAGGTTTATTTTTGATACAGGAAACCAGGGCTGCCAGAATTCCTAGGTCTGCAGCAGGTTCTTTTATGTGCAGCCCTCCGGCAATATTCATGTGAATGTCCTGTCCTCCAAACCCAAATCCCAGCTTCTTTTCTATTACAGCCAAGAGCATGGCTGTCCGGTAGTGATCAAGCCCTATGGTCATCCTTCTGGGATTTCCGACAAACAAGGTTGAAGAGACCAAAGCTTGAACCTCGGCTAAAAGCGGGCGGGAGCCTTTGATAGTGCAGGTTACCGCACTTCCGGGCTCCCCTTCAGGTCTTTCCCTTAGAAAAAAAGCTGACGGATTGGCGATAGCTCTCAACCCCGTTGATTCCATATTAAAGACGGCTATCTCAGAAACCGGGCCAAATCGATTTTTAAAGGCTCTTAAAATTCTGTGACTGTGGTCTCGTTCCCCTTCAAAATAAAGGACAACATCCACCATGTGTTCTAAAGACTTGGGCCCTGCTAAAGAGCCTTCTTTTGTAATGTGTCCCACTAAAAAAGAACAGATGTTATTCTTTTTGGCAAACCTGAAAATCTGGTTGGTGACTTCACGGACCTGGCTTATGGTACCTGTGCTGGAGGAAAGTTTGGAGGAAAAAACAGTCTGGACCGAATCTAAAATAAATACTTGAGGTTTTAGATTCAAGGCATATGAAAGGATCTTTTCTAGACTTGTCTCTGCCAGCAGATACAATTCCCCCTGACCCATTCCCAGTCTTTCCCCTCTCATCTTCATCTGCTCCAAAGATTCTTCGCTTGAGACATAAAGCACTTTTTTCCCCTCTGCTGAAAAATCCCGGCTGGCCTGCAGCAGCAGAGTGGATTTTCCAATTCCTGGTTCCCCTCCGATCAGCACTAAAGAACCGAGAACGATTCCTCCTCCTAAGACCCGATTCAATTCACTCATTTTTATTTTAAGACGCTGTTTGTCAGAATATATTATGTCCTTATAAAGCACAGGCTTAGAAGGAGGAAAGGACAGCTCTTCTGCAGCAGGCTCCTCAATCTCTTCAATCAGAGTGCTCCATTCTCCACAGCCCGGACATTTCCCCAGCCACTTGGGGGAATGAAATCCGCAGTTCTGACACACAAAAAATGATTTGTTTTTATTCATGGTCTTAATCCCATTCCCGGTAGTCTTGCCAATCGGTTATTCTTCAGCCGCATGAAACTCTCTGTTGCTGAACCTGGCAAACTTGTTTAAAAAGGCAAGAGAAACTCTTCCTGTAGGCCCGTTCCTCTGCTTAGCGATAATGATTTCTGCAATACCTCTAAGGGTTTCATCGCCTGGCTCATAAATTTCAGGACGGAATATAAAGATAACCACATCAGCATCCTGCTCAATAGCTCCAGATTCTCTCAAGTCTGACAGTTGAGGAATGGGTTTTGAACGACCTTTCTCAGGAGCTCTGCTCAGCTGGGAAATCCCTATCACTGGAATTTGCAGCTCTTTGGCGAGCTCCTTCAAAGAACGAGAAATGAACGAGATCTCCTGATTTCTGTTTTCAAAACGGCCCCCTGCCCGCATGAGCTGCATGTAATCAACAAAAAGAATATCCAGGTTCTGCTCCATCTTTAACCTTCTTGCTTTTGCTTTCATTTCAATAACAGAAAGCGCTGGGGTCTCATCCACATATATTTCTGATTTTGAAATATTTTCAGCTGATTTCTGAAGTTCTTTAAATTCCCTTTCACTAAGAAATCCTGTTCTCACCTTGTGAAGGTCAACCTTTGCCTCTGAACACAACAGGCGCAGGGCTAACTGCTCTTTTGACATCTCCAAAGAAAAGAATCCGGCTGAATAATCTGTATTCAGACCAACATGTTGGGATATATTCAAGCAGAGGGCTGTTTTTCCCATGGAAGGACGGGCTGCCACTACAATAAATTCAGAATTATGAAATCCAGCAGTAATGCTGTCTAAATCTCTAAAACCACTGGGAATGCCTGTCACCGCCTCCTGACGGTTCCGCAAAGAATCAATGGTATTCAAGGCTTCCTGAGTTAAAGTCTTTATAGGCAAAAATCCAGGTTTTATTCTCTGCTCTGCAACATCTATGATCGCAGACTGAGCTCTCTCTAAAAGCTGGTCTGCGTCTTCCTTCTGCCCATAACTGGCGGATATGATCTCTGAAGAAGAAGCAATAAGCCTTCTGAGCAATGCTTTTTCCTTTATGATCCTCGCATGATACTCGATGTTCAAGCTTTTAGGAACCCCATCCATCAACGAAGAAAGATAGGACACCCCCCCTACTTCCTCAAGAATCCCTTCCTTTTTAAGTTCTTCGGCAAGGGTAAGCAAATCTACAGGGCGTCCCTTGTCAACCAAGGATTCGATTGCTTTCAAAATGCTGCGGTTTGCTTCTTTATAAAAATCTTCAATGGAAATAATGGAAAGGACCACATTTAGGTTTTTGTTGTTTACCAGAATACCCCCCAGGACAGTTTTTTCTGTCTCAGGGCTGTGAGGAGGAGTTTTTTTTAAAAACGTAAAATCTAAGTTCATAACTCCTGCTTATTCTTTTTTCTTGCTGTCTTTTTTGGGTTTGTCCTTAATTTGCTTTTTCGCCTGGCTCTCCTCTTCTTTCTTTTTTTGTTCCTTTTCTTGCGTTTCTTCCTCTTTTTTCGCTTCGGCCGCTTTTTCTTCTTCCTCCTCGCCTTCTTTCTTTACCTCTACCTTAACTTCCCCTTTATATTCCTGAAAAACTTTCACCGGTACAGTATGGGTTCCAAGCTTTTTTATGGGTTCGTCCATCAAAATCCTCTTTCTGTCAATATCAAAATCCTGTTTTTCTAAAGCTTCTTTAATGTCACTTGCGCTTACAGAGCCGTAAATAGTATCTTTTTCGCCGGTCTTTCTTTTAAAAGTGAGCTGGGTGTTATTCAACCTCTCAATGACTTTATTGTAGGACTCCATTTCCTTTTCAAAGCCTTTTTTGAGAGCTTTCTGCTCGATTTCTATCATCTTCATGTTTGATGGAGTCACCCGAATTCCGAACTTCTTTGGAATCAAATAATTCCTCCCATACCCGGGAGCAACCTCTACAATATCACCTTTTTTTCCTAGGTTCTCGATGTTTTCTTTTAAAAGTAGCTTCATTTTGCCTCCGATATACAGTTTTAATCTGCGATATAAGGCAGCAGTGCCAAATGCCTTGCTCTTTTAATTGCCTTGGTGAGCTTCCGCTGATGATAA
The DNA here is from genome assembly GCA_964445575.1 of uncultured Eubacteriales bacterium. Taxonomy (GTDB): domain Bacteria; phylum Acidobacteriota; class Aminicenantia; order Aminicenantales; family Aminicenantaceae; genus WJMT01. Next base: position 13,948 of record CAYULB010000029.1, read on the forward strand.
GCACAAGTCCCTGTTACCCTGCGGGGAGATATCTTGCCTCTTTCTGGAACATATCTCTTTAAAATATCAATGTCTTTAAAGTCAATGTCCTTCATATTGTTTTTACAAAACCAGCAGTATTTCCTCCTTCGGGAAAAGTATCTTCTCGGTCTTTTTGAATCTTTTTTAGGGGTCATCTTTATTCTTCTCCTTCCTTCGTCTTATTGATTTCTTTTTCCTTTGCTTTTTTGTCTGGAGCTGCTTTGGTGCTCGTGTCTTTGTCCGGTTTCTTTTGGTTTTCTTTTTTCTCTGGCTTTTCTTCCGTTTCCTTCTTAGGGGCCGGTTTCTTCTTTTCTGGCTTCTTCTTTTCCTCCTCCATCAAAGGAAGTTCTTCTTTTTTTAAGGTCAAATGCCGGATTATAGCTTCTTTTTGCTTAAACTGACGTTCCAATTCAGCATATGTCGCGGGGGTCCCTTCATAATAGAAAAAAACATAAAAAGCAGAGTCATGCTTTTTTATAAGATAAGCAAGCTTCCGCTTCCCCCATTTATCCACATGGACCATTTTGCCTTTGTTGTTTTTGACCACATCTTCCATCTGGCCGATCAACTGTTCTGTTTCTTCCTCGGAAAGGTCGGGGGCGATTAAAAAACCTGTTTCGTAATATCTCATACTTTCCTCCTTATGGCTATTCAGCTCCTCTTCTTTAGAAGAGGAGCAAGGGGCAAATTGCTTTTTCTAACTAAACTTCACTCCTTTTTCTATTATACACATTCATGGCTTCGTCTAAAGAGCGAGCCAAAATGATTTCTAGAGCTTGGACGGCCTTATCAAGGGTCTCTCGAAACAACGGTTTCTCTTCTTCTATAAAAGCCGACAGCACAAAATCAGCAGGGTCTATCCCTTCTGGGACAGGACCGATCCCAATTCTTATTCTGGGGAATCTTTGAGTCCCCAGCGCCTCAATCACAGACTTAACTCCTTTATGAGTCCCGCTGCCTCCTCTTCTTCTAATTCTTATCTCTCCCAGTGGGATATCAAAGTCATCATGGGCCACAATCAGCTGTTCTAAAGGCACATGATGCTTCTCTTTAATCCTTTCCACTGCGGTTCCGCTCATATTCATAAAGACCCTGGATTTGGCCAGGAGAACATGCTTCCTCTCTCTTCTTGTTTCTGCTCCACGGAATTTTTTGTCCATAACTTTAAGAGGAGACTTCCATGTGTTTCCCAATTGATTGATAAACATAGCTCCTGCATTGTGTCGGGTCCAAGCATACTCCCTGCCAGGATTTCCAAGTCCCACTACTGCCCACAAATATCACTCCTTTTTGCCTTCTTCTTCCTCTGGTTCTTCCTTTCCCTCTTCTTCGGCCTCTTCTTTTTCTTCTCCGATGACTTCTGGCTCTTCTCCCTCCTCAATAAGTTCTTCTATCTCTTCTTCCTCCACTATCTCTTCTTCTTCTGGGAGCATGATATGCGCAATGACTGTATCTGGCTCTGTTATAAACTCCACATTCTCGGGAGGTTCAATGTCCTTTACCCTTATTGACTCGTGCAGATGAAGGCCGCTGATATCCACTTTAATCTGATCAGGGATGTCTTTTGGCAGACATCTTACCTCAACTTCTCTGTTGGTGAAGTCAACAAATCCCCCTTCAGACTTCACTCCAACGGCTTCGCCGGTCAGAACAACCTGAACAGTCAATTCAATCGCCTCGCTCATTGCAATCTCGACCAGGTCTACATGCAAGAGTTCATCAGATACTACATCCAGTTGATAATCTTTTATCATAACATTCTTTTTTTTCGAATCAAAAGCCACTTTGAAAATGGTGTTCATTCCCCTTTCTGACCTCAAAATAGTGAACATATCCTGTTTGGATAAAATCAAGGGTATATTCTTGGTCTTGGGCCCATAAAGAATCGCGGGGACTCTGCCCTCTTTCCTTAAACGGCGGGCAGCATTTTTTCCAACCGATTCTCTCATCTCAGCTTTGACTGTCATGCTCATATCTTATTTCTCCTTATTGAAATAAAGAACTTACAGATGCTCCTTCATGAATCCTTCGGATCGCCTCCCCAAAAAGCTCTGCTACCGATAAAACCTTAATCTTATTTGATTCTTTCTTTTTCCCTTCCAAAGGAATTGTATTGGTGACTACCAACTTTTTTATTTCTGATTTGTTTATTTTGTCTGCTGCATTTCCCGAAAGCACAGGATGTGTACATGCTGCGAAAACTCTCTCTGCCCCTTCTTTTACCAGTGCCTCAGCACTTTGAACTAATGTTCCTCCTGTATCAACCATATCATCCAAAATAATGACATCGTGTCCCTCTACTTCTCCGATGACATGAAGGACCTTGGCAATATTAGGAGCCGGCCTCCTCTTATCAATGATTCCCAAAGAAGCATCCATACGCTTGGCAAACCACCGGGCCCGGCCTACCCCTCCGGCATCCGGGGAGATAATGGTTAAATTTTCCAGCCCCAGGCTCTTGAAATACTTTTCTAAGACAACTCTAGCCACCAGATTGTCCACAGGAATAGAAAAGAATCCTTGGATCTGAGGAGAATGAAGGTCCATGGTTAAAACACGATTGGCTCCGGCAGCTTCAATCAGATCGGCAACCAGCCTGGCAGAAATAGGGACACGAGGACGGTCCTTCCAATCCTGCCGGGCATAGCAGTAATAGGGGATAACAGCTGTTATCCTTTCTGCAGAGGCTCTTTTCAGGGCATCAATCATTATAAAAAGCTCCATCAAATGAAAGCTGGTCTCACGCGCTCCTGTTTGAATAACAAAAACATCTTCTCCCCGAACATTTTCATCAATGTAAAAATGAATCTCTCCGTCGCTGAACTGCTCAAGAACTGATTTTCCAAGGTCCATGTTAAGATAAGACAAAATTTCTTCTGTCAACTTAGGATTGGATGAGCCTGTAAAAATCTTCATTCTCTATTCCTTTCTTTTGAGTCTTCAACCTCTTTTCTTGAAAATCCTCTATTATTCATGGCTGGGGTGGGAGGATTCGAACCTCCGAATGGCGGCTCCAAAGGCCGCTGCCTTACCGCTTGGCTACACCCCATTCATTATTCCACTCCAGTACTGTTCTCTATTCAATGTCTCTACAAGCACTGCAGGATAAACTTTTTCTATTTTCCCTAGAGCTTCCCTTGCTTTTTTTCTTGTTTTAAAAAGACCGAATACCACCGAACCTGTCCCGCTTACCAGTGTCAGTACCGGGTCCATTTTTCTAACAAGGCTTTTAGCTTTCTTGAGCTGTGGATGTAAATGAAAAACAGTTTCTTCTAAGTCGTTCTCTAATTCGCCTAAGTTAAGAGTGTCAAGAAACTGAATAATTTTACTGTCTTTGCCTCTTGAAGTCAAGCTTTCGCAGAAGCTATGATAAACCAATTCTGTAGAAAGAGATGTGCCCTCTAAAACCAGGATGCAGAAATAAGTGGGGAGGTCGTCAATAATCGAAATGTTGTCTCCTCTCCCTGTTCCCACACACAATCCTCCTTCAAGAAAATAGGGGACATCTGCTCCCAACTCTTTCCCGAGCTCTACCAGTTCATCCTTTTTCAACTTCAATCCAAGCATTTTATTGAGGCCCAGTAAAGTGACGGCAGCGTCACTGCTTCCCCCTCCTAAGCCGGCTCCCACAGGAATATTCTTTTCAACCTTGATTTGGATTCCTGGTTCAGTCAGGGACCTCTCCCGCATGAGGAGAGCCGCCTTATACGCCAGATTATCCTTGCCCCAGGAAATGGAGCCGTCCGAGCCTCTGAGCGTCAAAGTTCCTGAAGGAGAGACCTGTATTTCTATAGAATCATGAAGGGAGATGCTCTGGAAAAGAGTCCTGATGTCATGATAACCGTCCTCTCTCTTTTTCAGTACTTCTAAACCAAGGTTGATTTTAGAAAACGCCTTTGTTTTCATGGCTCATAATTGTTTTTATTTCATCCCAGGACTTCTCTTCAAATTCTCTGGTGAAAGACAAAGAAAAAAGCCCTTCTTTGCCTGTATCACTAAAATCAATACTGAGAATGTTCAGCTTCCCGCTTTGAAACTGACTTTTAAAAGAAAGTGTTCGAATCAAATCTGTGCCTTCAATGTATTCATTCACCTGGAAGGTCATTCCCTGCTTTTTCCCCTGAACAATCCTGCCTTCTCTGTCTTTTTTAATTTCCCATAAAGAAAGCTCTTTGTTTTCTGTCTGCACTCCGAGACCTGACCACTGCCCTGTGAGAACAGCAAAAATCTCAGCCAGGCTCAGTCTAAACCCAAGGAATTTTTCGATAATTTCTTCTTCTCCGCTCTTCCAGTAAACCTTTTTTGAGGGGGCCACTAGATAGGCCTTGTCATCCACGATTATAATCTGATAGAGGGTCCTTCCCAGAAAATCAAAGGCTTCTATCCTTCCCTTATCCGGGAGCACAAACAAAAATGAAAATTTTGACCTTGAAAAACTTTTCGTCCCCGAGACTTTTAAAGAAGCAAACCCCTGTACGGTCTCAATTCGGTCTGGAAAAGGAGAAAGCAAAACCCGAGAGGGGCGGCAACAGAATGAAATTAAAAGGCAAGCTCCCAGTAAAACTGTCCAGATTCTCTTTAGATACAATTCCTTTGCTTCACCTATTTTTTTTCATCTTTCTTGTTTTTGTCTTTGTTTGTTTTCTTTTTGTCAGACAAAGAGAATCCATAGTCATCTATTTTGGTTTCTTTCCCCTTTGAGCGCTTTTTCTTTCTTAACAGGGGATAAAAAGGTGACCTGATTTTTTTCCCAAAACAGGAAATCCTGGGATTTGCTATTAAAATAATCACGAACAAAACAAATATGACTATAAATCCAAATAAAAATATGTTCATTTTTTTCTTTGATAAATAGTCAGCAATCTGGGTTGAATTGAATCACCCTTTACTAGGAATCAATTCTCCCCTTCTCCTCAAAGTCTTCTTGAAAATCAGGGATTTTAGAAATGATTTTTTCTTTACCTAAATAAAATCCAATCAAAAAAGCAGATGATGCGAGTAGGAGTGTAAAAAAAGACTTGAATATATTTTTCATTGTTCTTATTCCTTTGAACAGTTCCCTTTAGATTTTTAAACAATTTGCCAAAAAAGTCAACCCTTCTTCCTTTAAGCCGGCTCAATTTCAACCCAAACCCGCTTTCCATTTTTCTCCCCTTGTTTTAAACAAGCAAGGGGGGCGGAAAGCTCTCTCGACTCAGGAATAAGTCAGGTCAATGAAAAACAATGGCTTCAAAGATATAGATCTCCGCTCCTTTCTTCCAGGCATCTTTGGGAAGCCCAGCCTTAATACAGGCCTGTTCAAGAAATCTCTCCCTGGACCATCGGTTCTCGATGGCTACCTGGGGAAGCAGGAGGCCTTCTTTTTGTTCTTTGGATATGATCAGTCCGTGTTTGCCGACTTCAATCTCTGAAAGGTCTGCGGCCCTTCTTGGTGGTGTGAGCACGGATATCTCTATCTCCAATTCCTGCAGTTCAAAAGCTGACAGAGGAGGGAATCTATCATCTTTGAAGGCAGCATACACAGCAGCTTGGGCTACAGTCTGATATAAGGGAGCCATAGCCTCAATAAACCCGATACACCCTCTCAGCATTCCTTTATGCCTTAAGGTCACAAAGGCACCTCTTTTTACATTCAGGTTTTCCATTTGAGGTCTAGTAAAGACCGTCTTTTTATCTTCCATATAGCTTTTTATAGCTGCCCGAGCTATATTCAAAAGCTCGCCCTTTTGTTCCTGAGAAAGAGCGTCAATCTCTTTGCTCACATAAATACCCGCGGACATATAGCCCACTACCTTAGATTCTGGCCCTCCCGCAGATGCAGAATCATCATAAGTTAAGAGCTCTACTTGGGTGTTGCCCAGGCTCGTGGCGTAGTGAAGGGCTGCCGCGACTCCAGCTCCGCCACACATAATGTTCTCATTCTGGAGTATTTTTTCCTCTAATTTTTGGAGAGCTTTTGAAACAATCAAGCTGATGGTGTTTTGATCTCGCCTGTTTGCCTGGTCCTTGGGAAGATAATGGGACATATCTGTTGAAGCGACCACTAAAATCTTTTTCTCAGAAGCGATTTTCGCCAGCCCCTTAGCTAAGTTTTCAATCAAATTTGAAGTAGGAAGGCCCAGAACAACAGGAATTATTTTGGCATCTGGAATCGTTTTTTGGATAAAGGGAATCTGAACTTCTATCGAATGCTCTTTTTGGTGGGCCCTGGGAACAAATCCATATCCTGTAGCTCTAGAAAGCGTTTTTGCTAAGTTCCTGTCTATGGGAATGTTTCCAAGAGGAGAAACATACATTCCATCCGGATAGATGGAGCAGCCTTTGAATCCAAAGTGGTGACTGGGGCCGAGGATGACCACGGTTTCGAATTCTTTGTTTTGAGCCTGCCTGTAGGCATAGGCAGCAACTTTCCCAGAATAAACATAACCTGCATGAGGGACAATCAAAACTTTTAGCTGGGAGCCGGGATTCGGCTTGTACTCTGCCAGCTCCAACCATTGGTCTATTTGCTTAGACAAAACCTGAGGCCGGGCATCATAAAACTGTCCTGCCCATACAGGCTTCCGCACTCCCTGGGCCCAAGACATGCTGATCACAAGAACGAAAAGTAGAGAAAAAGTTGTTATCTTTATCTTCATAGTGATTCTGTATCAATTTTATGAAGATTCTTCAAAAAAATCAATAATATCAGCAAATCGCTGAAATCTCTGTGTTTTTGCTTTTCTCGCTCCTCTCGCACCAAACTTTAACAAACCAAACACAGACCGAACAGACTGAACCGCTTCTAGCAGCACAAAAATTATGTAAAGAGCCCTTGCTCCTTGCCTTTGCCGCAACTTTAAGTCGTGGAAAGTCCTTGTTATATTTGTTTTTACTAAAGAAATATTTTCTGCTATAATATCTGATTCTTTTTGGGAGGTTATCATGCCCCTTTATGAATATAAATGCTCAAAATGCCAAAAAAAAATCGAAATAATCCAGAAAGTAGGGGACCCCGCTCCTACCAAATGTCCTTTTTGTGGGGGATCTTTAAAAAAACTAATTTCTATCCCAGCCATCCAATTCAAAGGTTCTGGCTGGTATGTCACAGACTATGCCGCAAAGAAAGACCATCTGAGTCACGCTAACTCCTCTGAATCCAAAGAAAAGTCGCCCCAAAAAAAAAGGGGGGCTTCAAAGGAAAAAACGCCGGAGCAGATAAAAGCCTAAACCAGGCAGAAAAATGCGAATAGCTGTTCGCGCTCCAAATTGGATAGGGGATTCCATCCTTGCAATCCCCAGCATTAAAAGCCTAAAAAGCAATTTTTTACACTCAGAAATTTTTGTTGTTGCTAACAACTGGGTGAAAGACATTTTTCTAAGCCTTGATTTTGTGAGTGATGTCATAATCATCCCTGATAAAAATGATTTGAAAAGCCTCAGGGCTGCCGCCCAAAAAATCAAAAAATACAAGATTGAGGCTGGACTTCTTCTCCCTAATTCTTTTATGTCTGCTTTTCTCTTTTATATGGCGAGAATTCCTGAAAGATGGGGATATAAAAAGGATGGACGATCGATTCTCCTGACCAAACATGTCTCCTGTAAAAATCCCAGAAAACAAATTCATCAAGTTCAATATTATCAAAACCTTATCTCTGGCTTGGGGTTCAAGACCTGCCCCTCTCAACTGCACATTGAGGTCACACCACAAGAAAAAGCCAGGGCCCAAGATTTTCTCAGCACCCTTAATGCTAATCCTAAAAACAAGCTGGTTATCCTGAATCCCGGCGCTTATTACGGCCCAGCCAAACGATGGCCCGCATCTAAATACGCTTTGCTTGCAGAAATGCTTCAAAAAAAATTTGATGTGGACCTTCTTATCATTGGATCGTCGGCAGAGGCACCTCTTTCTGAATCAATCTCATTTCATTTAAAGAAAAAACCTGTCAACCTGGCTGGGAAAATATCCCTGAGGATGCTGGCCGGGATTATGAGCCTAGCTGACCTTGTTGTTTCCAATGATTCCGGTCCCATGCATCTTTCCAATGCCCTCCGGACACCGGTGGTGGCTCTTTTTGGCCCCACGGTTCCATCTGCTACCCGGCCTTTCCACCAGCCCCATAAAGCAATAAAAAAAGATGTTCCCTGCTGGCCTTGTTCCTATAGGGAATGCCCCTATGAACATCAATGCATGCTCAAAATAACTCCAGAAGAAGTCTTTCAGGAATGCACAAATTTCATATCATGAAAAAAAGAGCGGTTTTCTTAGACAGAGACGGCAACATCAACAAAGATGTAGGCTATCCTGCTTCCTATGAACACATCAAGATCTATCCTTATAGTTTTGAAGCAGTAAGAAAAATCAACCAAGCCGGATTTTTAGCTGTGGTCATTACCAATCAATCAGGGGTGGGAAGAGGGCTTATCAAGGAGAAAGCCCTCCACAAAATTCATGAAAAAATGAAAGCAGCTTTTAACAAAGAAGGTGCGCATCTTGACGGGACATATTATTGTCCCCATTATAAGAACTCGCTCCTCCCAGAATATAAGAAAGACTGCGCATGCAGGAAACCTCTCCCCGGCATGGCCTTTAAAGCTGCTCAAGAATTGAATATAGACTTATCCCAATCTTATATGATAGGAGATAAAGTGGAGGACATGCAATTTAGCCTTAACATTAAGGCGACTCCCATTCTCGTGCTCACTGGCTTTGGGAAAAAATCTCTGCTGGAGCTTGAGAAAATGAAAATCAAGCCGGCTTATGTTGCAAAAACCCTTCTGGATGCGGTAAACTGGATTCTGAAGAACGAACGTGATTAAAGCAGCGGATTAAATCGCTGGCCCCCTGGGAATAAAACACCAATGATAAGATTCGACGATATTTTGGAAAAAGTCTCGGCTCTGTACGATGAAAAAGACTTGATGCCTTTACAAAAAGCCTATGTTTTTGCGGCTCATTCTCATAAGGGTCAGGTCCGGCTTTCCGGAGAACCTTATCTCAGCCACCCCTTGGAGGTCGCCCATATTCTTGCTGAGATGAAATTAGATCCCATCACCCTGGCCGCGGCTCTTCTTCATGATGTTCTCGAAGATACAGACGTGACAGCTCTGGACATAAAAAAATTATTTGGCAAAGAAATTGCCCACCTTGTGGAAGGGGTCACAAAAATTAGCCTGGTAGAAGATTCTTCTCCTGAAACAAGACGAGCCGAGACCATCAGAAAAATAATCATTGCTATGATTGATGACCTCAGAGTGATTTTCATAAAGCTTGCTGACCGAATCCACAATCTTAAAACCTTGAAATATCTATCTGATAAGAAACAAAAACAGATTGCTCAAGAAACCCTTGAAATATATGCTCCCATTGCCAATCGGTTAGGTATGGGCCGTATAAAAGCAGAACTGGAGGACTTATCCTTTCATTATGGAGACCCAAAAAACTATTTCCGGATCCTCTCTCTTATAAAAACCAAAAAAAAAGATTCTGAAAAAATCCTGAAGAAAATTGAAAAAAAGATGACCAGTCTGATGAAAGCAAATCATGTTCCAGCTGAAATATCTTCTCGAATAAAAAGACCTTACAGCGTTTATAGAAAAATGAAACGCCAAAACTTGAAATTCGACCAAGTGTATGACTTCATGGCACTGAGGCTCATTACAGATTCCACCCGAAACTGCTATGCGGCCTTAGGTATAATGCATCAAAACTGGACCCATCTTCCCTCCCGGTTTAATGATTTTATTTCTATGCCAAAACCAAACCTGTATCAAGCTCTTCACACAACCATACTTACAGAAAAAAAACAAACCATTGAAATCCAGATCAGAACTCAAGAAATGCATGAAATATCAGTAAACGGAATCGCGGCTCACTGGAAATACAAAGAAGCAGATGCCAAATCTATAGTAAAAGAGGACGATAGGCTTCAGTGGCTCAGAGAAATGGCCGAACTTTACCAAGAACAAAAGGACCCCAGAAAATTTTTAAAGAACTTAAAGACCAATCTGATCCCTGAGGAGGTCTATGTGTTTACTCCCAAAGGCAAAGTCATAACTCTCCCTATGGGCGCCACAGCTCTTGATTTCGCTTTCAAAATACATACTGAAATAGGACTGCATGCAGATGCCGCCCTGATAAACGGAAAGGCTGTTCCTTTAAAGACCGTCTTAGAGCCAGGGGCTATTGTGGAGATTGTCACATCAGAAGAAAAAACCCCCAGAAGAAACTGGCTTAATTTTGCTTTCACTTCCAAAGCACAGCATCACATTAAAAGATGGCTCAACAAGCAAGAACAGTTAGAAAACATATCCATAGGGAAAAAGCTTTGGAGCAAACAGCTTGATAAATATAAAATAAAAGGAACGGCTGTAAAAGGGAAATCTCTTTTAAAAAAAATACGGCAAGCAACGCATTCTCAAATCAAGTCCATAAGACACTTTTATGAAATGGTCGGGATCGGAAAAATCGTTCTCAACAGAAAATTATTAGAAAAAATATTCCCTGACATGGGCCAAAAGTTGAAAAAAGAGACCCTCCTGAAAAAGGCGGCCAAAAAAGTCACCAAAAAAAAGTTGCCTGCTATCAAAGTAAAAAATATTGACAGTTCCTATACTAAAATAGCAAGATGCTGCTCTCCCATTCACGGAGAACCCATCATCGGGTATATCACATCAGGCAAAGGAATCTCAGTCCATTCCAAGAAATGCCATTTGATAAAAAAAGAAATCCTTCCTTCTCAAAGATGGGTAGATGTTTCCTGGGACAAATCAAGCCATGAAGAATATGAGGTCTCTCTGTTGATCAATGCCCATGACAAGCCCGGTGTTCTGGCTAAAATAACTTCAAAAATCGCGACTAGGGAAGTCAACATTAAAAAAGCCAATGTCAGCCCTGCCCCAGACAAAAAAACCAGAATAAATCTAAGCCTCACCGTTTCCAATATTGAGCAACTACGAAAAATCACTCATGAAATAGAGGAAATCACTGAGGTTCTATCTGTGGAAAGAATTTAAAGCTGAGATTATCCTGCTTTTTCGACTTTGCCCGAACGGATGCAGTTGGTGCAGACCCAGACTCTCCTTGTCCCGGAGTCAGTCACGATTTTAATTCTCTGTAAGTTGGGCTTCCATTTCTTTTTGCTTGCTTTGTGCGAATGACTGACGCTGTGTCCAAAGGCGGGGCCTTTTCCGCAGATTTCACATGCTTTTGCCATTTTTCTTTCTCTCTTGATTAAGCTAGGTATTCAATCTTTTTTTAGTTTCCATATAACCTGACCTATTCATAAAAAAATGGTGATTTTTTCATTATTAATTTATTTTCAGCGATAGACAAGATTTTATCAAGAACATTGATTTGAACATTTTTATTGTTTGCTTTTTTTGTTTTAATCGCCATTTTTTCTCTTACAGACGAACCGATCTC
>CAYULB010000030.1:0-24393 GCA_964445575.1 uncultured Eubacteriales bacterium
GGACTTTGTTTGTGGACGACTTTTTAGGGATGAGCCATGAATGGCTGTTTGGAGCGGAATACGCTGCAAGACGCGCTTACACAGAATCTGTCTATGTGGGAAACTTCTATGCTATCTGGCGCCTTAATTATCCCACTATTGACTGGAACGGCGATGGAGCTCCCAGTCTTGCTGAAAACCCTTCCAACTTGAGGTATTTTTCCTTCTTTAGAGGCTATTACAGAGACTTTGGAGTGGATGCTTATTCATTTTATCTGAGAGACACCGCCACATTTGGACGGTTCACTCTCAATCTGGGACTGAGATACGACCAGCAGCAGCCCTATGTGGCCCCCATTACCATTGAAGCAGTGACAGACAATCCAGCCTGGGATGAGATCGCTACTGCGGATACCCAGGCAGCCCTGGATGCCATTCTTCCCGGAGCTGAAGTGGATGAAGTGAGAGCTTATGATGAAACCGGTGATCCTTACTGGTGGAAGACATTTTCTCCCAGAATCGGTCTGACCTATGATGTGACCGGTGACGGGAAAACCATTGCCAAGCTCTCCTTGGCCCAGTACGGAGACTTCATGGGAATGATGGCTGGTTACTGGATGCCCGGTGGTACAAGCGGTTGGATGGACTTTTACTGGAACGACAACGGCGACAATGTGATTCAGCTCAATGAGCTTTACTGGGGTACAGTCGGAGATGGAAGCTACACCGCTTATCAGGTTTTTCCAGGCGGAGTTTTTTCTGGCAACTTAGCCGATGCCGGAGGCGTATGGTATGGAGGCTATGACCCCAACAACCCGCAGCAGCTTACAGACCCCTACACCACCTTTGACCCGGAAGCTCAGTCGACCCGGACTTCAGAAGTCATTTTAACCCTTCAAAGAGAAGTTCTTCCTGACTTTGGAGTCTCTGTCAATGCCACTTACAGAAGATATGATCAAAACAACTGGACCCTCAAGCATTTCGGAGACTTTCAGTATCTCCAGAACCAGGATTGGTATGTGCCGGCCCCGGCTCTTCCATCCAGTGTGGATGTGAGCGGAGTGAACACACCTTGGGACGGTGACATGGGCGGTGCTGATGACAACACCTACTACTACATGACTGACAGCTACCAGGGCATTAATCCTTCGGCATACTCTCCGTACGGATATCGGACTGTTATACCGGACAGATACAGTGACTACTGGGGATTTGACATCATTTTCAACAAGAGGCTTTCCAACAGGTGGATGCTGAACGGAAGCTTCACTTTCCAGAACCAGAAAATCCACTACGGGGATGAGGGATACCTGAATCCCAACAACCTGTGGGCTCTGGATGAAAGAGTGTATTCGCCTTATCAGGGCGGAGCCAGCGGAAAGATCAATCAGTACACCTACTCCCCCTGGATGCTCAAGCTCGCAGGACTTTACCAGCTTCCCTATGGTGTCAACTTCTCCTTTAACTTCCAGGCCAGAGACGGCTGGCTGATCAGAGAAACAGTGGATGTCGTAGACTACAGGATTCCCAACCCAAGAAGCCGCAGCTATACAGCTTATCTGGAACCTTTTGGCGAAGAGTCCTTACCTACTTTCTACAAGCTGGATATTCGTCTTGAGAAAGTGCTGAATGTAGGAGATGCAGGCAAGATCTATCTCATGGCTGACATGTTCAACGCTCTCAACAGCACCATTGAAAACAGAAGATACCAGTATGATTGGGGAGATCTCTATGTTTACAGCGATGGAAGCACCAGTTTCACGCCTAGTTCCATGGCGGGTTCCTTGAATGAGATCCTGAACCCAAGGCTGCTGAGATTCGGAGTTCGCTTCGAGTTCTAACAGCTAAGTAAATTGAAGTAGAAAGACTTAAAGCCCCTTCCCAGCGGGCGCGCCTTGAATAAAGGCGAGACAAGTGACAGCACACTTGCCCGCGGAAGGGGCTTTTTTCATTGGAGCGCATTGACTTGAAGTGAGTTTGCTTTTAGAATAGAAAAGGAATTGGTGCAAACAGCAGACTTAATCATTAGACATAAGGAGAGAAATAATGACTGAGTTTAAAGAATTGTTTAAAACCGCTGATTGGAAAAAGGAAAAACATGTCCCTGTGATAGATGCCCCGGATAAAATAAAAAGAGGGGAGATGTTTGAAGTGAAAGTCAGCATAGGAAAAGAAGTCGCTCATCCTAATAAGACCGAACATCACATCCGCTGGATCATGTTGTATTTCAAGCCAGAGGGAGACAATTTCCCTTATCAAATCGGAAAAGTCGAGTTTGCAGCTCATGGAGAAAGCACCGAAGGGCCCGATACCAGCACGGTTTACACCCATCATGCAGCCACTTTGAGTTTTAAAACTGAGAAACCAGGGACTATCTTTGCATCAAGCCTCTGCAATATACATGGGCTTTGGCAGAGCTCCAAAGACATCACCGTAGAATAAAATTATAAATAGCCCAAGCTAACTTAGACTATTCACAAGCCGCGGTTTTGAGCTTAAAGAAATTCAGGTGTGGCTGAAGCGACATTGAATACGGTGAATTGTGAATGGTTAATGGTAAGTGGTGAATGGTAAATTGAAATGAATTTAGTTTTTTATGAGATACAATTCTCCATTTACAATTCACTATTTACTGCTTTTGTTGGAACGGCGGGAGTTACGCAGGCGCCGAGAAAAACGAAGAAGAATGGCGTTAAAAATCTTTAGTAAGCACAAGCCAGGCCTGAATTTCATATCGGCTTGCCTTAATGGTAAAAAAATGGCGATTAAAATAGAAATACAAACAGTAAGGATGCTCTAGACATTGTTCTTGAAAAAACCTTGTACATAGCTGTAAATAGGTTAATTATAAAAGCATCGCCATTTTTTTATGAATAGTCCAAGAAACTATAGGTGCCAGGTAGAGAGAAAAGGCATATAAGTAATCAGAAGTACTGAAATCAGTTGAATAAAAAAGAACAGGATTATGCTTCGATAGACTCTCTCCATGGGTTCTTCGAATCGGTATGAGGCCAAAAAGAGATTCAGCCCTACAGGAGGAGTCAGATATCCCAGCTCCATATTTGCCAGAAAAATAATGCCGAGATGAACGGGGTGTATCTGGAAAACTTGGCCTAAAGGAATGATAAGAGGGACTACTACCAGGATAGCAGAGAATATATCCATAAAAAAACCTGTAATCAATAGACAAAGATTGAGAAGCAGCAGGAATAAATATTTTGAGCCGATATTCGCCTGAGCCCATTCTGCTAATTTTACCGGGATCTGGGCATCCACCATAAAATAGGATAGAGCTTTAGCAATAGCTATGATGGAAAGCACTCCTCCTATTATGGGGATACTTTTTTTGATGATACCGGAAAGGCTTTTTATTTTTATGTCTCTTGTTATTGCCAGTTCCACAATTAATATATAAAGAACCGCCACTGCTCCGCTTTCAACCAAAGTAGTGAGACCTCCGAAATAAAAGCCCAAAATAATGACGGGAAGAAGTATTTCCCAAAAAGAAATTTTTATAGACCTGGCTGCTTCTTTTATTTTGAAAGTTTCTCTGGGGATATTTTTCCGAACAGAATAGAGTACTCCCACCAAGATCATAGCCAATATCATTAGAGAACCAGGAAGGAGACCGCCTATAAACATATCTTTGATGCTTATCTGGGCAGTGACGCCATAGATGATTATAGGAAGACTGGGAGGAAACAAAAGGCCGATGCTTCCCGAAGCAGTGAGCAGTCCGGTACTGAACTTTTTTTTATAATGGCCTTTTCTGAGAACCATCAAGAGAAAGCCGCCCAAAGCCAGTATGGTGACCCCTGATGCCCCTGTAAAAGTGGTGAAAAAAGCACAGGCCAGAACACTCACTACCGCAAGTCCACCCGGAAACCAGGAGAACAAAGATTTGAACAATCCCACAATTCTCTCTCCAGCCCTGCTTTCTGAAAGTAAAAAACCGGCAATGGTAAAAAGCGGAATAGCGGGGATGGAATGACTTATAAGAAGGGAGTAGGCTTCATTAGGGACTACTTCAAGAGGGAGCCCAGCTCTGGCAAAGAGAAGATAGGCTGTACCCCCAAGGACTATGAAGATCCTCATCCCAAAAACTGCTGTCAAAATAAGCAGAATGATCAAAGGCCAAGCACAAGAAGTGATCGCGTTCTCATAACCTGAGGAGAGGATTTTAAAAATTCCAGGAGATTTTCCAGTTAAACCTGTGTATGAATTCAGGATTGGTTTGATGGAGAGAAGGGTTCCCATAAAAATTCCGGAGGAGGCAGAAATGATTTTGAATATTTTTTTTTCAAGATGAAGGCTGAATCTTAAAGCCATGATAAAATATCCTACCGCCATAATCAGGATTATATATTTCAGGCTGAATATTCCCACTTTCTGTTCAATAGTAAAACCGTTTATGGCAAAGGAAAGCGAAGCCCAGGCAAAGGCAGTAGTCATAGAGGCGGCAAGTGAAGTAACAATCAGGTGAATAAAAGATTTGGTTTTTTGAGAAAGATTAAAACTGAGATTCAAAGAAAGATGTTTTTTCTCCCTGGTGGTGACCATTCCACCCAAAAAAGTGATGATAAGCACTAGATGATGAATATAGTCAGTGGAATTAGGAATTCCTGTCTGGAATATCTTTCTGGCGATGACTTCCATTACAGGGATTAAAGCCAGCAGAAAGACCATGAAAAAGACAAGGTGGTCTTCAAATATGTGGATGATCTTTAGAACGGTGTTCTTCATTTCTCTTTTGGTACTCATTTAAGTAATGTTTTAACTCTTCATAGATCTTTTGAGAGAATACATTGTCGATAAGAACTTCCATTCCCTTTTCCGCTGTATTTTTCCATTTCGCAACTGCATTATCAGGAACCTCATTTATTTTCAGCCCATGTTCTTTCATAGTTTCGATAGCTTCCTCTTCCAGCTTTTTTCTTTCTTGGTTTAATTTTTCAGAAACTTCTTCAGCGGCATCCAGCATTTTTTGTTTGTATTGGTCTGGAACTTGGTTCCAGATGCTTTCAGTGACCACTACCCCCCCCACTATAGGTGCGATTTTGAGAGAGCACATATGGGGAGCTAAAGAGAAATACTGACCTGAAGCAGCTACCAGGGGAGATAAATAGAAAGAATCCACCATCCCGCTTTGAAGAGCCATCATAAGGTCTTTAAGGTCAGTGGGTACAATATGATATCCAGACCTTTTCCAGGCCTGTTCCAGCACTGCCTCTCCGGTGGTAAAGGAAAGCTTGTGTTTTTTTAAGTCTTCCGGGTAAATAACTTTTTCTTTAGAAAAAATGTGTATCCATCCTGCCATTGACCAAATGATAATTTTGAATCCATTCTCCTCAATTCCCTTTTCGAAAACAGGTTTCATCTTATTCAAAACAAAGTTCAGTTCTTGATCCGAAGTGATGAGAAAAGGGATGTTGAGGACATAAATGTCTGAATATATCTTGGTCAGACCCCGATTGGTAAAAACTCCTCCTCCCAGCATTCCTATTCTCATCTTTCTCAAAGTATCGGCTTCATTTCCGGCAATGCTTCCCGGATATATTTTCAACTCGACTTCTCCGTCAGTAATCTCCTGCCACTTTTGGTTGAGGATCCGCAGGGCATCATCCCAGGGAGAGTGTTTGGGAGCAATGCTCCCTATTTTAATATTGGTTGAAAACAAAGAAGCGCAGAGGAAAACTTGCAGCAGACCCAGTAAAATGATTTTGGATATATTCGTTTTTTTCATTGTTTTCCCATGATTTTATTTTATTTCTACAAAATAGTCTTCAATATGTTCAAGCATCCATTCAGCTTTTCTATGACATATGGTGTTCTGAAGCCTCAGAGAGATTTCTTTATCCGGGTCTATTTTAAGAGCTTGGTTTAAAAGAGCTTTGAATTCTTTTAAATTTTGTTCTTTTACAGAGACTGTGGAAGCCAAGGATAGATAAGGGGATGCTGACCTTCCTTTAGATAATTTGACGGCTTTTTTAAAATGTTCTCTGGCTTTATCTGAGCTTCCTCCCATGTATTCTGGTAGGGAACCATAATATAGGATGAAAAAGTCATGGACAGAACCATTGTTGTAATCTTCATCCAGTTCCAAAACTTTGTTCATCAGGGCCTCTGCCTGGGGAAGTGAGATTCCAAGCTTCATGTCAAACGGGTCAATGGAATAAGCAGCTACCCAGCCAGCAGAAGCCCAGTAGAGAGCTGGAACGTCCTCTTTTTTAACATCCTTAAGAGCTTGCTGGTATTTTTTTGCTTCCAAGTTATTAAAAAAACCTGGATATTTCATTTCAAGCAGTGCAAGAACGTAGTCTCTTCCTCTTAGGTAAAGATTTTTGGCCCTGTTGAGCATGTATTCTTTTTTCTCGAATTCTCGGTCCGGAAGCTGTTCTGCTGGAGATTGAACATATACATTTGCGTACATGATGTACAGCATTCCTGTTTGGAGCCTCACCCCATAATGTTCGGGTATGGCTGACATAAGAGACTCATACATTTTTATAGTAAAGGGAAGGGCATCTCCCACCAGCTCAGGGTCATTATCTGATAAAAAGACATTGCCGCTGCTTTCTCCACTCAAAGTGTCTGCTGCTTTTTTCAGGACAAATTTTTCAATAGAACAGGAAGATACACCTAAAAAGAGAAGTATTGAGAGAAAACACGCATTGATTTTCAACTTTTCCATTGTCTTTTTGTTTCCTAGGCAGTATAAGCTTATATTCCTAAAAAGAACTTATTTGACTTGCTGATAAGCCCACTCCAGCCAATGAGTGATGATTTCCAGGTCTTCTTTATCAATGGTGGCTCCGCACCAGAATCTTAAGCCTGGAGGTGCTTCGCGGTATGAGCCGCAGTCATAAGCCACTTCTTCGTCAGCCAGAAGTTTCACCATAGCTTTGATCTTTTCTTCAGGAAGGTCCACGCTGAAACAGACACTTGTGTTGGAACGGATTTCTTTCTTTTCTGCAAGAAATTCTATCCAGTCATGTTTGGCCACAAAATCTTCAAAAACTTTAAGGTTTTCATTGCTTCTTTTTATGAGCCCTGAAAGGCCTCCTACAGATTCAACCCAGTCCAGAGCAGCAAGGTAGTCCTCATTGGCCAGCATGGAAGGAGTGTTGATGGTGGACCCCTTAAATATGCCTTCATTGAATTTCCCTTTTTTAGTCAAGCGAAATATTTTAGGCATAGGCCATGGTGGGGAGTAGGTCTTTATCCTTTCCACAGCTCTTGGAGATAGTATCAGCACACCATGAGCAGCTTCTCCCCCCAGAACTTTCTGCCAGGAATAGGTGATGACATCGAGCTTATGATAAGGTATTTCCATAGCAAATATAGCAGAGGTTGCATCGCAGAGGGTAAGACCTTTTCTGTTGTCAGGAATCCAGTCTCCGTTTGGGACTTTGACTCCGCTGGTAGTTCCGTTCCACACGAAAACCACATCATTGTTGAAATCTGTCTGGGTAAGGTCAGGCAGCTTTCCGTACTCTGCTTCGAAGACGCGCACATTTTTCAGCTTCAATTGGTCCTTAATATCTGTAGCCCATCCCTTACTGAAAGATTCCCATACAAAAACATCCACTCCTCTGGGCCCCAAAAGAGACCACATGGCCATTTCAAAGGCTCCGGTATCTGATGCAGGCACAATGCCGGCTAAATAATCAGGAGGCAGTCCTAATATTTTTTTGGTACTTTCTATGGACTCTGCCAATTTCCCTTTCCCCAATGCACTCCGGTGAGAACGGCCCAATGGAGTGTCTTTGAGCTCATCCAGCGAGTAGTCAGGGTGTTTGGCACAGGGGCCAGAAGAATAACAGTTATTTTTAGGTTTGACTTTAGGTTTCATGATTGCTTCTCCTCCAATGATGGTTTTGATTGGTCTCTGACATTTGGTCTAATGATACAAAATAAGAATATTAAATGCTTAAAGTCCTGTCAATGAAATATGTTTGAGGATGTGAATTAAGGCCGCTGTTTTTTTTCCTGATTCTTGAGGATTTTAGCCCAGGTGTCACGCAGAGGAACAGAACGGTTGAAAACGAGCTTATCTTTGGTAGAGTCAGGGTCCACACAGAAATATCCTTTTCTTAAGAATTGAAAAAGGTCTCTGGGCTGGGCAGAGGATAAGCTTGGCTCCAGTTTGCTTGATGGGATCACTTTGAGAGATTCGGGATTCAGATTTTTCTTAAAGTCTTCTCCTTGTTTAACATCAAAGGGGTCTTTGGTATTAAACAGACGGTCGTAAAGCCTAACTTCAGCTGTTACAGCATGGGGAACAGATACCCAGTGAAGAGTCCCCTTTACTTTTCGTCCGTCTTGGGACCATCCCCCTTTTGTTTCAGGGTCATAAGTACAGTGAAGCCTTTTGATTTCTCCTGATTTTTTGTCTTTGATTGTTTTTTGGCATTTAATGTAATAAGCATGCTTGAGTCTTACTTCTCTTTCTGGAGCGAGACGGAAGTATTTTTTAGGTGGAGATTCGCGGAAGTCTTCCCTTTCAATGTATATATGGCGGGAGAAGGGAACTTTTCGTTTTCCCATACTTTGGTCTTCTGGATTGTTTTCTGCTTCCAGCATTTCGGTCTTTCCCTCCGGGTAGTTGTCAATGATAACTTCAAGAGGGTTCAGGACAGCCATTCGGCGTGGAGCTCTTTTGTTTTGATCTTCCCTCAGACAGTGCTCCAGCAGTGCAATATCCACAACACTTTCCCTTTTTGCTAAACCTATCCTGTCACAGAAGTCACGGATTGATTCAGGAGTGTAACCCCGCCGCCCTAATCCTGATAAAGTAGGCATACGGGGGTCATCCCATCCTTTCACATATCCTTCTTTGACCAGTTCCAGCAGCTTTCTTTTACTCATTACCGTGAAGCTCAAGTTGAGCCGGGCAAACTCAATCTGCTGGGAACGAAAGACATCCAGTTCTTCCAGAAACCAATCATATAAAGGTCTGTGGTCTTCAAATTCAAGAGTGCAGATAGAATGAGTGATTCTCTCGATAGAGTCACAGAGACCATGGGCAAAGTCATACATGGGATAGATGCACCATTTATCTCCTGTCCGGTGATGAGATGCATGAAGGATTCGGTATATGACCGGGTCTCTCATGTTTAAATTCGGAGACGACATGTCTATCTTGGCTCTTAAAACCCTTTCCCCGTCTTTAAATTCTCCTTTGCGCATCCTTTCAAAAAGATCCAGGTTTTCTTCCACGGATCGGTTTCGATAAGGGCTTTCCTTTCCTGGTTCTGTTAAAGTCCCTCTGTATTCTTTAATTTCTTCTGTACTTAAGTCGCAGACAAAAGCCTTCCCCTTTTTTATCAACTGTACAGCATATTCATAGAGCTTTTCAAAGTAGTCTGAGGCATAGTATTCGCGGTCTCCCCAGTCAAATCCCAGCCATCTCACATCTTTTTTTATGGATTCAACATATTCTACTTCTTCCTTACAGGGATTGGTGTCGTCAAATCGAAGATTGCATTTCCCATTGTATTCCTGGGCTAGGCCAAAATTAAGACAGATGGACTTGGCATGACCAATATGGAGATATCCATTTGGTTCAGGAGGAAAACGAGTGTGCACTCTTCCCTGGTTTTTATTGGATTTGATATCCTCTTCTATACGGCTGCGTATAAAGTCCAGAAAAGTGTCATTGTTTTTTCCCATTTTATTTTATTTTTATAAGATAATAGGAAATCAAACTCAAATCAATAGTTAATTTGAACGAAAGCTTGGTGTGTTGACTTTTTTCAGGATTACTGCTATTAATCAAGAGGGAGGATACAATGAGAGCTAAGCTAGTTCCTCTTTGTTTATTTATTTTTTCAGTTATTTCAGTTTTTCCTCAACAGATAGCCGAAGAATCACTGGTGGTGAATATTGAGGTTCCGGTCAGAGTTTATGAGGGCCGCTCCTTTTTAGACAATCTTACCATAGATGACTTTGAAGTGTATGAAGACGGGAAAATCCAGAAAATTCAAGCTGTTTATCTGGTAAATGAAAGGAATATTGCCAGAAAAGAAGAGAGAAAAAGATTTTCTCCGAATACTTCGAGAAGTTTTTATCTGTTTTTTGAGATATCTGAATACGACCCTAGAATAGGAAACGCTGTAGACTATTTTCTAAAAAATGTCATCTATCCTGGTGATGTGCTGGTGGTGATCACCCCGACCAGTTCTTATCGATTGAGGGGAAGAGCCCTGGAACTGAAGTCAAGAGATGAAGTGGTAAATCAGTTAATCGGAATTTTAAGAAAGGATGCGCTAACTGGAAGTTCTGAATACAGAAGTGTAATTCGGGAACTCACAGAACTTGCCAGCTCCATATCAGCTTCTCTGGAACAGAGTGAAAGAATTTTTGCTAAAGATGAAGCCATTACTTTTATTGACCAGTTAGACAGGACTCCTGAAGAAAAGCTGATGAGATATCAATATCTGATCGGACGGCTTGAAGAGATAAGAACTGTAGACCAGGAAAAAATGGTTCATTTTGCCCAACTGCTGGAAGAAGAAAGGGGTCAGAAATATGTTTTTCTTTTTTATCAAAATGAATATATCCCCCAAATAGACCCCAAAATATTGACTCAGTTCATAGCACTCTACCAGGACAGACCGACTATAGAACAAACCATAACTGGTATCATGGATATTTACAGAAGAGAAATTTCTTTTGATGTGGAGAAAATCAAACAGATCTATGCAGACCATTCGATTTCCATTCATTTCCTTTTTATCTCAAAGGTCGTTCAAAATATTCCCGGAGTGATTTTTCAGGAGAAGTCCGAGGATATATTCAGTGCGTTTAGAGAAATGGCTTATGCTACAGGAGGTTATATTGAAAGCTCTTCCAGGCCAGAGTGGCTGATGCAAAAAGCTGTGGAGGCTTCCAAACAGTATTATTTGATATATTATTCGCCTGAAAACTATATCAGAGACGGGAAATTCAAAAAGATTGAAGTGAGGGTACCAGAAAAGAATTACAGGATTGTCTACCGCCAGGGTTATATTGCAGACTGAAGTTTTTAAATTTACTGTCCTCTCTTCATCATATTATCGATTCTGGCAAGCCTTTTCTTTAAAGGCATCTTGTGTCCGGTTTTATCCACCACCTGTATTCCCCCTTTGATAAGTTTTGTGCTCCAATTGACAGCATTAGAAAACTCATCCCGGCATTCCCATAGAAAAGGAACAGGAAAGTATCCTGATTTAAATACGCTAAACAGTCCTTGGCTGGAGTACAGATTTTCTATATTCTGTTGCATATGGTCTACCATGGTTTTTGATTCCTGATACAGCTCTTCACATTCACTTCTTATTTCAGAGCTTGATATGATATCAGATACCGCATTTTCTTTTCTGTATTCTGGGTAATTTTTCAATGCGGATTTGGTGATTTGGATGCTTTCATTTATTACCTCTGGTGTGGCAAGGAACAGGGCCTCGGAAAAGCTGACCACATGGATTATAGAAGGGCTGTCAGTCTTTTCCGGCTCAATGTCAGACATCAATGCAGTCACAGCAGCAAGCTGGATTTTTGCCTTTTGAATATCCGGAGAAAAGTAATCCAGACCCGCCCTGGGTTGATAGATCACTTTAAAATGAGTGTCTTCCAAAGACCTGACTAGTTTCAGCAGAACTCGGGCTTTCACAATATCCCGGACTCCCCAAGTGGATTTGGGAGTATTGAGCATGTTTTGGAGGATCAACATTTTAATTCCTAGGTTTTTAGCTGTTATTGCAGCAAGATAGGCTGAAACCACATAAGTGACATCGTCAGCTCCTCTGAAAGCAAAATGATGGGGAATATTCGGCTCAAAAGGCTTTTGCACATTGGCAATATATTTCATAGCTTCCAAATGTTCGGACAAGCCCTGCTTTACTGTCAAGGGGCCTCTGCCGTCTATTTTGTTGAACCACCAGAGAGAAAGAGCATGCCAAGCCATATTTAAATTTTTCTCCAGGATATAAGCCATCCGGGCCACATTTTTTGTTCCCGAATAAGCTCTCACTAACATGGGAGAGGCATCTTCCCGGATTGCCTGAAGCTCGAGTTCGCTGTTAAAAGGAACTCCACCTCCATTAGTCATCCCTTCCCAGCTTTCACCGAAATGTGACTGGCTCAATTGAGAAGAACCCACAGATACAATATCCAGAAATCTCGATTTTGAAAGCTGTTTGAGCCATTCAGAAAACATGACCAGAGCTTTCTCCCGGTCTTCAAGATAGGGCCCTACATGGACTCTGGTTAAGGGTAGGCTTTGATGTTTTTTGGCTGAAGCCAAGCGTTTGGATAAATGGTCTTTATCAGTCCCATAACCTTCATAATGGTATTCAGGCAGCTTTGGAATGGCCTTGTATTTTTCCTGCTCGATCAATTGTTTCCCAAAGTCAAATCTTATCTGGTCGTAAATTGAACTTTCCTGAATAGATTTGGGAATAAGCACATCTGGAATATCCATTTTTTTGAGTGTTTCTATGGGAGTTTCATCACCTCTGAATATAACAAATCTTTTTCCAAATTCCTTTCTAACCCCTTCACAGGCGTCAGGGAGGCCGGCAAAATATATTTTTTTTATAATCCCGTTTTTTTGGGGAGATAACCTTAAGTCATTTTTGATAAGTGAGATCAATCTCCCGAAGGTTTTTACCGCCTGTTGAGGGTCTAGGCGGTAGCTGAAGCCGAGATGTGTGATATGGTTTCGGAGGATCCATTTTTTTATGATTTCAAAATAGTGAAGATGAGAAATTTTATCCACTGCTTGTGAGACTTGTGAATCTGAAATAAAGACTTTAAATCCACATTCTTCAAGAAGCTGACTTATGTGGCTGATGCCCAGGGTGTGAGCATCTATTCCTGATTTAAGAAAACCATATATTCTTTGTTCCGGCATATCTTTTCTCTCTATTTATATTTCTGTGGTTCTCATTATCACACAGGCCGATATCTCCGTCAAGATTCCCTGAAATGCGAAAGGAATTATTGATTTTTTATTTTTTAATTATCCTGGATTATTCACGAGTCGAGATTGCTGCAGATGCGAGGCGCCAGGGCATAATTAGAGTGGATAGAGTTTGTTTTGTTTCTCCAGTTTCTATGGATTCTTTAGGTTATTTGGTTTGGTCTATGCCTGGGGAGCGAGAAAAGCGAGACAGGCTGAATGTTTAAAAAGAACAAGGAGCAGCCGTAAGCTTCCTGAAATTCAGATATGGCTTGGGCTCCCTTCAGATTTTTAACGCCATTCTTCTTCATTTTTCTCAGCGCCTGCGTAACTCCCCCCGTTCCAACAAAAGCAGTAAATAGTGAATTGTAAATGGAGAATTGTATCTCATAAAAAACTAAATTCATTTCAATTTACCATTCACCACTTACCATTAACCATTCACAATTCACCGTATTCAATGTCGCTTCAGCCACACCTGAATTTCAGATCGGCTCGCCTGGAAGGTAAAAAAATAGCGATTAAAATAGAAAATTCAAATAAGAAAAATGTTCAAGACATCGTTCTTGAAAAAATCTTGTATATTGATGAAAATAAATTGATAATGAAAACATCGCTATTTTTTTATGAATAGGTCAGGTTATTAAGCTTGGTTTTAAAATAAAATATCAAAGGAGGCGAATTTGAAGAATCGGATCATTTCACTCATTTTAGCTCTTTTATTCACGGCCTGTGTTATTTGGCCCCAGAATTTGGTATTAAAAGGTGGAAAAGTTCTTACCATAACAAAAGGTATTATTGAAAATGGAATTGTGGTGATAAAAGACGGGAAGATTCTTGAAGTAGGGAAGAACATTGATATCCCTGCCGGGATTAAAGTCCTTGATATGAGCGGAAAATATGTCATGCCAGGAATCATAGACAGTCATTCTCATATTGCGCTCACTGATGTGAATGAAGCCACAGACCCGGTCACGCCTCAAATATGGATGCGCGAAGCTTTGGAGCCCTCTTCTGACTCTATAAAAAAGACTTTAGCCGGTGGGGTCACTATGGTTAAGACTATGCACGGCAGTGCTAATGTAATAGGCGGCGTCAATGTCACCATAAAGCTTAAATACAATGAGCCTGTTGAAGAAATGATTGTCAGCGGTGTCAGGCAGCAGCTTAAGATGGCTCTCGGTGAAAACCCCAAAAGACTGTATGGAAGAAAAGGCCGGATTCCGTCAACCCGCATGGGGAATGCCTATGTATTGAGAAATGCATTCTTAAAAGCCAAAGAATACAAAGAAAAATGGGATCAATATGAGAAAGACAAGGATGAGGGAAAAGAGGATATCAAACCTCCATCTAAAGACCTTAAAATGGAAACCTTAAAGATGGTCTTAGAAAAGAAGCTGGGGGTAGACTGTCATGTTTATCGAGCTGATGAGATTGTATGGATTATAAATTTTTGTAAAGAGTTTGATATTGACCTTCTTCAGCTGAGCCACTGTATTGATGGATACAAGGTGCCAGATATCCTGGCTGAAGCAGGAGTGTGTTACGGAGGATGGATTGACTGGTGGGGGTTTAAAGAAGAGGCCTATGACGGATGTCCTTATGGATTTGAAATCATGCACCGCGCTGGAGTGAAGATTGTGATCAATTCGGATAGTGCTGATGAATGCCGTTATCTTTATCTCAATGCAGCCAAAGTTCTTAAATACAATGATATCCCTGAAGAAGAAGTCCTTAAGATGATCACGTTGAATCCAGCTTATGCCTTAGAGATGGAACATCGAGCCGGCAGCATTGAAAAGGGAAAAGATGGTGATATTGCTGTGTTTGATAAATATCCTCTTGATTCCACCTCAAAGTGTGTTATGACTATCATCGAAGGAAAGGTATACTTTGATTATGAGAAAGAGAGTGTGACTTTCAAAGGAGCATCTCATGAATAGAAAAACATTTATTTTACTTTTAATAAGTCTTTGTTGTCTTTATCCGCTTTTTTCGCAGGAAGCTGACCCCCTATTTATAAAAAACGGAACGGTTGTACCGGTAGAAGGCCATCCAATGAAGGAAACAGATATTATTGTAGAAAACGGGAAAATAAAGAAAATAGGCCAAGATTTAAAGCCGCCCTCTTCAGCTTATGTCATTGATGCTTCAGAGAAATATGTTTATCCTGGGATGATAGCTTTAATGACAGCTGTTGGAGTCACTGGCTATCCTGGAGCTGGAAATGACTTAGATGAGACAGGTGTGTCAACACCTCAAATGGACCCTTATGATGCTTTAAATCCTGAAGACCCCTGTATTGAGGTGACTCGACTTGGGGGAGTTACGACTGTGATGACTGTAAGCGGCACCCGGAGTCCTATAAACGGAAAATCAGTGGTTTTGAATTTAGAAGGGAGGTTGGCCTCGGATATGGTAGTAAAAAGATATGCGGCTCAAATCTTTAACATGGGAGCCAAAAGACAAGACGGCTATCCTTCCACTGTTCCGGGTGTCGTCGCGCTTATTGAGGAGAAGCTCAATAAGGCAAAACAGTATGTCCAGAAGAAAGAAAAGCAAAAAGAAGGTGACGAAAAAGAAAGCACTGAAAAAGAAAGCAAATTCAGTATTGATTTGGAGATGGAGGCGCTGGTTCCTGTAATAAAAGGAGAGATACCAGTAATTTTTTTGACCAATGATGAAGTCACTATCAGGAATGCATTGAAAATCATGGATCAATATAATCTCAAGGGAATCATAAGAGGGGGAAGAGGGATATTAAAGTACGCTGAAATATTGAGTGAGAAAGACATTCCTGTTATCTGGTCAGGAACCAGCAGTATCCCCCAAAGGTGGGAGCCCTTTGACTTGAATTATCATACAGCTGCGGTTCTAGCAGAAAAAGGAGTTCTGTTTGCTTTTGGTCCCGGGGGATGGGGGCCCGAGAGCAGGAATGTGCGCAATCTTCCTGTTCCTGCCAGTCTGTCTGTTGCGTATGGCCTTGAGCAAGAACAAGCCGTAAGAGCCTTGACAATAAATCCTGCCAAAATATTAGGAATTGATGATAAAATGGGTTCTCTTGAAGAAGGGAAAATTGCAAATTTAGCAATATGGAGCGGTTCGCCGATTCAAATGAATTCAAGGGTTTTTCAGGTAATCATAAATGGGAAGCTTATTCCCATGGAAAGCATACAGACTCGACTGAGGGATCAGTACAAGAAGCATTGACGTTTTCTCCAGAACGTTTTATCATTATTAAACAATGAAAGACCGAAAAGATTTCCAAGCAACTACTGTATTGTGTGTCAGAAAAAAGGGAAAAGTCGCCATTGCTGGGGACGGCCAAGTCACTTTGGAAAAGACTGTATTGAAATCAAAAGCAAGCAAAGTAAGGCGGCTGTACAAAGGCAGAGTTTTGGCTGGATTTGCAGGCGCTACTTCTGATGCCTTTGCTCTCTTTTCCAGATTTGAAGGCAAATTAGAGGAGTTTCAAGGCAACCTTGCCCGGGCAGCTATTGAGCTTGCCAAGGATTGGAGGCTGGATAAAGCTTTGCGCAGATTGGAAGCATTGATGGTGGTTGCTGATAAGAAAAATTCTTTTTTGATTTCTGGGACTGGAGATGTTGTGGAGCCTGATGATGGAATCATTTCCATAGGTTCGGGAGGGGCTTACGCCCTGGCAGCAGCCCGTGCTTTGATCAAGAATACGGATTTCTCTGTCAGGAAAATTGTAGAGGAAGCCATGAAAATCACTTCCGAGATTTGTGTTTACACCAATGACTATATCACCATAGAGGAATTATAAATGTCCATAGAACTACCTGATAGTTTTAAATTGATAAGGAGAAATCTTGAGGAATCGGAGCTGACCCCAAAAAAGATAGTTGAAGAATTGGATAAGTATATCATTGGCCAGAAAGATGCAAAAAAAGCCGTTGCCATAGCTTTGAGAAATAGGTACAGAAGGAGAAAGCTTCCATCTGAACTGGCAGATGAGGTGGCTCCCAAAAACATTTTAATGATAGGTCCTACAGGAGTAGGGAAGACTGAGATTTCACGAAGACTGGCAAAATTAACTTCTTCGCCGTTTCTTAAGGTCGAGGCGTCTAAATTCACTGAAGTGGGTTATGTGGGGCGTGATGTGGAATCCATGATAAGAGATCTGGTTCAAATTGCTGTGGGAATGGTCAAAACTGAAAAAATGAAGGAAGTCAAAGGAAAAGCAGAAAGAAATGCAGAAGAAAGACTGCTGGATATTCTTCTTCCTAAACCCAGATTCAGATCTGAAGATGATGGGAAAAGCCAGGAAAAGAGATTTCAGGATACCAGAGAGAAACTGAGAAGCCAATTGCGGGCGGGACTCCTGGATGAACGCCAGGTGCAGATTGAAATCAAAGAGAAGTTCAGTTCTCCTTTTGAGATATTTTCAAACACAGGAGTGGAGGAAATCGGAATACATATACAGGAAATCATTCCGGGCTTAGGGGGTAAGACAAAAAAGAGAAAAGTCAAAGTTAAAGAGGCCATTGAATATCTTGTGGAGCAGGAACAGCAAAAACTTATTGATATGGATCAGGTATCCCGGTTAGCCGCGGAAAGAGTAGAGCATTCAGGGATCATATTTCTCGATGAAATCGATAAAATATCAGGAAGAGAGAGCGGCCGCGGACCAGAAGTCAGCCGGGAAGGAGTGCAGAGAGATCTGCTTCCCATCATTGAAGGCACTACGGTTAACACTCGTTCAGGCCTTGTGAAAACCGACCATATCTTGTTTATAGGAGCGGGCGCTTTTCATGTGACCAACCCTTCGGATCTGATCCCAGAGCTTCAGGGCAGGTTTCCTATCCGGGTGGAACTTTCATCGCTGAATAAAGATGATTTCATACGCATATTGACTGAGCCCCAGAATGCCCTGCTTACGCAGTATAAAGCCCTTCTGGCCACAGAAGGAGTTAAAGTTGAGTATGACCAGGGAGCTATTAACAAGATCGCAGATATTGCGGAAAGAATCAACAGTCTAAATGAGAACATTGGAGCCCGAAGACTTCACACGGTCATGGAAAAGGTTATGGAGGAAATCTCGTTCAATGCTCCAGACAAAACGAGCCGAAAAATCACTATTGATGAGAAATATGTTGATGACCAGTTAAAGGATATCATAGAAGATCAAGACCTCAGCCGTTTTATTCTCTGATGAAAAAAAGCCAAATCTATTCTCTTATTATCATAGCGGTTTTACTCCATTGGTTCTGTGGAAAGAAGGGTCCTGTGCTGCCCCCCGTTAAAAAGATTCCCCAGGAAGTCAATATTATTGAAGCGTTTCAACGCGGAGAAAAAATAATATTGAAGTGGGAAAATCCTACTTCATACCTGGATGGAAGCCCCCTAGCTAATATTTCAAGTACAGACATATGGATCTATAAAAAACCATATGAAGAAGGTGAAGAAAAAGCAGTTGATTTGAAAATATTCACCAAGAACTCAACTCTTTTAAAATCCATCCAAAACAGTGAATTAATAAAATTCAAAGAAGACCCTAACGAAGAGACCCCTATTCTTGTCTATGATTTTAAGATAAAGCCTTCTGAATATAAAAACACTTTGTTTTTTCTGGGAATAAAAGCAGCTGATAAAAAAAGAAAGGAATCACATTTTTCAAAGATTGTGTGCGTGGAACCCAGAGTCGCTCCCCATTCTCCTTTGAGTCTAAAAGCAGAGGGAACTGAGAAGGGAGTGAGGCTAGATTGGGATCCTCCGGACAAAAATACAGATGGATCATCTCCGGCTGAGGTGAAAGGCTATAATCTTTACAGGTCTCGAGCAGAGGGAAAATTCGAAAGAGTCAATGATGAATTAATAACTCAAACGTGGTTTGAGGACCAGACGGTTGTTGTCGGCGAAACTTACAGGTATTTTGTAAGAAGCACAGCTTCAGGAGAGGGGGTGCTTTTGGAGAGTGAAGATTCAGACTTAATAGAGATTAATATCAAGGATTTTATCCCTCCTGAGAAGCCAAAAGGACTGGTTTTAATCGCTGATAAAGACCGGATCACCCTGACGTGGGACCAAGTAGAGGACCCGGATTTGCAAGGATACAAAGTATGGAGGAGAGAAAAAGGAGAAAAGACATTTATTCAAATAACTTCTGGACCCATCGAACAGAATATATTCCATGACTTTTCTCCTGAAAAAGGAAAAGTGTATGAGTATTGTGTTTCAGCATGTGATAAAGCTGGGAATGAGAGTCCAAAATCGGACTCAATCCAAGGAGCTCTGAAAGGACTTTAACCATGAAGATATACCATTTCAAACACAACAATACAATCCAGTATGGAGTGCTGAAAGAGGAAGAACTCAACCCGATAGAGGGGTCATTATTTGGAAAATACAGGATTAAGGGTCAGGGAATACCCATAGGAGATGTTTTAATACTCCCCCCGGTACTCCCATCAAAAATAATTGCGGTAGGACGCAATTATAAGGAACATGCAGATGAAAGGGGACAGCAGGTGCCGGAACGACCTTTGATCTTTTTAAAGCCTCCCTCCGCTGTTATTGGGCCGAATGATACCATCATTTACCCTGAAGCAACCCGAAGGCTCGATTATGAGGGAGAATTGGCGTTTATTATCAAAAAGAAAGTCTGGAAGCTGGAACAAGTCGAAGAAGCAGAAGACTGTATTCTTGGATTTACCTGCCTGAATGATGTGACTGCCCGTGATTTGCAGGACAAAGACGGTCAGTGGACCCGGGCTAAATCCTTTGATACTTTTGCTCCCATAGGTCCGTGTGTATCTACGGATATAGACCCTTCACGCCTAAGAATCAAAACTTTTTTAAACGGCAAACTCAGACAGTCTGGGAATACAGCCAATATGATTTTTCCTGTTTCAGAGCTGCTGAAATATATCTCTCACATTATGACCCTGTTTCCCGGGGACATTATCACAACCGGAACTCCCTCTGGAGTAGGTCCTATGTCCCCTGGCGATAGAGTTGATGTGCAGATAGAGGGAATAGGAACCCTATCAAACACAGTGATGAGGGTTAAGAAGCAGAAGTGAGCGGGCTGGACATAGGGGCAAAAATAAGATAAAAAGATTAAAGTGCATTGAAGAACGCTAGAAATGGAGGGAATTATGAAAATATTTTTAGACACTGCCAATCTTGAAGAAATCAAAGAAGCTGTATCATGGGGAATCATTGATGGAGTGACTACCAATCCGACTTTGTGTTCAAAAGAAAAGGAAGATTTTAATGACCTTATCAAAAGCATTTGTGAAATTGTCCCAGGACCTGTGAGTGTTGAATGTGTGCAAAGCAGAGCAGAGGAGATCGTCCAAGAAGCAAGAAGACACTGTGAAATAGCAGAAAATGTTGTGGTCAAGATTCCTATCTGCGTGGAAGGCCTTAAGGCCACAAAAAAGTTGTCCCAAGAAGGGATCCAAGTGAATACAACCTTGATATTTTCGCCTACCCAGGCCCTTCTGGCTGCTAAGGCTGGTTCTAGATACGTGAGCCCGTTTGTCGGCAGGCTGGATGACATCTCAAGCGACGGGCTGGCACTGGTTGAACAGATGGTGCCGATCTTCAATAATTATGGATTTGATACGGAAATCATCGTGGCCAGTATTCGCCACCCTATGCATGTGGTAGAAGCAGCCATGATGGGAGCAGATATCGCAACTCTACCTTTTGATTCTCTGGAAAAGTTGGTCAAACATCCTCTCACCGATAGAGGGATTGAGCGGTTTTTAAGCGATTGGGAAAAAGTAAAGAAATCCATGGGGAAGAAAAAAGAATGACCATAAAAGAGAAGTTAGAAGAAATTAGAAAAAAGGAGAAACAAGCTGAACAGGGGGGAGGACCTGAAAGGATACAAAAACGTCATGAAGAGGGGCGTTTGACGGCCAGAGAAAGGATAAAAATGCTTCTTGATGATGGGTCCTTTCAGGAGATGGATAAATTTGTGGTCCATCACTGCACAGATTTTGGTATGAAAAAAAAGCGCATTTATGGAGATGGGGTGGTCACAGGTTATGGGACTATTGAGGGCAGAAGTGTTTTTGTTTTTGCTCAAGATTTTACAGTGTTCGGAGGGTCTCTCAGCAAATCAAATGCTGAAAAAATTTGTAAAATAATGGATTTAGCCTTAAAAGCTGGTGTGCCCATAATAGGCCTTAATGACTCGGGTGGAGCCAGGATACAAGAGGGAGTATCCAGCTTGGCTGGATATGCAGATATATTTCTAAGAAATGTATTGGCTTCTGGAGTGATACCTCAAATATCAGCTATAATGGGACCCTGTGCCGGAGGAGCGGTTTATTCTCCCGCCATAACAGATTTTATTATCATGACCGAGGATATAAGCCGGATGTTCATCACGGGACCCGATGTCATAAGAGAGGTCACTCATGAGGATGTGACCATGGAAGAACTGGGAGGAGCTGAGACCCATAATAAATTGAGCGGAGTAGCCCATTTTTCAGCAGAAAATGAAGAGCAAACCCTAGCTATTATAAAAGAGCTTCTTTCTTTTATCCCGGATAACAACATGGAAGACCCGCCGGAGAAAGAGAGCACAGACCCTGATGACAGGGTAGATGATGAGATGAACATGATTGTTCCGGATGATCCTAATCTTCCCTATGATATCCGGAGGATAATAAAAAAAGTTTTAGACGATCATTATTTTTTCGAAATCCAAAAAGATTATGCAAAAAATATTGTGATAGGGTTTGGCCGGTTGGGAGGAAAATCTGTGGCTGTAGTGGCGAACCAGCCCGATCATCTGGCTGGTGTTCTGGACATCAATTCATCTGATAAAGGAGCTCGATTTATAAGATTCTGCGATGCTTTTAATATTCCTTTGATCACATTTGAAGATGTCCCTGGATTTCTACCTGGGGTGGCCCAGGAACACGGAGGGATCATCAGGCACGGCGCTAAGATCCTATATGCTTATGCTGAAGCCACTGTTCCTAAAATAACCCTCATTACCCGAAAAGCATACGGAGGAGCCTACTGTGTCATGGCATCCAAGCACATCCGGGCTGATATTAACTATGCTTATCCCACTGCAGAAATCGCGGTTATGGGGCCCAAAGGCGCTGTAAAAATTGTCCACAGGAGAGAGCTAAAAAAAGCAGAAGATCCCGAAGCTCTCGTTAAATTAAAGGTCAAAGAATTCAGAGACAAATTTGCTAATCCCTCAGTAGCGGCTGAGAAAGGTTATATAGATGAGGTTATAGAGCCCAAATTCACACGGCCAAAGCTGATTGCTGCGTTAAGAATGCTGGAAAACAAAAGAGATGAAAACCCTCCCAAAAAACACGGAAACATTCCTCTTTAAACATTTTGAGATAAATTAATCTACCTGAACAGGTCAGGCTAGACAGAAACCAGCCAAATAGAGTAAACTAACCTGGATAAAATGTTCAAGAAAATATTGATTGCCAATCGGGGAGAAATAGCGGTAAGAATCATAAGAGCTTGCTATGAGATGGGAATCACGCCAGTCGCTGTCTATTCAGATGTTGACACCAAGGCACTTCATGTGAAACTTTCTAAGGAAGCCTATCTACTGGGAGGCTCAAAACCTTCTGAGAGCTATCTTAACATTGACAAGATCATTAACGCTGCCAAAAAATCAAAAGCTGAAGCAATCCATCCAGGATACGGATTTCTTGCTGAGAACCATAGATTTGTCAAAAGATGCGAAGATGAAGGATTGATCTTTATAGGCCCCTCTTCAGAGCCTATACGCATTATGGGAAACAAGACAGAGGCACGGAGAAAAATGGCAGAAGCAAAAGTTCCTGTGATTCCGGGAACTCTGGAGCCATTATCCGGGGAAAAAGATCTTCTCGAACATTCAAAGAGAATAGGCTTTCCCCTGCTTTTAAAAGCAGCAGCTGGAGGCGGCGGAAAGGGATTGAGGATGGTAAGGAATAGAAAGGACCTGATATCCTCCTTTAGACTTGCAAAATCAGAAGCAGAGTCAAGTTTTGGTGACCCTTCTGTTTATATAGAAAAATACATTCAAGAACCTCATCACATAGAAGTCCAGATAATCGCTGACCAACACGGCAATGTGGTCTCTTTGGGTGAGAGAGAATGCTCTGTACAGAGGCGTTATCAGAAAGTCTTGGAAGAGACCCCTTCACCTTTTCTGGATCACCGTACCAGGAAAAAAATAGAAGAAGTAGCGGTTGAAGCAGCCAGAGCCGTGGGATATCAAAATGCAGGTACGGTTGAGTTTGTGGTAGACAGAGATAAAAATTTCTATTTTTTAGAAATGAACACCCGGCTTCAGGTGGAACACCCTGTCACAGAGATGGTGACTGGAATTGATATAGTCAAATCCCAGATAAAAATAGCTTATGGAGAGAAACTTGAATATTCTCAACAGGATGTTGTTTCGAGGGGATGTTCAATTCAATGTCGAATTTATGCGGAAGACCCTTATAATAATTTTATGCCCTCACCCGGGAAAATTAAAAGACTCCGACCTCCTTCTGGAGGGCCGGGAGTCAGGTATGATAATGGGACCTATGAAGGATATGAAGTTCCCATGGATTATGACCCCCTTCTTTCAAAGGTCATCACATGGGGAGCTTCCAGAGAAGAGGCGATTCATCGTATGATGAGGGCTTTGTCTGAATATCAGGTCTATGGAATTGTGACCATAATTCCTTTTTTTAAAAGAATACTTTTTCACCCGGATTTTTATGAAGGAAATTATAACACACACTTTTTAGAAGGATTGGAGAAGGGAGTCGAAGAATTGGCAGCTGAAGAGGAGAGGATAGCTGTCATAGCTGCCGGAGTAAAGAACTACCAGGACAGCCGATCAGTATCCTATAAATCAGGAGGAAAGAGACCGGTAAGCAACTGGAAAATTCAGGGACGTTTAAAGGCCTTTTCAAACAATAAGTAAAATGAATATTTCTCTTTTATACAACAAAAAGGAATTCAAACTAAACATTAAGGAATCTCAGAATAGAGAACTGCTGATTTCTATCAATGAACATAAATACCATGTTTCTGCTGAGTTTGTTACGGATGAGGAAATTTTGCTGAAGGTCAATGGAAAGGTCTACAATATCATTGTCAGTAGAAATTCTGATTCTTATGATGTCTGCATGGGGGGAAAGAGTATCCGGATCAATAAAAAATCTCCTTTTCAAATGATAAAGAATCGAGTCGGAATGAGCAAGAAGGTGGATATCAAGACTTCTATGTCTGGAAGAGTGATTGAATTACTGCTCAAAGAAGGGAGACGAGTGAAAGAAGGGCAGCCAGTACTGGTGCTGGAGGCCATGAAAATGCAGAATGAAATAAAATCTCCCCGAAATGGAAAGATTACCAGAATAGGTCCTAAAGAGGGCCAATCTGTTGAAGCAGGGGCGGTATTATTCACCATCGAATAATTTGATTGTTTCATAAAACAGGCCGATTCCCTCATTCACAAACCAAGTTTGATAGAA
>CAYULB010000031.1:0-24069 GCA_964445575.1 uncultured Eubacteriales bacterium
GTTAAAACTTTCTTGCCAAAGCTTTCTTTATAAAGTATTTTTGTGAAGCCCTATTTTTCATAAAAATGGCTGCTGTGTATAATAAAGCAGATGCTTTGAGTGACCTAATGGACTTTTATAATTTACCTGGATGGAGTCAGATCGGATTTATTTAAGGGAGGCTTTAATGAAAGAAAGATTTAAGCAAAGTATGAAATTCTTATTCCTCATCATCTTGATTTTTTCTTTTTCTTGGTTATCGTTTGCTCAAGTAAGGGGAAGAGAACTTTATGAAAAGTTAACCAAAGAGAGAGATTTAATAAAGGATGAGGGAGTCACAAGACTCAGTTGGCTGCCGGATGGGTCAGGTCTGTATTTTAAACAAGAGAAGAGTTTTGTGAAAATAGATATCAAAAGCGGAAAGAAAGAAGCACTTTTTGATGAAGCCCGGATCATTTCTAAATATAATGAGCTCACAGGAAAAGACTTAAAAGAACTTCCTTTTGAGAACTTTGAGTTTATAGACAATGGGAACAAAATAAAGTTTAAAGTCAGCAGCAAAGGTTTTCTTTGTGATCTTGAGTCTTATGAGATGATTTCGTATGTTCCTGAGAAAGAATTCAGAGGGGTTCGAGGAAGAATATACTCTGAAGTGATATCACCTGATCTTAAGTACAGAGCTTTTGTGCGGGATTTTAATCTTTATATAAAGGATTTTGATGAAAATGAGACCCCCCTGACTCAAGGGGGACACAGAGACCTGCGCAAGGGATTTCCAGATTGGGTTTATCCTGAAGAACTGGGCCAGTACGAGGCTTTCTGCTGGTCTCCAGATTCTGCGAAAATTGCCTATATGGAATTTGATGAAAGTCCTGTAAAAAAATATCCTATTGTTCATGATGTTGACCCCTCTCCTGAGTTTGAAATGCAGAGCTACCCCAAGGCGGGGCAAAATAATCCTATAGTCCAGTTTTATATAGTGGATGTTGAGAATCAGAAAACAATTAGGGTAAAGACAGGGATTGATACCAATGTCTATCTTTTTAATGGAAAATGGACCCCTGATGGGAAGTATTTTACATACCAGAGTTTAAACAGGCTTCAGAACGAACTGGAATTGTTTGCAGTTGAACCAGAAACAGGAGAAGTCGATTTGATACTCAAAGATCAAGACCCCTGCTACATTGAAGCGGATGACGACCCTATTTTTTTAAAGGATAACCAGCGCTTTATATGGACTTCAGAGAGAAGTGGGTGGAATGAGATATATCTTTATGATATTTCCGGTGAATCCTTTGAGCAGCTCACAGATGCAAAGCTTCCTGTAAACAGAGTGGTGGGAGTAGATGAAGAAAAGGGTTGGATTTATTTTACTGGACAGGAAAACAGAGGTCTTGAAACGTATCTTTATAGAGTAGGTATGGATGGAAGTGGATTTGAAAAACTTCTTCAGGAAGTCGGCACTCATTCTGTATCCATGTCTCCGGACGGCAAGCACTTTGTGGATTATCTTTCCTCTTTTAATAAGCCGAGCCGAATATTTCTTTATACAGCACATGGAAAACAAATAAGAGAACTGGGCCGTTCCGTAATGACCAAGGAATTTAAGGATTTAGAACTTATCCAGCCAGAGAATTTTGTGTTTGAGTCAGCTGATGGAAAATACAAACTAGACGGAATCCTGTACAAACCAGCGCATTTTTCTGAAAACGAAAAATATCCTTTAGTCATGTCTGTTTATGGAGGGCCGGGAGCAAAGAGAATTTATAACAGATTTAATGGGGACAGCTCTGGTCAAGCTTTAGCCCAGTTGGGTTTTATTGTGGCCTCTATCGACCATAGAGGAGTCTCAGGAAGAAGCAAGGATTTTCAGAACCTTATGTATATGAATTTAGGTCAGATTGAGCTGGAAGATCATGTGGCAGCTGTGAAATTCCTCGCAAAAAGGCCTTATATTGATGAAAACCGAGTCGGCATTTATGGTCATTCTTATGGAGGTTACTTAACCTGTATGGCTCTGCTGAAAGCTCCCGGTGTTTTTCATGTGGGCGTAGCCGGAGCTCCTGTCACTGACTGGAGAAATTATGACACCATCTATACAGAGCGATATATGAGAAGACCCCAAGATAATCCTGAAGGATATGAAAAAGGTTCATGCTTGAATTATGCTCAGAATTTGAAAGGACATCTGGCCATCCACCACGGAGCTGTGGATAACAATGTTCATCCGGGGAATACCATCCAGCTGATTCAGGCTTTTTTAGAGGACAATAAAAAATTTGATTTAATGATTTATCCGGAGCAGAGACACGGCATCCGTTTTGATCGCTATGGAGAAGCAAGAGTAGAATTTCTCATTGAGCACCTAAAGCCTGAAGTAAAATAGGCTTTTGTACAGCTTATTTTATTCAGAGAGAGGACTCAGCATTTGAATTTGATGTATCTTTACCATATTGACATTTTGTTAATCTCCCTTATAATTATAGATGAGATCGGGGGCGAATTGGGTTCGACGGAGGTAAAGAGACTGAGGAAGCATGTCGAGGCCCCACCCACCTCGCTAAACAGGTGGACTTAATAAGTGCAGAATCAATGCCTTTAGCTGCCTAAAAAGAGGCAAGCCGTTTCTTTTGTGCTTTCCTGCGGCGCTTAAGAAACGTCGACCAGCAGGATAGCGATCCTGGTGCGCTCCTTCCCAGGTGAGCGAATCTTTTAGGAGTTGGTTTCAAGGTAGTTTTCCTCTTCAACGGCCTTGAAACGACAAGAATGAAGAGGATAAGCATGTAGCGTCCTCTTGTCGAATGCCTCCGGACGCGGGTTCGATTCCCGCCGCCTCCATTGATTTTGGTTTTAAGATGAAAAAAAACCTCCCAGGCTTCGTCATTCTTTTTCTGCTCATTCAAGGAATTCTTTTTTCCCAGGAAAAGCCCTTCATTAAATTGTCTGTTGCTGACTACCCTGATTTTTCCCGTGTTTTCATTGAATCTTCCAAGCCTTTGAGCTTAGATGTTGAGAAAAGCGGCTTTTATTTTATGGTCAGAGTTCGTGCAGATGGCCCATTCAATGTAAGCAAACAGCTGTTTAATAGCCGAAGAGTGGAGTCATTAGAGTGGGGAAAGGGGTCGGATTATTATATATTTAACATCAAGACAGCTCATGAAGGTTTTATTTGCAAGCATTCGGTTTCCCGGAACTCCTCAATTGTTTTTGTGGATGTGATGTCTCCATCTGCTGAGCCAGAAGAAGAAAACAACCATTATCCTTCTGGCATGACAAATTCTGATTTTAGGTCAACATCTGATGTTTCTCAAGGAGAAGAGCTGGGAACTATTGTTATAGACCCGGGACACGGAGGGCTTGAAACCGGGGCTGAAGGCAGATTTGGAACCCAGGAAAAGACTGTCACTCTTGAAATTGCACTTAAGTTAAAAACAATAATCGAGAGAAACCTCCCCTTTAGAGTTCAGCTAACAAGAGAAGAGGATGTGGATGTTTCTTTGGAGAGGAGGGCTGCAATCGCCAATAATTACAGGGCATATGTTTTCATCAGTATCCATGCCAATGGGTCTTATAGAAAGGCTGCGAGGGGTTCGGAGACATTTTTCCTGAGTTTAAACGCAACAGATGAAGAAATCCGAAGGCTTGCTTATATGGAAAACAATTCTACTGAGTTAGAGGGTATTCAGAGTGGTGAGGAGGATGATTTGAAATTGATTTTATGGGATATGGCTCAATCATCTTTTATTCGCCAGAGCAGTCTGTTTGCGGAAAAAATCCAGACAAAACTTAATACTCTAAGTGGAACTCACAATAGAGGAGTCAAACAGGCTCCTTTTAAGGTACTAACAGGAGTAGCCTGTCCTGCGGTTCTCGTGGAGACAGCTTTTATCTCCAATCCTGAAGAGGAAAAAAAGTTAACCACAGACGAATTTCAGAACAGTATTGCTCGAGCTATCTATGAAGGGCTAGCTGAGTTTTTAAAGGATTATTCTTTTTAGTAAATACCCATGGAATATAAAAAATTAATTCTGCCAGCAGCGCTTTTTGCATCCTTTATTGTTTTGTTAGTTATTTTTTTCGGGAGTCAGGGAAAAGAAAAAACTCCTGAAATCTCTCCCTTAGAGAAGGTAGGAGAAGAACTATCAGGACAGCAAATTCAGGAGATAGACACCAAAAAAATTGTTTTGTTTTTTGTTTCAGAAAAAGACAGTGTGCTTCATAAAGAAGAAAGAGAAATAGTGGTTGGTTCTAATCTTGAGAACCAGATAGAAACAACTCTGGAACAGCTGATTGAAGGATCTAAAGAAGGGCTGCTGTCTCCATTCCCTCCAGAAACAAGCATCAGAGGGGTTTATATTGCTGGGAATGAAATAGTGTATCTTGATTTCTCCGCAGAACTCCAGACAGGCCATCCTTCGGGTTCCAGTGCAGAAATTTCTACAATCTTCGCAGTTGTCAACTCCGTGGCTTTTAATTTCAAATCCATTAAAAAAGTTTTTATTCTGATTAACGGAGCTGAACAGGAAACATTGGCGGGCCATATTGACCTCCGGAGGCCGTTTCTTCCTCGCTTTGACCTAGTAAGTGACTGAGTTTTCAGTTTTCATTTAATCAATTAGACAGACATATGGAAAAGCTATCTACAATCGCAATCGTCGGGTTCCCAAATGTAGGGAAATCGACTTTATTCAACCGGCTACTGGGAGAGAAAAAAGCCATAGTGCATTCCTCTCCCGGCATGACTCGTGATATGAATTCAAGTGTATGTGCCATTAAAGAAAAGATGTTTATTCTGGTAGATACCGGTGGTTTTTTTGATTCTAAATCAAACCCCATTTCAGCTAAAGTAAAACTTAAAGCATGGGAGGCTTCCCGCCAGGCTGATGCATTGATTTTTATTATGGATGCAAGAAAAGGAATCCTGCCCCCTGAGCAGGAACTTTTCATTTCTCTAAAAAAACTTAATAAGCCGATGATTGCAGTGGTTAACAAAGTTGACTCCCCAACTTTAGAAAGGGAGAAATTGGGAGAGTTTTATCAGCTGGGAGAGCAGCACATCATTCCTATATCTGCTGAGCATAAAAGGAATTTAGAAGAACTTAAAGAGGCGATTTATCATTTAATACCCGGGAAGTTTTATCCTAAAGAAATAGGAAATCCGCTTAAAATTGCTTTGGTAGGAAGGATCAATGTGGGTAAATCTTCCCTTATAAATCTTATTATTGGTCATGAGAAGCTGATTGTAAGTGAAATTCCCGGCACCACTCGAGATAGTATTGATACAGTTGTTTTAAGGAATGGACGGCCTTTCTGTCTTGTTGATACAGCTGGGATTCGAAAATTAAGCAGAACCAAAGACAAAAGAGAAAAAGCTGGTATCATTATTGCCAAAAAGAACATTAGGAGAGCAGACGTGATATGCCTTATTTTGGACTCGACTGAATTCCCTACACGCCAAGATGCTGCTATTGCTCATTTAGCTTATGACTCAGGGAAACCGCTCATACTTGCCTTGAATAAGTGGGACCTGGTTTCCTCCAGAGAAACAAAGTACCAAGAGTATAAAACCAGAGTTTATGAAAAACTTGATTTTGCCTCGTATGCTCCTCTTGTGTTTATATCAGCATTGACTGGGAAAAGAGCTGTAAAAATCTTAGATTTGGCGGCTGAGGTTTATGAAAATGCAAAAAGAAGAATTCCGACTTCTGAACTGAACAAATTTTTGGAACATGTTAATCGGCACTATCCGCCTCTATCTAGAAGTAAAAGGAAAGTCAAAATCAAATACATCACACAAAAAAGTTCTCATCCCCCTACTTTTATTCTTTTTACCCACTCGCCAACTCCGCTCCTTCCTTCCTACGAAAAATATTTTTCTTCTCTACTGAGAGAAAAATTTAATATATGGGGAACACCTATACGTCTCCGGCTTCGAAGGAATTAGGATGTGTATAATTCAGGATGTTTTACTTGACTTTAATGAGGGTTTTTATTATAAATTCAAGTTGCTGAGATGAATCGATATAAAGATTAAGGAGGTCAGAATGTCTCTTAAAAAGATGAATGCTGCTCTGATTATAGCACTGGCTGTCACCCTTGTTTTTGCTATGGTAGGTTGTGAGAAACTCAAGGTTAACCGACTGAAGGCAAATTACTACTTCACCAACGCAAACCAAGCTTTTTCAGAGCAAAAGTATAGAGATGCCATAGAAAATTATGAAAAGGCTTTAGAATTAAATCCAAATCTCGCTCAAGCCCACCGTTTTCTGGGAGAAAGTTATAAAGCAGTCTTTAATCCCGGGGTTGAAACCGAGAGAAATATGGAACGTGCTGAGAAAGCACTTGAAGCTTTAAGAAAAGCCTATGAAATCAGCCCCGAAAATGAAACGATCATTCATTCTTTGGCAGACATGTATGACAAATTGAGAAATTTTGAAGAAGCTGAGAAATTGTTTTTAAAGATTTTGGAGATGAATCCCACAAATATGAGTAACTACTATGTGGTGGCTGAGTTTTATAAAAGATATGCAGGAAGTGGAGATGAAGAAGAGGGAGAAAAAGCAGAAAATGGAGAAAAGACACCTTTTGAAAAAGCAGAACAAATGTATTTAAGAAGAATCGAGCTGGAACCTGAAAATCCTCAAGGCTATGCTTACATTGCCCAGTTTTATGAAGATTTAGACCCCAATATTGAAAGGGTGGATAAAGCATATTTCTATCATGACTTAAGAACTCAGCTGGAACCTGATAATGCAAAGGCCTGGCTCTCCAAAGGAGTGAACAGATGGGCTAAAGCTTTCAGACTTCAGAATCTACTCACCCGGCAGCAGCGGCTGGA
The DNA here is from genome assembly GCA_964445575.1 of uncultured Eubacteriales bacterium. GTDB lineage: Bacteria > Acidobacteriota > Aminicenantia > Aminicenantales > Aminicenantaceae > WJMT01. Next base: position 6,818 of record CAYULB010000031.1, read on the forward strand.
GACAGCTAAAGAGGGGGAGAGAAGTCTGCTTAAAGCCAGTGAGCTGGACCCCAAATACCCAGAACCCTATTCTTGGTTGAGCGTTATCTACCAGAGTGTGCTGGCAAAAATCGATCCGGACAGAGCCGAACGCTATATTGCAGATGGTCAAATGTACCTTGAGAGATATAAGGAAGCCAGGGAAGCTGAAGCCGAAAGACAGAAATTAGAGAAGGAATTGAAAAAATAATATCGTCGATATTTATTTCCTGATAATTTATCCTGTATAATCCACCAGTCAAGGTTTCAAGCGCTTTAAGAAACACAGGCATGCCTGAAGCGTTATTGAAAATACTGTGATAATAGTTAATGGTGAATGGTAAATTGAATATACCTTTAGGTTTTTTAAATGAAATTACAATTCATCATTTACAATTCACCACTTACTGATTTTTAACAAAAGGGGAGTAATACAGCAGCTGAGGATACAGTTCCAAGAATAGCGAAAAAAAATCTTAAGAGAACAAAAGCTACCTCTGAATTTAGATTGATTGGTTTTTTTTAGTTAAATGTTTATACCTTTAAAGGATGATAATCCGACTCACCGCTTTCCCTATGTAACGGTCACTTTCATTTTCATAAACACTTTGATTTTCTTTTACCAGGTGCTTTCACCAGCGGGACTAGAGTATTTCATTGTCAAAATGGGGGTTATCCCTTATGAGATAACCCATCTGACCAGTATTCCCGATATACCCAGGGTATCACCGATGATTTCCTTATTTACCTCTATGTTTCTTCATGGAAGTCTGTTTCATCTTCTAGGAAATATGCTTTATTTATGGATTTTCGGGAATAATATCGAAGATTATTTGGGGTCGGTCCGATTTATTCTGTTTTATTTTATGTCCGGGTTAGGTGCAAGTGCAGTCCATATCATTTTTAACTTTAATTCTCCCACTCCTGTTATAGGAGCCAGCGGGGCGATTGCAGGAATCCTGGGAGCGTATTTGATTTTATTCCCGCATGCCAGGGTCATAACGTTTGTCTTCCTGATCTTTATCATAAGGATTGTTCCTATTCCTGCGGCTTTTGTGCTCGGTATATGGTTTCTTGGACAGCTGTTGAATGTGGGCCTAGGGGGTGGGGTTGCGTGGCTTGCTCATATCGGGGGTTTTTTACTGGGAATATTGTTGATCAAACAGTTCAATCCCAAGCAGCCTCGAATTGCAATTGACTGATCAGCGTTATCCACGGCTTGGAGTTGAAAGAGATTGAAGAAATTCAGGGGGGCTGAATTGAGATTGAATTGAAATCCGGAGGATTGGGAAAGGCGAATCGCAAATAGAAATAACAATTCACAATCCGAAGAATATATTGAATAGTTGACAATTATCTGAAGATTTAGTATATTTCCTCATCAATACTGGTACGTATTATTACCTTTATCATCTATTATAGCTAATGACCTAAGGAATAGTGTTATGAAGACTTACATACCAAAAAAAGATGAGATTGAGAGAAATTGGTGGCTTATCAATGCTGAAGGAAAAGTTTTAGGAAGGCTTGCATCAGAAGTTGCCAATCTACTTCGGGGAAAGGGAAAGCCTTTGTATGTTGATTTTTTAGATTGCGGTGATTATGTGATCATAGTGAATGCAGAAAAAATCAAACTCTCTGGAAATAAGCTGGAGCAAAAGAAATATTATTCCCATTCCGGCTATCCAGGAGGAATAAAAGAAAAAACTTTAAGAGAATTGATGGAGAAGAATCCAGAGGAAGTTATTAGGAATGCAGTTCGCGGAATGATTCCAAAGAACAAACTAGGTCGCGCCATGAATAAAAAGCTTAAAGTTTATTGTGGCCCTGATCATCCCCATGAAGCTCAGAAACCAAAAGAATATAAGACTTAGGAGGAGAGTTGAGTTTAATACAATACTACGGCACAGGAAGAAGAAAATCAGCTGTGGCCCGGGTCTATCTCAGACCAGGAAAAGGTGATATCACCTTGTATGTCAATAAGAAGCCCCAGCAGTTCAAAGATTTTTTTTCACTGGAAAGCTATCGAAAGAACATAAAAAAGCCTTTACTGCTCACAGAAACGAGTGATAAGTTTGACTTGTTTATCAGAGTCAGTGGAGGAGGTTCTTCAGGACAAGCAGAGGCCATTCGGTTAGGAATTGCTAGAGCCTTGGTTGAGTTCAATAAGGAATTGAAACCCCCTTTAAAAGAGGCGGGAGTGTTGACTAGAGATGACCGGGTGAAGGAAAGGAAGAAATACGGATTAAGAGGAGCTCGTAAAGCACCTCAGTATCATAAGAGATAAACGGAGGGATACAGTTGGTTTCGGTAAACATGAAAGAATTATTGGAGGCAGGTGTTCATTTTGGCCATCAGACCAGACGGTGGAATCCAAAAATGCAAGATTATATTTTCTGTCAGAGAAATGGGATTTACATTGTTGATTTGCAGAAAACTATAAAGATATTTAAGGAGGCTCTGGATTTCATCAGTAAAGTGGCTGAAGAAGGAAAAGAAGTGCTTTTTGTTGGGACCAAAAAACAAGCCCAGGATATTATCAAAGAGTGTGCAGAAAAGTGTGAGTCAAATTATGTCAACCAACGATGGCTGGGAGGACTTCTGACCAACTTTGACGTGATCAGGCAAAGTGCTGAGAGGTTGATTGAGCTTGAAGAAATGAAGGAGGACGGGCGCTGGGACCTTCTTTTAAAGAAAGAACAGTCAAAACTGGATAAAGTCTATAAAAAGCTCCAAAAAAATATTGGCGGTGTAAAGAATATGAAAGAACTGCCGGGAGTCATTTTTATAGTTGATTCCATAAAAGAAGAGATAGCTGTTGCTGAGGCCAGAAAAGTTAAAATTCCCATTATTGCTATTGTAGACACCAACGGAGATCCGGATGGAATTGATTTCCCAGTTCCAGGAAATGATGATGCACTGAGAGCCATAGAACTGTTTACCTCAAAAATCGCAGAAGCTATTATCGAAGCGAAGAAAAAGAGAATAGAAAAAGAACTTCAGGAATCCGAAGAAAAGGAAGAAGCTCCGGAGGAAGAAGCTGAAGAGTCTTCAGGAGAAGAGGATGAAAAAGAGTCCCTGATGGCAGAAAAATCGGGCCAAGAGAGTGAAATTAAAGACGAGGGCAAAGAAAATCTGGAATCTGATAAAAGTTCTCCTGAGAAAGAAGACTCAAGTCCCGAATCAAAAAAAAGACAAGATTCCTCTGAATCTGAATAAGGAAAGGATTTCATAAAATGAAAATTACTGCAAAGTTAGTAAATGAATTGCGCCAGCGTACCGGGATTGGCATGATGGACTGCAAAAAAGCCCTTAAAGAAACAGATGGTGACATTGAGAAAGCGATTATTTATCTAAGGAAAAAGGGTTATGACAGGGCAAAGGAAAAAATGGAGAGAGAAACCAGTGAGGGCATGATTGGTTCCTACATCCATTCAGACAATAAGCTGGGAGTTTTGGTTGAAGTCAACTGTGAATCTGATTTTGTTGCCAGAAATAAAGAATTTAAGGAATTGGTCAAAAGTATTGCCATGCATATAGCGGCAGCAGACCCAAAGTACATTACCTCGGATGAAATTCCTGAGGATGTTATTGAAAATGAAAAAGAGATTATTAGGGAGCAATTCAAGGGTTCGAATAAGCCGCCAGAGATTTTGGAAAAGATTGTTCAAGGAAAACTGAAGAAATATTATTCTGAAGTGTGTTTATGGAACCAGCTTTATATTAAAGACGATAAATTAACTATAGAAAAATTAGTCTCATCTTATATTGCCAAATTCGGAGAAAACATAAAGATAAATAGATTTGCCCGATTCTCTATAGGCAGGTCCTAAAAATTATGATGCCAGAAGAGAAGCCAGAATTCAAAAGAGTTCTCTTAAAGCTCTCTGGTGAAGCTCTTTTGGGAGACCAATCTTATGGGATAGACATCAAAGCAGCCCAATCTATCGCTCACGAAGTCAAAGAACTGCACGGATTAGGAGTTCAGGTTGCCATAATGATTGGAGGGGGGAATATTTTTCGCGGGAACAGGAGTGATGAAGTGGGAATAGACCGGGTTTCAGCAGATTATATGGGCATGCTGGCGACCATTATAAACGGAATCGCTCTGCAGGATATCATGAGTCGAGAAGGGCTGTCTGTCCGTCAGGTTTCAGCCATTGAAGTTAAAGCGGTTGCAGAGCCGTTCATAAGAAGAAAGGTCATTCGTTATCTTGAAGAGGGAAAGGTAGTCATTTTTACTTCAGGGATAGGAAGTCCTTATTTCACCACAGATACGGCAGCCGCGATGAGAGCTCTGGAAATAAATGCTGAAGTGATTCTGAAGGCAACCAAAGTGGACGGTGTTTATTCTTCTGATCCTCTGAAAGATAAAATGGCAGAAAGATATAAGGAAATAAGTTATATGGAAGTCCTCAAAAATAACTTGAAGATTATGGACGCCACTGCTGTTTCCCTTTGTAAAGATAATGAACTTCCCATCATCGTGTTTGATATCAAGCAGAAGGGAAATATCAAAAAGGTTGTTTTAGGAATGAATGTGGGCACTAAAATTTACCAATGATAACAATCATTGTTATAAATTTATTTCAATAAAGGACAAAAAAATGGTCAAACAAGAATTAAGAGATTTAGAGAAAAAGATGAGCAATTCCGCTGAGCATTTTCGAAAGTCTTTGTCCAAATTGAGAACCGGTCGAGCCAATATTAATGTATTTGAAGATATCAAGGTGGATTATTATGGAGCCAAGACTCCCATAAATCAAGTGGCGACTTTAGCGATTCCTGACCCCACTTTAATCACAATCAAGCCTTATGATTCCTCAATGATTGAAGACATTGAAAAAGCAATTCGGGCAGCAGACCTAGGCTTGAATCCTATTAATGAAGGTCAAATTTTAAAAGTTCCCATACCTCCCTTGGATGAGGAAAGGCGGAAAGAGATAGCTAAGCGCATAAGAGGAATGATGGAAGAAGAAAAGACAGCCCTTCGCAACATGAGAAGAGAATCAAAAGAAATGATTGAAGAGATGGAAAAGGAAAAAGAAATAACCGAAGATGATAAGTATTGGGGTTATGACAAGCTCAAGGAACTTTTAGAAAAATATTATAAAAAAGCCGAGCAAATGGCGGCGGCTAAAGAAAAAGAAATACTCGGAATTTAGCCTGTCAAAATTTTGTTCTTTCTAATGGTTTTCTCTTAAACCAATTCTCAGTTGTCCCGAATTTTGTCCGGATCAAAACTCCCCAAGCCATAACAGTCAATAAGAATGAGATGATGAACCCAAAAACAGGGATGCTGGTCAGCAGGGTTAGGAGAATAAAACCTAGAAAAATAGAGAGAAGGAGAGAGGGATGTTTACTTCCGAGTAAACGTGAAAGGCTATTTCCAAAAAAGTGAAAGAGAATTGCATTGCCGAATACTTTAAATACCACAGCAAGCAGGATCAATGAAAGGAGAATGGGGATCCCTATAATAAGCAAAGAAAAAAGAGCAGACAACAAACAAAGAGCAATGAATATGATTAGACTTAAGAGGCCGATGCCTATGATAGGGCCAAAAGATTCTTTTATTTGATCCGATGCGTAAGATATTTGCCTGGGTAGAATCAGTGCCAGTAATAAAGCAAAGATAAGCCAAATGAACGACATGACCAGCTTGAAGACAAATAAAAAGGGGTAGAATCGAGATGATTTGAATATCCCTTTGGCAAAAACATCCTGAGGAGACTTGAAATAAATAGTATCTCCCATGATGGTTGCGCCGGGTTCTTTTTTTATGGTTCCTCCTATAGACACAATATCTGATCCGATCAAGGAGCTGGATTTTAAATAAATATCCGAACCTATGCCCAGTACAGTTTCTCCCACCTCCCCCTCTATTGTTATGGAACCGCCGAATGACACCACACTTTCTCTTATTTTTCCCTTAATGGCAATGTTTCCTCCAAATGAAAAAACATTGTCTTGAGTTTCATTTTCAGCGACATAGATGTCGTTTCTTACCGTGAACCTATCCTGAGAGAAGACAGGAAGAGAGGCTGAAATCAAGAAAATGACCACAAAGATATATAGTGATTTTGGTTTCATTCCTTATCTCCTAAAATAAATTTCTGTTTTAAAGAAAGTAGGATCATAACAGCGATTAAAATCCCGAAAAGAACGGTAATAACTTGAATTTCTGTGCTCACAGTGGGAATAACTGAAAGGATGCTTTTGATAATGAGACCGATCAATTGAATGGAAATATTTATAAAGACAGAAAGGATTTTAATGACTTTTATAGAAGCAACCAGCATTTCTTGAGATGATTGGATGAGAGACTGGAAGAGCTTAACCAAGAATTCTGTCAGCCCCTGGTTTGTAAAAGTTAGGAAAAGGAAGCTTAAAATAAAAATAAAAGCGAGCGCAGCAGCTCCGGCTTTGAGCCAATCGGATAGAGTGGAATGGATGGGATGGATATTTGTCATGACCTTTTTTGAAAATCCGGGGGGGGCTTTATAAGGAGGGATTTTGTGTATGGCACGAAGCATACGCTCCCTTTTCTCCAGCGAAAGTCTGCATTTTTGGCAAAAAGCAATATGTGATTTGATTTCAGTTTTCTTTTTTTCACTCAGAGCATCTTCCAGAAAAAGGTATATTTCAGAAGGATCAGTGCATTTCATGTTTTTCCCTCCAAATAATTTTTAAGCATTTCTTTTGCTTGAAATACTCTGTTTTTGACTGTTCCTATAGGAAGATTTTCGATCTCAGCTATCTCTTCGTAACTCAATTCATTCATATGCCTGCAGACAAAAAGCTCTCTTAATTTTGGTGGCAGAAGATCCAGTGCTTTTTCAATTTTTTCGCTCATTTCTCTCAACTCAAGCTTTTGGGTGATCTGCATTTCATCTGATTCGATTTGAGGTGGAGTCATTTTAGGGTCTTGTTTAAAAGGGTGGTCTATGGAAAGATAATCGATTTTTTTCTTTCTCCAGTGGTCGATAATGTGGTTTTGTGCAATTTTATAAAGCCAGGTCTTAAATTTGTATCTGGGATTAAAGGTATGTAAACCCTTATAAGCTTTGATGAACACTTCTTGAGTGAATTCAAGAGCCAACTCATAGTTTCTCAGAGTCTGACCTATATAATTGATGATAGGGTTTTGGTATTTTTTAACGATCATCTCAAAAGATCTGTCATCGCCTTTTATGGTTTTTTTAACAAGTTCTTTATCTTCATCCATGGAGGAGTATTAATCCCCTACCCTAAATTTCATACGTATTTTTAGCTCCAGGGTTTTAAATAGCTTTATTTTATGATTTCAACATCTTCTGGCACATTTAACTTAAATATCGTTTCAGGAAGCGGGATGTTAGTCCGAATATCGCTGAATTCGAATTCCTGTTTATTCCCTGCCCAATCAAAAAAAGTTGCCTTTGTGATGAACAGAGAGCTTTTATTGATGTCAAGAAGTATAAGATTTTCACTGTTTTCCTTTTTAGGGACTAATTTTAAATGATAAGATATTTTGTCACCCTTGTCTTTTTGGTTTGATTCCACATGGTAATCTTGAAAAATGTCAGTTTTTCCTGAGAGAAGAGACATGATATTGTGTTTCTGCTCTTCATCAGTTAGGTCCTGGATTAGCAGTTGATTGTCTTCAACGAAATAATATTGGACGCTGTTCTCCACCAGCAAAATGACTTTTTCTTCAGGTTCTGTATAGACCCATTTCATCATTCCTGGCTTTTTATAATAAACTTTTCCATATTCTCTTAGAGGTGTTGAAACTGAGGAAGAATGATAGGTCTGTTTGAATTCTACTTGAAAAGAAATGAGTGAACGGAGTTTCCGTTCGGTATTTTGGGCTATGTTCTCTGCATTTTGATTGAAAACACTTAAAATGAGCATGAGATAAAAGACTGTTGATTTCATTGGAGCTAAATTATACCAAACAATTTCATTAAGGTCTTGGATTTTCAAACTGTCCCTTTTAAATTGGGATTCTTTTTGCTATAAAGCCTATTATGCAGACTGTTTACTTTTCTGTATTCCTGGGTTATATCATTCTGCTTATTATAGTGAGTTTTTGCTTTTTACGCCGAATGAGGAATATAGAGGATTTTTTTCTGGCTTCCCGGAATCTTCCAGGATTTTTGGTTTTCCTCTCCATTACTGCTTCATGGATAGGGGCGACTTCCACCCTTGTTTCAGTAGATGAAGCGTATTTCCATGGGGTGAGTTCATTCTGGATTATGGGACTTCCTGCGGTGATGACAGTACTTATTTTTGCTTTTTTCCTTACCTCTCGCATACAAAAGCTTCCTATTGTCAGTCTGCCTGACTTGGTTGAAATGCGCTATGGAAGAACTGTCAGGCATATGGCCTCAGTTCTTATTGTTTGGTACATGGTGGTGTTGGCATCGAGTCAAATGGTTGCTGCAGGTCAATTCTTAAGTCAGTTTATTGGCACAACTTATATCAACGGTTTGATAATAGGGATTGGAGTGGTGCTGCTTTATTCGGTAATAGGAGGTTTTTTCTCGGTGGTGCTTACTGACGGGCTTCAATTTATTTTTATCGCAGCAGGCATAGTGGGACTCCTGGTTTTCCTGCTAGGTTCTTACTCCTTTTCAGATGTTTGTTTTTACTCCCAGCTTTACGGGAAGTCAGAATATTTTAATTTATTTCACAATTTTGAGAGAAATTTTTGGATCTTTATTTCATTCACCCTGGCATGGACCATCTCTCCTATTGTCTGGCAGAGGATTCAGTCTGCTCGCAGCGAAAAGAGTGCTAAAAGGGGACTTGTTTCGTCATCGGTAACATTTTTACTGTTTTATGGGGCTGTTGTCCTGATAGGGATGTTTTCTCTTTCTTTGTTTTCCTCAGCTGATCAGGAAGGTCCGATTTTATCTGTCATCATAGCTGGAAGGGCTGGGTATATCCTGGGGGGATTGTTGTTTGCAGCAGTAACCGCTGCCTTAATGTCTACCATGGATACAGCAGTGAATACAGGAGCCCTGTCTTTAACCCGGGATGTTTACCAGCAGATAATCCGGGTTAAAGAATCAAATCATATGGTTACCATAAGCCGATGGGCTACGCTGGCAGTGGGAGGACTGGCTTTTCTCATAGCAACCCGGCTTCAGAGCATTTTAAAGACTTTGGGGCTTGCTTCTGAAATCATGTGTGTAGGCTTTTTTATTCCGGGAATTGCTATGCTTTATTTCAGGAAAAAGAAACCTCTTGCGGGAATCTTGAGTCTTTCTTCTGGGGCCCTGTTTTCTTTTATTGGTTTTTTATCCGGGACAGGATTTATAGATTTGGAATGGCCTGAATGGCCTTTTTCTGTTCCCTTAGGATTGGGAATAAGCGGAGTGAGCTTTTTAGCAGGATGGATCCTTGAACCGAGAAATTAGACTTTTTAACTTTACTCTTTGATGGTTGCGGATTATGATGTATTCAATGCCGGTTTTTAAAAGAATTTATTGGATGACTGTGGGGTTGCTGGGGAAGTTTCTGGTCTGGTTTTTAGGAGTGTCAGCAAGAAAGACTATAAGGGGAGAAAAGACTTATATCCGCTTGAGAAAGAACCAGAAACCTGTGATCATTATTTTATGGCACGGGAGAATTCTTTTTGCCTCCTATTTTTTTAAGGACCGCAACATAACAGCCCTAGTCAGTCCCAGCAGAGACGGAGAAATCATATCTCATATTTTGTTGAGATGGGGATATAAATTATTAAGAGGTTCCAGCTCGCATTCAGTGGTTAATGAATGGAAGAAAATGAAAAGATTGATGGAAAAGGGAGGTCAATTGATAATTGTGGCTGATGGGCCTAAAGGGCCGGCAGAAAAAATGAAGCCAGGCGCTGTGAAGCTTGCTCAAGAGACCGGCGCTTATTTGGTCCCTTTTTCATATTCTGCAAAAAACAAGAAGCATTTAAAGAGTTGGGATCGTTTTCTGTTGTTTTATCCCTTCACTAAACTGATTGCTGTTTATGGGAAGCCCATCAAAATCAAACCAGGATTGGAACCTCCCGAATTTGAGAAGCAGCGCCTCCTGGTGGAAAAGCATTTGGCAGAACTGGAAGACCAGGCTGATAACTATTTTTAATTCTAACCTGAATAGTTCAGGCTAATTGAACTTTTTGTCTTGGAGCAGCTCCCGGGCACTTTTTTTAGCGTTGGCCACGTCACTGTGCCAACATGGGTCATCTTCCAGGGACAACACAAATTCCAGCTCTTCTCTTGCTTTTTCTATTTCACCCATAGCCAAAAGGGTTTCTCCAAGAAAAAGCCTGGTATTGGCATCATTGGGCCCCATCTCGATTGATTTCTTCAGCAGCTTCAGAGATTCTTCATTGCTTCCGCCGGCAAAACCTGGGAGCTTGAAATACACCCTTCCCAAGACTCTGTAAGCTCCTCCGTCTTCATATTCTGGATCAAGTTCAATCACTTTATTCATGTCATTTTTTATCGGCTTTACCAGGAAAAGACTTTTTAGGACCCCTCTGGTTTCTCCGTATTTCCCGTTGTTAACTCCCCTCCAATAATATCCGTCGGGTTTGTCAGGACACAATTCAATGGCTTTTTCAGCATAATAAATGCCTTGAGAAAATATATTCTTTTTATCCTTTTTGTTCTCAGTGTGTTCTCCTATATAATAATGCATCCTTGAGATCTTCCAGTAAGGTTCGTATTTATCTTCTGTCAGATTCAGAGCTTTCCGGTATAGGTCAAGAGCCTTTTGCGCTGTTTCCATGTCTGTCATTTGGGCAAACAATTCATCCGCCTGCTTTATGAACTGGTCAGCGTCCTGACTTAACAGAGTGAAGGGAAGCGCGATGATAATGAAAAAAACTGAAATCTTTACCCTCATTGCTTTCTCCTTTGGTAATGTTTTGGTTATATATATCACTTATATATAAAAATGAACAGGATAATTTGTTATAATTTAAAAAAAATGAGTGTTTATCTGTGTGATGAGGCAAAGAAATACTTGGAAGGCTTGGCTTTGAGCAGCCAGGGATCGCAAGGAATTCTTATCGGGCACAAACGGGGGCATTCCTATTATATTGAACAGGTATGTCCTTATCTCAGATCTCTCTGCTTGACAGATAAGGAGTTTAGCCTGCTGAATGAGCATTTTGATGATAAAATAATAGGATTCTATACTTTTTCTTCTGATAAGGGAAAAGAAGAAAAAATTTTGGCTCCCTTTGCAGTGGGGAAGATTTTTTTAAGGGTGAATAAAAAAAGAGGAAATGACCTTTTAACGGATTCATTTCTTATTGATTTTGATGAGAAATTTATTTTAAAAAAAATTCAAATCCAGAATAGGGACAAGGCTGAGTAAAAATGGGACAAAAACTCAATAAAGACCAGCAGAAATTTTTAATTAAGTTAGCACGGGACTCCATAAGGTATTACCTGGAAAATGGAGAACATATCAAGGTTGAGGCAAAGGAAGATGTTTTTAAAGAAAAAAGAGGGGCTTTTGTCACGGTAAAGCAGGAACATCAGCTGAGGGGATGTATCGGGTATCCCACTCCGTATCTGCCTTTGTACAAGACCATCATCGAGGCTTCTGTCCTTGCAGCGACCAAGGACCCAAGATTTCTTCCCATTCAGAAAGAAGAGCTTCCTGATATTGAAATAGAGATTTCTGTTCTTTCTCTTCCCCAAAAAATCAAGGATATTTCTGAAATCAAAGTGGGGAAACACGGCATTATTGTTTCTAAAGGCATGAATTCAGGTCTTCTTCTGCCTCAGGTTCCCTTGGAATGGGGATGGGATTTGGAAACATATTTGAAGCATGGATGTCTGAAAGCAGGGCTGGAGGAAGATGCCTGGAAAAAAGGTGCGGATATAGAGATATTCACTGCCCAGGTCTTTTCAGAAAAAGACTTTAAGTTCTGAGCAGGCGGCTTTTTACCAGCTTAAAGCAAAAAAACGGCTGCTAAAACTTGCTGGTTATTCCGGGAGCTCAAATACAGGCAGATTCTGCTTATCCACAAACAGACGGTAAGGCCTGTTGATGATCCACTTTTCAAACCTGAAGTTATAGGTCCCCACTGTACGGCCCTTTAATATCAGTTTTGGATAGATGATATTGTTATTACGTCTGAAGACGACCACTTTAAAAACCATATTTTTTGGTTTTAGTTTTCTTAAAATACCAGAATCAGCTAAATCACAGTAGCTTTTATGCAGCAGCTTTGTAATCAAGCGGTTAAATTTATGGTAGCATCTGGAAAAATGCATGGAAAATAGTCCGAACTTTCCGCTGTAAACGGTTCGAGTCTTGTTCCCTCTTCTAGAAGCAATAACCCTGCCGACAACGGCAGCTTTATCAACGGTGTAATCATCAGGGTAAGCGCTGTTATCTCCCCGTGTCTTTATACGTGAACCCTTTACCATGATGATTCTGTGCACGATTCCCTTATTTTTATGATCGAGCCGGTAGCAGATAATATCGCCTTTTTTTGGCTCTCTATCACTGTAGGGTACAATGGTGAGCAATTCTGGCTCATAAAAAGTGGGATTCATGCTCAATCCCCGGTATATAAAATACTCTTTCTTGGAATCTTGTTCTTCCTGAAGTGGCTTTACAGCAGACTCTGGTTTTTTGAGAGGTTTACTTTTCAGCATCACTTTTTCCATTTCTTTCCAGAACTCGCCTTCGAGACTTACCCCAAGCCTGTAAGCGGGTATCTCAGAGGCAATTTTTTCCGCGCTCTGAATGCATTTTTTTATAAAATTGTGCTTGTCCTTGCCTGTAGTTCTGTTTAATCGAGTGACATGCTCGATGGTGTCAATAAGCAGAGCCTTAACCCGGGCACTATCGAGAGGTTCTACGCCGTTCTTTTTCGACTGTTTAAGAAAGAAAATCGCTGTAAGGGTAATGCCTCTCTCAACCTCCCATTCTCCGTCAGGGCCTCCTTGGTAGAACCTGCTCCAGGTGGGCCAGGGGTGTGCCTTAAAACCGCCTGTAGAGTGGGGTATAATCAGAGTGCTGTCATCAGAACAGGATATCCATGTGAAAGGCAGCCGGTTGCTGGCCGTGGTTTTGCCGATATTTCCAGCTCCGGCCATTACCGCTCCATAGCCTTTAAACCTGCACAGGCCGCCGTGGATCAGGGCTCCGCCTTTGAAGATCACATCGGCTGCCACTGTTTGGGCAATTCTTTGTATCTGGATGTTGAACATGTCAGGGTTATGGGCTGGCCGGAGATAACAGATAATGGGTTCCTGTTGGTTTTCTGGAAGGATTATATCTGTGATATTTTCTGAGCTTTTACTGACATAAACAAGCACCTTCCTCCCCCCGCTACCGCCTTGTGTAAGTTTCATGGCACGGGCCAAAGCAGCAATAAAAACTTCAGCTCTCTCGTCACAGGCTATAAAATTGTAGCGTGCACTGTTTGAAAGGTTTAGAAAGGGGTTGGTTTTATCTGTATTGCAGGTCATGGGTAATCAGGAGAGTGCTTTTTCAGAGAGAGCTCTTTTCCTTGAGATTTTGAATAAGCCCTTTTCGTTTGCGTAAAGGCAGATCCGGCTCGGCCATATCAGCTTTCCAGAATCAGTATAATTCTGGACCACGCAGCCGGTGCGACATTTTCGCATGAAAATGCAGTTTCGGCAAAGCTCAGGATAGTTGTTAAAATCTCTGAGATCCTGTCGAAGCTTAACGACTTTGGGGTGGTTCAGCCAGATCTTGCGGATAGAGTCGGCAGCAATATTTCCATAGATAAACTCAGGCATGGTCCTTCCAATCCCGCACAGTGCCACGTCGCCTGAGCCCAAAATACCAAGGATATGGTCAACACCGCAGTCTCCCTGTAATCTGGGCCCTGTTACTTCGGAAAGCGGCCGGACCGAAGGAGGGACATTCAGGATAATGGGAATTTTCGCCGTCTGGCTGAATTCTCTCCGAATCAAGTCGGAAAGCTCTAAAACCTCGCTGATGCTGAGTGTTTCATTGTTTGCTTGCATCAACGCCCCCCGGCCGTTATTGGTTACCGGATTTAACTTGACTGAAGCCGCTCCTTTTGCTTCGGCCAGAGCAATGAGTTCCCTTACTTCCCCGATGTTTTTCCGGTGAGGAGACATGATGATCTGAACATTTTCATAGCCGGCATCCACCAAGTGTTTTAGTCCTTTTAAAGCCGTCCGGTAAGCCCCCTTAGAGCCTCGGAAAGCGTCATGGTGAGCCTCTTTGGGGCTGTCCAGGCTGATGGAAATAAAATTAATATTGGTTTTGTTTTTCATGAACTCTGCCATTTCCCGGTCGATCAAAGTACCGTTGGTCTCCATATCAAGATTAAGTTTTTCCTCGGTAAGCATAGAGGCAACCTGCTTGAATTCGGGGTGCAGCATGGGCTCTCCGCCGGTAAGCTTAGCTGCAGATAAGCCTAGAGTTTTTCCTTCACGAACGGCTTTTTTAAGAAGGTGGAGGTCGATCACTTGGCCGGGTGAGAGTTTGCCGTTTACATAGGCAGGGGTGATCCAGCAGTGCTTGCAGTGTAAATTGCAGCTGTCAGAAAGATACAGGTAAAACGAGAGCAAAAGAGGGACATCATCGGGCAAATCAAGTTCAGAAATTTTATCTTTATCAATTTCAGTTTTTATCCCGCATCTATGGAATCTGTCCATTTTTTTCTCCGGTTTTAATGATCATTCAGCAACGTTATCAAGCTTGCCTTACTTACCTATAGTATGACGGCTTAAAGGATCTATTTTTTTTTGGGCTTCTTCTTCCAAGTAACGTTTGTAGCAGACAAGCGGGTCAATGCCGTTTAATCTGCCTGTTCTAGCCATCACTGTGCCTGGGCAGCCGCCGGTGCAAAAACCTTTGTAGGGGCAGTCGCGGCATTCTTCCATTTCACTCAGTGGAATTTTGTTCCTTTCCCTTACCACATTGATATTAGGATGGGTCTGCCAGGCCTTTTGCACGGGAATTTCGCCAATTTTCCCCATTACCAGGTTGGGCAGCATATCACAGGGAACAAAGGTTCCGTTATGAAGCACAGCCATTTTTGAAAAAACACCGCCGCAGGAACACAGAGTGCCGCGGCCGGGTATCTTTTTTTTGCCTCTAGCAAGCATTTCCCTTATTTCCGTCATCATCTGGAAACGTGCCAGGGGCCCTGCACTGGCACTGATGACCCCTACGTATTTCTTGTTCAGTTTGACCAGTGAAGCCATGGCTCGTTTTCTTTCTTCCACAGTAAGGATGATATCCTGTCCCTGGCAGCGGGCGCTGCCTTGATAATCGGCTTCGTTGGTGCTGAAACCTTCCAAACCCACGTCATCAATCAGAAGCTCAGCAATGTTTTCCAGGTCGTCGACATTGTGTCGGTTGATGGTCACTCTCACGGTGACTGGGAAATCATTCTCCTTGAGCAGCCTTAAAGCGCGAAGAGCTCTGTCAAAACTTTTTGGGGGCCTGCTCTTATCATGGATTTCTGCTTTGGAGCCGTCAATGGAAACCTGAATATAGTCGAGCCTCAATCGGCGCTTTCCTTTTGCGAATTCTGTAATGGTCCGGTCGTTGATGAGAGTGCCGTTTGTGAGGATGCTGAAGCGCATCTTATTTTGGACAATGCTGTCTACAAGAACAAAAAAGTCTTTTCTCATAAAAGGTTCACCGCCGCTCAATTGGAGCTTTCTGACGCCGATAGAACCGAGTTCTTCAAATAAAGCCTGCCATTTTTCTGCAGGCAGGTCAGAAGCTTTGGACATGCTGTCATTGTAGTAGCAGTAGCGGCACTGAAGGTTGCATTTGCCGGTCAGGATGATGTCAACCTGATTGGGGGCTGTTATGATTCCCGGGTAAGCATCAGGATATCTCATCGATAAAATTTTCCTCAAAGTCGTTGATGAACTGCTTCAGATCTTTCCGGACTTTCTCTGATTCAACTCCGGAAAAGGTTTCGGAGAGCATGGAGATAATTTCATCAAGCGTTCTCGGTTTTTTCAGATAACGCCAGATACAAGCACCCACAAAGTTTAAAATAAGGCATTTGTCTGTATCCGGATTGAAAAGCACAGCCCCTTCCTCTCCTTCGTCTCTGAATGAGACTACCGGGCTTGACCTGTATTTTGTCTTTCCGGCCATTGTTTTAATTGAATCTTAACATTAATATCTTTTCAAGTCATTCTGCATCCGGAAATAAATATGAGCAGCCGGCAAATCAGAATGAAATGTTTTCTCCGGAACTGAGGGGCCGCTCTTGATATGATCAAGAATACAGAAAAAAGCGAATACGGATTGAATATTTTTTAATTAAGGAAAATAAGCTAAAAAGCTGGAGTATTTCCGTTTGGGCATTTGGTTCCTGCGCTTTTTCCTTCATGAGCACAAGCTCCCACAGCAGCCTGTCCATTTCCACAACTTCCGGCACCGGAACCCGTATCACAATCAGTCTGTCCCTGTAATGATTCAGCTTCATCCAGTTTAAACACTTTTGGTGGCTCGTATGTCTGTTTTGCCCGCTTCTTTTCTTTCATATTACCTTGCCTCCTATAATTAGAAGGGTATTATAATTGTATTATATCACTCTGTTCAGCCACTATATCTAAACCTAACTTGAATGTCAACAGCTTTTATTTACAGGCTCTTTCGGGAGTCTACCCATGGTGAAGTAGAGCCCAATATTTTTATAGTGTATCTTATCCTCTCCAGACTTCAGAACCGAAAAAGCCATTAACTTTAAAAGTGTTTACCGTTTCAATCACATCTTTACTGATATTATCGGGTACGCATGAGAAGTTTTGCTTTATTTTTTTGATAATTCCTTCCACCGATATGCTGCCGTCTGCTGTTTCCCAAATGAATCTGCTTACAGGATTAAGAAAAAGTGCATTTCCGGTATCAAAATTGACCAGAACAGCTCTTCCGCCCTCTTCTTCCTGAAGTATTACGTCAGGATTGGGAAAGGGTATATATTCAGGACTGATTGTCTTTTCTTCTGTCACCGGGTTAAATCCTTCTGTCAATATATTTTTCGAGGTTTAGTGATTGTCTTCAAAAATTATTATAACATAATATTCTTCCCTTCGTGATTTTAAAGAGATTTCAACTTATAACTCCCAAATTTTTTGTGCAGTCAGTTTGTTATCGGCTCATAAACAGAAACATTTTTTTCTTTTCCCGGCTGCATTGATTTGTGAATGATCCAGGAAGGTTTTCAAATCACATGAAAGACTGTGGATAAAAGGCAGAGGAAGGTCCATATGAAAAAT
>CAYULB010000032.1:0-10094 GCA_964445575.1 uncultured Eubacteriales bacterium
ATTTTGCTTTAATGAAAATTGAATCCGAGAGTAAAAAATGCCCACCGGCGGTAGCCTATCAAAAAATCAATCCAGGTATTTATCACTAATATGTAAAAAAAAAGAGGTTTTATTCTAAAATAAAAGTTATTTATTATGAATCAAAAAATAATGAAGTCATTGAATTTATTTTCTAATGTTAATTCTTTTAATCAATCCATAGGTATCATCGTTGTTTATTTTGGCCAATGGCCTATCTATATTGATTTATTTTTAAACAGCTGTAGGAATAATCCTACTGTTGAATTTTTATTCATGAGTGATTGTGGGTTTCCCCCGAAAATGGACATCCTTCCAAATTGTAGACATAATCACTTAAATCTTAGGGATTTTAATGAACTTGCTTCTGAGCGTTTGAAACTAGATATAAAAATAGATAATCCTTATAAGATTTGTGATTTAAGACCGGCATATGGAGAAATTTTTAAGGAATATTTAACTGGATTTGATTTTTGGGGAAGTAGTGATATAGACCTAATTTATGGCCAGATAAGACATTTTTTTACAAATGAGGTACTAAAAAGATATGATGCTCTTTTTGTACGGAAAGAGTATACAACTGGTTCTTTATTTCTAATAAAGAACACTCCCTATATGAATGGTCTTTATAGACAAAGCCCTGATTATATCAAAGTATTTGAGGATTCCTTCAATTTTTACTCTTTTTGCGAATGTGGTAAAGCATGGCAAGAACTTCAGAGTGGAAAATCAATATTTGATGTGAACACACCTATAATGAGTTTTACTGAATTGATTAAAATAGGTGAAAAAACAAACTCATTTAGACCGTTTTTTAAGGGCCTTGCCCTAGAGAAAATTCCTTATGACAAAGAGGTTATCTATAACAATGGTAAAGTGTTTTGTAATTCTAAAGAATACCTCTTGTATCATTATATTCATGAAAAATCCAGCCCATTTTTTACATTTCCTAAATGGAGAATAATTCCTTCTAAATATAAAATAAATAGCTTTGGAGTTTTTAGAATTAAACAGAGAGGAGGATTGAGATTTGTATTGGTTAGGAGAAGAAATCAAGTCCTTCTAAATTTAAAGAAAAAAACCTATAAAGCTCTCAGAATGATTCTTTCTGGAAAGTGGGATGAAATATTATTACATGCAAAGATAATTTTATCACGTATGTATTCGAGATTTTTATCTTTGTAACACTATTAATGTAAGCGTTATAATTGATAATTTAGCATATGAACTAATATAAACAAAATTTTTATATTTTCCTTCATTTATTAATAAAGCCAAACAAATGAATACTCTAAGAAACCAAGTGGCACGTAGTGGAGCTTGGCTATTTGCTATGAGGTTTGTACATCAAATTTTTTATCTTGGGCGGCTAATTATTCTTGCCCGCCTTTTAGCACCCCGTGATTTTGGCCTTATGGGTATTGCACTTTTAACTCTAATGATAGTTGATAATTTTTCTAAGACTGGATTTCAGGAAGCTTTGATTCAGAAAAAGAAAAACATAAATGTTTATCTTGATGTTGCCTGGACTTTTCTTGTCATAAGAGGAATTATTCTTTTTGCCGTTATATTCTGGATAGCACCTATGGTAGCCAAATTCTTCGAAACTCCAACGGCGGTGGGAGTTATCCAAGCCATTGGATTAGCTATTCTTATTCAGTCTTTTACAAATGTAGGAGTTGTTTACTTTCAAAAAGAGCTCGAGTTTAATAAACATTTTATATATATAACGGCACGATCAATAACAGATTTTGTTGTTTCTATTACTCTTGCGTTTTTATTAAGGAGTGTATGGGCGCTTTTGTTCGGACTAGTGGCAGGAAAATTAGCAGAAGTAGTAACTAGCTATATTATCCATCCCTACAGGCCAAAAATCAGCTTAGATTTTCATAAAGCAGGGGAGCTTTTTGGGTTTGGAAAATATGTTTTGGGTTCAACTATATTAATTTTTTTAATCACCCAGGGAGATGATTTAATAGTAGGAAAAATTCTTGGTGCCACGATGCTGGGTTATTATCAATTGGCTTACAAAATATCAAATACTCCTGCTACAGAAGTAACAAATATTTTATCTCAAGTAGCATTTCCTGCTTTTTCAAAACTTCAAGACAATCTTGGTAAACTTAAAGATGCTTATTTGAAGGTGCTTAAATTTACAGCTTTTCTCACTTTTCCTTTAACTGGCATTATTTTTATTCTTTCACCAGAGTTTGTAAGGATATTTCTTGGCGAAAAGTGGTTCCCAATAATTCCTGTTATGCAGAGCCTTGTTTTTGCTGGCTTGATTAGATCTATTCTTTCAACCACAAGTCCTTTATTTTATAGTGTAGGGAAGCCGAGAATAGAGACCAAATGTCAAACCATAAGATTTATTATCCTTGCTGTATGTATTTATCCTTTGATTATAAAAGCTGGGTTAGTGGGTGCTGCGGTTGCTGTAATTTTAAGTGTTTTAGTTTCATGGCTATTTTTTGCTTATTCAGCCATTAATTTGATTTCTCTTTCAGTAAAAAAATTTCTAAAAGAAATTGGAATTCCTTTATTTAATACCATAATATTTGTTTTAATTATTTATGGAATAAAGGCAATCTATTTCATTGGAGTTTGGCAATTTTTCTTAGTAATTATAAGTGCTTTGACTATCTATCTTTTATTGGCTTATCTCTCTGATCTTGCATTTGGTTATGATATATATCCTGTCATTAAAGAATATTTTTTATTATTAAAAAAAGCTGAGGTGAGAGACAACTAAATTTGTTATTTTTTTATGTAGACAATAAAAAGAATAGTTTTTTAAAATGAATGCGCCTGGAAATGAAATAACATTTGTTATTGCAACGAAAGATAGACCTAAAGAACTCCAACAGACTCTACAAAGTATTGCTGAACAAACTGTTAAGCCTTATGAAGTGGTTGTGGTGGATGGAGGAGAAAAGGGAGTTGAGAATATTTGTAAAAACATTCCAGGATTGAAAATCAAATATCTAACTTTTACACCCCCCTCAGCAGCAGCCCAACGAAATTTTGGCATAAAGACTGCCGCTAAAGACTGCGATTTGATAGGAATTTTGGATGATGATATAGTTCTCAAAAAGGGAGCTGTCGAAAGTATGTTGGTCTACTGGGAACATGCAGGTGGAAATATAGGAGGAGCTGCATTTAATCTTTTGAATCATCCTGATATATATGCAGAGAGATTTAAGTCTTGGGATATTACGGAGAGGTTAGGCTTATATTCAAAAACAGGTGGAAAAGTGCTTCATTCTGGGTTTCAATCATTAATAGGTGTTGCTCATAAAGATAAATTTGTTGATTGGGTTCCTTCAACTGCTGTTGTATATATAAAAAAAGTTTTTGATGAGTTCCTTTTTGATGAGTGGTACAAAGGATACAGCTATCTTGAAGATCTAGATTTCAGTTATTCAGTTGGGAAAAAATATAAATTAGCCGTGGTTGCTGATGCGGGTTATTATCATTATCCTGCCCCCAGTGGCAGAGGAAGTGGATATGAATTCGGAGTGAGAGAAGTGGTGAATAGAATCTATTTCGTCAGGAAACATAAAGAGCTTTCACTATTTAAGTGCTTCCTAGCGCTAAAAATCAGACAGATGATGAGTTTATGGATTTTTGTTAAAGAAGGGAAATTTTATTTTCTTTCAAGAGCTTTTGGAAATTCAGTCGGTTTTTTAAAATTAATATTACAAAGAAATTAAAATGAAAGTTCTAATCTCAGCTTATGCCTTTAATCCCAGCAGCTCTATGCAGCTCCATCCCGGAGAGGATTTGGTTGGATGGGAGCTGGTGCAGCAGATAAACAAACGCCATGATGTTTGGGTCCTCACTCACGGATACAACCGGGAAGCGGTTATGGAAGAGATGGCCAAAGGAAAGCTGGAGGGAGCTAAAGTTGTTTTTATCAATTTAAACTGGATAAAAAAGTTTTTATATAAGGTTGGATTTGGAGAGCGAATTTATTACTATATATGGCAGTTTGCTGCATGGCGGAAAGCTGTATCTCTTCACAGTAGAGTCAAGTTTGACCTGGCACATCAGGTGACCTTTGGAAATGACTGGATTCCCAGTTTTATAGGAGCTTTTCTGCCTGTGCATTTTGTATGGGGTCCTGTGGGAGGAGGGCAGAGGGTGCCCAAAGAGCTTTTAAAAGAGTTCAGTTTTTTTGGCCGTCTTTCTGAAAAATCCAGGGAAGCAGCCCAGTGGATAGGGAGAAGATTATGGACAAGGAAAAGATGTGCTGAACGTGCCAAAGCCATTTTGGTCTGTAATAAAGAGACCAAACAGAAAATACCAGAGAAATATCATGCTAAAGTGCATTATTTTCCGGTAAATGGAATAAGTAAAAAAGAGATGGGACCTATGCCCAAGAAGAAAGAAAATCAAAAGGAATTTCGGGTTCTCTCAGCAGGTCGATTAATATACTGGAAAGCGTTTGACATAGCTGTGGAGGCATTTGAATTATTTGCAAAAGAAAATCAAAATTCTTTATTAGAATTGGTAGGGAGCGGTAAAGAAAAGAAGAAACTTGAGTATCTGATCGAAAAATTGAATTTAAAATACAGAGTCAAAATAATTGATTGGTTAGAAAGAAAAGAGCTTTTAAAGTTGATGCAGCAGTGCGATGTGTTTCTTTTTCCCAGCCTTCGAGAAGGGGGAGGAGCTGTGGTAGTGGAAGCCATGGCCCAGGGGAAACCTGTGGTTTGTCTCGACACAGCCGGGCCGGGATTTCATATTCAAAAAGAGTGGGGGATTAAGGTGGAGCCCCGGACAAAGGAAATGGTGGTGAATGAGCTGGCTTTGGCTCTAGAGAAGCTCTTTAAGGATGAGCCTTTACGAAGAAAGAAGGGGAGAGCAGCCCGGAAAAGAGCCAAAGAGTATTATGTATGGGATGAGCTGGGCAAGAAGATGGAAAAGATATATCAGACAGTGAAACGGGAGTTGTGAATAGGGAATAGAAAATGAAAAAAAGAAAAAAATTCATTTTAATCGGAGTTATGGCGGGTTTGATTACTGGTCTTGTTAATTGTATTGAGATAGTAATAGCAGATTATACTGTCATTTTTAAATCCATTTATAATTTATCTATATTTTTGTTTTATTCACTTTTGAATATTTCATTTTTCATAGTTATTTTAATGGGATTTAGTTATTTGTACGGGCTAGTTTTATCTTTTCTGGTGAAGTATTCGAGGGGATTGAGGAGTATTTCCGATAAATTAGTAAAATTAAAAACAACTGTTTATATAATTATATTTTTATTGATTTTTATTATTTTTAATAGGTGGATATCTTCTCAATATCCTTTAGATCCCCTGAAGAATCCTACTAGGCCTTTTAAGAAATATTCATCAATCAAATCAGATGAGCCCAATGTAATGATTATTGTTTTAGATACACTTAGAGCCAAAAGTTTGTATTCCTATGGATATAAAGTAATTAATATGCCTCATTTAAATCAATTTACTCAAGAGGCGTCTCTATTTTTGAATACTATTGCCACTTCATCGCATACAGCACCGTCTCATTTATCGATAATCTCAAGTAATTTTGTTGATAGTGAAGTCATGGATATATTTGTAGATAAAACCCTGACGGAAGTACTGGGGGATAAGGGATATCTAAATATAGGTGTTATTGCAAATAGAATAGCGAGTTCACAAAATTTCATGAGAGGTTTTGATATTTATATTGACAGCGTATCTGTTCCTCTTCTTTATCAGTATTTTCTTAGTTTTAAGATTCTTTATAAATTTTTGCACAGAAAGATATTTGATTATCAATATCTTTATTACCACAAACATTGCAGAGCGGAAAAAGTGAATAAAATCCTTTTTCCTTTATTGAAGAAGTATAAAAACGAAAAACTTTTTTTGTTTGTCAATTATTTTGATCCTCATGATCCTTATTTCCCTCTTGAACCCAATAAGAATCAAAATGAATTTTCTCTTGAGAACGGTTATATAAGAAAATTGATTAACTGGAAGAAACCGAAATTGGATAAAGATCAATGGAGAAAAATTGAGACATTATACCATCAGGAACTTAATTACTTAGATAAGTATTTAGGTGATCTGTTTGAAAAGATGAAAGAGTTGAATATTTGGGACAACACAATAATTATTATTACTTCTGATCATGGAGAGCTATTAGGAGAAAAAGGATTGCTGACCCATGCTATTGCTCTACATGAAGAGGAAATTAGAGTTCCTTTGATGATCAGATATCCTCCAAAAGTTCCCAAAGGGAATGTAATAACAAATCAGGTTCAGATCCTCGATATTGCTCCCACTATTTATAACCTTTTAGGATATGAAATTCCAAAAAAGGTGCATGGGAAGAGTCTTCTTCCTTTTATTAAAGGGATTGAATATCCCGATTACCCAGAATTTGCGTTTTCTTTGCAATATGATTATAGATCACTTCAAAATAATAAATGGAAGTTTGTATATGATTTAAAAAACAATGAGGCAAAACTTTTTAATTTGGAAAAAGATCATGAAGAATTATTAAATGTGGCTGATAAGTATGTGGAAAAAAAGGATTTTTTTATAGAGTTATATTCAGTCTATAAAAAGAAGTATGAGGAGAGCCAGAATGAAAAAGCAAAAGAAAACAGGGAAGAGCTACTGAGGTCATTAGGTTATATAAAATAAGTCAATAATTTCAAGGGCAGTTACTTTTAAGAGTTCTTTATGTATATTCGAATATGTATTTATTAATTTTATGGCTGATGATGTGGGGAGGTCTGTTTACGGGACCTTACAATGTGACTGAGTCTATGTTTTCTTCCCCTTTAGCTTTTTTTCAGGGAGCTCGGGCTTTTCTTCCTTTACTGGCGCTTTATATCTGCTTTATGTGGATGCTTTTGGCCGGTGCCAAGGTTCCCTCTTTTTCCAACCCGGTTGGATTTTTCTTTTACTATTGTGTGGTGGGGCTGGCTGTCTCTTTTTTTTCCCCGGACAAAATGGCCGCTCTTTATTGGGGCGGAATTTATTTGGCTCCTATACTGGCTGTGTGGCTAATCCTCTCAGGAGAAGATATCTTAGACCGCTTAAGAAAAGTCATTTATGTGAATTATTTTGCGGCAGTGCTTGTTTTTATGTTTCTTCTGCCCGAAATTTATAATTACGGATTTACAGGAAAAATAAGGTTTACGTTTTATGAGCTTCCTTTTGGGTTAGGATATATGAGGGCCAATGGAGTGGCCCGTTTTGCTTTAGTGTTGATGATTATTGCTGGGGTCAGGTTTTTATCTCAAAAAACCGTCTGGAAATATATATGGATAATCCCTCTGATCATCACAAGTTATACCCTTATGCAGACTCAATCCCGGACTGCTCTTTTAGGATTGGCTGTAGCAGGATTACTTTTTGTCTATATCCTGGGACTCAGATGGCAGTTTTTGTTTTTAGCTCCGGCCGCCGCGTTTATTCTCTGGAGGGCAGGGTTTCAAGAAAGAGCTCACGGAAGTTTAGAGCAGTTGGTGGACTTAACCGGTCGTGAGCTGACCTGGCAGCAGGCTTTGGCTGAAATCAAAGAATCTCCTTTTTTAGGATGGGGATTTCATGCGGATAGGATCCTCCTTAACTCCCAACACACGCACAATTCCTATCTCCATGCTGCGATGCACGGGGGTATCATAGGGCTTGTCTTTTTTGTGGCGGCAGTTTTCAGCATCTGGTATGTGATTTTGAAAAATAATGTGCTGAAACGTATCAAAGATGCAGATATGGTGAACAAACCCTTTCTTATTGAGTCGGTGCTCATCATTGGCTTTTTGACTTCCAGAAGTCTTTTTGAATCAACCGCTGCTTTTTTCGGAGTGGATCTTCTGCTTTTTGTGCCGGCGGCTGCCTACCTTTATGTTTGGACAAGAAAGACGGTGAATGGAAAAAGCGAGAAAAGCGAGAAAGATTTGCGTTGATGGCGTTTATTGCGTTGATAGCGTTTGTTGCGTTTATCGCGTTGGGGAAAAACAGTGAATGGTGAATGCAAAAGACAGTGAATGGTGAATGGTGAATTGTAAATTGTGAGTGGTGAGTGGTTAATGAAAATATATATCCACACCATGTATTATCTTCCGGAGTACGGGAGTGCACCCATTTTAATGAATGAGCTGGCTTTCTATCTTAAATCCAGAGGCCATGATGTGGAGGTCATCACCACCATACCCAGGCCCCCTCATCACAAGCCTTATAAAGGGAAGCTGTATTCCAAAGAAAAAACAGATGGTTTCTTGGTAAGGCGGTACCGGACCAATTTCACGGTCCATCATATTGGACGGCTCATCGCCTGGAGTTTTTATACGTTTTGGTCTCTACTGAATCTGCGGAGAGTCCGTAAGAAGGAGGTTCTTTTTTTAAGGCTTCCTCCCCTCCAGCTCGGGATAGTTGGGTGGCTGGCCCGGAAGTGGAAAAAAGCTGGAGTTTTGATGAGTGTGCAGGATATTCACCCTGACCTTTCTGTGGAATCCGGCCTTTTGAAAAAAAAGTGGGCTGTTGCCCTGGCCCAGAAGTTTGAGAGATGGAACTACAAACAGGCTCATAAGATTGCAGTCATAAGCGAAGGGTTTCAAAGAAACCTTTCAGTAAAAGGAGTCCCAAGCGAAAAGCTTCACATTGTACCCAACTGGGTGGATGCTGAGTTTCTGCGTCCTCATCCCAAGGACAATCCGGTGTCCCGGAAGTTTTCTCTGGAGGATAAATTTACGGCTATGTACTCCGGCACTTTGACATTGAGCAGCTATATGACTCTGGAAAAGGTGATGGAAGCGTCCCAAGTGATAGAAAAGGAGAAGGATTTTCGTCTGGTGATTATAGGAGAGGGATTGAAAAAGCCAGAGCTTGAGAAAAAGGCGCAGCAGTTGAAGCTGAGAAATGTGACATTTCTTCCTTTTCAGCCTTATAAGGACCTGCCGATGCTTTTAAGCGCCTCAGATCTGCTTTTAGTTCCCTTGGATATAAAAAAGACTCAGCTTTCAGTCCCATCCAAGCTCTATAATTATATGGCAGCGGGCCGTCCCATTGTGGGGTTCACTGATGAGGAATCTGAAGTGGCGCGGATTATTTCAGATGCCGAATGCGGCCTGAATGTCCTTCCTGATGATGTTGAGGGAATGGCCCGGATGTTTCAAAATATGATGAAGGATAAAGATAATAGAGAAAAAATGGGACGAAAGGCCCGGGATTATGTGGAAAAAAATTATGCTAAAGATGTGGTTTTGAAAAAATATGAGGAACTTATAAATAGAGTGAATGGGGAATGCAAAAGACAGTGAATGGTGAATTGTAAGTGGTGAAGGGTAAGATGAGAAGAGTCAGGTATTGGCTGCCTCCTCTTTTGTGGATGGGTTTTCTTTTTCCTGTGTGGAACCGCCTTTTGAGCAGTCCGTTTTTATATAGATTAAACCACAAATTCTGGGAATGGCTGGTTGAAGACATTAGCGATTACCGAATAGGTCTGTATTACATTTATCTGCGCCGTTCCCTGCATGTGATTGCCTATGCTTTTATGGCTTATCTTATCTACCGTTTTTTTAGGGGAGGGGACAAGCAGAGATGGAAGTATTCATGGGCTGGATATGCCGCCTTGATAACCATTGGATACGGATGTTTGGATGAGTTTCTGCAGAGTTTTCTCAAGCCCCGCCAATCCTCATTCATGGATATTGTGATGGATGCCGCAGGGACTGCTGCAGCGCTGGCTTTGATTTATGTGATATCAGGGTACAGGGAAAGAAAAGACAGGCGAGATGAAAAAGACAATAGGGACAAGATGGACAAGAGGAAAACAGTGAATGGTGAATGGTGAGTGGTGAATGGATATGAGATTTTTGTTTCTGAAAAGGCCGTTTGATGCGGGGCTTTCTGCTCTAGGCATCATGATGTCGTTTCCCCTGTGGATTGTATTTGGATTATTGATATGGCTGGAAGACAGAGGTCCTATATTTTACACCCAGGAAAGAGAAGGAAAACATGGGCAGGTCTTTAAAGCTTATAAATTCAGATCCATGGTCAAAGATGCTGAAAAAGACGGCACTCCGGTGCAGGCAGAAAAAAACG
>CAYULB010000032.1:10194-23525 GCA_964445575.1 uncultured Eubacteriales bacterium
TCCATGGTCAAAGATGCTGAAAAAGACGGCACTCCGGTGCAGGCAGAAAAAAACGACCCCAGGGTGACTCCCATAGGACGTCTGCTCAGAGTGACAGCCATGGATGAACTGCCCCAGCTCTGGAATATACTAAAAGGAGATATGAGTTTCGTGGGACCCAGGGCTTTAAGACCAGAGGAAGTGGAGAGGGGAAATAAAAAAACAGGGACACGTAACAGGTACATGTCCCGTTTTTTTAGGGCAGTGGCGCTGAGGGGTATTCCTGGCTATAAAGAAAGGCAGAAAGTAAGGCCCGGTCTTACTGGAATGGCGCAAATCTACCTTCCGGCAGATGCTCCCAGAAGAGATAAATTCCGGTACGATGTCTATTATATCAGGAATCAGAGCTTTTGGTTGGACCTTAAGCTGATATTCCGTTCTTTTTGGATTTCATTCAGGGGAAAATGGGAAGAGGACGAAAAATAGGATAGTCTCCTTGTTTATCTTTTATTTTTTTTCTTGTATAATCCCAGGGAGTTTAATTAAAGGATGAATTAAATGAATGATGTTGTGGTGATCGGCGCCGGCCCCAGTGGTTTGTATGCAGCCAGTCTTCTTGCTGAGGCAGGATGGAGTGTCAAAGTTTTTGAAAAGAAAAGCTCCATTGGCAAGAATATATTATGCACAGGGATTCTAGGGAAGGAGGCTTTTCAAAAATTCGGGCTTCCTGAAGATTCTGTATTATCTGAGCTCAGCCACATGAAAATGATTTCTCCCTATGGAACCTCCCTTGATTATGACCATAAAGAGACATTTGCCTGGGTAGTGGATAGAGAAAAATTTGACCTGAATCTGGCCCGCAGAGCAGAGTGCTGTGGAGCAGAGATTCAGACAATGACAAGAGTGGAAGATATTAAAGTCCATGAAGACAGAGTAGAGCTTTTCTCAATTTCCAAAAAGAGAGGAGAGGAGAAGCACCGGGCTAAAGCAGCGGTGCTGGCCACAGGTATTGAATTCCGTCTTCATAAAAAATTGGGTTTGGGATACCCTTCTCATTTCATAAACGCAGCTCAGGTGGAACTGGAAAATGTCATGCAGCAGGGGCCTATGGTCATGGTTGGAAACGAAGTGGCCCCCGGGGCTTTTGCGTGGAATATCCCCTTGGATAAAAAAAGAGCCCGGTTAGGGCTCATCACAGAAAAAGAGCCCGGGGAGTATTTAAAAAAACTGGTCTCCCGGTTGTACCCAGAAAAAAGAGAGGAAGAAGATGGGCTTAAATACCGGACTAAAGTCATTGCCCAGGGGCCGGTGAGCCGGACCTTTTCTGACCGGGTGATTTCCGTGGGAGAATCTGCAGCTCAGGTTAAAACCACTACAGGTGGGGGGCTTTACTATGGACTCCTCTGTTCACGAATCGCAGCTGAGGTCATTTTGAAAAATCTCCCTAAAGATTCCCTGACGAGTGCTGACCTCTATGAATATGAGAGAGCCTGGAAAAAAGCTATAAAAAGAGAACTTTTAATCGGCTATTATGCAAGAAAAACCTGCAGCCGGTTGAGTGATCAGGACATTGAGAAGCTTTTTCAACTCGCCAGGTCAAACGGTGTTTTTCCGCTTATAAGGGATAAAGGCCGGTTTGACTGGCAGGTGGATCTGATTTTGGAGCTGGCTAAAAAAGCTCCTATTCCTTCTTTAAAAGCTTTGATAAGAGCATGAGGAAGTAAGAAGTAAAAGGGGAATTGTGAATGGGGAATTGTGAATGGTAAGCGGTTTTATTAATTTTCACAATATATTATAATATCATTAACATGCTGAATATAGTGGAACTAAAAGTTTAGCATATCAAATCAGTCCAGTATTCAAAGGAGAGCGGGATGAAAAAAACATCAACTGCTTATGGACTTCTGTTTGTATTTGTTTTTGCTTCTTTTCTCTTGGGACAGGAAAAGCGTTCTCTGGAATATAAAATAGGTCCCCAGGACCTTCTGGAAATCACTGTGTTTGGTCTAGATGAGATGAATAAGACAGTCCGGGTATCAGAAGACGGCAATATCACTCTTCCCTTATTGGGGGAAATTTTGGTTCAGGACCTTACCAAATCTGAATTAGAGCAGAAATTAGCCCGGCTGTTAGAAGAAAAGTATCTTCAGGACCCTCAGGTCACTATTTTTATAAGGGAATATCAGAGTAAAAGAGTCTCTGTACTCGGGGCAGTGTCAGAGCCAGGCCGGTATGAACTTCTGGGGCGTCAGACTCTCCTGCATATGATTGCTCAGGCGGGAGGGATGACCGAGAAAGCCGGGGATGAAATCATTGTGGTCCGTGAAAAAGAGGACGGGACCAGCAAATCTTTGAGGATTTCCATTGATGATTTGATCCTGAAGGGAGATTCCAGTTTGAATATCCCGTTAGAACCCGGAGACATTGTGAATATTCCCATTGATATGACTGTAAAAGTGTATGTATTCGGACAGGTGAGGTCTCCAGGGGCGCTGGAAGTGAAAAAGTCTAACCTTCCCACTCTTATTCAAGCGATTGCTCAGGCAGGCGGTTTTTCAGATCGAGCAGCAAAGGGAAGAGTGGTGATCAAAAGAAAAAATGAAGAGGGGAAAGAAGAAGAGATCAAAGTAAACGTAAAAGCCATTATGAAAGGAAAGAAAGACGACATTCAGCTCAAAGAAAATGATGTGGTTTTTGTGCCAGAAACCATATTTTAATTGGAAAGCAGTGAATAGAGAATGGTGAGTGGAAAATAGACAGAAACAGTTGAAAGTATAAAAAAAATAAACGTGGGAATTATGACTTTAAACTCAAAAATATATTAAACTAAAAAGAGTCAAAAATGGAAAATATAAATAAAGAAAGAAAAAAAGAGATAGACCTCCTGGATATATGGCGGATTGCGGTCAAAAGAAAATGGATCATTGTTTCAGCAGTTGTCGTCATTTTGGTGATAACAGCTGTGCATCTGTTTACCCGGGTGCCCTTGTATAAAGCGACTGCCACCATCATCATTGAAAACCCAAGCTCCAATATGCTCAACATCAATGATGCCTTTCCTACATCTGCTTATTACCAGTATGATTTTACAGGAGCTTATTTCAACACTCAGTTAAGACTGCTGACCAGCCGTTCTTTGGCAGAAAGAGTAGCCAGAAAGATGAATCTTTCAGACCGGGAAGAATTTGAGGATTATGGGGAGTCTAAAAAGAATATCATTCAGAGTTTTAAAGAATTTATCACATTGAAATGGATTTCTAAGAAAGAGGTTCCTGATGAAGAAGCTGATGAAGATTTGGTTTTTGAAAGGAATCCTAATGAAGCCTACGCTTTTACGGTATTGGGGGGGCTTTCTGTCAATCCTGTAGAAGAGACCCGGTTGGTTGAAGTGAGCTACAGGTCCCCTTATCCTCAACTGGCTGCGGATGTGGTCAATGCCGTGGTGGATGAATTCATAAATTATTCCATTGAAATGCGGTATGAAGCCACGCAGCAGGCTTCTGAATTTTTAAATGACCAGATAGCTCAATTGAGATCTGAACTTTCTTTAAAAGAAAGAGAGATTCAGCGCTACGGAGAAGAAAAAGAGCTTCTTTATCTGAGTGACAAAGAGAGTTCGGTTGTCTCCAAATTCGGAGATTTGAATTCAGCTCTGACCCAAGCTCAAATAGAAAGGATCAAAGCTGAGTCTGCCTATCTGGAGCTCAAAGGCCTGGAAGTGGACTCTCTGCCCCAGTATATCAGCAACCCTGTGATCCAGAGTATTAAGACTGAATACAATCAGCTGCTGAATACCTATCAGGAGAAGCTAAAGACGTTTAAACCCAGCTATCCTGAGATGGTGAGCTTGAGTGCCAGAATTGATTCCATAAGGGATCAGCTCAAAGACGAGATACAAAAAGCAGTGGAAGCCGCGGAATCAGATTATAAAGCCGCGCTAAAAGAGGAGAGTAAGCTGAAAGGGCTCTTGGAAGAGCAGAGAAAAAGTGTGATTGAGATGAACAATAATTCCATTCTCTACAACAGTTTGAAAATTGAAATCGAAAACAAGAGAAACTTGCTGAATTCTTTGCTGGCAAGACAAAATGAAACTCTTGTTTCAGCTCGATTGAGGGGCCTTAAGTCCTCTAACATGAAAATCATTGACAGGGCCCTTGTTCCCAGAGCTCCCTATTATCCGAACAAAAGCCGTTCTTTAATGATGGGCCTTCTGCTGGGTTTGTTTTTGGGTGCTGGCCTGGCTTTTCTGGCGGATTATGTTGACAACACCATTAAAGAGCCTGAAGAGGCAGAGAGGCTGATCGAGCTTCCTTCTCTGGGAGTCATTCCCTTTGTTTCAAAAGATGGAGTAAAGAAGGGAGATGCTTATGCTTCCTATACTTATGGAACAGATGAGGAGAAAAAACCTCTTAATATCAAACAGTTTGAGATGATCAATCTGGATTATCCCAAACTTTCAGTCTCAGAAAATTACCGCACCTTAAGGACTTCCATCCTGTTTTCCCAGGCTGATAGTGTTCCTAAATCCATTTCTTTCACCAGTGCTTTTCCTCAGGAAGGGAAGACCGCCACCCTTGTAAACACAGCGGTTTCATTTGCCCAACTGGATAAAAAGGTGCTGATGATTGATGCTGATATGAGAAAACCCAGGCTTCATAAGGTGTTCGACCTCAATATGTTGAACGGGCTGAGCAGTTTTCTGACCGGAAAAGTTTATCTTGATGAGATTATTAAAGAAACAAAGCACAAGAATCTATTTGTTATCACCAGCGGGCCTCATCCACCCAATCCCGTCGAACTTATGAACACTCCCCGGATGAAGGAATTGATTGAAACACTTAAGGAGCGTTTTGATTTTGTTTTTCTTGATACGCCTCCTGTTCTGGCCGTGGTCGATTCAGCCATTGTTTCTTCCATTGTGGATGGCACTGTTTTTATCATTAAAATTGGAAAGACCACCCGAAAAGCCTATGTGAACAGCATTAAAGCTTTGAATAAGGTGAACGCTCATATCATTGGGGTGGTTTATAATGAGATGAAGGTCAGAGGACGGAGCTATTATTCTGCAGAACAGCACGGGTATCTTGGTTCTTATTTTGAAGAGAAGCGGTGAATGGTGAATTGTGAAAGGTGAATGGTGAATGGTGATGATTGATATTCATTCGCACATACTTCCAGAGGTAGATGATGGAGCTAAAGACCTCAAAACAGCTCTGGAAATGGCCCGGATGGCGGTGGATGATGGGATAAAAAAAATGATCGCTACCCCTCATCTTTTTAGAGGAAGTTTCTCTGCTTCTGGATTTGGTGCTATAGAAAAAGCAAGAAAAAAATTTACCAAAGCCCTTAAAGAACATGACATTCCGCTTGAGATACTCCCGGGTGCTGAAGTGCATATTTCTCATAATCTTATAGAGGAAATCAAATCAGACCGACGTTTTTTGGTGCTGAATCAAAGCCGCTATATGTTTATTGAATTTCCTGCAGACCATGTGTTCTCTGGGGTTAAAGACTTGATTTTCGAGCTCATGACTGAAGGCATCATTCCCATCATCGCTCATCCTGAAAGAAATTCGGTCTTCTCCCGAAACCCCAATTTTTTGTGCGAGCTTCTGCAGATGGGGGCTCTGAGTCAAGTCAATCAGGGGAGTTTTAACGGTGTTTACGGAGGAAGGGTCCAGGATGCGGTGTTCCGGTTTTTAGAGAGAGGCTGTGTTCATTTTATCGCCACAGACTGCCACAACACCTGGGTTATTCAGCCCCGGCTTTCTGAAGCGGCCAGAAAGGCCGGAGAAGTCATTGGAGAAGAGAATGCCAGGGCCCTGGTTGAGGACAATCCTTTGTGTGTGGTTGAGGACAGGGACATTTCCTATATCCCTGAGCTCCAGGAAGCAGAAGCAAAAAAAAAGACCTTTAAAATCAAACTTCCTTCCTTTATGAAAAAGAAAGAATGATAAGGTTCATACCAGCAAATCATGTCTGGTCCAAGCCCCGTTTGGAAAAAAAGACCCGAAAAGCATTGGGATTTTTAGGCACCAGAAAAGACCTTTTCTGCTCCAAAGTCATCCAGTACGGAATCCTCGGAGTGCTTATTTTTTCTCCTCTTCCAGCAGCTTCTGTTTATGAGTGGAGCATTCTGGTTATAGAGGTGGCAGTACTGGTCATGCTGGGAGCTTATGTCTTGATGAAGCACAAACCAGTGGTGCTTTCTTCGCAGGAATCTGTAATGAAACCGGTCCGGTTTTTATGGGGAGGCTTTTTCCTGTATCTAATATTTCAGATGATTCCTCTTCCTGTTTTTCTCGTAAAAATCTTGAGCCCGGGAACTTATCACTTTCGTGAGAAATTTTCTTTGGGCCTTGAGGAGAGGAGCTTCATGAGTCTTTCTGTTTCTCCTTTTCATACTTTTCAGGAAGGGATGGAGCTTTTTGCCTATGTGATACTGGGATTTTTGATTTTGAAAACAGTCACTCAAAGAACTCAAATCAAACAAATTTTTTATGTGGTCATTGGGATGGGTTTTTTTGAAGCGCTTTATGGGCTTTTTGAATTGTCCCGGGAAAACCCCTGGATTCTTTTTTATAAAAAAGAAATCAATCTTCATGCTGTGACAGGAACTTTTGTGAACCAGAATCATCTCACGGGCTATCTGGAGATGGTCATTCCCCTGGCTATAGGCCTGATTATAGCCAGAATGGATTTAATATGGAGAGGGGGCATTGAATTCAAAGAAAAAATTTCACTTCTGGGAGAAAAAAGATTTTCTTTGAATCTGATATTCATTGCTTTTGTGATTATTATGACAGTGGGACTTATTTTATCACGTTCCCGCTCGGCTCTGTTTTCTCTTGTTGTGATGTTTCTGGTGTTTTTTCATTTGTCTGTGTTTTATTTCCGGGGAGAAGGGATATCGCACACCGGCTTAAGGAAGTTCATACAGGTCTTATTTATTTTTATCATCCTGTTTGCGGTGTATGCTGGGATTGATGCCACTCTGGAAAGGTTTTCTCAAGAAGGTCTTGTTGGCGGACAAAGACCCCAGTACTGGTCAAATACCCGGGAGATGGCAAAGGACCATTTTGTTTTCGGAACCGGGCTGGGAACTTTTGCCATGGTTTATCCTGCCTATGAGGATATTGGATTGTATGGATTTTTAAGACATGCTCACAATGACTATTTGGAATATTTTTCAGAACTGGGACTGATCGGCGGCGGGCTTTTAGGAGGTGGGCTTCTGCTGCTGATTGTTTTTTCGTTTCTCAGGTGGAGAAAAGAGAAAAATCTCTGGATCAAGGGAATGAGCATGGGATGTTTTGTTTCAATGGCAGTGATTGCGGTTCACAGTTTTACGGATTTTAACATGCATATTCCGGCAAATATGGTTTTGTTCACTGTGATTGTGGCTGTGTGCTGGGTGTTGAATAGGAAATAAACTGTGAATGGTGAAAAAGAAGGATGATGATGAAAAGATTGTATTTGGTAGGAATTCTGGGGCTCATGGGGCTTAATTTTTATGTGTATTGGAGTGTGCATCTGTATTACAAAGGGAAAAACATGTCAAATCCGGATGAGAAGATTTCCCTTCTTGATAAATCTCAGAGGATGAATCCTCTGAATGACAAAGTGTATTATGAAAAGGGAAAGGTCTATTTTGAAAGAAGTGTGAAAGAGGTCGGAGAGCCAGAGATAAGAGATGAGAATCTAAACAGAGCTGTGGAAGAGTTTATCCAGGCTGTCCGTTTGAATCCAGGTTCTTATGCGGCTCATTTTCGTCTTGCTCAGACTCTTTCTTATAAGAACTATTTTCAGCCCGTTGATATCGATTATTATGAACAGTATAAAAAAGCAGCTCTTTTAACCACGTTTGACGAAGAGATTTACTTTGAGATAGGAAGGATACTGCTTCAGAATTGGGGAGACCTTTCACAGGAAGACAAAAAGTATGCAGCCGAGATGATGAAAAATATCATTGGAGTGAAGAAAAAACAGGGACTCAGGGAAGTGATTCAAGTGTGGGCCACTTATGTGGAAGACTATTCCATTATGAATGAGATTTTACCC
This sequence comes from uncultured Eubacteriales bacterium, assembly GCA_964445575.1. Lineage (GTDB taxonomy): Bacteria > Acidobacteriota > Aminicenantia > Aminicenantales > Aminicenantaceae > WJMT01. The sequence continues at coordinate 18,235 of CAYULB010000032.1, forward strand.
GAAGAACCAGAAGCCTACCGGATTTATGCTGAATTTTTAGGAGGAAGGTCTTTGAGTCTGAGTGAACGGCTGGATAAACTTGCTAGAGCTGAGAGCATGGAGTATAAAACAGCTAAAAGTCTTTATAACAGGGGACTGAGACAGGCAAGGATTTATCATATGAAAAATGCCCAGGGTCATCTTTCTACAAGTCTAAGGCAGCTCGAAGGCATAAAGTTTTATCAGGTCCTGGTGGGAGAAAAATGGATTGATGAACAGGAGTATTTAAACACTCTACAGTCCGTAAACCTAGGATTGGCAAAATTAAAAATACAAAGGACGGGAGCTTTAAAGGAAGCTGAAGGGCATCTCAAAGCTTATCTAGAAATGGAAGGGGAAGAAGCTGAAATCGAAGAGCTGGAGAAATTTTTGCTGGAGAGAGATTTTCTTGAGATCAAACCGGGAATAAGCGAGAGCTTTTTCAGGCTTTATTTAAAACTCACCCTTGACTTTAACCAGCACCGCTATAGGGAAGTGGTTAAAGAAAGAGAAAAAGTAGAAGACCTGTTCTTTTCTGTTTCTTCAAATACCCGAAAGGATTTGGTAAAGATTTTGCAGATGGTGGGCGATTCTTATCAGAAGATCGATTTTATTTATGATGCGGGTGAGCTGTATGAGATAGCTCTGGAACTGGACCCTTTTGATTTTGGAACCCTGATAAGAATGCGCGAAAACTATATTCGCCTCAATGATCAAGCTAAGATCAAAGAGATCGACCAGAAGCTTTCTCAAGTGTTGATGCCCCAAGAAATGGTATTTGATAATAAAGAAATCCAAAAAGGGAAAATCTTCAGTATTCCTCTTATTTTTATGGAAGAGTCCATTGTCCCTGTAGATATTGAAATAAGTCAGGAACCGGTGATTCCTTTGGTGGCGGTTTTTTTAAACGGCAGGGTTATTGATGAGCAGTATGTCAGAGACGGGCAAATATCAGGGCTGGTGCTTGATGCAGAGAAGGGAGAAAACATACTGGAGATTAAACCCATAAACAGAGATATCGAAGTCATTAAAATAAGAAACAAAGCCCATCATTGAGTAGTAATAAAAATTCAATAAGTTGTATTGACAAAGGAATAAATTAGGTCTATAGTTTAAAGTTATAGTTTATAGTACTTTAAGGAGGACAATTGAAAAGAGGCGCCTATAAAAAATGCACATCTATTGTCTTAAGTCTATCTCTTATCGTGTTGTACCTACCTAATCTCGCAAAAGCAGAAGGAAATGGAACAGGAAATCTCATAGGATTTGTTTTCAGTGAAGATGGAACTACTCCGGTCAAAGGGGCTGTGGTGACTCTAAGAAATGTATCCACAGGAGAGACTTTTCAAAGCACAGAAACTGATGAACAGGGATTGTTCAAAGTCCAGGAGCTCCAAAGAGGTATGTATATGATGGGAGTCTCATCTGAAAAGGGCGGCTACAATGCTGAAAATTTAGTGGGTATCCGCTCGGGGAAAACTGAAAAAGTTTCCGTTTCGCTTAAGGAGTTTGATCAGGGACCTCAAAATACAGCTGCAGAGAGCCAGAAAAGTCAGAATAAGAGCAATGAAAAATTAGTGGGCCGGGTTATTGAATACGAAGCAAATACTCAGATAGCTATTGTGGAAATCATTGAAAAAGGGGAGTTGAGAAAGAATGACCAAATTCATGCTCTGGGACCTGAAGATGGTTCTGAAACTGATTTTTATCAGCAAGTCAGTATAATGACTCTGAATGATGAACCGATAAATAAGGCTGTAGAAGGACAGATTATCGCTATCTATTTGGAAGATGAGGTTGTTCCGGGTGATTTGGTCTATCTGGTAAAAAGCAAAGGAATCGTTCCCATATTTTTAATCCCCATTGGAATCGCTGCTGTTATAGGCGGAGTCACTCTTGATGAACCGGATGATGAGCCTGATGATGTAACCCCCATAAAGAAATAAAAGCGGGGAATTTATCAATCAAATGATTTATGAGCCTATAGGTCTATAATCTTTCAATTTGCCATTCACCATTTGCTGATTTTTAAATCGACCAGACCAATGCAGTCAACGCGGTTGACGCAATAAACGCTTCTCGCTTGTCTCGCAATTCTTGCCCATTACAAACCGTATAAACCGAATAAACTAACAATGTCTGCAGAAACAAAGCTTTTGATTTTAGGCTCCAGGGTGGAGCTAAGTCCCAGCCAGAAGTCTGAACTGGAAAAATGTCTGAACCAGAATCTGGATTGGAATCGAGTCATCAAAATAGCTAATAATGAAGGGGTATCTCCGCTTTTATACCAGAGTTTTAAACCTTTTGTTCTTAGAATTCCTGATACGGTGGTCTCTAAACTGCGTCAGATGTACATCAGAAATTCAGCACGCAATATCTACCTCTTCCACTCGCTCAAACCCGTACTGGATGAGGTTGAGAGAGCCGGACTTCGAGCCGCCTTTATAAAAGGAGCCAGATTAGCTGAGACAGTGTATAAAGACCCAGGTACCCGATTCTTTACGGATGTGGACCTTTTGGTTGATTCTTCTCATAAAAGCAAAATCCATAAAATACTTTTTGAATTGGGTTTTGTTCAAACTCCAAGCGCTCAGATTGGTCGTGAATTGAGTACCCGGGAGAAAATGTACTGGACCTATCGGCCGGTTTACAGAAAAGGGAAGTGTGAACTGGAGCTTCATTATAATTTTCCCGGTCTTCACATGCCGTTTTCAAGAAAAGATGACCTGTGGCAAAGAATCCAGAAAATTCAAATCGAGGGTTCCCCGGCTCAGGTGCTCTCTCCTGAATACGAGCTGTGCCTTCTCTGCCTTCATTCTCAGCAGCATTCCTATTCGAGGTTGGCCTGGTTTACTGATATTGCTGAAATGGTTGAAAAGGGGAAGTTGGATTGGGACAAGGTATTGGAAATTTGCAGAGGAGAAGGCATTGAGGCACCTGTTTACTATGGACTGCACTTGGTGAATGAGCTCTGGCCGGGGACTGTCTCCCAGAAGGTGCTCCGATCATTTCATGTTTCTTTTCTGGAGATGAAGCTGCTTAAATTTTTCTGGCCCTTGAATTCAGTGAAGTCAAGAAAGCTGGAGGTCATGTTTCCCATGCATGCCCCTACTTTTTTTTCAGTTCTTTCACGCAAAAGACTGGGGCCCTTTGTTAGGGCTCTTTACAATTTTTTCATTCCTCCCCGTTCCTGGGTTTCTTTTTATTATGGAATCTCTCCTCATTCGTTTAAAATGGTGATTCATTATTTATGGCGTTTCTGGAGGCCTGTGTATCTCATTTTCAGGAGATTGGCTGAGACAGGAAGATAACAAGATGAATGCTATAGAGATAAAAAACCTTAAAAAAGTCTATCCGATTGTGAAAGGTTATAGAGAGCTTTTGTTTCATCCTTTAAGAAGAAAGGGGACCACTGCATTAAGAGGGATTGACTTAGATGTGGAATCAGGTCAGTGCTTTTGTTTGATGGGGCCTAACGGAGCAGGGAAGACCACTTTGATAAAGATATTATCCACCTTGGTTCTTCCGGATGAGGGGAAGGTCTTAGTAAAGGGCCATGACTTAGAATATGAGATGGATGAGGTCAAAAAACATATTGGGTTTGCACTGAGTGAGGAGAGGAGCTTTTACTGGAGGTTGACAGGTCTGCAGAATTTGGATTTTTTTGCAGCTTTAAACAACATTCCCTTATCAGAAAGAAGAGACAAAATTCAGGAAGTATTGAATTTTGTGGGGCTTGAAAAGGCTGCTGAACAGAGGTTCAATACCTATTCTACCGGGATGCGCCAGATGATGGCAGTGGCGAGGGCTCTTTTGACTGATCCGGACATCCTGTTTGTTGATGAGCCTACCCGGAGTCTGGACCCCATAGCAGCTCAGAATATCAGGAAGTTTTTAGGAAAAGAAATGGTGGAGAATCATGGGAAGACAGTTTTCTGGGCCACTCACGACTTATCCGAAGCAGAAGAATTTGCTCATATCATTGCCATTATTGTAGAGGGGCAGATAAGAGTAAAGGGATCTGTGTGTGAATTAACAGAACAAGGGAGGTATTCTCTTACGGAGGTTTATGAGAAAGCTGTGGGGAGCAGGGGAGAAGAAGCTGGTTTTGGAGGATGATATTATGGTGACGCTGCTGCAAAAGCTTTGGGCATTTCTGAAACGTGATTTCCTCGAAGAAGCTAGCTATAAATTCTCCTTTGTTTCTTCTTTTGTGGGCATCTTTTTTTCTTCGGCCACATTCTTTTTTATTTCCAAACTGATCTCACCTAACAGCGCTTTGGTCCTTGACTCTTATGGGGGGGATTATTTTTCTTTTGTCATTATCGGGATTGCTTTTTCAGGCCTTTTGGCCATATTTCAGGGGCGTCTTCCTGCCATTATAAGACAGGCGCAGGTCACGGGGACACTGGAAGCCATTCTTGTTTCAAGGACCAGCATTCCTGTGGTCTTGTTTGGCTCTTCCCTCTATTATTTTCTGTTCTCTGTGGCTACCACTTTTTTTCATATCGTCCTGGCAGTAGTGGTGTTTGGAATGAGGATTGAAAAAATAAACTGGCCGGGTGCTGTTTTGACATTTATTTTTACAGCGGTGTGCTTTTTAAGCATCGGGATTCTCTCTGCCTGTTTTACCCTCGTTTATAAAAAAGGAAATCCTTTTTCGTGGATTTATGGAAGTGTTTCAGGCTTATTAGGAGGAGTTTTCTTTCCTATAAATATTCTTCCAGCATGGATCAAATGGATATCTTACCTCCTCCCCATTACTTATTCTCTTGAAGGGCTTAGAAAAAGTATCATCACTTCTTCAGATTTTTCTGAAATTTTTCCCAATATCATAGCTTTGTTTGTTTTTGCATTGATCTTTTTCCCATTGAGCCTTTGTTTATTCAGACTAGCATTGAAGAAAGCCAAGAAAGATGGTACTCTCATTCATTATTGAATTATGAATTTCAGACATAGTTTTCGCTTCCTTCAGATTTTTAACGCCGTTCTTCTTCGTTTTTCTCGGCTCCTGTGTAACTCCTCCCGTTCGTGGGTCAGACATAATCGTCGTCCAGCTTCGCTGGATTCCCTCGAAAAAGCTCATCAGAAGGCTAAATCTTCAAGGTCGCTCAATCTATATCTGAAATTCACAGGGGCTAAAGGATTTATATCTTTAATTTTTTTGATTATCGGGTTTTTTTTGCCTCAGGAAAGCTGGGCTCAGAGTGGTTATTCTCTGGAAGAAGCCTTAAAGGTGCTGGAGCTTATTGAAAAGGTCAGTGCAGAGGAAG
>CAYULB010000033.1:0-23300 GCA_964445575.1 uncultured Eubacteriales bacterium
ATCAACTCTAATCATGCCCTGACGCCTCGCATCTGCCGCAATCTTGACTCGTGAATAATCCAGGTTAGGAATACTAAAAAGTTCAAATGCGGGTACAGAGTATTCAATGTGGTTAAGCCGGTTTGCGTACAGGGCAGACATGAATATTATTGTGTTCATCGGCTCTTCTTTTATGGCAATGGTTATTGGGCTGGTCACCCTAGGAATCCATGCTTTCAAAGCAGCCAAAGCAGACCCGATCGCTTATCTGAAACACCCATAAAGCGTAAATTCTTTTAAGTCTTTGCAGCAAAAAGACCTTTTCACTCAGTCCTTTTAATCTGCAGCTGATTTATGTGCTTTCGCCCTGAGATTCTCTTATTCTGCTTTTCCGATTTCACAGTAGTACAGCTTGTCAAGCCCGTATTCCGAGGTCAAAGGACAAGCCCCGCACACACATCCTTTCTTCTCGAAATCACAAGAACTCTTTCCTCTTGAACAGTACATCCCTTCTTTCTTTTCCTCCATGCACTGATTGTATGAAGGACACTGGCCGCAGATGCATTTTTTCATATTTTCTTTGGTGTTGTCGACTTTAGGCATGATACGCCCTCCCTTTCATCTTCCACTTCATCTTATCCTAATTTACAAGGCAAGTAAAATTCTAATTAACCTGGACTATTTACCAGTCAAAATGGTAAGATTTATGAAATTTAGGTGTGGCTTGTGCTCTGTTCAATTTTTTAATTGACGGAATGCATTTTTTAAATGTAATATGGTCAATAAAGTCGTTCAAAAATAGACATGAAAAAAAGATGACAATTCTTAACAAGAAAAAGGAGGAACCGTGTTAAAAGAGCACCCTAAAGGTTTGTTTGTTGCATTTTTCACCAACATGGGAGAGCGGTTTGGTTTCTACACCATGTTGGCCATTTTTGTTTATTATATCCAGGCTAAATTTGGATACACTGCCACTCAAGCCGGCGCTGTTTATGGGACCTTTCTCTTCGGCATCTATTTTTTTCCATTACTTGGCGGGTGGCTGGCTGACCGAGTCATTGGCTACGGCAAAACCATTACCCTAGGAACAATCTTGATGTTCTTGGGATACGGGCTCATGGCAATGCCTGGTTTTGGCCAGGTGGTTCTTTTTATTGCCTTAGGTATCATTTGCGTGGGAACCGGATTCTTTAAAGGAAATCTCCAGGCCCTGGTGGGGAATCTCTACGACGACCCGAAGTATGAAAAAAGCCGTGACTTTGCCTTTAACATTTTCTATATGGGAATTAATGTCGGTGCATTTTTTGCTCCTCACGCAGCCACGGGTATAAGCAACTGGATTCTGGAAAAATCAGGACTGACTTATAACGCCAGGATCCCTGCTTTAGCTCATCAGTTTCTTGATGGAGCCTTAAAAGACACCTCAGAGCTTCTTGCCCTGGCTAAAGCACAGTTAGGCAGCAGCTTCACAGACCTGACTTCTTTCTCTCATATGTACATCGAGACCCTCAGCAAATCCTACAATGCAGCCTTTGCCATCACTGCCTTAAGTATCGTGGCCTCCTTTTTAATTTTTATCGGATTTAAAAAATACTACAAGCATGCTGATTTGACAGAAAAACAAAAAGAAACTTTAGAAGAGCATAAAGATAAAATGGTTATCTTGACCAAACAGCAGATTAGAGATCGTCTTTTTGCTCTTTTCTTTGTCTTTTTCGTGGTTATTTTCTTCTGGATGAGCTTTCACCAAAACGGCTTCACACTCAGTATGTTTGCCAGAGATTATACAGTCAGTGAAGTCAGCAGAGTCACTTATACCTTCTTCAATCTTAAGTCATTTCTGCCCTTTCTGGCCGCTCTCATAGGCCTAGCTCTTCTGATCAGGATAAAATCCAAGCCCTCAGCCAGAACCATAGGTTTCGCGATTTTAGCGGGAGGCGGCATTCTAACCTACCTAGTAGTTAAAGGATTTAACCCAACCATGCCCATCAGCCCTCAGCTTTTTCAGCACTTTAATCCAATCTTCATTGTATTTCTAACCCCTTTGGTAATCGGATTTTTTGGCTTCCTTCAGAAGCGGGGCAAAGAACCCAGCACACCAAAGAAAATAGGGATTGGAATGATCCTCACTGCTTTTTCTTTCGGAATCATGATGATGGCATCTAGAGGACTGCCTGCTCCTGCTGAGTTGGAGGGAAGTGTATCTTACCTTCTCATCTCTCCCTATTGGTTGATCGCCACCTACTTTTCTGTGACCATAGCTGAGCTGTGTCTTTCGCCCATGGGAATTTCTTTTGTTTCTAAAGTCAGCCCCCCTAAGTATAAAGGAACCATGCAGGGAGGATGGCTGGCCGCCACTGCTGTAGGAAATGCTCTTGCCGGATTCATCGGTTATTTCTGGGACAGATGGGAAGTCTGGCAGTTTTTCCTGCTGTTAATCGTTATGTGTCTGATTTCAGCTGCTCTCATTTTCTCAGTTATGAAAAAACTGGAAAGAGCTTCTGAATCATAAAATCATAAATTTAAATCAGAACCAGATAAGCGCTTTCACTACGGGAGGAGAGCATGAAGGTTTGTTCCCCCAGAGATGTGGCTTCCTTCATCAAAACAGGACCATTGTCTCCCGATTTGAGGAATCATAGACCCCATTACCAAACACCTTGAACTGGCTTTTAAGGCGTTAAGGCGGGACAGCGCCTCTATTCCCCACCCATAAGAGGATTTTTATATGTTCCGGGCTGTCAATCATCCACTGAACCTGTTGGCCCTTTATCTTTTAATAAGACCTTTGCTTTCTCTCTGATTTTTTCAGCAGTCCATTCTTCAGGAACTTCTATCCGCCCCACCTTGGGCCCAGATTCAAAAGAAGCGGTTTCCAATATCATGTCCAAAGCAATGGGAGCAGTATCCTTCGCATTGAACACATTGACCAGCATATTATAGACAAAATCTTCCACTCCCTTTATCATCCGTTCTCTTATTTCTTTAGGCTGCCCTAAAAGTTTGTTCTCAAAGGGAAGGTTCAGCTTTTTATAATCACCCCCCTTTAGTCCTTTTTCCTCTGCATAGGCTTTCATCTTCTGCCACATCTCTTCTGTAACACCTGCTCCCTTAACTTTAATGAAATTGCCATTTTCTTCCTGTCTGGCGTTTCCATAGTCATTGACTTCAAGCCCCCAGGATATCATCTGAAGTGCGGTGGCCACATTGGCTTTGGTGGTCCTGGTTTTTTGAGCGATCTTTCTCAATCTTTCAGAACTGTTTCCTGAAGTCCCGTGCTGAGCACCGGAGACATGATATTTTCCCAGCGCTTTGTGTATTCGGGAGGTCAATCCTACCTGAATGCCCTTACCGCTTTTTTCTATCCCGTGGGTGGTTCCGTTGTTCAATGCAATCCAATCAGGGAAAATATCATGAGCATTAAGACCTTGAATTTGAAACAAGGCTTCCTCTTCTGTAGAAAGGCCTTCCTTCCCTTTTATCTCTCCCACTTCTGTCTCTAACGAAGCCCAGTCAGGTATATATTTTTTAAGGTCCAAGTTGGCCAGGAGATTTTCATCCTCAGGAAGGTGAGAAGCATCTATGGCAATCGAAGTCATGCCTGCTTCAAACAAAGTGGGAATTTCTGTTCGGGCTGATTCAATGTCTTCTTTCTTCTTAAGGGTATAATGGTCCGCATGGATAGCCACAGGTACGGTTATGCCCAGCTCATTGCTCACCGCATCCACCTGACGGGCAATATTCCAGTAATTGACAGCGCAGTAAGCATCAGCTCCCCCTTCTGACTTTGCAACTTCAATAATAATGACTGAATTCGCTCTCTGGGCAGCTCTCAAAGCTCCTCTAAGGACAAAATGGTTTCTTGCGTTCGCAGCCATGGAAATGGCTTTGCCTTTTTTCAGCGCCGCCCTATCAATATATTTCCCGCTGACAATCAGAGCTTTTGAGTTAGGGAAAAGGGCCTTTATATTGGGCGGCCGGCCTAATTCCAAAGCTTTTTGGTATTCACTGCTTGCCAGGTGTTCATTTTTCTTGGTCATTTTTTCTCCCTTTATATTTTTCAATGGTTTCAATTCCCAGTTCTCTGAGCCGATTTTGATCAACCTCAGAGGGGGATTCAGTCATAAGGCAGAGAGAACTGGTGGTCTTTGGAAAAGGAATCACATCCCGTATGGATTTTTCTCCTGCCAGAACCATCACAGTGCGGTCAAACCCGAGAGCTATCCCCCCATGGGGAGGCGTCCCATAAGTCAACGCTTCTAAGAAAAACCCGAATTTCTTCTTCATTTGCTCCTCATCCAGTTCTAAAACTTTGAAAATTCTTTTTTGTGTCTCAGTATCGGGTATCCTGATGGAGCCTCCTCCTAATTCAACCCCGTTGACGACCAAATCATAGGCTTTTGACTTCACCTTAAGGGGGTTTTTTTCTAATTTCGGCAAATCTTCTTCTTTGGGTGCAGTGAAGGGATGGTGCACGGAGACCAGTTTTTTTTCCTCCTCACTCCATTCAAAAAGGGGAAAATCTGTGATCCAGGCAAATCTGAATTCCTTGTTATCGGTTCCCTTCTGCGAATAAAAATCCACCCTCAACTCTCCGAGGACCCGCAGAGCCGTATCTTTTTTATCAGCCACTAGAAGAAGCAAATCATTTTCTTGGGCCCTGGATCTCTGCCATATTTTGGTAAAATCCGCTTGCCCAAGCTTTAAAGGGGACTTGAATCCATCTCCTTTCTTGATCCAAACGATCCCTTTTGCCCCCAGTTTTTTTGCTTTTTCTCCTATTTTATCCAGCTGGCTTCTTGATAAGTCAGTTCTGTTTTTAACCACAAGGCCTTTAAGCACCCCTCCGGACTCAAGAGCTGCCTTTATGAGGTGGGAATTTATTTGCAAACCCACATCTGTAAGGTCTTTGATTTCCATTCTGTTTCTAAGGTCGGGTCGGTCTGTACCATATTTCTGCATACTCTCCTCATAGGTTAATCGAGGGAACGGCCGCTCCAGCCTAACTCCGATGAGATCAAATAAAGAGACCATCATCTCTTCAGTAAGAGAAATCACATCTTCCTGCCCAGCAAAACTCATTTCAATGTCTATCTGAGTGAATTCCGGCTGTCTGTCAGCCCTTAAATCTTCGTCTCTGAAACATCTCACGATCTGAAAATATTTATCAAATCCTGAAATCATATATATCTGCTTGAAAATCTGAGGTGATTGGGGGAGGGCAAAAAAGCGGCCCTTATACTCACGGCTGGGCACCAGGTAGTCCCTTGCTCCCTCCGGAGTTGACTTGGTCAAAAAAGGCGTTTCTATTTCATAAAAGCCATTCTGATCCAAAAAATTACGAACCTTTAGAGCTGCCTTGTGGCGGAGTTTGATGTTTCTCTGCATGGAAGCCCTTCTTAAGTCCAGGTATCTGTACTTAAGGCGCATCTCCTCAGTGGCTTTCACTTCATCAGAAAGAACAAAAGGAGGAGTTCTGCTTTCACTCAATACCTTTATTTCTTTGACCCGGACTTCTATGTCTCCGGTCAGGATGTCAGGATTTTTCATGTCTTTTTCCCTGGATTTGACCACTCCCTTGACTCCCAGCACATACTCCATCCGGATACTCTTGACTTCATCTATAAGATTTTTCTGGTCTGATGAGATGACCACCTGAGCTAGGCCTTCTCTGTCTCTCAAATCAATGAACACAAGATTTCCAATGTCTCTGATTTTATTCACCCATCCGATCAAAACAACCTCTTTTCCCACGTCTTCCCAGCGAAGCTCTCCGCAGTAGTGGGTCCTTTTGCTCTTGAATATGCTTTTGGATTCCATGCTGTCTCCTGAAAAAGGGGGGAAAATGACCCCTGGCTAAGAAATCATCCTTTTCAAAGCCTCTTCTTTTTTGACTTCTGTCTGGTCTCCTGTCTCCATATCCTTTAACTGATATTTATTTTTTTGAACCTCCTCATCTCCTACCACTAGGGCCCAGGCAGCATTCAGCTTGTCTGCCCGGCTCATCTGCTTTTTCAGTTTTCTGTCTTTATATTCCAACAAGCACTCAACTCCGTTGTCTCGAAAATATTTTGCCAGTTTTATAGCCGCCTTTTTAGCTCTTTCTCCTATGTGCACAATATAAAGAAACTTCTCAGGTTCTTCAATATCAGGCATAACAGAAAGAAGCCTCTCCATACCCACAGCAAATCCAATGCCGCATAGGTCAGGACCGCCAAAATCTTTCATCATTTCGTCATAGCGGCCTCCTCCTAAAATAGCGTCCTGGGCGCCCAGCTTCGAAGATACAACCTCAAATGTTGTCTTGGTATAATAATCCAAACCCCGGACAAGCTTCGGTTCCACAGTAAATCCGATCCCATAAAAATCAAGAAGGCGGCAAAATTTATCAAAATGTTCTCTGCATTCAGAACACAAAAATTCTGTGATTTTTGGGAAGGCTGAAGCAGTGCTTCGGCATTTCTCATTCTTACAGTCAAAAATACGAAGGGGATTGGTATCAATTTTTCTCTGACATTCTTCACATAAGGCAGTCCTGCGGTTCTCTGCTTCGGCCTTCAGATTTTTATGATAAGAAGGGCGGCATTTCCTGCACCCCACAGAGTTCACCAAGACTTCTGTCCCTTTAATTCCTAACTTGGTCAGTAAAGTCACCGCCATTTCAACGATTTCCGCATCCACCTCCGGGGCTTTTTCTCCAAAAACTTCAATGTCTGCTTGATGAAACTGCCGGTACCGACCTTTCTGGGGCTTATCATAGCGAAACATAGGTCCGATAAAATAGTATCGCATGAGATCAGGCTTTAGGTATAACCTGTTTTCTATTATAGCCCGGACTACTGATGGAGTGTATTCGGGCCTTAAGGTCAAAGATCGGCCTCCTCTATCCTTAAAGGTATACATCTCTTTGATCACAATATCAGATGTTTCGCCGGTTCCCTTTTCAAAAAGTTCAGTAGCCTCAAAAATGGGAGTTCTTATTTCTTTGTATCCATAAAGTTCAAATGTTTTCTTGGCTGTGCCTTCTGCTTTCTGCCACCTCCTCATTTCCACTGGAAGAATATCTCTGGTCCCTTTAATGGAAGCAAGCTCCTTACTGCTGATTTTACTCATCCTTTTCACCAAACACCCCTATTGTCCGGTGCTTCTCATACCTTTTTTCAAGCCTCTCTTTGACTGACATCTCCTCTAATTTCTTCAAAGTTTTCTCCAATTCTTTATCTACGTTTCCAAATGCATTCAGCCAGTCAACATGGGCTCCTCCAGGGGGTTCTTTAATGATTTTATCTGCCACTCCGAATTCAATAAGGTCTTTCGCCAGAAACCTGAGGTTTTCAGCAGCTTGGTGCACAGCACTCTGGTCTTTCCATAGAATGGCTGCACAGCCCTCCGGAGATATGACAGAATAGAAAGAATTCTCTAGCATCAAAAGCACATCTCCCACCCCTATCCCCAGGGCTCCTCCGCTCCCTCCTTCTCCGATAACCACATTGACTATGGGAACCTCCAGCTTTGAAATCTCCTTCAAGTTATAAGCAATGGCTTCTGCCTGCCCTCTTTCTTCTGCTTCCAGTCCCGGATAAGCACCTGGTGTATCAATAAAAGTAATGATCGGACAGCCAAATTTTTCAGCCAACTTCATGATTCTCAAAGCTTTGCGAAATCCTTCAGGATTGGGCTGCCCGAAATTTCTTGCGATTCTCTCTCGGGTTTTCCTTCCTTTTTGGTGCCCAACGAGGGCCATAGTCTTCCCCCTGTAAACTCCAAATCCAGCCACAACAGCCGGGTCATCTCCTGAGCGCCGATCTCCATGAAACTCCAAGAAGTCATCTGTGAGACTTTCTATATAATCCAGAGTGTAAGGTCTGTCTGGATGCCGCGCAATCTGCACATAGTGGATAGGGGTCAGCCCGGGTTTGATTTTTTCCCATTCCTGCTCGATAGCCTCTCTAAGACGCTGCAATTTCTCTTTGTCAACACCTTCCTCTTCCTCTAAAACATCTATTTCTTGCTTATGCTTTTGAATTTTTTTCTCAATCTGATAAAAATCTTTTCGTTTATCCATCGATTTTCCCGATGTTTATTTGATTAGTCCCGTTTATTCTATATATTTAGCTGAATAAATTCAAGAAAGCTCTACTCTAACCCCTATCCATTGCTTTATTTGTCCTGAGTCTGTTTCACTATCAGTTTGGTCTCTATCTCCTCTGCGTCACGAAGCAGGCGAATTTTTACTTCATCTCCCCAACTGAATCGAGAAAGATATTTTCGAAGGTTGTTAATGGAAGTGAATTTTATCCCGTCAACAGACAGGATTAGGTCTCCCTTTTTAAAATTCTGCCCATAAGCCGCTCCAGAAAGAGGATCCCGCTCAATAAAAGGATTCTCAAGTCCTTCCACTTTTTTTAGGTTTAACCCATATGAAGGATAGGCAGGTCTCTCCTCATAAGGAAGCCCGAACACAAAGTCCGCAAGGCTTCTTGAAATTTTTATGCTTTGTTCTCCTTCTGGAACCACAACACAGATGACTGTTTTATAGGGGGCAGGTATTCTCTCATATACCCGACGGCTTATCCCCAGGTTATACAACAGATGTCCTGAACCGGCTATTACCATGCATCGAGAATCCTCAACCAGGGCTGCATTGGCTGCATGGTGGGCCATTACCTCATCCCAAGCTGACTGAGCCCTGTAAAGACCCTGAAACATCATTTGCTGGCGACCCTTCATCGCTTCAGGCATCTCGTCACCACTAAAAATGATTTCCATAAGAAGCCTGTGTTCTTTATTTGAAAGTCCAGGTTCAGGGACTATTCCTTTCTCTTCTTTACTAAGGGCTTCCCATCCTTTCCTTCTTATCTTATGGATAATTTCTCTAGGAGCATTCAAAGCATACATGGGAATCCTGTATTTTTTAGCCAATTCAAATATCTTCCGGTAATAATTGAAGTTGAAATTCCAGTTTTCATACCATTTGGCCTGGTCTATGAATTCGACCTGAGTCAAAAGGCCTGTGCTCCATTTGTTGAGCTTTTCCTGCCAGTTAACATCAAACATCTCCAGTCCCAAACAAAGTTCTGGGTCCTGTTTATACAGAGCTTCAGCAATTTGGAACTGAATATCATGCATTGACAGACTGTCATGAGTCTCTCCCACATAAATAAACCGGGCTTCCTTCATCTCCTCCATCATCTCGGAGAAGGTCACTTCTTCCCCTCTTTGAGCTGAATAGATTTTCCCTGGTTCTATGACCAAAGTGTTGTTTTTATACAAAGGATTCCCTATTTTGAGCTGGAGCGTTTTGCTGCTTCTCTGGGCCCCTAACCCCATCCCACAAATAAGTACTGTCATAAAGAAAACAAAACATCTCTTACTGAACATTATTTTCCTCCTACCAAGACAAATCATACCACTGCACTTCCATAGAGACAACAGTCTCTTTATTTGCCGCAGTTCTTTTATGATTTTATGAATGGTTCAGGTTAATCATGATCAACACTCACCCCAACGAGAAATCTCTCTCCAATTCGGACTTTGCTCTCCTCTAAAGAGGAACCTTGCCCGCTCCGCCATCACAAAGGATTCCTCATCTCATACCCTCTCCCCTTTATAAACAATGTTTATATCACGGAATGAGAAGTGCTTCCAGGAAGATTATATTAATTGCGGTTTCATCCTCTCTGTTCTAAAATAAACAAAATAAAACTTAAAAATTATGAAGGAGAATAAGGTCATGAAAATATTTCAGTATAGAATCTATGGGAACTGATGCGGCTCATAAGTGACAGCAGCACCACTTCATAAAGGAAGAATGACATGAAATTTAAATCCATTTTTATTATCCTCTTCATGATTCTGGTCAATCCATTGGACGCCTCGGGCAGAGAATTTACTCTGACGTCACCCGATGACCAAATTGAAATTAACATTTTTTTGGACAAGAAAATCAAATGGTCTGTTCATTACAAGGGCCAGCTTATCATTGATAAAAGCCCGGTTTCAATGATTCTTGATGAAGATATAACCCTGGGAAAAGAACCTGTCTTGGTAAAAACCCACCAAAATAAAGTCAAAAATGAAATCAGGCCGGTTGTGGCTAATAAATCCTCCCTGATCATAGATGAATACAACATCCTCAAAATGGACTTCGAAAATCATTATTGCCTGACGTTTAGAGCTTATAATGACGGCATCGCCTTCCGGTTCTCCACCCAATATCCCGGAGAAGTAACAGTTGAAAATGAAGTTCTCCAGATAAACTTTCCTAAAAACACTAAAACATATTTTCCTGAAGAAGAAAGCCTTATCTCCCATTACGAGCGGAAATATCTTGAAAAAAATCTCACTGAAATCACTGCTTCGACATTTTGTTCTCTTCCTGTACTGCTTCAAACAATGGATTCCCATTATTTATTGATTACCGAATCTGATTTGTATGATTATCCTTGCCTTTTTCTCTCAGGCATGCAAGAAAATTCCCTGAAAAGCCTCCTCCCTAAAGTGGTTCTTGAAACAAAACCAGCCGAGAGAGGAGCTGACCGGAATGAAGTCATTACCAAACAAGCGGATTTTATTGCTAAAACAAAGGGGACCCGGGATTTTCCCTGGAGACTCTTTGTCATTACCGATAACCCAAAAACTCTGGTTGAAAGCAGCCTTGTTTTTCAACTGGCTAGACCTTTGAACATCTCAAACATCGAATGGATCCAACCCGGAAAAGTAGCCTGGGACTGGTGGAATGCACTCAACATATACGGGGTTGACTTTGAATCAGGAATCAATACAGAAACTTATAAATATTACATTGATTTTGCTTCTCACTTCGGGCTGGAGTACATTATTTTAGATGAAGGCTGGTCGAAAACAACCAAAAATGTCACAGAGCTCAGTCCTGAAATAAACATCAAAGAACTCATATCCTATGGCAGGAAAAAAAATGTGGGCATCATCCTATGGCTCTTATGGAAGCCTCTGGATAAAGACATGGAAAACATACTTGAGACATACGCCAAATGGGGAGCAAAAGGAGTGAAAGTGGATTTTATGCAGAGAGCAGATCAATATATGGTTAATTTTTACCAGCGAACTGCAGAACATGCTGCCAAACACAGACTTTTGGTTGATTTCCACGGGGCCTTTAAACCTTCAGGGATGCGCAGAGCCTATCCCAATATTCTTACCTACGAAGGAGTCAAAGGGCTTGAACACAGCAAGTGGAGCCGGGATATCACCCCTGAACATGATGCAACCCTTCCTTTTATCAGAATGGTGGCCGGACCCATGGACTACACTCCCGGGGCTGTTCTAAACGCCCAGAAATTAAATTTTGCAGTCCGGTATACACGTCCCATGAGTCAAGGAACCCGATGTCATCAAATCGCTCTTTACATTGTTTATGAAAGTCCTCTTCAGATGCTCTGTGATTCTCCCTCCAACTATTATAAAGAAAGGGAATCCACTGAATTCATTTCCAAAATTCCTGTGACTTGGGATGAGACTATTGTTCTTAAAGCAGAAGTATCTGAATACATTTTAGTGGCCAGAAGAAATGGTGACAAATGGTACCTGGGTGCTCTCACTAACTGGACCCCCCGTGAATTTGAACTGAATCTTTCCTTCCTGGATAAAGGCACTTACACAGCAGAAATTATGAAGGATGGGATCAATGCCCATAAGCATGCTCAGGATTACAAAAAAGTGGAAAAAGAAGTGAATTCAGAAAGCACGCTTTGGATTCAAATGGCTCCGGGCGGAGGATGGGCTGCTGTTTTTACCAAAAAGTAAAAAGACCGATCCAATTAACCTGCCCTGTCCAAAAAAAAGCAAATCGATTTTAAATTCAGATAAATCGCTGGGACCTACTTTTTCAGCTGTTCAATCATCATCTTGTATTTTTCATGAATCATGTCTTTGTCAAAATCATAAAATTTCTTGAGCATATCATCCAGCTCCTCTTGTGAAAAATAGTTCTCCTTATCAGATATATCCTTTACCAGATTCCTGGATTAATCTTTCTCTTTTTCCCACGCCTTTATCCCATTTTTCATCCAGTCAGGCTTGGGACCGTCTGTAAGGTAATGGTCAAAGAACTGCTGCATACGAATAGTCCAGTCTTTCTGGTTGATTCTTTTACGAAGTCCATGCTCTTCTCCGTTATAATTGAACATATAGGCCTCTTTTCCAAGCCTTCGCAGTGCCATGATAAATTCAATTCCCTGATACCAAGGAACAGCCCCATCCTCATCATTGTGCATAAACATAATGGGAGTCTGAATCTTGTCTGCCCAAAAAATGGGAGAATTTTCAATATAGCGTAAAGGATATTCCCACAAAGAACCTCCGATACGGCTTTGGGTGTGCTCATACTGAAACTGCCGGACCATTCCGCTTCCCCAACGGATTCCGTTGTAAGCTGAGATCATATTGGAAACCGGCGCTCCGCCTTCAGCAGCCGCAAATATATTGGTTTGAGTGATCATGTAAGAAATCTGATAACCTCCCCATGAGTGGCCTTGGATTCCAACAGCATCCGGATCTATATAACCTTCCCTTATCAGCATCTGGATTCCGGGAAGAACACACTTCAATGCATCCTGACCCGGATACCCTGTATGGTACTCGATGTCTGGCATCCACAGGACATAACCATTGCTCACATAATAAGGCATGTTGATCGAGGTTCCTGGTGAAGGATGGCGAAAGTAATGAAGTCCACTGTGGAGAGTCTCATATATGTAGACCATTAATGGATATTTTTTATTCGGGTCAAAATCATCCGGTTTGATAAGGATTCCCTTTAACGGCCTTCCGTCAGAACTTTTAAAATCCCGGAGCTCTGCTTTCCCCCAAATATAAGGTTCCATCTGACGGCCCAGGTCTGTGACTTTTTGAAGGTTTGAGAAATTTTTATCACTGATCCAGACATCAGGATATTCATCAAATGCCATTCTATTGAGGATAAGAGTATCGGAATTTTCTGCTTTTCTGGGATATCCAAAAGCCCTGTCTTCCATAATAAGTTTTTCCGGAGGTTTGTTACCCTGTACCCTGTCCGAATAAAATCCAGTGGCCATGGTTTCTTCATGCGACACCCGGAACAAAAGAGTTTCTTTGGTATCTATGGTTTCTTCCTCCGGGTCCAGCCTGACATAACGGAAAGACAAGTCGTTTTCCCGCCCAAATCCCTCTGTGATCATACGGGCATCTTTTCCGTCTGGCTCCACCTCCCAAACGTCATACTGGTCATAAATCAGCAGGGAGCTGTCATCCTCTGTCCAACCAGCAACGCCGTAAGGATAAGGGGGACTGGGTGTATCCCAATCCTGCCTATCAAAAAGCACTTCTATGTCTTGGGTCACATTCCTTACTTTACCAGAAGCAATGTCATAGATATGCCAGTCTTTATCTTCAAACCAATAAACATACTTAGCTCCCGGAGAAAGACGGGCACGGGAATACAGCTCCTTTTTGACTAAAGTTTTTTCCCCGCTGTGAGGGTCCACAATATATACATCATAAAAAGTACCAAAATAAGAAATCCGCTTTGCATAAGGCCAAAAGGTTTGACCAAAAGCAATTTTCCCATTCTCAGAAATGTTTACATCAGGAATCTCCTGGTCTGCCAGTTTCACAAATCGGCTGCTTTTAAGATGATAGACAGACTCCCATGTGTTATTCCGCACCACTTCTTCCATTTTCTTCTGCTGGGGCTGAGGCAAAGGGTCGTCCCAGTGCCAGAGGTCAAATTGGGCCTTCTCTTCCTCTTTTTCTTCATCTTCTTTTTTGGATTCTGGAATCTCCTTGATCCCAAACATAACTATCCATCCGTCCTTTGTAAAAGTGATGTCAGATTTATCGCTGACCGCCATTCCTTCTGGAAAGCGTGGGGTAGAGTTGTGGGAAACCCAAAGAGAAGCCTTGTCATCCCCCACATTCCATCCGTATAGATTAAAGGTAGGTTCCTCTGCCTCATAGTCATCCCTATCTGTTAAAAAGGCCAAACGGGTTTCTTCTTCATCCATAGTCAACTTCTTGTAATTCCCCTCTCCGGTTAAAAGAGAAATGCTCCTTTCTTGACCTGGTTTTAAGATATAGACTCCATCGGTCTCTGGTTTTTCCTCACTGGAAACTGAATAGATAAGATAATCCCCATTCTTGGTAAATCTATATTCCATTACCGAATTTAAAACGATCTCGCTTCCATGTTTGAGGGAACGAAGCACCAGAGGGGTTCCGTATTTCTTCTCTTTCTTTTTCTCTTCTTTTTCCTGCTCTTCTTTTATCTCTTCTCCCTTTTCCTCCTCTTCCTTTTTTTCTTCCTTTTTCTCAGGAGGTTCCTTTAAATAAGCAACCCATCCCCCTGCTTCCTCAGGAAGCTTAAAACTCTTAATCTCTTCTATGACCTCAGTTCCCCCTGTAGAGAGATCCATGATCCCCAGTCTTTTTTTGGGCTTTTTATTGTTTTTATTTTTCTGGTCCTTTGCCTTTTCAACTTCTTCTTTAGAAGGGGAGATGATAAACACTGCATGAGTTGAGTCATAACTGAACTGGGCGTTGGCTGATCTTTCTGAATCGGTTCCTTCCCCTGAATAGCCTATAGTGTGACGCAGCTCCTTGACCCCTGAAAGCTTGATAGCCACAACTTCTGCATCCCCATCTTGGGGTGTTTCCAGATATAAAATCCAGTTTCCATCCGGTGATATTTGGGAACCATAAATGGACTTCCATGAATCATAGACTTCATGAGTCAAGGGCTTTTTCTGTTGAGTCCATGAGACACTTGACAACAGAAAAAGGGCTGCCGCCAAAACAATCAAATGTTTCCTAAAACTTTTCATAAAAACCTCCTTAACCTGAACTATTCATACCACCACTATCTTTTGCCAATCAAGGCATGAACAGAAGTTTCAAGGCCACAAGACCGACAAAAACGGCGATAAAGGTTCGGAATTTCTTCTGGGGAACTCTGTCTACCAATTTTTTAGCAGTATAGGCACCCAGAAAAGAAATGGGAATACAAACTGCAAGTATAACCAGAAGAAAGGGTTGAAGAGACTGCCCTCCTGAAACATACTTGGCTATCCGGGTTACATCCACAAAAAGCGCTATGGCTCCGGCCGTGAAAATATAAACTTCTTTGGGTAAATTATAGGCAGTTAGAAAGGCACTCCGCACAGCTCCTCCTATACCAAAAATCCCGGCAGAAAATCCATACAATGTGCCTCCCACTACTCCTGTGGTTGGGTTGGAATGAACACGCCATTCTTTCTTAAAGAGAAGAAATAAGACATAGGAAAGCAGAAACGCTCCTAAGATCCGCTTCATAAGAGCATTGGAGACACTGAGAACAACAGAAGCGCCTAAGTAGCTAGCAATAATTCCAGGAATCCCAAAGCTGAGGATCAGCTTCCACCTAATGCCATGTTTAAAAAAAATAATCTTCCAAATATCTCCCGCAAAATGAATGAGCCCAACAAAAAGAAGAGTGGTAGGAAGGGGATAGAAGAACAAAATAACAGGAACCATTATAGTGGATATCCCGAATCCTGAAAAAGTCCCCAAAACCGCGGCAATAAAAGTGATGAAAACAATACCCGCGGCCGTAAAGATCATCATCCCTCTCTAATCTAAAAGAACAAACCCAGTATACTATAAAGGCTTAAAAGAAAACAGGAAAATCAGGATTTGGATATTTATTTTTCATTTAGAGGGAAGAAAAAAGATTTTCTTCTCGTCTAAAATAAGTTAAAGAAGCAGCAATCTGAATTAAGATTAAGTAAACTCAGGATGAACAAGCTGAAAATATTTTCCTCAACAGCAGCTATTCTTTTTGTTTTCTGCTCTATCCTGCTGATCCCGCTGAAATCCGCAGGGGAAGAGACTCCTCCTAATGTTCTCTTAATTACCTTAGATACACTGAGAGCAGACCGGCTAAGCTGCTACTCTCCTGAATCACCACCCACTCCCCATATAGACAGCCTGGCTGAAAAAGGAGTCTTATTTATGAGAGCTTTCGCTCATAACACGATGACCCTTCCTTCTCATGCCAATATCTTATTAGGGACCACTCCTCTATCTCATCGCGTTCATACCAATACCACCTCCGTGGTTAAAGAAAGTTCCCTGACTCTTGCTGAATTTTTAAAAATATCAGGTTATCAAACCGGAGCTTTTATAGGGGGCTCTACGCTGGATTCCCGTTTTGGGCTTGACCAAGGATTTGATATCTATGATGATGATTTTGAAATCAGGGGTGTGATTAAGTTTCATGAAGCTGACCGGCCTGCAGAGATAGTCGTAGGCAGAGCCATAGGATGGCTGCAAAAAGCTCATTCCCCTTGGTTCCTATGGGTTCATCTGTTTGACCCTCACTTTCCCTATGAGCCTCCAGAGCCCTACCGGACCGAATACAGCAACCACCTCTATGACGGCGAGGTGGTTTATACAGATTCTAACGTCGGTCAGCTCCTGAATTTTCTGAAAAAGACACAGAAAGAAAACCCGATCATCATCTTAACCTCTGACCATGGAGAGTCCTTAGGAGATCATGGGGAAATGACCCACGGGATTCTGGCTTACAATCCGACCATCTGGATCCCCCTCATCATCTATTATCCAGGTATAAAGTCCGATAAAATTTCACAGCCAGTTGCACATATCGATATTTTCCCCACCCTGTGTGATCTATTAGGGCTGGAAAAACCTTCTTTTCTTCAAGGACTGTCATTACTTCCGACCCTAAAAGCAAAAAAACTCCCCCCCCGACAAATTTATTTTGAATCCCTTTCTCCTTATTATGATATGGGATGGGCACCTCTTTCCGGCTTCATAGAATGGCCTTTCAAATTCATTCATTCTCCTATCCCTGAACTTTACGACCTTAATAGGGACTTTGAAGAGACCCAAAACCTTATCCAGTCTCAAGATCTTGGTCTTTATCGAAAGAAACACTCCGAAGTAAGGGAAAGACTTTCCAGCCAGAATGGACTCTCTGAAAGGCCAAAACACAATCCCAAGTTAATGGAAAAACTGCGGAGCCTTGGTTATGTGGCATCAAAACCTGCAGGAAATAATGAGAGCTTTAGTCCGTCACTTGATGTTAAAACCATGCTCCCTCTGTACAATCAAGTAACTTCTATTTACAGCCAAAAAGAAAAAATCGGGATAGAAAAAAGTATTGCTGAACTGGAAGAAATAATCCAAAGCCCTCAACGCATAGATCAAGCCTACATCTATCTTTCACAGGTATACTATGAGACGGGGAGACTCAATCAAGCCCTAGATGTTCTGAAATCAGGGCTGAAGCGTTTCCCAAAAAGCTATGAGATTCTCAGGCTTTACTCCACAAATCTTCTGGAAGCAGAGCAGCACACAACTTTAATTAACCTCCTAGAAAACCATGAGTCCTTAAATAAAGAACATGATCCCTATGTTTGGCTTCAATTGGGAATTGCTTATCTAAAAATCAAGGAGAACCAAAAAGCTGTGGCTGCTTTAGAAAAAGCAATTTCCATTGATGATGAATATGTAGATGCCTATCAGAATCTAGGAGCCTTTCATCTCTCGCGCTGGCTCACTGAAAACAGCACGGAAGACTATGAAAAGGCCGTGAGGCTGTTCAACCGAATCATAGAAATAGATCCTGAAAATCCAGGGGCCTATACCAGTCGGGGAGTGGCTTATATACAGTGGGGGAGAATTGATTCTGCCATATATTCCTGGGAAAAGGCGGTTCAGTTGAATCCTGAGGCAGGAAAAACATATTATTATCTGGGACTGGCTTATCTTTCGAAAGGCGACAAACCTCAAGCTTATTTAAATCTCGCTAAATACAAGGAAAAATACTACAGCCTTCTCTCTGAAGAAGACCAGGAAAAACTTGACAGTCTCATCAAATTAGTGCGGGACAATTAAGACAGATTCTCGTCCATGCGTTCATAAATAAAACACTGGGAATGAACAAAAAACCTTTTACTTAACTCCTGCTGCCGAAGGGGCCCCTTTTTCATCCTAAATTTTACCAGCAGCAAAGAAAACTTTAGCTTCTTATAGAAGACGGCTTCTTCACCACATCGACCACCAGCATATTGGAAACGATCTTATAGCCATTAGATTTCCCCGCCTTCATCATATCAATGGCTCCTGAAGGGATAAGTAAACTGAATCCGATAAAAGTGATCAGACAAGCGATCAAAAAGATGCCTACTTTTGTTCTGAACTTCATTTATGTTCTCCTTTCGTTGTTTTCATTTTCACCAATATAAACGTATGAAGATGTCAAAAAGTTGTCTTTCCTAAAAACATTTTGGTTTTAAAGACAGCGTTAGATAGGAGAAAGAAAAAGTTCCTGGAAGAAAGAGATGATTAATCTGAGGTCAAAAAACCTTCAATTTTAAATCAAAGCAGGGATTTCCTTCTTGAGAAAACCAAGTCACCAGTTCTTTCTTTAGGTCAAATCTAAAAATCCATGACCCTTTTTTGGAAGGAGCCTTAATCCGTGCAGTAAATTTAATATTCTCCTCTGGAGCAACTTCTCTAGGCAGGACCACTGTCGAGTAGTCCCTGTCCACAAGCTTCTTGTGGGCATTTAAAAGTTGGACTCCAAGAGAAATCCGGTGAGAATATCCAGTGGAAACCCAGGTGAAATTACTGCTGTTTTTTAGAGTGATATCAAAGGTCAGGTTTTCTTTTTTCTTTACGGCTGCTTTTGAAGATGAAACAGAAATGCTCCCCCTGTAAATAAAATCTGGAATGGACGGGAGGATTTCGTTTCCTCTTTGTGCATCACTCCCTTCCTTACACAGCACTGCATGAACAGAGGTTAAAATAGTGTTGAAGTATCTCAAAATCACATGAGGCCTTTTGAATACATCATCGGGAAGCTTGATCCAGTCATTGAGATATTCTCTCTCTATCCTCAGGTCAAACTCTTCTTCCACCGCAAATCCAGCTTTTTTAAAAAGAGCAAGCAGGTTCTGAAAAGGAAATATTTTTATATTCTTTATAGACCTTCCCAGTTTGTTCAGCCTCAGTTCTGTGGTTAAAAAAGCAGCTCCCCCGGGCTTCAAAACTCGATACATCTCCTTTAAAGATCTAAGAATCTCTTCTTCAGAGCCAAAGTGTTCAATAGAAGAAGAAGAAAAAATAAAATCAAAGAAATCATCATTGAATTCCAGGTCAAGAGCGTCCATTCTCCTAAGGCACAATTTGTCTTCCGGATAAGGAAAGGGAGCATATTTCTTTGCTGATAAAGGAATATCCGCTTCGTCTTCTCCTCCAAAATACTCTCCCTCATAAAGGTCTATTCCCAAAATTTTCTTCACTTTATAAGTTAAATAATAAAGCAGGTTCTCCCTGCCTGCTCCTACAGCAAGACATACCGAATAGGGAGTCAAAAGGTTCATCCTTTTTAAAGACAGTATAATCTGCACATGTTCCCAGGCCTTTCGGTGAAAATTTTTCTCGTCCATACTCAATTTAAGCTCAGACAGAACATGGCTCCATTCTGGGTTATACAGATCCGCAGCCTGACAGATTTTGTTTAAAGGGATACGGCTCTCTCTTTCTTTAATCAAATCTTCAGAAGAAACAGTCTCAAGGACGATCTTATCAAAAAGCTTTAAAAAGAAATGGTAAAACCTGTCTGAAAAAAAAGCTCGCCCCCACAGATGATACTTGAGTTTTTTCCAGATAGTTGACTTCATAAAAATCTAACGGCCATTTTTTTGATGAAAACCTATCGACTGAGACATTTTCCTTTTCTCAAAGGCCTGTTTTTATATGTCCTGCAATGGAATCAATAAAAGAAATCGAATCCTGTGAAGGAGCCGTGAAATTTGTTTTAATTCGGGTATAGCCATATTTTTTTTCAGGTATTATCTTCAATTTCATCTTTGATTCCCTTAAGCTTGTTTGAAGCAGCTTGTATTTTAACTCATAATCCATGTTGAGCTGTTGAGAGAGATAACTGTCCCCTTTCCAAAAAATATCTTTGGGGCTCCCTTCTTTAAAAAAATCCTTTTTTACCTTCAGATAGGTCTTTTTTATGGGTCCCTCTCTCAGGTTAAAGGTGTTTTTCACAATAAACTCTAGAAAATAATTCACGCCGTACTGACTGTTCACACTTATGAGAAACAGATAATCAATATTCCTTTTTTCCAATGCAACAATGCCTTCTGCTTTTTGCCCCCAAGACATTTGTTTTATAAAGTCAATCCTCTCATCACCTTTTTTGATTTCCTCAAAATCAATCCCTATCTCGCGGAGTTTTTGGGAATAGTTTTTTACCTTGTTCCCGCTTTCTTTCTTTAGCTTGGCAAAAATGATAGGAAGTAAAAACGCGGTTATAAACGCTATGACTGCAGCTAGGATATTGCTCCATTTCATTTTGTTCCTCTTCTCATCATCAGCTATTTATGAGGGCCAGCGGTTGATTTTATTATATCAAAGCGGAATACTTAAAGATAGAAATCATAATCATCCTAGCCTATTAACCTGAGCTATTCAAAAAAAATGTCTGAACCTCTATCAAAATGAAAAACACATTGAAATGGAATTGAAATACACCAGCATTCAGTTCAACAATTCAGGCATTTAAAACAGATCCCTGCTTTCCCTCTTTATTCCTTGTGTGTTTTCCCTTTCTTCTAATCACTAGGGAAACTTGGCCTATAATATAAGGCAAAATACTCATCCCCAAAACCAAAGTCCAGCCTTGCAAACCAGGATCCTTCAGCTTTAAAACAGATGCCAGCAGGGGAATATAAACCACCATAACCAACAGAGCAGAGCATAAGACTAAAGCTCCCCAAACATAAGGATTACGGGTTATATCATTAATGAAAAGGTGTGAACCCCTATCTCTCATGTTAAACACATGCCACAATTGGGCAAAAGCCAGAGTTAGAAAAGAAATGGTCACAGCACGCTCTTCAGGCATCCCGAAACACACCATAGCCAAGGCCAGTGCTCCAAGAACCGAGGCTGTGATCACAAATCCATACCCTCCTATCAAAAACCATCTCCTTCGGTTGATGATGGGCTCTTTAGAATCACGAGGGGGCTTTCTCATTATATCAGGATCCCCTTCCCCCGCTCCCAAGGCCAAGGCAGGAAACACATCGGTGACAAAGTTAAGAAACAATATCTGCAGGGGCAGGATAGGAAGAGGTGCATTCACCATGGAAGCAAAAAAAACTGTCAGTATCTCACTGATATTGCATGAAAGGAGATAGACCACAAACCTTCGGATATTGTTAAAAATGACTCGCCCTTGTTCCACTGCAGCAACAATGGTGGAAAAGGCATCATCTTTAAGCACCATGTCAGAAGCTTCGCGGGCTACCTGAGTCCCTCTTTCCCCCATAGCAACTCCAATATCTGCTTTTTTCAATGCGGGCGCGTCATTGACTCCATCCCCTGTCATAGCTACGATATTTCCGCTTTTTTGATACAAATCAATGAGATCTAGTTTCTGTTTAGGGCTTATCCGGGCAAAGAGAGAAGTCTTTAGAATACGCTGAATTTTGTCTTCATCCCTCACCTCTCCAATACTCTGGATTTCTTTGCCATGAATCACTTCAGCATGATCCTTACTCACTAATCCGACTGCTAAGCCAATACTTCGAGCTGTGATCTCCTGGTCTCCTGTGACCATAATGGTCTTAATCCCTGCTTCTCTGCAAGCCTGAATAGCTTCTGTGACCTGCTGTCTTGGAGGGTCATGCATGCCAACCAGCCCCAAAAAAGTCAGGTCTTCATAAGGATCTGCCTTTATTGAGTCAACTGTTTTAGTTGCCAGGGCCAGCACACGATGCCCTTCTGCTGCCATTTCTTCGTTTTTTTTTATCCAGTCTTTACGGTCTTTTTCCTTCATTTCTACTTGACCATCTTCTGTCTGCATAAAAAGACAGGCCTCCAGGACTTTTTCTGGTGCTCCTTTGACCGCAACTCGATATTTTTGTTTATACTCATGAAAAGTAGCCATCATCATGACCTCAGAATCAAAGGCTTCTTCCCTTGACTCTGGCAGCTGCTCCACAATTTCATTCCTTTTAAGCCCTGCTTTTGCCGCCGCCACCAGCAAGGCAGCTTCCAGGGGTTCTCCCACAGCCCTGTTTTCATCAAAGGTTCCATTTCCAGGAAGATAAGCATTATTGCACAGCAATCCAGTCTCAAGGTTGAGTTTCAAGGCAGAATCACTCAAGGGCTCAATGGGTTCTCCCTTTTTCAAAAAGTTTTTGTTGATAGTGACTTTTCCGGATCCCATCAGGATTTGGGTCACTGTCATTCGATTTTCAGTAAGAGTACCGGTTTTATCTGTAAAAATTATATTGGTAGCCCCCAGGGTTTCCACCGCAGAAAGCCGGTTGATCAAAGCGTTCCGCTTTGCCATCCGCCAC
Source organism: uncultured Eubacteriales bacterium (assembly GCA_964445575.1). Lineage (GTDB taxonomy): Bacteria > Acidobacteriota > Aminicenantia > Aminicenantales > Aminicenantaceae > WJMT01. The sequence goes on from CAYULB010000033.1 coordinate 22,380, forward strand.
ATCCCTCTGGCTAGAGCAATGGTCGCTACTATGGGAAGCCCTTCAGGAATGGCTGCGATGGCCAGCGCAATGGCTGTCTCTATCATTAAAAAAGTGGATTTGCCAGCCATAATACCGCTGAAGGCAACCACCGCAGCAATCAAAAGAGTTATCCAAATCAGTTTATGTCCAAGCCTGTTGAGCTGTTTCTCCAGCAGAGTGGCCTCTTCTCCTGCCTCTTCCACCAGAGAGGATATCTGTCCCAGCTCGGTTTTCATCCCTGTTCCCACCACCACTCCTTCCCCTGACCCTCGGGTTACAGCAGTCCCTTTAAAAAGCATGCTGGACCTTTCTGCCAAAGCAGCCTCTTCTTCCTTCGGATCAATTCCTTTGCTCACAGGGACAGATTCGCCCGTGAGGGGCGATTCATCAGCCTGAAGTTTGGATGCTTTGAACAAGCGAATATCCGCTGTCACCACATCTCCGCCCTCCACAATCACAATGTCTCCGGGAACCAGCTCTTCTGCCCGAACCTCCTGAATCTCTCCGTCTCTACGCACTCTTGCTGAGACTCCTCCCAATTTCTTCAGCGCTTCCATGGAACGGACCGCCTTTAACTCTGTAAAAAAACCAATCAAAGCATTGATGACGATCACCGCAGATATGGCAATCCCTTCGACTATCTCATTAAAGGCAAAGGACAAAGCCGCGGCTGTGAAAAGCAGTCCGATGATAAGGCTTTTAAACTGATCCGCCCAAATCACCCATATAATTTTCTTTTTGGTTTCTTTGAGCTCATTGGGGCCGTATTGGGTTCTTCTTTTAAGAACTTCTTCTGCATTGAGTCCTTCTTCTTCAGAGACGCCAAATTCTTTGAGGATTTCCTGTGATGATAAGGCCCACCATTTACCCGCCTCAGAACCAGACATTTCTTTTTCTCCA
>CAYULB010000034.1:0-20244 GCA_964445575.1 uncultured Eubacteriales bacterium
CATGCCCTGACGCCTCGCATCTGCCGCAATCTTGACTCGTGAATAATCCAGGTTAATTATCCAGATTATTTAATTTTTATCTCCATAATTCCTGCTGAATAATCCGTCTGACATTTGAGAACAATACGGATAGATTCAGTCTGAACAGGTTTAAAGGTCACCTCATTGTACTGATGCTTTTTCACTCCATAATCATTCTGATTCTTGACTGGCTCCCATTTTCCATTTTTTTTGACCAGAACCTTCCATGATTCAGGCACCCGGCATTCACCCCGTCCCGTATCATCAAACCAGTAAACTCCAACCCGGGATACGGTTTCGAGTTTTTGGAAATCAAGCCGAACCCATTCTTCAGTCCCCTTGTTAGGCCACCAGTGAAGATAAGGAATCGAATGGTCGTTGGAACTTTTTGGCTCCCGCTGGTCATTGACCGAAAACCCGTCTTTACCTCCGGAGACCGTCACACGACTTTGAGAGGCAATAGTTGGCAGAGGAACAGGACGTGCTTTCTTTTTTGTGCGCGCCAGCCAAACCGCCGTCTCTGCTTTTCCCCGGTGCACCCAGGAATAATAGGGTATAGCCGTAAAACTTTGACTCCTGCTTGATACCTCTCCTTCTGGAGTTTCATACAGCCCCAGGGCTTCTGCAGTGAGGACGGTAACTCCTTTTAAAAGATCGGGCCTGTATTCTGAATCAAGCTTTACATCATCAGACACCACCAGGTTGCTGACCACTCCTTGGTTATCTGTTCCTTCTGCACAGAACACTATAGGCCCCCTTTGAAAACTGACTTTTCCTGAATTCGCTTCTACATTCTCATGGCTCAGCACTCTTCTTGCCGGCATAGGGAAATTTACATCTATTTGGTCTCCTTCTTTCCACATTCTATCGATCACTGCGTAGCCTTTGTCCATATTCAAAGTGAGTTCTTCTCCGTTTAATTTAAGAGAGACCTTTTCATTTCTTTCTTTATAAAAACGGTACAGATCACTGGGCACGGGTTTGTTCCGGGCCCATCCAGGAATCCTTATTCTTATAGAAAATTTTTGTTCCTTTTCAGGAAAAACAGAAATTGCCACCCCTCCATCCCAAGGGTAATGCGTGTTCTGTTCGATTCGAACGGTTTGATTATTCATCCGGATCTGAGCCTCACAAGAAGTGAACAGATTTACATAAAGCTCATCATTATCAGAGGCAAACACATAACCAGGAACCGACGGCATAAATCTAGAAATATTGCTGGGACAGCAGGCACAGGTAAACCAGGTGCTTCTTTCATCCTGTCCAAAGGATTCCAAAGGATTCTGATAAAAGAAAAGGTCACCGTCCAAAGAAACCCCTGAAATGAGTCCGTTATAAAGCACTCTTTCCAGAACATCCATGTATTTTCCATGCCCATGAAGAAGGAACATACGGAAGTTCCAAAACACATTCCCTATAGATGCACAGGTCTCTGCATAGGCTGTGGCATTGGGAAGCTGGTATGCTTTTCCAAAAGCTTCCCCAGCCCCGGTAGCTCCGATTCCTCCGGTAATATAAAGCTTTTTAAACACCACATCTTCCCAGATTCGATCAAGGGCCTGAATGTAGCCCTCATTTCCAGTCAGAGAAGCTACATCTGCCATCCCAGAATACATGTACACGGCTCTCACTGCATGTCCCACGGCTTCTTCCTGCTCCACGACAGGTTTGTGGTCCTGAGAGTATCTTCCGTAAAGTTTTCGGTGCTCACTGCGGCCGCGTTCATCTAAAAAAAACTTGGCCAGGTTAAGATATTTCTCATCTCCGGTCACTCGGTAAAGTTTTACCAGGCCGATCTCTATTTCCTGGTGACCGGGAGCCCCTCTTTTTTTTCCCGGGCCAAATACTTCGGCCACCAGATCTGCATTTTTCAAAGCAATGTCTAGAAGAGACCTTTTCCCAGTGGCTACGTAATGAGCTGCTGCTGCTTCATAGAGATGACCGGTATTATAAAGCTCATGGCCCAGATAGAGATTCGACCAGCGGTCACCCTCGCACCAGCGCACAGGAGGGTCCGGATTGATGGTTCTTGCGGTATAAAGATAACCGTCTTCTTCCTGGGCTCTTCCAATGACAGAAATCAATCCATCCAAATATCTCTCAAGCTCAGGGTCAGAGTGAACTTGAAGGGAATAAGAAGCCCCTTCAATGATTTTGTATACATCTGAGTCATCAAAGGGATAAACCGTCTGAAATCCACCTCTTTTTATTCCGGCGGCAATCCTAAAATTATCTATGCGACCAGTCTCCTCGCATTGTTCAAAAGCATACGGAATGGTCACCCGACGGTTGGTCTCCATCCGAGAAGACCAGAAGTCATCATTGATTTTGACCTGAGTGAAAGAAACGGGCTGGATGGGATAATCTCTCGTCCCAGGGCTTTGACAGCTCCCATTTAATAAAACAAAACCCGAAAGGGCTAAAACTTCCAAATAAAAGGTAAGCTTTTTCATATCCTAGTCTCCTCTTTTAAACGCTAAATCATTAAGGGACACCTTAATGTAGTTTCTATTATTAGCGATTTTCACACTTCAAGCAAGCTGTAAGGCAATATTCTGCTTCTTGAAAAAATCATGCTTATCTATGAAAATAAAATAAACGGAATAGGTCAGGTTGGAAAGGAGAAGAATGAACATGAAAAAAAACCAAAAAATTTATACCTTTATCTTGACTTTTGTTTTTGCTGTATCTTCAGCATATAACATTTCTCCGAAAAATGAACAGAATCCCGCTACCCTGATAATCAATGCAGACCAGGGTCAGCACAAAATAAGCAAATACATCTACGGACATTTCTCCGAGCATCTGGGCCGTTGCATTTACGGAGGTTATTGGGTTGGTAAGGAAAGCTCCATAAAAAATACAAGAGGAATTAGAGATGATATTGTAGCAGCACTTCGAAAAATTAAAGTCCCGGTAATCCGCTGGCCCGGAGGGTGTTTTGCTGATGACTATCACTGGAAAGATGGAATCGGGCCTTTGAGCGAACGTCCATCTGTGGTGAACACTCACTGGGGAGGAGTCACAGAAAACAACCATTTTGGAACTCATGAGTTTCTGGACCTATGTGAGCAAATCGGATGCGAACCCTATATCTGCGGCAATGTAGGCAGCGGAACGGTAAAAGAGATGAAAGAATGGATAGAGTATATCACTTTTAATGGAAAAAGCCCTCTGGCAGATTTGCGGCGGAAAAATGGAAAAGAGGATCCATGGAAGCTTCGCTTTTTCGGAGTCGGAAATGAAAACTGGGGATGCGGCGGAAATATGAGGCCGGAGTTCTATGCAGATATCTACAGAAGGTTTCAGACTTATGTCCGGAATTATTCAGGAAACAGAATCTACAAAATAGCCTGTGGAAGCTATGGTGAAAATTATGAATGGACCGAAGTTTTAATGAAGAGGGCCGGACGGTACATGAACGGACTGAGTTTTCATTACTACACGGTCCCCGGAGGATGGGGAAATAAAAATTCAGCCACAGATTTTGGAGAAGAAGAATGGTTTGACACTCTGGACAAAGCTTTATTCATAGACGAACTAATCACCCGACATTCCACGATTATGGATCGATACGACCCAGAGAAAAGAGTGGGGATGATCATAGACGAATGGGGCACCTGGTATGAAGTGGAGCCAGGAACAAATCCCTCTTTTCTCTATCAGCAGAACACTCTTCGTGACGCTTTAGTGGCAGGAGTGAGTCTCAATGTCTTCAACCAGCACTGTGACCGGGTTTATATGGCAAATCTGGCTCAGACTATCAATGTGCTCCAAGCTCTTATTTTCACCCAAGATGAAAAAATGATCCTCACACCCACTTATCACGTTTTTGATATGTATCAAGTTCACCAGGATGCAGTCCTTATTCCTATCCAGTTGGATTGTTCTGAATACAAAAACAGTCAAAAAAGCATCCCTCAGATCAGTGCCTCTGCATCCAAGACCAGCAGAGGAGAAATTCACCTTTCGCTGTGCAATCTGAATCCCAATGAATCAGCCTCCCTATCCTGTCATCTGAGGGGAGTGAACGCTGAGACTGTCACAGGGAAGATTCTCACCTCTGATGAGATAACAGCTCACAACACATTCCAGAATCCAGAAAAAATCAAACCATCTGAGTTTAAAGGCGCTCTTCTGGAAAACAACATCTTAAGGCTCAATCTTCCTGCGAAATCTGTGGTAGTGCTTAAAATATCATGAAAAATCAGTCTTTCTCAGTTGACTGGATTTGATTTCTTCTAAATGAAAGTTTTTTGTGCTCTCTAACAATCAGCACACCCAGAAGAATCCAGACTACAGCCATCACAATATTGAACTTGGCAAAACTTTCAACCAGGACAAACTGAGCCCATAAGAAAACAATCAAGCTGTGCGAGACGTCTCCCGCCCGGTGAAAAAAAGTGTCTGTGACAGCTTTGGCTTTGTACTTCTCCTCCCTTGTGGTTCGGAGGAAAAGCGCATGCCGGGTCGTGTTCATCAAAGAATAATCTGTGCCGTTCTCTAGAGACTTGATCCATTTGACCATCAGCAAAGAAGCCCCCATGCTGATGAAAAAGTAGCCTCCCAGGGCAATAAAAGGAAGGATAAACACAGCTGTTCTCACCCCAAACCACTTGAATATTCGGGACACTAGAAACAGTTGGATAAACATGGCCATAAGATTCATTATGATATAAAAATCTGAATAGAAGCTGCCTATGATCTGCTCTACAGAAAGTCCTCCAGCTGTTCCTGCCTGGACCGCCTCCACTGCTCTATTTTTGATCACCCGGTCCAGTATGTATCCTCCATTGGTGTTGATGAGATTCAAAAGAAGAACAAACAAAGCAATATAGAGAAGGTAAGGATTTTTAAAAACCAGCTTAAACCCTCCTCCTTTTTTCAAGGGTTTTTCCTTTTCAATGGGGGCTTGTTTTATGGGCTTTTCAGGTCCTGCCTCCTCTTTTCCTTTGATCTCTCTTTTATGAATCACATAAGTAAGAAAAATGCAGAGACCCAGGACAGCTGAGGATACCAGCAAAAGTTGATACAATCCCATCCATTTGTCTAAGGGCTTAAAAGCATAAGAACCCACAAAAGCTCCAAAAGTGGCCCCAAAAGCAATGATGGGGAAAAGCCGTTTCCCTGCACTTTCTGTATAAATGTCATTGGCAAACCCCCAAAACTGCGCGATCACAACTACATTAAAAATACTGGCCCAAATAAAAAATATGAGGCTGATAGTGCTGAAAGGGATTCCGAACAGATTTAAAACAGAAAACAGGATCAGATTAGAAATAAAAAACAGAGTGACCCAGGCAATGAGCTTCTGCCGGGGGACTTTTGACGATATATAGCTAAAAGCTTTGATCACCAAAATGAGCAGAACCGAAATAACACCAAATAGATAGCTTTTAGTCTCAGGCCCCCACTCAGTCAGAATAGATGAATCCCTCACAATTTTTATAATATAGTAAGCTCCCAATATTAAAAAAATGTTCAAAGTCAGAAGCAAAGCGGTTACTGCTTCGCCCGGATAAACATCTGTAAACAATCTCATGAATTTATAAAGAAAGCCGGGCTCTCTTTGTTTCTCTCCCCTTTTATTCATGAAAGCCTCCAAACAATTTACCCTGAATGATTCATTGATCCCCAGCTACTTTAACCGGCAAATGATCCCGGTTTATTAAGTGGGATTATTTGGATTTTTTATTATCTAAAATAAAAAGTCAAATACTTATTGAATTTTTTTATCTTAAACTCACTTAATTCTTCCATCATTTTTGTGACTTTCAGCTTGTCATATACACAAAAAATGATAGAATGTCTCTAATATGAAAAAGCTGTTTTCTCTAATAGTTTTAACTTCTTTTCTTCTGGTTATGGCTGTTTATCCCCAAGAAAAAAAAACATTCGCTCTCCATGAACTGATTGATATCGGATTAAAGCTAAATCCTGAACTCAATGAAACCTATTTTAATGTCAAAGCACTTCATGAAGCCTATCTTGCTTCCAAACGATTTTCCAATCCAGAATTTGAATACTCCATTGGAGATTCTGAATCCTATGAAGGAGACATTCAAAGAATCACTCAGGATATCTCAATTCACCAATCTATTGAAAACCCCCTCAAAAGACATTTCCGCCTCCAAATGAATAAAAAGTCTTGGGAAGCATCAGAACTTGAGTTTGAGTATTTAAAGCTGGAGACTACCTGTAAAATTAAAGAAATTTTCTATGAAATCCTTTTCTTAAAGGAAAATGAAGAATTGTGGAATCAAAAAAAAGACTCTATCCAGAAAATTCATCAGCTGGTTCAAAAAAGAGCTGAACTTGGCGAAGTGAAAGAACTGGAAGTCCTCAAGCTTTCTGTAGAGATGCTCCGGGCTCAGAATGAACTGAATGAAGCTGAAACTGAATTAAAGCTGGCAAAGGACAGTCTTAATAAATTTTTAGGAGAATCTCTTCCTCCTGATTTTGAGGTTCAGGGAGAACTCAAGTATTTTCCTTTTAAAGGAAACGAAGAGTATTTTTTAAATGAAAAACTCAACAGCCATCCTCTAGTCATACAAAAAAAGGTCCTGTTTGAGAAAGCTCAACACACTATCAGCTATGTGAAATGGCAGAGGATTCCAGATTTCAGCCTCGCTGCTTTCAGCCAAAAAATGCTTCACGGCACAAGCCAAGGAATCGGCATTTCTTTTGACATCCCTTTATGGGACTTCAAATCCAGAGAGATACTAGAAGCAGAAAACAAAGCACTCAGCCGGAGCCACGAACTAAAGAGGCTGAAGATAGAACTGGCCAACCAAATCAGGTCAAAATTGAATCGTCTAAATCTTTCTGAAAAAACCATAAAACTTTTTAAAGAGGCACTTTTAAAACAGGCCCGTGAAAGTCTGCGCATTTCCAGATTGAGCTACAGTCATGGAGAAATATCCCTTATCGATTTTCTGGATGCTCAAAGGACCTACTACAGCATTCTCAGTGACTATCAAGATGCTTTATTAAAATGGAATTTGGATAAAGTTTCTCTCGAAAGAGCTTTGGGAGATGAATTAAAATGAAAAAATATCTTGAGTTTATTATCCTCTTATTCTTTATTTTAGTGTTCACTTTTAACTGCTCCCGTAAAGAATTATCCCACGAATTTTCTGATAAGGAAGAAGCGCTCACTCAAGAGCAGTCTGCTGGAGAACATGAACATCAAACCCTGAAAGTCTCCCTGGAAAAACAAAAAGAATGGGGAATCATCATTGGGTCGCCCAAAAAACAAACACCTTCCTCCCGAATCGAAGTCCCCGGGACGCTCCAGCTCAATCAAAACAAAACAGCTCACGTTTCCAGCTTTGTCCATGGTCAGATATCTGACCTTTCCGCAGACCTTGGGGATCCAGTCAAAAAGGGACAAACCCTCCTGGTCATCAACTCCCCTGATTTTGCAAAAACCCAGGCAGATTTTCTTATGACAAAAGCAAAAATGGATTTCAGCCAAAAGGAATATGAAAGAGCTGAAATGCTGTTTAAAGATAAGGCCATAGAGGAAAAAGAATTTCTCAAGCGGAAAGCAGAATATGAAAAGCTCTCCACAGAATATGGAGCCCTGGGATCTAAACTCCATTCCTACGGTATCACTCATGAACAGATCGATAGACTTATTGAAAAGTGTAAATCCTTGAGAGAAAAAGAATACAAATGTGAAATCGCAGAGCCCTTTCTTCCCATCCTGGCTCCCCTATCCGGAACCGTAATATTCAGAGACGCAGTCAGAGGAGATCACATTGAGCCTGGAAAAATTCTTTTCACCACTTCTGACTTGACTTCTCTGTGGGCTGAATTAGATGCTTATGAAAAAGACATCCCTTATATTGAAAAAGAAAGCCCTCTTGTGATTCGGTCTTCTCTGTACCCACAGAAATCTTTTCCAGGAACTATCACCTATATCAGCAGTTTGATCGATCCTGAACTCAGGACCATAAAGATAAGAGCAGAAGTCAAAAACACAGAAAATTTACTCAAACCCAATATGTACATCACTGGTTTGATTGAAAGCCAAGACATCAAAAAGCAAGTCCTCACTGTTCCAGAGGAAGCGGTCCAAAACTTAGAGGGAGAAAAAGTTGTATTTGTTCTGAATTCAAACCAAGAATTCGAAGCTAAACCTATCAAGATGGGAGATAAAATGGGAGACCAAATCATCATATCAGAGGGGCTTAAAAAAAAAGACCGGGTTGTTCTGAAAGGAGCCTTCACTTTAAAAAGTGAACTCAGCAAAGCTGCCTTCGGACACCAACATGGTCATTAGAGCTTCAGAGCTATATTAGGGTAAATTAAAATGGATAAATCAAATCCCTCATCAAATGATTTCCAAAACAATTGAATTCTCACTCAGACACCGGTTGTTTGTGGTTCTGGCTACTCTAACGGTTGCTCTTTTGGGATATTTCTCCTTTAAAAGACTCCCCATAGACGTGTTTCCCGACCCTTCTCCCCCTTTGGTTCAAATTTACACAGAAGCTCCAGGAATGGCTCCTGAAGAAGTGGAAAGATTGATATCCTACCCTGTAGAATCCTCTATGTTCGGAATCCCCAAAATAGACAAAATCCGGTCAACCTCTACTTTTTCTCTTTCTATAGTTAATGTCTATTTTGAAGAAAAAACAGACATATACTGGGCCCGTCAGCTGGTATCCCAGCGCCTGAATGAAATTCGTGACGCCATACCAGAACAGGCCCAAAATCCGGTTTTAGGCCCCATATCAACAGGACTGGGTATGGTTTATCTTTATTATTTGGAGAGTGAACACCACTCCACTATGGAGCTCCGCACCATACAGGACTGGCTCATCAAATATGAACTAAAATCAGTTCCAGAAATCTCTCAGGTTCTGAGTATTGGAGGGAATGTCAAACAGTTTAAAATTCTGGTAAACCCCCAATCCCTGCTCAAATACAACCTGACCATTTCCGATATCATTGATAAAGTCAAAAAAAACAATCAGAATATTGGAGCCAGCTTTATCACCAGGGGCAAACAAGAATATATAGTAAGGAGTATGGGGCTCGCAAAAACCATAGAAGACCTCGAAAATATTGTTATTGTGAGCTATCAGGGCACTCCGGTTTTTCTTCGAGATGCTGCCCAAGTCAAAATTCTTTCTGCTGTCAAAAGAGGAGCGGCTCTTGCCAATGGAGAAGGTGAGAAAGTGGTGGGAATGGTGCTCAAACTTTTTGGCTCAAACACAGCCCGGGTCATCCGGAACTTAGAGGAGAGAATTTCAGAAATAAACAAAGCCCTGCCTGAGGGAGTGAAGATCGTTCCCTTTTACAACCAGGCATCCCTGGTGAAAAAATGCTTTTCCACTGTCTCTTTAAATCTTCTGGTGGGGATTATTTTAGTGATTATAATGCTTTTTCTTTTTATGGGAGATTTCCCATCTGCCCTCATAGCTGTGTTTTCTCTTCCTTTTTCCATTCTGCTTTCTTTCATTTTGATGAGCCGGATAAATCTTTCTGCAGACTTGATGTCATTTGGTGGCCTGGCTATTGCCGTTGGGCTTATTGCGGATGCCTCTATAATTATGGTGGAAAACATCCACCGGCACATCCAGCTTCCGAATCAAAACAAATTCGCTGCTATTGTCTCGGCCGGAGAGGAAGTCGGCCGACCCATCTTTTTTGCCATTATCATCATCATTTTAGTCTTCCTTCCTGTATTGACTCTAACTGGAGTCGAGGGAATCATGTTTCGCCCAATGGGGCATACCATTTCCTTTGCCATCACAGGTTCACTGCTTTTTTCTGTGATTTCAGTCCCTGCCCTCTCCTTTTATCTTCTGAGGAAAAAAAATAAATCTATCAAACAGCCTTTTCTAATAAGAAATATAAAAAAATTATACTCTCCATTTTTTTCTTGCTGCCAGAATAACAAAAAAAAGGTTTTTTTCATCACCGGTGCTGTTTTTCTTATCGGAATAAGCTTGGTGCCTTTTTTGGGAAGAGAATACATCCCGCGCCTGGAAGAAGGAACCCTGCACCTCCGAGCTTCATTGGATCCAAACATAAGTCTGAATGAGACTATTTCAATAACCTCCCGTGTTGAAAAAACCCTGAAACAACTGCCTGAAGTGACTGGGGTTTTAAGCCGGATAGGAAGAGGCGAGATAGGAAGCCATGCTCATTTTGTGAACAATGCTGAGATCTTAATCAAGCTCAAACCCGTCCAAAAGTGGACCCATTTTAGAGACAAAAATGAACTCATTGATGAACTAGAACATCGCCTAGAAAAATTTCCGGGAATGAACCTCAATATCACACAACCTATCGCTCACAATCTAGACGAATTGATAACAGGTGTCCAGGCTCAGTTAGCGGTCAAGCTCTACGGAGAAGATCTTGAGGTACTCAAAGAAAAATCCTCTGAAATCAAAGAAGCCATCGGCTCAGTCAAAGGAGCGGCTGACCTTCAGGTCGAACAGTTTATCGGACAAAATTATATCCACATACAGCTCCATAGAAAAAAAATAGCTCGATATGGTTTAAATATCCAAGAAATTCAGCAGACCATTGAAGCAGCCATAGGAGGAATAACCTTGGGTCAGGTTTACGATCAACATAAAAGGTTTGATATTTTCCTCCGTTTTGCTCCTGAATTCAGAACAAACATAGAACACATCAAAAATTTACTTATCAGGCTTCCCCAAAAAGGACATGTCCCCCTTACTCAAATCGCATCTATTGAAGAAACAGAAGGCCCTCGTTTGGTCAACAGAGAAGGAAACAGAAGATACATCACCATACAGTGCAATGTAAGAGGAAGAGATATGGGAAGCTTTGTGGGTGAAGCAAAAAGAGCCATTCAAAATAAAGTTAACCTCCCAGCAGGTTATATGGTGAAGTGGGGAGGTCAGTTTCAACTGCAGCAAGAAGCTAACCAAAGATTTTTGGTGATCATTCCGATCATTTTGGCTGTGGTAGCTCTTCTTCTTTTCTCTATATTCTACTCGTTCAAAGAAGTGCTTATCATACTCATCAACATTCCTCTGGCTCTTACCGGAGGAATCATTGCTTTAAAAATTTCAGGGCTTTATTTGAGCGTACCCGCATCCATTGGGTTCATTGCTATTTTCGGCATTGCACTGGAGGACGGCCTTGTTCTCATGTCCTCATTCCATAAATACCTGAAACAGGGCATTAGTTTGAAACAAGCAGTTTTAAACGGAGTCCATATCAAACTGAGACCTGTTCTCATGACTTCCTTCACCACCATCTTTGGAGTAATGCCCCTGCTGCTATCCAGAGGACCCGGAGCTGAAATCCAGAGACCTCTCGCCACAGTGGTGGTAGGAGGACTCATCACTTCTACTCTGGTCACTCTGATTGTCCTTCCCCTTATCTTCCAGAGCATGAAAAAAAAGTAAAAGTCATCCCCGACCAAAGCGCTTCACTCTCTATTTCTCGTTACATCCTGGTCATACTGAACGACCTCTTTTATCCATTCCTCCCCATAAGAAACATCCATCACAGCGCAGAAATAATCCCACACAGCTCCTAAAGGCATGGTCTTGAGTTCCTCAAAAACTGCCAGCCGGGAAAAAAATCTCCTTTATTCTCTGCCCTCAGAAGTTTTTCTCTGGGTTCCAGAAGAGCAGCCAGGACAGCCTTTAAAACCGCCCTGGCACCGATGACCCAAGCTCCTACCCGGTTTAAACTCCCATCAAAAAAATCAAGAGCAATGTGAACTTTATCCAGATAGCCACCTCTCACCACTTCTTCAAAAAGATTCCGCGTGGGGTCATCTAAAATGACAATGTGATCGCTGTCCCATCTTACTCCCCGGCTCACATGAAGCATAAGTTCTTTGGAAAAGGGAAGGAGGGCTGAAATTTTATCTCCTATGTTTTCAGTAGGGTGGAAATGACCGGTATCCAGACAGATCAACTTATTTTTAGTTAGAGCATATCCTAAATAAAACTCATGAGAACCCACCACATAGGATTCACTTCCGATACCAAAAAGCTTGCTTTCCAAAGAATCCTTAAGCTCTTCTTCTGGATACTCCTCTAAAAATATTTCATCCAGAGATTCCTTAAGCAGGTCTCTATGACCTTTTCGGTCAACTGTAATGTCTTTGGAACCATCTGGGATCCAGATGTTGTGGATACAAGGACTTCCCAGCTCCTGGCCCATATAAGCCCCTATCTGACGGCATCTCTTGACATGCTCGATCCAAAAACATCGAATGGCTTTGTCTTTATGGGACAGGGTAAATCCAGAGTCAGCCTTGGAATGAGAGAAACAAGAGCAGCTGAAGTCTAATTTGAGTCCTTTTTCTCAGGCCCAGCCGATCCATCCCTCGAAGTGTTTGGGATTGATTTGATCTCTGTCTATGGATTGTCCTTGAAATTCACCGTAGATAGCATGAAGATTAAGCCTTTGACTTCCGGGTAAAAGAGAATAGACTTTCTCCAAGTCCTGGCGGAGCTGCTCCGGGTTTCTCGCTTTTCCCGGGTAATTTCCAGTGACATGGATACCCCCGCCTTGGAGCTCTGAATCAGGTTTTTCAAATCCAGCCACATCATCTCCCTGCCAGCAGTGAATGGAAACTGAAACATTCTTAAGCTTTTCCATGGCTTTTTCATTTCGTTTATCTCTGTAAGCAAAGGGAAGTGAAGTGAGATGTCCTTCTCTATCAAACAAACCAAAATCCACTCCCCAAGTATCTATCCCCACACTGCTTACATCACCCCTATATGTTTCCGTGCATTTTCTCATTGCAGTTTTTATTTCTTGGAATAAATAATTCACATCCCAAAAAAGATGGTTTCCGTTAGAAACCATTCTGTTCTCAAATCGGTAGATTTCTTGGACTTGAATCCGGTTTTTTTTAAGAACGCCCAGAAGAGCTCTGCCGCTTTCAGCTCCTATATCTAGAGCCAAAAAACGATTAGGCCTCATCCTCTCTCTCCGGTTCTTTCTATTTATTTCCAGACCCGTCAGGAAGCAGAAGCACATAAGGAAAAGCAGATATGCGAAGACGGGCACACCCCATGGGAATCAAGGTGATGGTTTCTACAGGTTCATTTGTTGCTACCGGACTCTGCTGTATTTTTCCCACCAATCCTAAAGAGTCAAGCTGCCATTCTGGAATTTTTCTGGCTTTCAGTTTGATTTCTATGGGTGCTGAATCTGCTTTGAAGGGTTGGTTGTCAGCGGGCCAGGGCCTCTCTTCAACCTCCACACCATAGGCCGGCTTGCCCTCTTTAAGCAGCAAACCATAGTTCCAATCTGTAGTGGGATAGATCTCCCAGGCCGGCCATTTATCGGTTCCTCCGTGACGGACAAATTTTTCTCCTATTTTAAGGGAATAGGTAAGGGGCCCCCGATTTATAGAAACACTGTTGAGGTTTCTTGTCCAGTGCGTTATGCTTATATCCATAGCCAAAGTAAGGCTCACTCGATCCCCGTCCTGCCACTTTCGCTGGATGCGGATGTAAGAATTGGGCTCGGAACTAACTTTTTTTGCTTTTTCATTTATTTCAAGCTCAGCATGCTGGCACCACCCGGGAACTCTCAAATAGAGCGGAAAATCCACACTTTTAGGGGCTGAAATCACAAATTCGATTCTATCATCAAAAGGATAATGGGTTTTTTCAGTAATCACTACCTCTGTTCCATCCCCCACCTTAGCAGCGACTTCAGAGGGAGCATAAATCACAGCACCCAATCCATTGTCATGGGTGGCTGCCCAGAGATGTTGGGTAAAATAAGGCCAGCCGTGCCCCGAATTGTGCTGGCAGCAGCGGTGTCTGTGCGGATTCATCCAAAGCATGGGACCTCCATTCTGAAAGCCGGGTGATTTGCTCTGGCTGTCTGAAAGAACCAAATTGGGTGCGGTCAAGTAGCGCAGAGCTTTTAAATCCGCTGTCATGGAGGCTGGAAAAGAGTTGAAGGCCACTTCTTCACACCGGTCTGCCCATTTGACGTCTCCGGTTATCATAAGGAGAGTTTCTTCAGAAAGCATCATCTCCACCATTCCACAGGTTTCTACCGCCTGTCTGGGGCCTGTGTATCCCTCCCGGCAGTTTTCATCCCCTCCAAACATTCCTCCCGGAACCTGACCGTAGAGATTTTTGACCTTCTGCCAGTTTCTTTCTGCAGCTTGGAGGTGTTGGTCCTTCTTTGACACCTGATAATAGGTAGCCGGCTCTCCGAATCCCTGGGAGATATTCACGTTATG
Source organism: uncultured Eubacteriales bacterium (assembly GCA_964445575.1). Classification (GTDB taxonomy): domain Bacteria; phylum Acidobacteriota; class Aminicenantia; order Aminicenantales; family Aminicenantaceae; genus WJMT01. The sequence continues at coordinate 14,243 of CAYULB010000034.1, forward strand.
CCAGTTGATCACATCCTTTTCCCATTCAGCCGTATTGCGGTGGACTTTCTCAGTAAAATCAAGGAGCCACTTCTCTCCGGTCCGATTGTACAGCCAGATAACACTGAACAGCATATCCCCTGCCCTCATCCGGGGCCAGTAACCTATCAGGAATTCCTCATCTGGTATTCCTGAGAGATACCTAAAGTAATCTGTCATTAAAGAAATGACCCGTTCATCTTTGCTGCCTGTGTATTCATAATAATCCTGGAGGCAGAACAGCATGATCATGTTAGGCCATAAATCCGTACGTCCTTTGAGTTTTGTGGCTGCTCCTCCGCTCCGATAAGCCGGGCCAAACCAGCCGTCCGGCTGCTGACTGTTGAGAGCTCCTTCAATCCATATCCTGGATTCCTCGATCATCCTTTCATTTCCAAGCAAATAACCGCAGTTGCTGAATCCTTTTAACCAGTAAGGTTCTTCCTCCCAGCCGCGATTTCCTTTCCCCTCAGGGCTGAGCCACGCATTGTTCTCTTTTTCAAGAAACTCACTTATTTCATCAAGGTGCCCATGAAAACCATCTGCTTGAAGCTGAAGCTGCTTGAGAAGCCACCCCTTGGGCCTGACTAAGCCCACAGGGATTTTTATAAAAGGTGTTCTGACCAAAGGGTCTCTATTGATGACATAATAATCATTCTTTATGTCCACCGGAGGGATCTTAACCACTGAGATAGAATCTTCTTTTTGACAGCTTATAAACGCAAAACAAATCAGAACCAAAATGACACCCAGTTCATAAAAAATTTTATTCATTTTGTCTCCTTCAAATTCTTGTTATCTGGAGTTAACAGGTCACTGAAATATTTTATATCATCAAATGAATTGAAAAACAAAAATTTATCCATAATAATATACAAAAAACTTTTAGATAAAATGAGATTACTTCTGTCTATCATCATCCTCGTGGTCATAGCCATTATTGGCTCCCGATTAACCTATTTAAACCGAAAGCTTCCTCTGGGCATAAGAACCATCATCTTCACAGGCACAGAATATATATTCATTGGAATGCTCTTGGGTAAAATGGGACTCAATATTATCAATCCTGACATTCTCATCAATCTGAAACCTTTTTTGATTTTTGCTCTTTCCTGGATCGGCTTTTTGTTCGGACTTCAGTTTGACTTCCAAAGCCTTAAAAATCTCCCCCGGCTGTTTTTTTCGATTGCCGCCATTCAAGCCCTGGGCACTTTCTTGATAGTTACTCCAGTTATGTTCTTCTCTTTCCGTGCTTTTTCTTCTCTTCCCGAAAAGACCACACTGATTATCTCCCTTGCTCTGGGCAGTGCAGCTGTTTGCACAGCCCAATCCGCTCTTGCTATTGTAAGCAATAACTATAAATTCCAAAATCGAAAACTGTTCTCCCTGCTTCATTACATCTCAGGTATAGACGGTATTTTTGCCTTAGCTTTTTTTTCGCTAACCTTTTTTTTATTCCCTCTTCCCAAAAATTCGGATTTTATGGTTATGGAATCCTTAAAATGGTTCCTTCTGGCTTTAGCCATAGGCGCTTTTACTGCATTAGTGTTTATCATCCTTAGCAAAGCCAAGTTCTCCCAGCAGGAGTTTATTGTTTTTATCATAGGTGCGGTTTTACTGGGAGGAGGGCTGGCCGTAAAAACCAACAATTCACCTCTCCTCATTGGATTTATAGGCGGAGTCTTGACCGCTAATTTCTGCCGACACCGGTTAAGAGCCCTTGAAACTATGGTTCATTCGGAAAAAGCCATTTATATCATTATGCTTTTGATCATAGGAGCGGGATGGAATCTCAGGTTTAGCTTTATTCTCATTATCACAGGAATTTACTTTGCGTTCCGGATAACAGCAAAGGTTTTAGGGATATTCACAGCTACTCGTTTGTTCAAATTTGACTTTCCTATCCCCAGCACTGCCGGACTAGGGCTATTATCAGAGGGAGGATTTGCCATGGCCATCATCATCAGCTTTTCGATTTTTTATCCTTCTCTATCCGATTATTTAGTAACTGTGGTTATTTTATCCATGATCGCCAATGAGGTAATAAGTCCCAAATTGATTCTCGGGCTGCTTGAAAATCCAGAACCCCTGGGATCTGGGAACCAGAAGAATTCAACCTGGGAAAAAAAATGACAAACAAAATATTAGGACTCGTCCTTGTCATCACAGCAGTGCTTCTTCTTATAAACCTGGGGCTTGGGATTTACCAGGGGAACTGCCCTACCCTGGTGTTAGGGCTTATCCTTCTGGGTGCATACTGCTTTGGGTTTCTTTTAGAAAAAATAGGCTCACCCAGGATCGTAGGATACATTTTAGCCGGCCTGTTCATGGGTCCTTTCTTTTTGAAGTTATATACTTTTTCTGAATTAAACGACCTTGCTTTCATTAACAAATTAGCTCTAGCATTCATTGCCTTCTGCGCAGGAGGGGAGCTGAGACTAATAAACATCCGCAAAGTTCTTAAATCCGTACTTTTCTTTATACCCGGAATTACCTTATTTGTATTCACCATAACTACCAGTACTGTATTTCTGCTCTCAGCTAAGATACCTTTTATGGTTGATTTTAGCAGCCCGGTAAGGCTTGCTGTTTCAGCCATATTTGGAACCATAGCTGTAGCCTGCTCTCCTTCTTCTGCTATAGCTATCATCAGCGAGACAAAAGCGAAAGGTCCTTATACAGATACAGTTCTCAGTGTTATTGTGGCAATGGATGTTCTCATAATCATTTTGTTTGCTGTTGTAATCTCTTTAGCCCAGGTTTTTATTGCGGGGGAAGGAGGGATGAACCTGGGTTTAATGTTTTCGCTCATATTTGAAGTTATCCTGGCCTTTCTTTTAGGATTTTTATTGGGGAAATTCATTGTTTTTCTCATTGAAAAAGTTCATGTAGAATTTTCTGTGGTCATCATTGCTATGGGATTTATTGTGATTGAATTTTCCCACCTTTTAGGAGACTATTTGCAGAGAATTCATGGTATCCATCTTGAGCTGGAACCTCTTCTCATATGTATGGCTGCTGGCTTTACCGTGCAGAACTTCTCAAAACACGGGGAGAATTTTTTAGAAAGGATGGACCGGATATCGCTTCCTATTTACATTGCTTTCTTTGCAATGACTGGAGCTTCAATGGATTTAAATGTACTCCGCACCGGATGGATGCTGGGGCTGATTGTGTTTGTGGTTCGCCTCATATCCATTTATGCCGGAACTCAGATAAGCGGCAGACTTGCAAAAAGCGAACCAAAGATATATAAAAATGTCTGGTTGTGCTTTGTAACCCAAGCTGGGGTTAGCTTAGGTCTGCTTACAGAAGTGGTCCGGAGATTTCCAGAGATCGGTCCTTCTGTGCAGACTATTCTGGTAGCTACCATTATCATGAACCAGATCATAGGACCCATAACTTTTAAGCACGGTCTGAAGAAAGCAGGAGAGACAAATGTTTAAAGGAGTCAATAATGCGTGTTTCTCAGTATTTAGATAAAGACTGTATAAAAATCCCTCTCCTCAAAGAAGAAAAATGCGAAATCATCGAAGAACTGTTAGAACTGATTGCCCAGAAACACTCAGAGATCAATAAGGAAGAAATTATTCAAAACCTCGTTGATCGGGAAAAGATAGAGACCACTGGTATAGGGAACAATGTGGCGATCCCCCATGCTCGAATAAAAAACATTCAAAAAGTCTATTTTGCCTTTGGGATTACCAAAAAAGGAGCAGATTTTAGGGCCCTGGATAAAAAGCCAGTTAATCTGGTATTTCTTATCCTAGGTCCTGAAAAAAAAGTCAATACTCAAGTCTGTATTCTGGCCCGTTTGTCACGAATCTTACATGATAAAAAGCTTAGAAAAAAATTAAAAAAGTGCAAAACCAGCCAAAATGTGATTGATACCTTTATGGAGTACGAAAATGAGCATTTCAGCTGACAAAGGGAATCTTAAACATGAAACTCGTAATAATTTTTCTTAACAAAATCGAATATTTGGATGACCTGCTTTCTGCATTTTTGGAAATAGGTGTGCCTGGAGCCACAGTGCTCGAGTCTGTGGGAATGGGCCATATTGTCAGTCATGACATTCCCATATTTGCAGGACTTAGGGACTTTTTCGCAGGAACCAGTCCAACAAATAAAACAATTTTGGTAGTAACCAAAAAAAACATGATTCCAAAAATCAACGAAGCGCTCAAAGATGTTACCGGCTACCATCAGAAAACAGGTGTGGCTAAGATGATCTCTGTTCCGGTTGATGATTTATTTGGGTTTGAGAAATAGCTTCAGCTTTCTGCACTATCCTTTTCACATTCTCCATCATCTTCGGAGCGCTGTACACAATACCGTCTTTGATGGTCCACTTCACTCCACCCCTTGTGACCAGCTTTCCATCCTGAATATCCAGGACTCCTGTGGGATACAAAAACTTTAGATTTTCAAGAGGATTTCCATCTACCAGGATAAGGTCTGCCAGATAACCAGAGCGAATCCGTCCCAGTTTATCCTCCATTCCCAGGATTTGAGCGTTGCTTCCTGTAGCGTGCATAATGACATCAATGGGGTGAAATCCAGCTTCCTGATGGAGCTCCAGTTCACGGATTAAAGCAAATCCATACAGCTGGTAGATGTAGCCCGCATCTTCTCCCACTCCTACCACTCCGCCCATCTCAGCAAATTTTCGGACTGCTTTCATCCAAATCTGATAATTTTCTCTCCAAAATACCTCATCTGTGGTAGTCCAGTTCCACTGATAAGAGCCGTGGTATTCTGGATTGGGCTTAAAATACTCGTTAACTGCTGGGTGCAGATATTCTTTGAACCAGGGCTGGGTTTGGGCTCTCTGAAAATCCCGGCTGGATTCATAAATCACAAAAGTGGGACACCAGGCTACTTCTTTCTCCACAAGTGTTTTCAAGACTTTGTCCAGCTTTTCGGGATCAGCTTCCCGCCACAGCCTTCCTGCGTACCGGAACCGATGGCTTTCATTGCTGTAGTTGTACCAATAAGGGAAATTCTGAGATCCTTTAAGCGCAGCATCCGGAACTCCATACCAGTGTTCAATAGTGGTAGTGCCAAACTCTGCATCATCCCGGGCATCTGTTTCTTCTACTCCTACATGATGAGCCACTCTAAGTCCCAGTTTATGAGCCTCTTCCAAAATTGCTTTCATAATATCACGGTCCAATCCAAAAATCTTAACTCCGTCCCCCCCTGCCTTTTTGATCTCCTGAACACTTTTCCTGGCTTCCTCAGGAGTCCTTCCTCCAGCCCGCATGTAAAGAAAAATCCGGGGCGCATCAATCTGTCCCTCTCTGCTTTTCTCGCGTTCTGGGAGGGTTTTTTCAGTATTGCTTCCTACGTCTCTGACGGCAGTAATGCCGCATCCCAGCCATAAACTGTATAGATACTCAAAAGGAAGAGGATGACCTGCCCGGCTGTCATGGATATGGGCGTGAATATTGATCAAACCCGGAAGCAAATACATTCCCGTCCCATCTATCACATGCTCTTCTTTTTCATAAGCCCCACTTCCTGTTCTCGCTCTCCGAATAGATTGAATGATGTTTTTCTCCACAATCACGTCCATAGGCCCCTGAGCTGGAGTGCCGTTTCCGTCCACACAGATCACATTCCGGATGATGAGTCTTTCATACCTTTGGCCGTGAGATATCCCTTTGGTTTCAGCCTGTATGTCAGGGATAAAAGCAAAGACAACCAACAAACCAAACATGATAAAAATAATTTTTTTTAGGTCGCTCAATGTCCACTCCTTTCTTCTTTTCTTGGAACCATTCACTGTTGATGATTTACATATACCGTTTGCTATTCACTGCCTCAGCTGTGAATAGTCCAAGATTAATAAGTCTATGAGGAAAGAAAGAAATGTCAATAAAAAGGTTGTCCAGCAGTCTCTGCTTATGAATAATCCAGGTTATTTACCTGACCTATTCATAAAAAAAATGGCAATGTTTTCATTATTAATTTATTTTCAG
>CAYULB010000035.1:0-6536 GCA_964445575.1 uncultured Eubacteriales bacterium
AGATTCCCACAGTTTTTAACGCTTAAAACGATGATTTTTGCCCCTAAAATCGCAATTATTGGATAGTCTACATAACAGCACCAAAGGAGGGGAGAAACGGTTGACCTTTTTGTTTTTTATGTGATAGGTTTATTCAAGAACATCATGGGGAGTAAACTCCAGAATATTGTTGGGAAATCAAAGCCGCTTTCAAAAAGGAAATTCTTATAAAACAGGGAGGTGCATCGCATGATGTTACCTATGATTATTGGAGGAGGAAAAGATTGCCTATAAGTATCCTGGTTATACCTTTGATTGTATCCATTACCGGAATTATTCCTGTTGTGCTGGGATTGTATGCGGATATCGGCTTAGTGATAGGAGGGATATGTGGATTTTTCCTTGTCCTGCAAAAAAACAGAAAGCTGCAGGAATAGAAACGGATGATTACAAACTTATATCGTGACATATAACATTCAGCAACATTATCTCAGCTAATCTGATTGACTTTTCGCTTGTAAATTGATATTTTTCTCTTAAACTCACCAAAGGGAAAGCAATGGGAGTAAAATGCCCTAAATGCGAAGCAGAGAATCCTGAAACAGCCGCTTTTTGTGCGGACTGCGGGACTCAGCTTCTCTCCCCTGAAAAGATCGAAATCACAAAAACCATAGAAACTCCAAAAAAAGAGCTCACCACTGGCTCCACATTTGCCAACCGCTACCAGATTATCGAAGAGCTGGGCAAAGGAGGCATGGGACGGGTCTATAAAGCGAATGATAAAGAAGTCCACACAAAAATCGCTTTGAAGCTCATCAAACCCGAGATCGCCTCCGACCAAAAGACCATAGAACGGTTTCGAAACGAACTTAAAACCGCCCGTGACATCGCCCATAAAAATGTCTGCCGCATGTACGACCTTAACAAGGAAAAAGGATCTTATTATATCACTATGGAGTATGTGTCCGGAGAAGACTTAAAAAGCTTCATTCACAGAGCCGGACAGCTAACCATAGGGACCGCCATCAAGATCGCCGGACAAATCTGCGATGGATTATCCGAAGCTCACAAACTCGGAGTGGTGCATCGCGACCTCAAATCCAACAACATCATGATCGATAAAGAGGGAAATGTCCGGATCATGGATTTTGGAATTGCCCGCTCTCTTTCCGGTAAGGGAATAACAGGAGCCGGCGTGATGATCGGGACTCCTGAATATATGTCTCCTGAACAGGCAGAAGGGAAAGGGGTCGACCAGCGCTCAGATATCTACTCACTGGGAATCATCCTGTATGAGATGGTCACAGGAAAAGTGCCGTTTGAGGGAGAAACCCCTCTGGGAATCGCCATGAAACACAAGAGCGAACTCCCTAAAAACCCGAATGAGCTGAATTCTCAAATTCCTGAAGACCTCAGTCATATCATCTTAAAATGCCTGGAAAAGGATAAAGAAAAACGTTATCAGAGTGCCGGAGAACTGCAGTCAGAGCTTGAGAAAATAGAGCAGGGGATCCCCACTTCTGAGAGAATTATCCCCAAAAGAAAGCCCCTCACCTCCAGAGAAATCACTGTCACATTCGGAGTGAAAAAGCTGCTCATTCCCACTCTTATTGTGATCGCCGCCATAATAATCGGTTTCGTCCTCTGGCAGATTGTATTCAAGAAAAGCCCTGCCCCTACCACAACCTCCCAAAAATCTGTGGCTGTTCTTCCTTTTGTGGATCTCAGCCCTCAGAAAGATCATGAGTGGCTCTCAGACGGGATATCAGAAGCCATGATCAATGCCTTGAGTCAACTAAAAGGTTTGAGAGTCCCAGCGCGCACCTCCTCGTTTTTTTTCAAGGAAAAGGAGCCGGATATTCAGGAAATCGGCGAGAAACTCAGGGTTGAAAACGTGCTTGAAGGAAGCATACAGGTGGTTGACCAAAGACTTCGAGTCAATGCTCAGCTTATCAGTGTGAAAGACGGCTATAACCTGTGGTCAAATAGATTTGACCGCAGCCTTGAGGATGTGTTTTCAGTCCAGGATGAGATTGCCCGGGAAGTGGTTAAGGCTTTGAAGGTGAAGCTTTTGGGAGAAGAGGAAATCCGGTTGACCAAAAAACACACAGAAAATCTGGAAGCTTATAACCTTTATATTCAGGGAAGGCATTTATGGAATACGAGGGAAAAAGAAAATTTGTATAAATCTATTGAATATTATGAAAAGTCTCTTGAAAAGGACCCGGATTATACCCTTGCTTACGCCGGCCTGGCAGATTCTTACCACATCTTGGGGAATAATTCAATTATCCCTCCAGGAGAGGCCTTTCCCACAGCCAGGAAATACGCTCTCAAAGCGCTCGAGATGGATAACAGACTCGCCGAACCACATCGTACATTAGCTGCCATAAAAAAAGATTATGACTGGGATTGGGCTGGCGCTGAAGAAGAATTTAAGACAGCCCTTGAACTTAATCCTAGCTATGGCTATGCTCATCTGGGATCTGCTTTTCTATTGTCAGCTTTAGGCCGGCACAAGGAGGCTATTCAAGAGGTAAAAACAGCCAGAGACATGGATCCCTTAGCTCCGAGAATCGCCGCTAATGTTGGTGCTATGCTTTATAATGCCCGTCAGTATGAACATGCTCTTGAAGAATTGAAAAAAGTCACAGAACTCTTCCCTGAACACACTGTTAATTATAGAATCAAGGCTGAGGTTTACACAGCTATGGAAAGGTATAAAGAAGCTCTTTCTTCACTCCAAAAATATGAAGAAATTTTTGGTGAAGATCTTAAGTTCTTAACCACCTCGGCTTATTTCTATGCTCAATGGGGAAAAAAAGAAGAAGCTAAAAAGTTTCTTGAAAAAATAATCAAAGAATCAGAAAAAACTTATTTCTCCCCAGTGCGCATCGCTCATATTTATGGAGCCCTTGGGGATACTGACCGGGCTTTTTTCTTTTTAGACAAAGCTTATTCAGAAAAAGATAATAGGTTGCAATACATCAAGGTTGACCCAAAATTTGACCCCCTGAGCTCTGACCCACGGTTTAAAGCCCTGCTCAAAAAAATGAACCTGGATTGATCAGCTTACTGATGAGCTTCTTTATAGGTCCTAACCTCTGTTTCTAACTTTTTTCCTAATTTTTCCTGCTCCAAATCCAAATCATATTGAGCTTGGAGTCCGAGCCAGAATTCAGCTGAAGTGTTGAAATATCTGGCAAGACGTAAAGCTGTATTAGCGGTTACACTTCGCTTCTTAAGAACAATCTCATTAATCCGGCGGGCATCAACACCGATATCCAGGGCCAGACGATGTTGACTTAATCCCAGCGGTTTCAAAAATTCTTCGTACAAAACTTCACCAGGATGAACTGGGGCCAGCTTTTTATCAGTCATTTCCTCACCTCCTAATGATAGTCCGTGATTTCAACTTCATAGGCGTCATTTTCTCGCCAAAAAAAACAAACACGCCACGTTATCACATTAGTCAGCTTATCTGATTGACTCTTCTTTCGTGAATTGATATTTTTATTTTGAACTCATCAAAAGGAAGGTCATGGGAGTTAAATGCCTAAATGCAAGCATGAAAATTGATGAAATAATTATTTTAGAAATGCATAAAAGTTTTGATGTAATGAAGTGACTTCGATACTGGCTGAACTGTTGCAAAAATGATAGAATAAGTGCGCTATGAATGACATCATAAAGAAATGCAAAATTGTTCTCCAGAAGCATTATAAAGATAGATTCAAAGGATTGCTCCTATTTGGCTCTTCGGCTCGAAATCAGAGAGAAACCTCAAGCGATATTGATATGCTGGTGTTGTTAAGTCCCCCGTTTGATTATTTTCATGAACTGCGTGCTATTAGTGAGTTTCTGTACCGATTTAAACTCGAAGATTGCCTTATCCAAAGTGGTCAATCTCAAAGAAGTGGGTGTGGGCCTTGTGCTTGAGTACAAATAAAAGAAAATAAGTTGGATTATCATTTGACTTCACTCTTAAGGATATTAAAAAATTTGTCTTTTGCGAATCTCTCGAACCAAGGATTGTGCCCGCAGTTTTCCACTGCTTCTTAGCTTCTTGGCTTGTTCCCATACATTCTGATAGATAGAGTATTGGCATTTGAGTAATTCGCTCTTATGAGGCATGAGAGAGGTCTTTAGGGTCAAGGATAAAAAACTTGATGAAGAAATGGCCCTCAAAGTCGTCAAACCCGAGATCGCTGCCCGAAAAGAGATCATCGAGCGCTTCAAGAATGAACTGAAGCTTTCCCGGAAGATCTCCCACAGGCATGTCTGCCGGATGTATGACCTGAATGAAGAGGGAGAGATTCCTTACATCACTATGGAGTATGTCAGGGGAGAGGACCTTAAAAGCTTGATCCGGAAAAAAGGAAAGTTAAGTGAAAAGCAAGCGGTCGCTGTCGCCAAACAGGTTTGTGAGGGGCTGGCTGAGCTGAATTGAAACATCGTCTATCCTTTCCAATGAGACGGCAATAATCACAAAAATAATCAATTAATCATTGGATTTAAGCTTGTTGATAGGGTAGAGGATTGATCAATAATTTAATTCCATCAATGATTTTTTTTGTTTTTTCAGGAGATAAAGAACCAATTTTTTCCGATAAGTCTGACTTATTCACTGTGAGAAGCTGAGAGATATTAACCACACTTTTCTTTTTAAGATGGGCCTCTCCTTTATTAAGAATCACATTTCCTGGAGCCTGGGCCCTTTTCAGATTTGTGGTTAAAGCACAGACCACTACCGTATGGATGCGGCTGGCATTAAAGACATTATTTTGAACAACCACGTGAGGGTGTCGGAATCCAGGCTCTGACATTCGAGGTGGCCCTAAATTGATCCAGTAGATATCGCCCTGTTTGATGGTCATTCTTCTTTTTTTGAAATTTGTTTTTTATAGTATTCCTTGCTCTTTTTTCGAACAAGCATTTCTTCAGAAGTTTCTTCATATCCATAAGCTGAATTTAGTTCCTCAAGGAGTCTCTGTGACTTGATTTTTTCCAAATACAATGTGACAGCTCTGCAAAAAATCTTGCTCCTTGATATCTTTTTCTCCTCAGCAAGTCGGTCAACCTCTTTAAAAAGATCATCCGGAATAGATATGGAAGTTTTCATACCTATAGTATTACCTTTAATCATAATTTTGTCAATATCCATATTTAAAATAAATTATTTTTTCTTTTTAAATACATAACGAATGTTTTTTTTCTTCTTTCTCATTCTAAAACAAATCCGCTATACCTTTTTTTACCTAGCCTTAAGATAAAATTCTTTGTTTTTTTGCGGTAAAAAATCATCATTCTCTGATTTGAATATAATAAATTTTTAAATAATTATAATATTTATTTATATTTTATTTTATTTTTATTTATTTTAATAATATTTTATTATATATTAATATCAGGAAAAAATGATTTACCAGAAAAAATTGGGGGAATTGCTAAGAAAAGAAAGGGAATCTCTGGATATGACTTTGGTTGAAGTATCCAAAAAAATAGATTTTAATCATTACCAGACACTCAGCAGCATCGAAGTAGGGGAGAGGGAGGTCAAAGCTTTTGAACTTGCAAAATTGGCTGAGATTTACGGCCGAGACATTGATTATTTCTTAAATTTGGACACTTCACAGGAAAAATCTCGAATTCTATGGAAAAGTCCGGAGGAAAGCACGCAAAAAAGCCTTATTGAGCGGCAGTTTCTTTTGATCTGCCGGCTCTATCAAAAACTTATTGAAATTTTGGGAGTGAATAAATCAAACAAGGCGGTTTTAACTTTCAAAATTGATAAACATGAACTGATTTCAAGTACTGGGTTTCAATATGTTGAAGACCTGGCTTCTCATTACAGAAATCTTTTGAGTTTGGGGTCCAGGCCAGCCTGCTCTTTAACTAAAATCCTAGAGGAAAAAATGGACATCAAGGTCATTTATCTGCCTATGGTCTCTGATATATCGCAGGGATGCACTGTTGACCCAAAATTTGGAACAGCAGCTCTCATCAATGAAAACAATGCCCCCTGGAGGCGCTCTTTTGACCTGTGCTGCGAGTTTTTCCATCTTTTGACCTGGAACCTATTTAAAGAAGAAGAAATCTATCAGAATCAAAAAACAGGGGAGTCCCGGGTAAAAAAATTATCTGAATTTTTTGCTGCTGCGCTTCTTCTTCCTGAAAAAGAGCTCAGAGATGCACTTGAGAGGCGTATTGATGAGAAATCCATTTCTTATCTGGATTCGGTCCAGATCGCCCGGGATTTTAATGTTCCTCTCGAAGTATTGATCCTAAGATTGATTTATCTAGGGCTGCTGGAGAATGAAAAAATTCAAGAGGACCTCAAGAATGGAATCATCAAAGATTTCGACAAAAAATACCGGCATTCCACATGGGCTGAGATGTCTAAACCCCATCTATCCGCCAGATACATCTCTTTAGCCATCAAAACGTACTTATCAGGCAAAATCACAAAAGAAAAACTGGCTGACTATGTGGATGAAAGCTACAGCACCATTCCAGCGTTTTTAAGGAAATACGGGTATGATGAAAATGAGGATTAT
>CAYULB010000035.1:6636-20197 GCA_964445575.1 uncultured Eubacteriales bacterium
TTTTCCACAGCATGTGAAAACTTGCAACCCCTTTATTATCAATGATTTATCTATATGGGAAATATTGTGTCGCATAAGGGATATTATGTTAACTTTTATTTTTATTATTTTTTATTCCCTTTCTTCCCTTAACTTCTCTAACATCTGCTCTAATATTCTTATTATTTCTTCCCGCTTCACCCTAGGCTTTTTAAATTCAATCCTTACCCGGCATTCTTTTTTTCCTTCAGGTGCATAATTATAAATGTATTTTCTGACTTTTTCTTTTTGAGTTCCTTTTATCTTTTTTGATAAAACACGGGTATCTTCTCGTTTTAACTCTCTTTCTTTTATTGCTTTTATTAGTTCTTTCATGTCTTCTGTGCTTTTTTGCTTTGAAATCTCTATTAATGTAGATCTGCTTTCTATTCCATATTCGTCACATAACTTCCGTATTTCATTCGGAATTCGGCTTATACTTATGATTTCTGTTACGGTAGATCTTGCTTTTCCTAATTTTTTTGATATCTGGTCATGATTGTATCCATAGTTTTCTGATAAATATTTTAATCCATCTGCTTCCTCAAAAATATCCAAATCTAATCTCTGCAGATTTTCTATTAAAGATATTTCCATAGCCTCCATATCATTCACGTTCATCACAATGCAGGGAATCTCATTCAACCCTAACTTTTTTGACGCTATATACCTTCTTTCACCTGCTATGATTTCATAATTTCCATTCTTTGGCCTCACCAGAATAGGCTCAAGTATTCCTTTTTCTCTTATGGAACTGATTAAATCTTCCATGTTTCCTAATTCATTTCTTGCTTGATTGGGATTAGGGGTTATATCCTTTATTTTCAAATACCTAATTTTTGTCTCAGGAACTTTGCTGGATAATAAATCAACAAAATGGTCATCATGGCGCATTTTAATGGTTTCAGGAAGCCCGGTTTTTCTATTTCTTCTTGGCACGGCCCAATATCTCCTTTGCTACTTTTTTATATTGAATAGCGCCTACTGATTTTGGTGCGAAAGTAAAAATAGATTCTTTGTAGGCAGGACTTTCTTCTAATTTTACACTTTTTGAAATCACGCTTTTAAAGACCTTGTCTCCAAAAACACTTTTTATTCGGTCCTCTACGTCCTTTGAAATATTTGTTCTCTTATCATGCAGTGTGATCAGAACGCCCAATATTTCGATATCATTATTGGCCACTCTTTTTACTTTTTCTATGGTCTCCAAAAGATCATCTGTTCCTTCTAAGCACAAATAAGATGACTGAATGGGAATGATTACTTTTTCAGAGGCCACCAGGGCGTTTAAAGTAATCAATCCCAATGTAGGAGGAGTGTCAATGATTATAAAATCATATCTATCTTTTATGGTTTCTAAAATATCTCTTAATTTAAAATGAGCATCAAGCTCCCCTAGTAACGAAGATTCTAACTTTGCCATAGATATTTTTGATATAGCAATATCCAGACCCGGAACTGTTGATTTCTTAATGATTTCATCGATGCTGACGTTGTTGACCATAACGTCATACAAAGACTTTGAGTGCTCTTCCTTATTTAAAATAAAAGATATGGTGCTGTTTGCTTGTGGATCTGTATCCACTAACAGAGTACTTTCACCGGAAAAAGCCAGGGCTGCAGAAACGTTCAATGCGGTTGTGGTCTTCCCTACTCCGCCTTTTTGGTTGGCAATCGCTATGATCAATTGAGGTTCCTATTTAAAAATGTTCCTTATAAGTCCTTTATGAAAATATACCATAATCATCCTGTTTTCAAGTAAAAAAAATATTTTATTGTCGGCAGGCCGACATTGTTCATGTCCATTCCCTATCACCCATGATATCACACTATTTTGAAAAGATGAAGATGTTTTTAAATTCACCTAACTACAGCAATATCAACTAGTTAACTAGTTGATTAGCCATAATTTTCCACCTGTTCTTTCACCCAGGGATAGGTGTGTTCAATTCCCTTCTTTAAGGAATATTTTGACTCCCATCCAATGGAACGGATCCTGTCGATTTTAAAATATCTTGCTTTCACTCCCACCGGTCCTTTGACATGCTTGATTCGAATCTCTTTTCCAGCTACCTCCGCAATGGTCTTGACCAGTTCATCCACAGTCACATATTCCTGACGCCCGATATTGACTCCCCCTTCAAGGTCTGAGTGCATCAGCATAAAAATGCCTTCCACCATATCATCTATGTAGGTGTAAGCCCGCACTGCAGATCCATCTCCCCAGACTTCCACCTCTCCCCCTTCCTGTGCTTGTGCCACTTTCCGGCACAAAGCTGCAGGTGCTTTTTCTCTTCCTCCTCGCCAAGTGCCTTCCGGCCCGTAGCAGTTCTGAAATCGTGCCAGCCGGACCTTCATACCGTATTTTCTCCCATAGGCCATGGCCATACGCTCGGCATAGAGCTTTTCCCAGCCGTATTCATTGTCCGGCAGGGCTGGGTAGGCATCTTCTTCAGAAATCTCGGCTTCATGTTTTTCCATATCCCGATAAACACAGGCAGATGAGGAAAAAAAGTATCTTTTCACCCCGGCCTTGGCACTGGAATGGATCATGTGGATGTTTATAAGGGCGCTGTTTCTCATGATCTCACACTCTGCTGAATCAATAAATCCCATACCTCCCATATCTGCCGCCAGTTGATAAACTTCATCAAACGGTTTCTGCTGCCGGGAGAGAACCGCTCTCTCACAGTTTTCCCGCTCCCTTAAGTCAAGGAGGATGAATTCATCAGCTTCTGTTTCAGAAAATTCAGGCTCTTTGAGGTCCACACCTCTTACCCAGTAACCCTGTTTTTTAAGCTTTTTAACCAGATGATGTCCAATAAAACCTCCTGCCCCACAAACCAAAGCTTCTTTCATTTGTTTGCTTCCTTTCTTCAGTTGATAAGATTTTTAATTTTCTTTTCTCTCTTTATTTTTTCTCTTTACTTTTTTCCAATATAATCCCGTGCCCTCTTTGATAGAGACCCGGGATAGATACGGGAAGCCTTCCTTGAAATCCGATTTCTCCAACCACAGCTTTGGCTGCTGCAGTCTGTGCTTGAGATGCCTTTCTGTAAGCACAGATATAAGCATCCACTTCGGGGAATTGCTTTACAAAATAAGGACTTCCAAATGAGATCACTATTAAGGGGATTTCATCCTGGGCTAATTCATTGATAAGAGAAATGTGTCTTTCATTAAGCCCTACACTCCCCTTCCCTGAATACAATCTTGAGAAAAGCGTGATGATCCTCAGGTCAACTTTCCTTGACTCTTCTACTGCCTGTTCTATGAATTCCTCTCCAGTCAGATCATCAGCATAGAATTCCTGGGTTTCCGGACATCTCTCTTTGATTTCCCTAGTAAATGTCCACCCTGCATAAAAATCTCCTTTATCGCTGCTCAAAGAAAAAACAGCGATTTTTTTCTCCTCACAGGAGAAAGGAACCACGCTCTGTTCGTTTTTTACCAGGGTCACAGCTGCTTCAAAAGCTTTTTCTGCCTGCTCCTGATGTTCTTTGGATGACAGGACGCGGGTCAGATTCTCTAAATCCACCAATTTCTGTTTATGAAGCCCTAACTTTGCTTTAACCTGCAGAATTCTTCTGACTGACTCATTGATCCGGGATTCAGGGATCCTTCCTGATTCCACCTCTCTGACCAGGGCATCAATGACTTTTTCTGTCTCCAGAGGAAGAAGAAGACAGTCTGCTCCTGCCTGAACAGCCCGTATACACGCCTCCTCCGGTCCGAACAAAGTGGTGATGCCTCCCATTTCCATGGCATCTGTGACGATGAGTCCCCTGAAACCCCACTTTTCTCTTAAAAGTTCTGTGATGATAACCGGAGAAAGAGTAGCTGGCAGTTTTGGGGTGGAGTCAAGAGCAGGGACATGGATATGGGCGGTCATCACAGCCTGGACCCCGGCTTCAACCGCTTTTTTAAAAGGATAAAGCTCAACCTGACTCAGCCTCTGTTTATCTGCATCTACTACAGGTAGCTTTGTATGCGAATCTACCTCTGTATCCCCGTGCCCTGGGAAGTGCTTGGCTGTGGCTATAAGTCCGTTTTCCTGACAGCCTCTGATAAAAGCAGCTGCCAGGCGGCTGACCTGCTCTGCATCCTCTCCTAAAGAGCGGGTGTTTATGATGGGATTTTGAGGATTGCTGTTCACATCCACAACCGGAGCATAGGTGATGTGAATGCCCACAGCCCTGGCTTCTACAGCAGTGATTTTTCCCATCATATAAGCCAGCTCTTCAGACCCTGCCGCTCCTATGGACATTAAAGGAGGAAAAAGAGTGGCCCCGCTGATTTGATTTCCCAGCCCTCTCTCCAGGTCAGAGGCAATGAGGAGGGGCACTTCAGACTTTTCCTGAAGTTTGTTTATCAGATACGCGGACTCAAAGACTTCTCCTCCAAAAAGGATCAATCCCCCTATTTTCTGCTCCTCTACTAAAGACTCCAGTCTCTTCATGGCGCTGCTGTCCCGGTTGTAGAAATGGCCTGAAAACCGGCAGTATATCATCTGGCTGATTTTCTCCTCTAAGGTCATTTGATTCAAGGTCTTATGAGCCCACCTCAAACCAGAATCAGACAGCGCAAGGCTGGGTTTGACAGCCTCTCTTGCGCAGTTGGTCATAAATATCAATACCAGAACCAGCACAGAGAAAAACAAAGCCTTTTTCTTCTTTGCTTTTTTGTCCATCGCTTCCAACCTTTCTTTTTTTTACTTTAACAATTTTACCTTTATCATTTCCTTAAAATCTAAATTCTTTTGCCATGTGATAAGTTTCCTGAACCCCTGACCTTGCAGCAGCTTGAGAAGCTAATTTAAGACCAAATTGAACCGCATCCAGGAGTTGTTTTCCATCCAATAATTCTGAGACAGCTGCCCCGCAAAAAACATCGCCGCAGCCTGTGGTATCCACTGCTTTCCCTGTCTTCTTTGGCTTCATGTTTTTATTTCCCTCTGAAGTAACCACAAGAAGCCCATCCTTACCCAGGGTGATAAAAAAAGCCTTAACTCCCTGTTTCAGCACTGATTTTCCAAACAGAGAGAGCTCTTTTTCATTCGGCTTCTCTTCAGGACAGCCCATCATAGAGGCGGTTTCTTTTCTGTTCGCCTGCACATAATCCACCCCGCTGACCCACTCACGCCAGTGGGTAATGGAAGAATATTTCCTTGACCTGCCTATTACCGGAGATAGCGCCAGCGAATGAACATCCATCCATATAGGACATTGGGCTTTTTCCTTTACTTTATTCCAGTCCTTGAGCGTGATGTCCATACCAGAAATCATCAGTAAAACCAAAAAATCAATATCATGCAGTTTGTTGAGAATCCTCTCCGGCTCTAAAGGCGGGACCACAGAGTTCAAGATTTCCTGCCTCTCCCCTCTTTCGGGGTAAAAAAGATTGACTCTGTTTCCAGGCCCAGGAACAGTTTCTCTCTGCTCAACATGAAGGGTGGGCCAGTCTTTGATCAGCTGTGAAACAGAAGGAGCCATCTCTTCAGCCAGGTTTGTCATCAGACAGACATCTCTTCCCAACCCGCACAGGACCGAGGCAGGATAAAGAATCCCTCCCCACCCTTCGGTTGTTTTTCCCGAAGAGAAAGTGATCACATCATGGGTGATGCTTCCTAGTAAACCGATCGTCTTACCTTGATATATCATATGCCCTGCCTCATTCATCCGGATCATCCATAAAAACTTGCTCTTCAAGCCGAGACGTAATCCGGACTCAAGCCTGTATCTTATTTTATATAAAAGTAGAATTATTTCACGCAATTAATATAAAATTCAGGTGTGGCTGAAGCGACACTGAAGAAGAATGGCGTTAAAAATCTGGAGCATGAATAATCCAGGTTAATAAGTTTGGATTTTATTCATGATTCTTATATCATGTGAATCATGAAAACCGTTCACTTCAACCTGGGCAAAATAAGCTTTTCTTTTCAGGTTCCCAAAGAATCAGATATCCTCAGAATGGGAAAGACAACCCCTCTTAAGGATCCTGAAAAAAAGATTCTGGAAGCACTCCTCAATCCTATCGGAACCCCTTCTGTTAAAAACTTGATCCAGCAGAAGCTCAAAGCCAATCCTCATGCCCGGGCTGCAGTGGTCATTTCTGACAGCACCCGGCCCGTTCCCTACAAGGGAAAACAGGGGATTCTGTTTCCTCTTCTCCAGCAAATGATAAACGCAGGTCTCCCCTCCTCTCAAATTATGGTCCTGGTGGCCACAGGAACTCATCGGCCCATGAGTGATCCAGAACTCAGGGAGTTTCTGGACCCAAAGGTCTTTGAAAGAAAGATCGAAATTGTCAATCACGACTCAAGGAGAAAAGACCAGCTTATGTGTGTGGGAGAAACAGAACTGGGAGGCAGGATCCTTTTAAACCGTCACTATATCCAAAGCGACATCAAAATCTGTACAGGGTTGGTGGAGAGTCATTTTATGGCAGGGGCCTCCGGAGGAAGAAAATCCATCTGTCCGGGCATTCTTGCTGAAGACTCCACCTGTCTTCTCCACAGCGGCCCTATCCTTTCTTCTCCTAAAGCCAGGGACTTAGTGCTGGATGGAAATCCGGTCCATGAAGAAGCACTCAGAGTGGCGCGCTTGGCTGGCTGTGACATGATTGTTAATGTCACACTAAATTCCCAGTATGAACTGACAGGAGTTTTTGCCGGAGATCT
This sequence comes from uncultured Eubacteriales bacterium, assembly GCA_964445575.1. GTDB lineage: Bacteria > Acidobacteriota > Aminicenantia > Aminicenantales > Aminicenantaceae > WJMT01. The sequence continues at coordinate 13,337 of CAYULB010000035.1, forward strand.
GGAAAAAGCCCACCTGAAAGCCTATGAGTCGCTCAAGCAGTATGCAGCCATCCCAGTGGAGAAGAAATATGACCTGGTTATAAGCCACACCGGGTATGTGGGGGTCAATCATTACCAGGCAGCAAAAACCGGGGTGGTGGGCGCGTTAATTATTAAAGACAAAGGCTTTTCAGTGCTGGCCTCCCATCACACCGATGAAGACCCTGTGGGCAGTGCTTTGTATAAAAAAATGATGCGGTTATTATGGGAAAAAGGGGTTCAGGAATTTGAACGCCTGATCACAGAACCCTCCTGGCAATTTGTCCCAGAACAGTGGGAAACCCAGATGTGGGCGCGTCTTTTCCGGAAAATCCCATTTGACCATCTTCTCTACTGTAACCAGGAGATCCCCAAGTCTGATTTTTCCTGGCTTCCCGGAAGAGACGCTCGGAGCCTTTTTCCAGAAGCTTCCTCCTTAAAACAGCTCACCTCCTGCTCGGCTTCCTGGGCTTTGGAGAAGCTCCGCAGCCAGGGCATCAAAAAGCCTGAAATCGCTGTGCTCATGGACGGTCCTTATGGAATTCCCGTGTATCAAAAAAAATGAATTAGCTGTTTTCTGGGATTGTCCTCAATTAAAAAATGAAAAAAATCTGAAAAGATTCATTAGAAACAACAAAAAATCAAAAAATATTTATACTTGGGTGTTGAGAAGATTTTTGGAGAATGCCCGGGTTGTGGATACTCTTGAGTACTTTTTAAATTATTTGATGCTGCGGGTAGTCTATCATACTTCCGACTCCCGCAGGAAGTGCATCACATCATCATGTTACCTATGTTAAAGAGGAGAAAATTCATGAAGCCGAAATTGGATATAAACGAAAAAACAGGCTTATATTTAGGCACGGAAATTGACGAAAAGTGGTGGAAACGATGTGCGAAAGACAAACTGTTAGCTCGCGGTAACGGAAAGTACTGGTATGATGACGAATCGTTTTATTTTCTCAGATATCTCACAAAAGAACCCATTAGCATTTTATTTAAAAACATAAAAGAATTCAAAATAGGCAAATGGCATTCTGGACGGTGGTGTTTTGGATATCCCGTTTTAAAGATCATATGGCTCAAAGATGGACTCAAACTATGTTCAGGCTTTCTTATATCGAAAAACAATGATGATATCGAAAATTTTATATCGGAATTAAAAAACAAAATCACCGCTCTCTATTCTGCGGTTTGAAGACAACACAGCTAATGCCTTTGGCATAATACGCACTCCACACGATGCCCAGAAGGTTGAAAAGATATCGCCCCGGGCATCATTGCGGTGATCCAGTCATTCGGAAGCCGGATAAACTTCCATCCTCATCTTCATTTTCTGATTACAGAGGAAGGGACAGATTGAAGATCACAAAGTCATAGACAAGATCATCAAACATCTTAATCTGACCTTTGTGGGTGGAATATTGCTGCCCTTACTTTCGGCATCGCCCGAGCATGGGCTTCGCAGAATGAGCGATACCGTTGGTATATGATTTATCTCGGGTTATTCGAGAGTACAATTTTGACACTTTTTTGTATACTGCGCATCGTATTCAGCCCGACGACATTCCTACAGGCAGCTATGGCTTTAGCCGTTGGCCTTGTGTTTGCCGTCGCGTATGGCTGTGCTGTTGCCATAAAACGGATCAGCAAGTATCGGATTAAATCTTTCTTTGATATGAAATTGACTTCGATATTCCCGTAGCGGCCCACTTCACGGTCTTCCCAGAGTTTTTGGAAATCCATCCCTTTAATGGATGTGATAATGTCGATTCTAAGGGGGGCAATTCCCAATTGAATGACTTGTTCGCTTTCCAAAAAATCTTGTTCAGTTAAATCCAAGCCTGAGAACCCGAAATCTTTCATGCATTCCAGAATTTTTTTTGGCGTTTTCTTTGGATGCTTCAATAAGAATGTCGATGTCCTTGGTGAAGCGAGGCTCTGCGTAAAAACTGAATGCATAGCCTCCGATAATCACATAGTGGACTTCATTTTTGTTTAATAACGCGATAAAATCTCTGAAATCTTTTTCGATTCTCATTGTTTATTTCATAATAAATGTCTCTCAATTCTTGAAGGGCATCGAGTTTTTCTTCCGGAGATTTGGATTTCCAGTAGGCAATATCCTCTTTTTCGGATTCTTCAAAGCTCAGTTTTTTCATGCCTTTTTTCATATCGGTATTTTACCAGACTGAAGGCTGAAACCCTATGATTCGATTACAACCCTTTTTTTAGTAAAGTTAAATGTAGGGGCTCTCTTCCATCTTGTATAGGCTTGCTCCAATGAAAAAAGACATCAGGCGTGGAATCTATCTCTCAGATATATATGTCGGATGAACCTGCTCTTTGAACTTCAGCGATCTCCCGAGAAGGCGTCTTTGAGCAGCTTGCTCTGCCGGCTGAAGGCCACCCGGGGGCTCCGTGTCTCATGCATCAAAGAGATCTCTTGGGTGAGAAGGCGGGCGATATACATAACGTATGTGGCGGCCCTTTTGGACTCCCTCTGAAACAGGGGATGGTCGCGGTTGACGTATACCACATTGCCCTCGGAGAAACATTCGGGGCCCGACTCTCCGAAAAAATCCAGGCAGACCGAAACGCTGCTTTCTCCCATCCTCATTCTTCTCACAATGGCGTTCGGCGTCATTTTTTTGACCAGCGGATGCCGGCGCCTCTTTTTCCTGGGCGTTTGTTTGGCTGCTCCTGCGGGCTTGACTTCGACCTCCTGGCTCTTTTTTCCATCTCCCTTCTTCCCGGAGAATACGGCGCCGCTCCCCATGTCCTGGTCGTCGCCGTAAGGTATGGGCCCGAAGGGGGAAAGATCGGGATTAAGCGCCAGTGACCGGTGGACCTTGTTCAGGGCTTCTTTGACGGTCCGTCCGGCTCGACGGTCCTCCCGGCGGTCTGCCTCCCGCTCCAACGTCTTTTTGACCGCGGCGATGATTTTTTCCATGATCTTCAGAAACGCCCTGTATTCCGGCGTGTCGACCACGAAGTTGGTCCGGTCGCTGGTTATGATGAGAAAATCGGCGTTTATCTCCCCCCGGATTCTGGATATCACCTTCCCCCATGTCTCCATTCCGAAAAGCGCTTTCTTGACCGTCACCCCTTTGACCTTGACGTCGACCCCCAACTCCTGCATAGAGGCCATGGAGGCAGGGACGATGATGATCTCGCCTGTGACGGGACCGAACTCGGTCCCTTCCAGCACCGGGATGATTCTTCCCGAAAGACTCCGCGGATACAGACGGCGGCGGTTCAGGTAGACTTCAAAATGGGGGGCCTTGAGCGGAACACCCTCGATCAATTTCTTTTCCACGTCTTCAAGGTCGAAAGATTTGGACAGACGGGTGAGGATCACGGTGGTTCCATCCCCTCTATCGGAATCGGGAACCAGGATCTCGAGCGGCAGATGCCAGGTGTCTTTGGACTCTTCCCAGGTTCGTTTATCGAATACGACCCTGGCTGCAAACTCTTTGTTCTGGGTCACCACGGCAAACCGGGCAGCCGCTGCCAGCGATGCGAACTTCCCGATACCGAACTGGCCAATCCGGGGGCGGCCGAACCGGGGCGAACGGGAGTGAACCACCTTCTCGTCCGATCCGATGACAAAATACTGTTTCAACCCTTCCAGGTCCATACCCGTGCCGTTGTCCCTGATTTCCACTTTGTCGGAAGAGATATCGACATAGACCCTGGTGGCGTCGGCGTCAAAGGCGTTGTTGACCAGCTCCCGGAGCAGCTCCACGCTTTCGGTGTAAAGGCGCTCTCCTATGGTCACGATGTGTCTTTTATCGACCGTGACCTCAAGCTCTCTTTTATCTTTGATTTCCATGGTACCAACCTGTGTATAACCTATGATAAGATTGTTTCGCTACGTTTTTCAAGATTTTATTCTCCTCTGTTTTGTTAGACATGAAATATTCCTCTTTAACCCGCTGGAATTGGCCATTGACTTTCGAAAATATCGGGATTTCTTGCGCCTTTTTTATTTTAAGGTTTTCTTTGGATTTTCGGCCTTGCATTTCCGGCTGCCTATCTTTATGCTTAAATCAAATAACTCAGAAAAAAGAACAAATTGGTTGAATAAAATAACTCGGAAGACTAATATTTAACGGCATTCAGGAGTCCTGATGAAACCTGACCTGTGGAAGTTATACCGGCAGATGTTGAAGTCCCGGATTTTCGAGGAAAAGGTCATTGAACTTTGGAAAAAGGGATGGATATTCGGGGAAATGCATACCGGTATGGGAGAGGAAGCCATTGCTGCCGGAACCGTCGGTCATCTCCGGCAAAGCGATGCAATGGCCCTGGACCACAGGGGAACTCCTCCTCTGGTCATGCGCGGTGTGGACGTGGCGGCGCTGCTCCATGAATTTCTGGGAAACCGGGAGGGGCTCTGCCGCGGCTGCGGCGGTCATATGCATCTTTTTTCCCGCGAACACATGACAGCTTCCTCGGGAATCGTGGGGGCTTCAGGTCCCTTGGGTGCGGGATTCGCCCTCGCCCTGCAGCATCTAAAGAAAATTTGCGGCCATGAAAACCATGACATTTTTTGAGGCGGTCGTCTTGTCCGCACTGGCGATGGCGCAAAAATATAAAATATTTAATCTTTATCTTAAGGGCCAGCAGGAAAATCACCTTTCGAGCAGATACTTTTGCACCTCCTTCTTGCCAATAATCTGGTATTATTACAGTTAGTTTTATATGCGGATTATTAGCTAGATAATCCAAAGTTTTTCTATAAGTTGGAACTACTTACAAATTTCTTCCCCTAGTCTTTCAAGTTTAGCTGTGAATAGAGAAAAATAATCTTTTCTCCTTCCCGGCACATTTCTTGAATCACTGTCCCTGCCATGAGCAGGGTCTACCGCCCACGTCATCCGGAGCATACCATATTTTACCGTGTCCTCTTCCATACCCAAGATGCTGCGGGTATTCTTCAAATTCAACCGTTCGCTCCTCTCTGAACTGTGTGTCTGCGGCAAAGAAGTACTTATGAAATATTTAAAAGCAGCTACAGAAAAAGATATCACCCTGGGGTAGTAGAGGTATATCTTTATGACTCTTTACTCTTTTGATCCCCTTACCCGATTATTTGGGATGTATATGGGATTAGGAAAATGTCCTTGACTATGATAAAATAATTTTGATATTAGGGGATTGAAATGAACTATAAAAAAAAGATAGAATCGCTGGCAGATAAGTACCACCTTCAGTTGATTTATGCATTCGGAAGCCGGGCTAAAGAGATCTTTCATATTATTCATCAAAACAAGCATCAGGCTACTGCAACCAATTCAGATCTAGATATCGGGATCAAACCGGAAAAGTCATTGAATGTACAAGAAAAAGTGAAAATTGCCATTTTTTTCGAAGATCTTTTTGATGTCCCAAAGGTGGATGTGGTCGAGATCCCTGAAGCCCCCCTCACCCTGGCACTCGAGATCGTCCAGGGAAAGCTGATCTACACATCTGATGAGAATTTCGAGGCAGAGTATCAGCTTTTTGTCATGAGCAAGGCTGCTGACCTCATGCCTTTTGAGCGTATGAAACAAAGATCAATACTGGGAATAGAAAGATGACACCGGCTAAAGTCAATCTGAATATTGTGAGTCAAAGAACATCCTGGATAAAAGAAATGATTGAGAATCTTCGTGACCTTCCTATTGAAAACAGGCAAAATTTTTTGAGCAGTAAACACACTGTTGCTGCTGCAGAATCTTATCTTAGACGCGCTTTGGAAGCACTTTTTGATATTGGAAGACATATTCTTGCCAAGGGATTCGAGGCTCCGGTTACAGAGTATAAGGAAATAGCCCAAAATCTTCTCGAAAGAGAAATTTTAAATAAAAAAGAAGCCGATATATTAAGGCAAATGGCTGGATACCGGAATCGAATGGTCCATTTTTATCACGAAATCAGTCCGGAAGAACTGCAGGAAATCTGTGCCCACCATCTCGATGATATCAAAACTATACTCAACAAGCTGCTGGGTTGGGTAAGAAAGAATAGATAAAACCGCCATTTGGTGCCCCAAATCATTGGTTTAAGGATCTTTTATTTCATTTAGAGATTTGACAGATTTTGATATCCAGCTATAAAAAGAATTTTTCACTTGATTTCAATTGTAGAGATCTGTATAGGTTGAATTAGTGAGTGGGATAAGAATCTCTATCTCAAATAAATTAAGGAGAAACCGCATACAATGGATGAATATGAAAAATATGAAGTAGCGGGCAAGAAACGAAAAGAGGAAAACAATAATTATCTAATGGGATTCACTCGTTATTTAAAAAATAAAAAATTTGCCCAGAGAACAATCGATAAGCACGTCCGAAATATAGATTTTTATATCAATCACTTCTTATTGTATGACAGTCCCAAAAAGGCTTCTGAGGGAGTGAAGCAATTAGACTATTTTTTGGGCTTTTGGTTCATAAGGAAAGCTATGTGGGCCTCACCTGATACAATAAAAGAAAATATCACGAGCTTGAAGCATTTCTATTCCCACATGAATAAAATAAGCCAGGTTACAGACAAAGAAGTCTCCAATATGGAAATGGATCAAACGCCACCTGGCACGATTCAAAAAGCAGAAGCTTCAATCCCAAAAACATGTTTCTGGTGAGGGGCATTATTTTAAGGGGAAGCAGTATTTGCTTAACGTCATCTATCAATCCTCGCCTCTGCCAAACCAGGTCAAAATCCGGAGCGGATAAACTTCCATCCTCATCTTCATTTTCTGATTACAGAGGGAGGGATAGATTGAAGATTATAAAGTCATAGACAAGATCATCAAACATCTTAATCTGACCTTTAAGGCTGCTCGGCCCCCGCCTC
>CAYULB010000036.1:0-20092 GCA_964445575.1 uncultured Eubacteriales bacterium
AATATGGTGAACGGGTATCACGGTACTGTTTTTTTGACTGATTTTTTGGATTGCAGTTTCTCAACAGCTTCTATTATGTGTTTTGCTGATATCCCATGCTTATCCAGAAGCTCCTCTGGTTTTCCGGACCGGGGAAGCGATTTGACTGCCAGATGAATGATATCCGCTTTTCCTGCTAGAGCTTGAATGACCGCACATCCCAACCCCCCGCTGGGGTAATGGTCTTCCACCACTACCACTTTGTTTCCAGCTTCTTCTGCATTTTTTATGAGACCCTCTCTGTCTATAGGTTTAACACTGTAGGCATCCATGACTCGAACAAAAATTTCTTTTTGTTTCAGTTCCTGATAGGCCTTCAAAGCTTCAAAAACCGTGATGCCAGCAGCCACGATGAGAGCTTGGTCCTGAGTGCTTTTTTGAATGACTTTTGAGCTTCCCGCGGGAAATTTTTCTCCCTTTTTATAGATTACAGGGGTGGCGGGGCGGGTGGTTCTCAAATAGGCCATGCCTTTGTACTGGGCCATGGTTTCAACGCAGGCTTCTGCAGAGGGAGCATCGCAGGGATAAAGAACCAAGCAATCTGGAATGGGAGTGAATAGGGCCATATCTTCCAGTCCCATTTGAGAAGGACCGTCTTCTCCTATAGAGACTCCGGCATGGGATCCCACCATTTTTATATTGGATAAGGAATAAGCAGCCATTCGGATCTGGTCATGGGCCCGCCCCAGAAACGCTGAAAACGTAGCCATAAACGGGATCAAGCCTTTGACCGCCATTCCTATGCCCATGCCGACCATATTCTGTTCGGCGATATAGGATTGAAAAGACCTCTCGGGAATTTCTTCAAAAAAATCCTCGGCATAAGTGGAATTTTTCACATCTCCGTCAACAGCAATAACTGCTTTATTGACTCTGCCCAAGCTTAAAAGGGCGTTTCCATACCCTCTGCGGGTTGCGGTATCTTTTGGATAGTCGCTTTTTTCAAAGTCGAACCGCTTTTCCCATTGAGGAGCGGTCACTTTTTTCGGCCTATTAACCATTTTTTTGGCATCTATCTCCGGCATCGGTCCTATTTCCTTAAGAGCTTTGTTTAACTCTTCTTGTTTTAAAGGCTTGCCGTGCCAGCCGTTTTTATCTTCCAGAAAGGAAACTCCTTTGCCTTTAAGGGTGCGGGCCAGGACAGCCACGGGTTTTTCAGATTTTTTTGCTTTGTGAAAAGCTTGGAGAATGTGGTCAATGTCATGGCCGTCTATGGAAATGGTATCCCATCCAAAGGCTCTGAATTTCGTGGAATAAGCATGGATATCATGTTGATGCTGGGTCGGACCTGACTGGGACAGCCGGTTGATATCCACGATGGTGCAGAGATTATCCAACCCCAGGTCTGCCGCACTGTTGCAGGCTTCCCAGGTGGAGCCTTCTGCACATTCTCCGTCTCCCATAACCACATACACTCTCCGGTCTGATTTAGCTAGTTTTACGGCCGCTGCAATTCCCACTCCAATGGAAAGACCCTGCCCTAGAGAACCGGTGGCTGATTTGACCCACTCCATCCTGGGAGTGGGATGCCCTTCTAAGGGACTTGAAATTTTTCTCAGGTCCATAAGGTCTTTTAAAGGAATGATGCCTGCCTCAGCATAGCAGGCCCACAATAGAGGGGCGGCGTGCCCTTTAGAGAGAACAAATTCATCATTGGCCCAGTCAAAAGGGTCTTTGATGTTGTATCTCATTTCACCAAAAAACAGACATGCGGCGATTTCAGCCATGGAAAGACAGGTCGTGGGGTGACCTGAGCCAGCCTGGGTGGTCATTTTCAAAGAATGGATCCTAAGTCTTTGGGCAATTTTTTTTAAAGCTTCTTTTTTGTCCATAGAGGAAACTCCCTTTCAGTCACATAAAATAATGCACACATGGGTTTAATTAAGAAGAAGTCATTATATTATCTTAAGCAAAGCATCACAATATATTTTTAATTTTTCATCTCTTTTTCAGGTTTACTGTTTCCTGAGATTCTGTTATATTCATTTTTAAGAATGGTTCGTGTAAGATTCGCTCCCAGTCCTACAGGGCACCTGCACATCGGCGCAGCCCGCACCGCGTTGTATAACTGGCTGTTTGCCCGTCACCATGGAGGCAGATTCATACTTCGGATAGAAGACACTGATGCATCCCGCTCCTCACATCAGATGGCAGAGGGCATCACCAAAGGGCTCCAATGGCTGGGATTAGACTGGGAGGAGGGGCCTGTCTTTCAATCCCAGAGAATAAAACTTTATAAAGAGAAAGCTCAGCATCTGGTAAAAACAGGACATGCTTATAACTGTTACTGCATTCCGGATAACAAGAGAACGTCCCAGCCATGGATGTCTCCCTGCCGGTGTTATGATCTAACCGAAGAGGAAAAGAAAAAACACCAGCAGCAGGGCTCTCCAAGAGCTGTTCGGTTCAAGGTGCCAAAAGGAGAAGTCATTTTCAAAGACATGATTCATGGAAAGGTTGTCACAAAATTAGACCACCTAGAAAATTTTGTGCTTTTAAGGCGGGACGGGCTTCCTACCTATCATCTTTCAGTGGTGGTGGATGATGTTGAACAAAAAATCACTCATGTCATAAGAGGGGATGACCATATATCAAACACGCCCAAACAGATTCTTGTTTATAAGGCGTTAAAAGCAGATATCCCTCGTTTTGCTCATATGTCTTTGATACTGGGAAAGGATAAAAAAAAGCTGAGCAAGAGGCACGGAGGAACATCTGTGCTGGAGTTTCGTGACAAGGGATATCTTCCGCTGGCCGTGGTGAATTTTCTCGCTCAGATGAGCTGGTCTTTGGGGGAAGAAAGAATCTATTCTTTAGAGGAGATGAAAGAGAAGTTTGACCTGGAAACAAAAAGCCGCGGCAATCCTATTTTTGACCTTGATAAACTGGAATGGTTGAACGGCCAGCTCATATCACAGATGAAAGCTGGAGAGCTGCTTCCCTATGTGGCTGAAGAGCTGAAAAAAGCAGGCTTATGGGAGGATGTCCTTGAGAATAAGAAAAAGAAATGGTTTTTAAGGGTCATTGACCTGTTGAAGCCTCGAAATAAGCGTCTATCTGATTTTGTGCCCCGGGCCAGGCCCTTTCTTTCAGACGATTATCCCGTAGAGAAAGAAGCAAAGGAAAAGTATTTGAGTGATGAGCGGCTGGCTGGGCTTCTGCTTAAACTTGTTCAGGACTTTTCAGGATGCGGTGATTTCTCAGAGAATAAGATTGAAGAAATGGTGCGGAGTCGAGCTGAGAAAGAAGGAGTCAAAGCAGCTCTTTTCATTCATGCCCTGAGAGTCATAGTCCTGGGCATGAAAGTGAGCCCAGGACTATTTGAGGTACTGGAGTTGATTGGAAAGAAGAGAACCCTCAAGCGTTTGGAAGCTTACTTAGAGGCAGGAAATGGGGAATGGGGAAGTGTTAATGGTTAATAGGGAATGGGAAATTATGAATTGTGAATGGTGATTTTATTTAACTTTAAAATAAAAGAGGTGTTTTATGGATTATTCAAAATTTAAAAAAAGTTTAATGGCTGTTTTGTGTTTATCCTTGATGGGTGTTTTTCCGCTCTTATCTCAAGGAAATCAGGCAGCAAAAGAGGTAAAGCGAATCGATCCTGAGGCTTATAAAGCAATGAGTTGGCGGTGCATTGGTCCCTTTAGGGGAGGAAGGGTGACTGCTGTGGCAGGGATATCCTCTCAACCCTACACCTATTATTTTGGTGCGTGCGGAGGTGGTGTGTGGAAGACAGAAGACGGGGGTTTGAACTGGCGGCCTGTATCTGACGGCTACTTTAAAACCGGTTCTGTGGGGGCTGTTGCTGTTTCTGAATGGGACCCGAATGTGGTTTACGTGGGAATGGGAGAAGCTCCTATTCGAGGGAATGTCTCTCATGGAGATGGGATGTACAAATCTCTGGACGGGGGGAAAACATGGACCCATATCGGCCTGGGGGACACCTGTCAGATCTCCAGAGTCAGGATCCATCCCAGGAATCCTGATTTGGTCTATGTGGCGGCATTGGGACATGTGTACGGTCCCAACATGCAGAGAGGTGTTTTCAGGTCCAAAGACGGAGGCCAGAGCTGGGAAAAGATACTCTATGTCAGTGATAAGGCCGGAGCCATAGACCTTATCCTTGATCCGTTTAATCCCCGGGTGATTTACGCGGCTTTCTGGTCTGCCCACCGCACACCTTACAGCCTGGTAAGCGGGGGGCCCGGAAGCGGACTTTATAAATCCACAGATGGTGGGGACACTTGGGAGGAATTGTCCCGAAACCCAGGAATGCCTGAAGGAGTCCTGGGAAAAATAGGAGTGGCTGCGTCTGGCGCCAAGCAGGACAGAATCTGGGCTATTGTGGAAGCTGAACAGGGAGGGGTATTTTGTTCAGATGATGGAGGAGAAACCTGGACCCGGGTCAACAGTGAACGAAGGCTCCGTCAGAGGGCCTGGTACTATTCCAGGATCTATGCCGATCCCCAAAACCCGGATAAGGTCTATGTTCTCAATACTGGCTTTTATCGTTCCTTGGATGGGGGATACACTTTTAATTCCATCAGAGTGCCTCATGGGGATAACCATGACCTGTGGATCGATCCCAATAATCCGGACCGGATGATAAACAGCAATGACGGGGGAGCTAATGTCACTTATAACGGAGGCGCTTCCTGGACGCCTCAGGACAACCAGCCCACAGCTCAGTTCTATCATGTGACCACAGATAACCAGTTTCCCTATTGGGTTTATGGAGCCCAGCAGGATAATTCCACAGTCCGCATTGCCTCCCGGACCCCGGATTCTGGCATATCTCGGGAATACTGGCATTCAGTCGGAGGGGGAGAAAGCGGACATATTGCGCCCCGTCATGACAATCCTGATATTGTTTACGCAGGAAGCTACGGAGGATTGATTACCCGGTGGGACTATAAAACACGGGAGACCCGGGCTATAAACCCCTGGCCTGAGAATCCTATGGGATGGGGGGCCAAAGACCTTAAGTACCGGTTCCAGTGGACAGCCCCGATTCTTGTTTCCAAATTCGATTCCAATGTTCTTTATCACGCGGCACAGGTCTTGTTTAAATCCACAGATGAGGGGCAGAGCTGGGAAGTGATAAGTCCAGACCTGACCAGAAATGATAAATCCAAGCAGAAGCAGTCAGGAGGACCAATCACCAAAGATGATACCAGCGTGGAATACTACTGCACCATATTTGCTGTTGCAGAGTCTGTTTACGACCCCAATATCCTGTGGGTGGGCTCGGATGACGGCTTGGTGCATATCACCAGAAATGGAGGAAAGACCTGGAATAACATCACACCAAAAAACCTTCCTGAGTGGAGCATGATCAGCATGATAGAGACATCCACTTTTAAAGCAGGAAGAGCTTTTATTGCTGTGGACAGACACAAACTGGATGATTTTTCCCCTTATATCTATAAGACCGAGGATTTTGGAAGAACATGGGAAAAGATAACCCATGGGATTCCCTCAAATACATTTGTCCGGGTAGTGAGAGAAGATCCTGAGAGAAAAGGACTGCTTTATGCAGGGACCGAAACAGGAGTTTTTGTGTCCTTTGATGATGGCCAAAACTGGCAGTCACTGCAGCTGGATCTTCCTGTGGTTCCTATCCGGGATATGGTGGTCAAAGAAGACGACCTTGTGGCTGCTACTCATGGGAGAGCGTTCTGGATTCTGGATGACCTGACTCCTCTGCATCAGTTAACAGAAGAGGTCCTAAAATCTGATTTTTTCCTGTTCAGACCCAGGGATGCGTACCGAATGGAAGGCTATGGTTTTCCTCGTTCAGACATGGGAGAGAATCCTCCCAGCGGCAGTGTGATTTATTATTATTTTAAGGAAAAGCCCGATGAAGAAGTCACTCTTGAATTTCTGGATGTCCAGAAAAATCTGATAAGGGAATTTAAATCCAGAAAACAGGAACAGGACACTCCTGGATCTTTTTCTCGTTGGGGATATTCGGGTTCTCAGACTGTTTCCATTGAAAAAGGGATGAACCGTTTTGTATGGGATATGCGTTATCCTGGAGCAGAATCAGTCCCCGGTGCGGTTTACTGGGGAGCTTCCCTGAGGGGTCCCATTGCTGTTCCCGGTGAATACACGGTGAGGCTCAAAGTCGGTGAAGACCGGATGATAAAGACATGGAAATGGAAAAAAGACCCCAGAATAAACACCACCCAGCGTGATTTTCAGGAACAGTTTGACCTTTTGATCGAGATCAGGGACAAAGTCACTGAGGTCAATAGAGGGATCAAAAAACTCAGGAGTATAAAGGATCAGATCAATGACCTATTGAAGAAGATCAGCTCCACTGACCCCAGTGAAGAAATTGCGGAAGCAGGAAAAGAAATTGTCCAAAAATTAACCGCGGTGGAGGATGTGCTCATTCAGTTTAAATCAAAAAGCGGACAAGACCCCTTGAACTATCCCATTAAGCTGGACAACAAAATAGCTGCTCTTGCCTCCTATGTGGGAAGTGCTGACTTTCGTCCTACTGAGCAGTCTTATAAAGTGTTTCATGAACTGTCCTCTAAGGCCGACTCTCAGCTGGGACTGCTGGACCTCTACATAGAGCGGGACCTTAAGAACTTCAACAGGCTGGTGAAAAAGAATGATATACCTGCTGTGATCGTAAAATAAGACGAAGGCTGTTGATTGAAAAAGCAGTGAATGGTGAATGCTACCTGGTGAAGGGAGAAGGGTGAAAAATGGTTGAATATAAAAAAGTAAATGATAAGGTGATAAAGGATTTAGAGGAGATAGTAGGGGAGAAGAACATCCTGACCGATAAAGACCAGATGACAGATTACAGCCATGATGAGTTTACCCTTTCTGAAATTGCTCATTTACCGGAAGTGGTGGTTAAGCCTCAGAGTCCAAAGCAGGTGTCTCAGGTTCTGAAATATGCTGATGAGTTCCAGATACCTGTGACTCCCAGAGGAGGGGCTACCGGACTTTGTGGAGGCTGTGTTCCCTCTTTAGGAGGAATCGTTCTCTCTTTAGAGAAAATGGATGGGATAAAAGAAGTAGACACCGGAAATCAAATGGCTGTGGTTGAAGCAGGGGTCACTCTTATGGATTTCTATGAAGCTGTAGAAGAAGCAGGCCTTTTTTTTCCTCCTCATCCCGGGGATGAAAGCGCTATGATCGGAGGCCTGATTGCTGCTAATGCTGGAGGGGCCAGAGCTGTGAAATATGGTGTTATCCGGAATTATATCAGAGGTCTTGAAGTGGTGCTGGCTTCAGGAAAAATCATTCATCCCGGCGGAAAGGTCATGAAAAGCAGTGCCGGTTATAATCTGCTCAACCTTTTTATCGGGTCAGAGGGAACCCTGGGGGTTATTACCTCAGCAGTTATTCAACTCATGCCTCCTCCGGGAACCTCCCGCTCCTTGATCATCCCTTATGATGACCTTGAGCAGGCTATTGAAACAGTTCCTCTGCTGATAAAAAAGAAGATACTTCCAATGGCGGTCGAATTCATTCCCAAAGAAGTCATAGTCAGAACTGAAGAGCTGTTAAAAAAGAGATGGCCCAGCAAAATGGGGAATACTTATCTTCTGGTGATACTGGATGCTTCGAGTGATGATGAGATTGACAAACTCTCAGAAAAAGTGGCTGAAATCAGCCTTGAAAAAGGGGCTTTGGATGTGTTTGTGGCAGACAGTCCAAAGAAACAAAAGCAGGTCTTGGATATCAGAAGCAAGATCTATGAATCCATAAAAAAAGATAATGTTGAGACTCTGGATATTGCTGTTCCCAGGGCTGAGATAGCCGGCCATGTTAAGAAAGTGATGGAAGTCCAGGAAAAGTATGGAATGTGGCTTCCTACCTATGGACATGCGGCGGACGGGAATGTGCACACCCATATAATGAAGGTAAAGTACAAAGATGGAAAAACCTTTCCTCTTCCTGAAGTGGAGTGGAAAGAAAAGATGGACAAAGTGAGAGAGGAGCTTTATAAGGACTGTCAGGAGAGAGGCGGCACCATCTCTGGAGAGCATGGGATAGGGATCGTGAAAAAACCCTATCTTTCTTATGTGGCTGATGAAGAGGAGATTTCAATCATGAAAGGGATAAAAAAGGTCTTTGACCCCAATTGTATCCTCAACCCGACAAAGATATTTGATTGAGGTGAGAAAACAGGGTTTATATGAATATATGAATAGTTCAGGTGAAGTTTGGAGGAAGACATGAAAAAGGTTTGTCTAGGTTTTTGTTTTTTGCTGATATTTTTTATTTTGGGAGGATCCCTTCATTTTTTTGGTGGAGAAACTGCTGGTTTTTCACAAAAAGAAGAAGATAAGGAATTGACTTCATTCCTTTTTGAGAATTTATCATGGAGGAATATTGGTCCGGCTAATATGGTAGGCCGGGTCAGTGATGTAGAGGGAGTTCCCGGAGATCCCAGTATTGTCTATGTGGGAACTGCTTCAGGAGGAGTCTGGAAGACAACCAATGGAGGGACTACGTGGAAACCTATTTTTGATGGCCAGCCAGTGGCTTCTATCGGAGATATTGCGCTTGAGCCGGGAAATCCAGACGTATTGTATGTGGGAACAGGAGAGGCCAATTTAAGGAACAGTGTGTCCTTCGGGAATGGGGTCTATAAGTCCACAGACGGGGGGAGCAGCTGGAGTTATCTTGGCCTCAGAGACACCGAGCACATCTCCCGTATCGTGATCCACCCGCATAATTTGGACATAGTGTATGTGGGTGCTGTGGGCCGGGCATTCGGGCCCAATTCAGCCAGGGGAGTCTTTGTTTCCAGAGATGGAGGGACCAATTGGGAAAAGACACTTTATAAGGATGAATGGCACGGCATCTCTGATCTGGATATAAACCCCAAGAATCCTAACATTGTTTTTGCAGGCTTGTGGAAGTTTATAAGAAAACCCTGGACTTTTGAAAGCGGGGATAAGCAGGGAGGTGTGTTCAGGTCTGTTGACGGCGGGAGGACATGGAGCAAGGTCACCCGTGGTCTTCCTGAGCTTGTAGGGCGCATTGGTATAAAGGTGGCCCCGAGCAACCCGGATGTGGTTTATGCCATCACAGAATCGCCGGAGGGGACCCTATACCGGTCTGAGGACGGAGGAAAGAGTTTTCGCCGGGTCTCAGGCGATGTCAGGATCGTTTCCCGGGGATTTTATTACACGGATTTAAGGGTAGACCCGACTGACGAAAACCGGATTTATGCGGTATCCTCAAGACTCTATGTTTCTATTGACGGCGGCCAAACATTTAAGCACATTTCGCAGTCGACACATGTGGACTTTCATTCACTGTGGATAGACCCGAAGAATCCAAACCGGATGTGGCAGGGACAGGATGGCGGAATCTGTGTTTCTTATGACAGAGGAAAAAACTGGGATTATGTCAATAATATCTGTGCCGCGCAGTTTTATCAGATCTATGCGGACAACCGGGAACCATTTTATTATGTGGGAGGAGGACTTCAGGATAATGGCACCTGGTATGGCCCCAGCAGGAATAAAGAGAGATTCGGGATTTTAAAAGATGACTGGAGGATGATCAGCTTCGGAGATGGGTTTCATATCACCTGTCATCCTGATAATCCAGAGCTTTTTATCAGTGAAAGACAGGGAGGAGGCATCATGAGAACCAATATGGAAACCATGGAGCAGCAGGATATCAGTCCTCAGCCCAGACGAGCGGACGGGGCTCCTGTTTCTGAATTGGAGTACCGCTTCAACTGGAATACTCCTATTATTCCCTCTCCTCATGATAAAAAGACCATTTATGTGGGAGGCAATGTTGTTTTTAAATCCATAGATTTTGGCTCGACCTGGGAGGTGATAAGTCCTGACCTGACCACAGATGACCCTGAAAAGCAGAAAACAGCTGGCGGTCCTGCATGGCCTGAGAACACCACAGCCGAGTACTACTGCACCATCATAAGCCTTGCTGAATCACCGGTGCAGCCTGGGGTGATTTGGGCTGGAACGGATGACGGCCAGCTTCAAGTGACCATGAATGGAGGGAATGACTGGGATAATGTGATCAACAGTGTGCCTGACCTTCCATCCTACACTCCTGTCTCCCATGTTGAACCTTCCCTTACTTCAGCCGGGATGGCTTATGTTTCTTTTGATAGGCATATGCTGGATGATTTCAGTCCGTATGTTTACCGCACCTCTGATTTTGGAAGGACCTGGGTTAATGTGACAGGGAATCTTCCTGATAATGCATACGTGTGGGTGGTTCGTGAAGATCCAGTGCAGCCTGAGATTGTCTATGCAGGGACTGAAATCGGTCTTTTTGTTTCCTTTAGTCGGGGGACTCATTGGATAAAGCTTCATATGAAAAATCTTCCTCCAGTGTCAATCCATGATATTCTCATACACCCTAGAGAAAATGATTTGATTCTGGGAACTCACGGCAGAGGCATTTGGATTTTTGATGACATATCTTTTATCCGAGAAATAAAAAAAGAATTGTTGGAAAAAGAGCTCCATCTCTTCAGGATAAGGCCGGCTCTCAGGCATGCTGTGAAACCTACTCGCTATGGAATTGGTGATAGAGAGTATACTGCAGAAAATCCTCCTTATGGAGCGCTCATTACATATTATCTAAATACCCCTGCTGCAGACAGCAAGAGTCTTAGAATGGATTTTTATGACTCTGATAAGAACTTAATCAGAAGATTAACAAATCTTCCGAATGAAGAGGGAGTCAATAGAGCGGCATGGGATTTAAGGAGCACTCCCCCGCGCCAGAGAAGAGAAGAGGAACAGGAAGAAGATTTTTTCACATCAGGACCAAGAGGGCCTCAGGTTTTACCCGGCACTTATACGGTAAGACTGGTAAAGGGAGAACAGGCCTTACAAGAGTCATTAATCGTTAAAGTAGATCCCACTGTGGGAGTCAATGAGAGTGACCTAGAGCTTCAGTACAGATATGCCTCTGCTCTGTGTACCATGCAGTCTTTGGTAAATGATGGACTCAGAGCCTTGGACATCCTTTTAGATCAAATAAAAGAGAGGAAAAACACTCTTTCTAAACAGCAGGGAAGTTATCCTGATGAGGTCATGGAGGTTATGGAAAATCACATGAGAGATATCAAAGAGATCCAGGACATCCTGACCAGACCAGAGGGAGCTCCTTTCTGGAGCGAGGGACCTCGGCTTATTGAAAGGCTGAGTGGATTGTTTCAATCTATTGACGGAGTCAACAAAGCTCCCACCAAAGCACAAATGGATTATTTCAATGAGCTGAAGCAGGAATTTGAGGCTGGAATGAAAAGAATCAATGGATATTTGAGCGAAAAAGCAAAACAGATCAACAAAGTCTTTTCAGAAAACAGAGTTCCACCCCTGCTTATTCCTGAAGTGATTAAATATTAAGGATGGAACGCAGCCGCATCTGAATTTCATTTAGCTTGCAGCAGGTTTGAACTGTGAATAATTGAGGCAAAATTATGATAATTATGATATTGAAGGGAAAGGAGGGCCCATGAATTTGAGACAAGGGATTTTCTTAACAGGTCTTATCTTGTTAGGTTTATGTGGGCTTATGTTGGGTGAAAATGAAATAACCCAGCAGGATGTGGAGGAAATGTTTTTTGTTTCTTCTCCCACTGGATATGAAAACCAAATGTCTGAAAAAATCATTCAACTGCTCCCAGATAAAAAAGCAGTGACCCGGGATTCATTAGGAAGTGTTTATGTCTTTAAAGAAGGAGACCTTTCTCATGTGTCTGTAATCTGCGGTATGGATGAAATAGGGTATATAGTGGGAGGCATTGATTCACAAGGATACATAACCCTGGACCGGGTGGTATCAGCCCCCTATCCCTTGTTTGATTCTTTTTTTCCAGGACACGTCATGAGGATTTGGACTGATAAGGGATCAATTCTGGGAGTCCTGGCTGTTCCCTCTCTTCATATTTTTCCCAGAGAAGAGAGGGAAAATTTTCTTGATTATTTCTCTCTGGAAAAAATGAGACTGGACATCGGCGCTTCCAGCAGGAAGCAGGCCCGTGAACAGGGGATTTTAAACTGTGCTCCGGTTACCTATGAAAAAAAGATGGGTCATCTTGCTGAGGGAAAAATAGCTGGTTACTCCATGGGCAGAAAAGCATGTGCCGCGCTTGTTTTGAACCTAGCTGAAAAGGTTTTTCGGGAGGAAAATCTGGGCAGGGTTACCCTGGGATGGCTGGCCCAGACCCGGATGGCAGCCCGGGGTTTCCGTCCCAGAGCCAGTATGGGAGGAGTCAGAGCAGAAAAATATCTGACTTCTCAAGAGAATATAATCCTGGATGTTTTCCCTGTTGAGTGGTTGGAGGATAAAGAAATCAGTTTGGGAAAGGGTCCTGTACTCATTCCTGTTGGAGAAGGAGAATCCCCGTGGATTAGATGGATCCAGGAAAATGCGGAAAAACACCAAATCCCTGTTCAAAAAGCTCAGAGCTTAGAAAATATGATTTTGAATGCTTTCTCCGGAAGCGAAAAGAATTCAATAGGGATTTTTCTTCCTGTGAAGTTTGCAGATTCTCCTTCGGAAACCATTGATTTAAATGACCTTCAGGCACTTGAAAAATTAGTTGTCTTGTTTCTTTCTGAAAGGGGGAGCCGATGAGAAAAGCATTTGTATTTGTTTTCGCAGGGATGGTTCTGTTGTGGTGTTCATCCTGTACTTCTCAATCCCAGGAGACTAAGGCATGGAGTCTTTTAAAAGAAATGCTTTTGATTCCTGGAGTTTCAGGAAGTGAAAGCCGGGTTGCTGATTTTGTGTTCTCTTCAATTCCCGAATCTTTCAATCCGCAGAGAGATGACATGGATAATGTCTGGTTTACAAAAGGAGAAGGAGAGCTTCATATTTTGTTTGTTGCCCATACGGATGAAATCGGTTTGGTGGTAAGTCAGATAACCTCAGATGGGACATTGAAGGTGGAGGGCCGGGGCGGTTTTTTCCCTAAGATGTACGAAGGACACTCAGTGGTGGTTTATACTGATAAAGGAGCGGTGGAAGGGATTGTTGTCCCCAGGAGAGACCCTTTTTCAGGCGGTTTAGATGTTTCCTATTTCGGGATTAATGATATTGAAATTTATCTGGGAGTTGACTCAGAAAAAGAAGCCCAAGAATTAGGAGTGGCTCTAGGAGACCCCATAACCATTAAAAAACAAGTCGCTGAGATTTCTTCTGACTTATTAGCTGCCAGGGGAGTGGATGACCGAGCCGGTTGTGCTGTTTTGCTGGATGCGATGGAGAGAATCGATTGGCGTCAAATCAAAGGGAAAAAAGTGACCTTTGCATGGGATGTTCAGGAAGAAGTGGGATTGTACGGAGCTTCCAGGCTGGCTGAAAATTTGGATGTTGATTTTGTTTTTCCAGTAGATACTTTTGTGTCTTCAGATGCTCCCTTTGACTCCAAAAGATTTGCCAGGCTTCCTTTGGGCCAAGGGGCTGTGATCCGTGCTGTGGACAGCAGCAATATTACTCCCTGGGTGTATGTTCAGAAAGTCAAACAAATTGCAGAGTCACATGATATTCCCGTGCAGATAGGTAACACCAGGGGAGGAAACGACGGGTCTGTGTTTGTACCAGGGGGTTCAGTGGATATTCCTCTTTCTTGGCCGGGAGTTTATTCTCATTCATTTATCGAGAAGGTCCACAGGAAAGACCTGGAGGCATTGACTGAGCTGGTGGTGGCGCTGGTCAAGGATTGGGATTGAATTCCTATTTTAAATCACTCGGCTTGGGGATAGAGCATAGCGTTCAGTATGAATTTATAAGTTCCATGAGATTGGGCTCTGTGCTGGCTCCGAATTCCGATGAGTATCATATGGCCTTTCTTGTACTGCACATCAACGACTGCAGCTCTTCGGCTGATGGTTTCTTCTCCCAGCAGCCATCCGCTCAGCAGAATGTCTTTTTTGGGATAACTTGCCACTACGGTTCGGTCCCACTCCATATCAGGTATGCTGGTGCGAAAGGCCTTGCTGCGGGAAAAGACAGCTGCTGTTTCAGAAGGCATGCCATATCCTATAGGTGACCTGCGGTTCACATTAAGTTTTAGAATCGATGTGGGGCAGAAAAATTTATCTCTAGAGACTCCATCAAGAGTGTTGGTAACAGGGGGTTTGAATTCATTAATAACCAATTCACAAGCGTCGTTTAAGGTGACCAGGATGCCTCCCTCAGAGACAAAGTTCTTTAAAGCCTCCACTCCCTGTTTGCCGATGCCTCCTTCATACTCCGGAGGTCCTTCTGTGTAATATCTGGCGTACCTTGACTTGGGGTCTGGTTTTCCTGTTTTTATGATATCAGCACTTTCGCTGGCAAATATAATCACATCAAACTTTTCTTTAAAGTCAGCAGGTTGGTCTTTTTTTTCTGTAAAGTCTTTGTTGTGGATGGTGGTGTAAGGGACCTCAAGGTCATCCAGCATGTATCGGGTCCATCCTTGGTCCATGTTTGATTTCCAGGATTGATAAAGCGCAATTCGGGGATTTTTCAAAGGACTGCTCTTTTTAATTTCTGATATATCGTTTATGGAGTAGGCATTGAGGTTCCATTTTTCAAGAAGAGAAGGAAGCTCTTTCTGGACCTGGGGAGTGTTTTTGATGATAAAGCTGCCAAAACAGGTATGGAATCCATCTCCGTTTACTGGCTGTTGAGAGCGGTAGATCTCTGGATTGTTCTTAAGAAGAGAGAGAACCACGGAATAGGAAGCGTTTGGTTTGGGATCCAGTACAATGTATTCAGCGTCTTCAGCAGGGATCTGTATATCCGGAGAAGGGATTTCACTCAATTCAACAAGTTCTGTTTTAAAGGGAGAGTTGATTGGTTCACATTCCACTCCCATTTGCAGAGGAAGGGTCCATCCTGCATTGTCATAGGGCGGTTCGGGAGGTCCTCCGGGATACTGTCTGATATCCGGGTATTCCTGTTTTTCAAGAAGAGCTTGAGCGTAGGGCCGGTAAGGTTGAGCCATGAGCACCACAAAAGAGCCTGCAGGGAATGATTTGCCGTTTGCCACAAAATCCTTTTCAGCCTGATGGATTTGCACCCCTCCAAATTTTAAGATTTCCAGCATCCGCAGAGTGGTGGGATAGTCTCTCTGATTTTTGGATATGACAAAGGCAAAGGGGGCACCTGGTTCTCTATTTTCAATGGCATCCTTGTTCATCTTGTAGAAATTATACAGAAGGTCTTGTTTGTGAAGATAAGCGGTTTTTACCAGGCTTTTGGATAAAGTTAGTTCGTATTCCACCAAGTCTCTCAGCCGCCACCATCCGCCCATCCAGGGATCCGGGAATTGGAGTCTTTTCTCAACATATGAATCTGGAATCTCATTGGGTTCAATATAAATCGGAGTCGCCACTTTTACAGAGGCCATTTCGCTCAGAAGTCCGATGCAGTTGTGAAGCCAGGAGGTATCATCGCACGCTCCGATCCACCATCCGGTAAAGCTTCTTCCGTGCACCACTCCTTTGAATCCATTTTTTTGTAGGTCATAGGCCATGTTCATTCCGCAAAGGGCCACTCCTCTCCAGAGCAGAGGATGTATGGTGGGCACCGGAGGATCCATAAAGGGAGGAATGAACAGACGTGCTCCGGTTGATCCCATTTGATGTTCGTCTATATGGATTTGTGGAATCCAGTCATGATAAAGCACTTTCGTGACAGCCTGGGTTTCTTTTAAGTTGAACATAAACCAGTCCCGGTTGTTATCATGGCCGGCATAATGGTGGTAAAGCCAGGGCATTCGGGAGCCTTCGTATTTGGTCCCCACGTATTTCCTGTACCATTCTGTGACCATTTGTTCTCCGTCTGGATTGATGGTGGGGGCAAGAAGAACGATCACTTCTTTAAGTGCTTTTTCTGCATCGAACGGAGTGTTTCCTGTGACCAAGTCATAGGCAAGCTCCATGGACATCTGAGAAGAAGCGATTTCTGTGGCATGGATGTTGCAGGTAATGAGAAGGATGGCTTTTCCTTCCTGACTGAGTTTTTTGGCTTCTTCAGGGGTTAATCCTTTTACGTCCCGGAGTTGTTTGGTGATTTGAGTGTACTGGTCCAGTTGGTCCATGTTTTCTTCTGCAGTTATAACAGCCATGATCATGGGTTTTCCCAGCGTGGATTCTCCAATGGTGAGAAGTTTGATTTTGTTTGATTCATCCTCCAGCTTTTTGAAGTATTCTGTTATTTGATTGTAGTCTGCGAGTTTCCGGTCAGCTCCAACTTTATGTCCCAGGAATTCTTCTGGATGTGTCTGAGCAGACAGAAGAAAGGGAAACAATACTAAAGCAATACCAACAGCAGCCAAAAGTTTTTTATTCATAGAATAATCCCTCCTAAATAAGATTGTTTTATTTTATTGGGTTTGTACTCGGGTTGGATTTGAATGAACATGTTAATGGATTTTTTCTATCACTTTGGAGCAGGGATGTCAAGAAAAGGATGAAATTCAGGTGTGGCTGGGGCTCCCTTCAGATTTTTCTCGGCTGTTTGGAGTGGTTGACAAAAACGCGGTTTCACGTTAGCATTTCTATGAAAGCTGAGTGATTGAATCAATGGACCGTGCTGGATGGGGAGCTAGCGGTGCCCTGTAGCTCACAATCCGCTGTAGTGAGGTCGAACTCCTTGCTGAGGCAGTCAACTTTTTCTGGTCAGCACTCATGCAAGTGGTGTTGAAGGTATGGGCCCTGTGCAAAGCACTCTTTGTGAACTCCGTCAGGACCGGGAGGTAGCAGCGGTAGCAGAGCGGCTGCTTGTGCTGCAGGTCAGCCTTGCCTGAGCTAACTGCATGGGATGCGCAGGGAAGGTTTTGTCAAAGCAGGATGCACGGTCCATATCCTTTTTGGCTGGTCATACTCTTCTGGTTTTTTCCTTAGCAGTATTTTAAGTATTTTATGCGAGCAGGGAATCTGCATAATGAATCTGTTTGTTCACTGAGACTCCGTAAGGACAGGAACGATCACATTCTCCACATTGTGTACAGGCTTTGGCTGTTTTATCAAGCGCTAAATTTGAATAAAGTTGTCTGGCTCTGCTTTGTTTTTCATAGCCATCAAAATAAGCAAGATAACGCAGGATAGAAGTGGTTTCAATTCCCATAGGGCAGTTTTCCTTACATGTCCCGCACATATGGCAGTAGTTGATACAGTTTTCAGCCGCATGCCGCATAAGATTATTTCGCTCTTGTTGAGAAAGGGGACTGTTAACTACGCTGAGATCTTCTTCTAATTCAGTCCGGTTCAGCATCTCAGTTACCACTGAGGTTATGTATTTGTTTTCCAGTGCCCATTTCAGCATGGCTTGGTAAAGAGAGGCGGAATCGGTCTGGTATTGAGCTAAGTTCTGGCGTTTCCCACCCACTTTAAGAACTTTCATAGCAATGACCCCAATGTCTTTATCCCACGCTGATTTTATGAGCCTGCTTGTTCCACTGGCGCCCAAGTAATCCGAATACTGTTTTATGTCTTTTTCAGTGTCCTCTATATCAAACACATTGTAGCCCAGCTGAACCATATCGTATTCTCCGCACTGGACCGCCCGGGAGATGACTTCATGATGGTTGGAATGACAGGAAAGGCCCTGGAACCTGATTTTTCCAGCTTTTTTCATTTTTTCAAACGTGGATAACACTCTATCGTCTGTTATATGATCTGGATCAGAAGCACCGTGTATAAGCAGGACATCTATGAAATCGGTCTGAAGCCTTTTAAGGCTTCCTTCCACTGAAGACAGAATAGACTCTTCACTCCAATGGTCTCTCAGGTGGAACTTTGTTCCCACATGGACTTGGTCTCTTCCCACTTCCTTTAAAAGTCTTCCTATCTGCCGTTCACTGTTTCCGTTCATGTAAGCGTGTGAGGTATCGATATAATTAACCCCTCTCTCTACAGTCTGCCTCATGAGGGCCCAATCTGGAAGAGGACTTCCTCCCAGCGAGATTTCAGATATGAAAAGCTGGGTCCTGCCTAAACGCCGGTAGTACATCGACCCCTTTTTTATCCTGCGGGATGAAGGCTGGATCAAACCCAATTTAATAAAAGGGATTGAGAAGGAGCCCCAAACCATTTCTTTTAAAAACAGACGCCGCTTGTTTTCTGACATGTTATTCCTTTCACAGTTGTTTGAGATTTTGAAGCATTGCTTTTATTTGATTTTTTTCAGCACGGCTGGGAGAGAGAAGAGGAAGTCTGCAGGGGCCTCCATAGTAGCCCAGCAGGTCTAAGGCGTATTTTGCAGCAGGGATTCCGCATTCTTTGGTCACCATCTGGTTTAAGGGAACCAAGTTGAACTGAAGTTTTTTCGCTTTGTCCCACTCATTGAGCTTGTATAAACTGTACAGACGAGTGCACAGTTCCGGAACCACACTAGCCAGTCTTAATATGCCTCCGGCCGCTCCCATGACTAGGGTAGGAAAGATTAGATTTCCTGCGCCCAAGAGAAATGCTTTGTCAGGCTTAATCTGGGGAAGCACCTCTTCGAAAAAATTCAAGTCGCCGGAACTATCCTTGATGCCGGCGATGTTTGGATGTTTCAAAAGGGAGGTTACCAGATTTGGGTCAACTGAAATTCCTGTGTTCTGAGGAATGTGATAAATGATGAGCGGGATTTGAGATTTTTCAGCCACAGAAAGGTAGTATTTTTTAAGAGCTTCATGGGTCATTCTGGATTTGTAATAGTGGGGAGTGCATATCAGAGCGGAATCAGCGCCTGCTTCCGCGGCCTTATTGGTCAATTCCACGGTGTTTTTAACGGATTCGCGGGCTGTTCCAGCTATAACTCTTTTGTCCTTGGATGCATATTTTTTTGCGGTTTGAACGAGAGTTATGCATTCCTCATCAGAGAGAAAAGCCCCCTCTCCTGTGGAACCAGCTGTGACATAACCTGTCAGATCTGTGTCATTGTATCTCATGATGTTATTTTTAAATCTCTCAAGTTCGATCTGCTCTTGTTTAAAAGGAGTGGTGAGGGCAGCAATGATTCCAAAGTAGGGTTTGTTCATGTTGGCGTTCTCCTATGGTTCTCGATCATTTTCAAATTCTCTTAATTCTTTATCGCTTTTCCCAAAGTAATGTCCTATTTCATGTCTTACCACTTCTCTGACTTTTTGTTTGATTTCTTCTTCTGTTGAACATATCCTTTCTATGGGTTTCTGGTAAATAGAGATCACATCAGGGGGGATATTTCCATAATAAGGGCCGCGGTTTTTTAGGGGAACTCCATGATACAGACCTAGTATAAGCCCTTTACGGTTTATCCCCAACCTTTTATAGACTTCTAAAGGAGGTTTGTCCTCAACAATGACAGTTATGTTTTTGAGGTATTTTTTAAATTCCTTGTGGATTTCTGAAAGGGCTTCTTCGACTAATTTTTCAAAAATTTGTTTATTCATTGGTAAAATTATCTTTCAATACCATCCCTTGCCAGGACTTTTTTGGTGTAGTAATGTTTGATTTCTTTCATTTCAGTCACAAGGTCTGCTCTTTTTATTAAGGACCGAGGAGCATACCTTCCGGTTAAAATCACTTCTATGTTGTCTGGCTTTTTATCGAGAAATTGATGTACTTTTTCTTCTTTAATGAGGTTGAAGTAGACTGCCACATTTATTTCATCTAGAATAATAATATTGTACAGGCCTGAAAGCATGGCTTTCAAGCAGGTTGTAAGACCCTGGTTCGCTTTTTGGATGTCTTCTTGGTCAGGATTTTTGTCCACATGGATGAAAGCATTTCTCCCGAACTGTTCTATATGGACTAGAGGTGTCAATCTTTTTAGAGCTTTGAGTTCGCCGTATTTTTGTTTTTTCATGAACTGGCCGATAAAAGTCTTGTATCCATGACCAGCTGCTCTCACGGCAATCCCTAGAGCCGCGGTTGTTTTTCCCTTGCCATGACCTGTATAAACCTGAATGTATCCTTTGAATTCATTCATCTGAATATCTTTTTGTTAACTGCTGTTATGATATTTTATTATGCTTTCCGAGTCAACAATTCTCAGTATCTTCAAAGTCGCTTCAGCCACTGCAGAATTTTATAAAAAAAATAGGTGAACGGGTAAC
>CAYULB010000037.1:0-20001 GCA_964445575.1 uncultured Eubacteriales bacterium
TTATATAATATAATAATAAGGAACAGACCATGAATTTCACACTCTTTGGATATCCAAAAACAGGAAAGACCACCTTATTCAATCTTTTGACCGGCGCAAAAATAGAAGTAAAAGCTTATGACCAGGGAAAAAAAGAACCCAATGCAAGGACCTGCCCCGTGCCTGACGAGAGACTGGACAAGTTAAGCCAGCTTTTTCCGGAAAAAGAAAAAATCCCCGCTCAGATAGACTATATTGACCCGGCTGGAGTATCCTATGGGGAAATCAAAGATGAATCCTATCTCGACTATTTAAGAAAAGCGGATGGCTTAACCCATGTGGTAAGAGATTTCCAGAATCCCCAGGTCCCCCCCCATAGAGAGAAAATAGATGCGTCTGGGGATATTCAGTCGATTGAACAAGAAATCATCCTGGCTGACCTTATAGTGGTTGAGAGCCGGGTGGAGAAGCTTGAAAAAGAGCTTGAAAAAAGAAAATCTCCTGAAGAACAAAAGGAAAAAGAGGTCCTGGAAGAAATCAGGCTGAATCTGGAAAAAGGAATCCCCATAAGAAATCTGAGCCTTAAAACAGCTGACGAAAAGCTCATAAGAAACTTTGCCTTCCTGAGTCAAAAGCCTCTCCTTCACATGGTAAATGTTGATGAAAAGGAGATTTCTCTCATTGAAACTCCGGAAAAGATATTCTCTTCAGAAGAGAAAGAAACTCGTGTCCTGGCTTTTTGTGGAAAAATCGAATCTGAAATTCTTGAGCTAGAAGGACAGGACAGAGAAGCATTTATGAAGGAGTATGGACTTAAAGAGCTCAGTATTTCCAAATTTTTAAAAGCTTCTTATGACCTGCTGAATGTCATCACTTTTTTTACAATAGGAAAAGACCAAATCAAATCATGGACTATTAAAAAAGACTCAACAGCTCTTGCCGCTGCAGGAAAAATCCACTCAGACATAGAGAAAGGATTCATCCGCGCAGAAGTCATCCCATGGGATCAACTCTTAGAACAGGGTTCCTTCCAGGAGGCCAGGAAAAACGGAGCTGTGAGGCTGGAAGGGAAGCTGTATCAAGTCCAGGATGGAGATGTGATTTACTTTCGTTTCTCCTGATCCGCCCTTATTTACCATAATCCTGCAAGTTGAAATAGTGACTTAAGATTTATATCTTAGAGAAAATGCGTATGCTTTATGAAATTGAGGTGTGGCTGAAGCGACTTTGAATACGGTGAATGGTGAATGGTAAGTGGTGAATGGTAAATTGAAATAAATTTAGTTTTTTAAATGAAATACAATTCACAATTTACAACTCACAATTTATTGCTTTCTGAAAAAATCTTGTCTATCACCGAAAATAAATTGATAGTGAAAACATCGCCATTTTTTTATAAATAGGTAGGGGGCTGCATACCTATTTTATGAATAACTAAAATTTTTGATATAATGAGACATCCATGCCAAAAACATTTGAAGTCATAAAGGAAGACCCAAATTCATCAGCCCGGCTTGCTGTTATTAACACTCCTCATGGCTCCATTCAAACTCCAGCCTTTGCTCCGGTGGGAAGCCAGGGAACCATAAAAGCCCTGACCCACACTATGGTCAGAGAAATAGGCGCTCAGTTAATATTGATAAACGCCTACCACTTATTCCTCAGACCAGGAATAGAGGTGATAAAAAAAATGGGAGGAATTCATTCCTTTATTTCCTGGGACAAGCCCCTTCTATCTGACAGTGGAGGATTCCAAATATACAGCCTCTCTCCACTGGCTAAAATCAAAGAACAAGGAGTCAGCTTCTCTTCTCATCTTGATGGAACTAAAATATTTGTCACTCCCAGAGACATCATTGATATTCAGCTGGCTCTGGGAACAGATATCATGATGCCTCTTGACAACTTTGTGCCTTACCCCTATCAAAAACAGGATCTCAAACAAGCCGTCTCCCTCACTTCAAAATGGGCCCGCCTATCCAGAGAATATTTCTTAGAGCAAAAAACTTCTCAACAGCTTTGGGGAATTACCCAGGGAAGCGTTGAATGGGAACTCAGGAAGAAAAGCATTCAGGACCTCACTGAAATCGGTTTTGACGGTTATGCTCTGGGAGGGCTTGGAATCGGCGAGCCAAAGACCCAGTTTTTTGAGACAGTTCAAAAATCAACCACCCTTCTTCCAAAGGATAAACCCAGGTATCTTATGGGAATCGGGTATATCAAAGATATCATTAAAGCGGTAGAGCTGGGTGTGGATTTCTTCGATTGTGTTCTTCCCACCAGAAACGCACGAAACGGAACCCTGTTTACCAGCAGAGAAAAAATCGTGATAAAAAATAAAAAATATGAAAAAGACCCCAGACCTCTGGATGAAAACTGCTCCTGCTACACCTGCCAGAATTTCTCCAGGGCCTACCTTCGTCATCTTTACGAAAGGAATGAAATCAGCTCCTCCATACTCAATACCATCCATAACCTTTATTTTTACCTTGACATCTTTAGCAAAATTAGGCAAGCTATTCAAACAAATTCACTAAAAAGATTGAAAGAAAAAATAATTAAGGAAGATAAGTCATGATTTTAGCGAGTCTATTCACTCTAGTCGGTCAGGAGCAGCCCGCTTCTCAGGACGGGGGCAGTTTTATCACTGCTATCATCCCCTTTGTTCTTGTTTTTGTGATTTTCTATCTTCTGATCATTCTGCCTTCTAGAAGAAAGCAAAAAAAGCACCAGGAGATGGTCGAAGAATTAAAACCTGGAGATAAAATCATAACCACGGGAGGAATACACGGGACAGTAATGGGAATTCAAAAGGATAAAATTGAACTCAAGATCGCTACAAATGTTAAAGTCAACATATCCAAAAATGCAGTCGCAGTGATTCAAAGTCCCCAGCAGAATAAAAAATAGTCATCTCTCCTGACATAACAAACAGATAAAACGATTAAGGTCATAAAATGAAGAGAAAACTGCGCTGGAAAATCATTCTGGTCATCGCTGTGGTGGGCCTGGCTGTATTTTTAGCCTATCCCCCTTCAAAAAAGATCCATCTAGGTCTTGATTTAAGAGGAGGAATGCACCTTGTCCTTCAGGTTGTGACCGATGATTCAGTGAGGGCTGAAACAGACCAGGAAATATCAAGACTGAGGCAAAGGCTTGAAAAAGAGAACATCGCTTATGATTCCATCGTTAAAACAGAAAATAAGGTGGATGAATTCACGATTCTGAAAATAGACCCGGAAAAACTGGGACAGGTCAGAGAAATTCTGGATGATGAATTCAGGCAGTGGAGCTCGAGGGTCCAGGCCGGGAATATCCATATGACAATGAATCCCGGAGTGGAAACTCATTTGAGAGAACAGGCTGTCCGTCAATCTCTGGAAACCATTGGGAACAGAGTGGATGAGCTGGGCCTCACAGAACCCACTATCCAGCGTCAGGGACTCACCGGAGAACGGATCATTGTGGAACTCCCGGGTGTTGAAAACCCAGATAGAGTTATAGAAATCCTAAAGACCACGGCTCAGCTGGAATTCAGGCTGGTCAAAGGAGGACCAGCTCCGGATAGAGAGACCCTTTTAGAGGAGTACGGTGGAGAAGTTCCTCCAGCCGTGGAAATTCTGAGAGGAGACCCTCAAAGAACCAAGGGGGAATATTATCTCGTGAGTGATATTGCAGAAATTGTGGGAAAAGACCTTAGAAATGCTGGCCGATCCACAGATGAATGGAACAATCCTGCGGTCTCGTTTACTCTCAATCCAGAAGCTTCCAAAAGATTCGCCAAATTAACCGAAGAAAACATTGGAAAACCCTTAAGCATTGTCTTGGATAATAAAATCCAGCAGGTAGCCACCATTGAAGACCGGATTCCCGGCTCCGGAATCATCCGCGGAAGATTCACACCTGAAGAAGCTGAAGATATTGCCCTGGTTTTGAGAGCGGGAGCTCTTCCTGCCAGTATTGAAATCCTTGAAAACAGGACCATCGGACCCTCATTAGGAGCTGATTCTATAAGAAAAGGAGTCCGATCCATAGTCATTGCTTTGATTTTGATCATGGTTTTTATGGTCTTTTACTACCGCGTGTCCGGAATAAATGCGGTGGTGGCGCTTGTTTTGAATATCATTATTATTGGAGGAGTGCTGGCCTATTTTAAAGCCAGTCTGACACTCCCTGGAATGGCGGGCATCATACTCACAGTCGGTATGGCCGTGGATGCCAATGTGCTGGTCTTTGAAAGAATCAGAGAGGAGCTTTCTCAGGGAAAAAGTGTGCTGAGCTCCATTGCTTCTGGTTTCTCCAGAGCGTTCCGGACCATTTTAGATGCCAATGTCACCACTATTATTGCCGCCGTTTTCCTTTTTCAGTTTGGAACCGGTCCCATCAAAGGATTTGCCATTACCCTGATTATCGGAATAACAGCAAGTATGTTCACAGCAGTTTTTGTATCGCGGCTGATTTTTGATTTAACTGCTGGCAGAAAGAAAACCAAGAAGGACTTAAGCATATAAAAGATGCAGATTCTAAAAAATACCACCATAAATTTTATGAAGTACAAGTTCATTGCACTGGGACTTTCGGGCATAATCATAGCCGTTGGAATCATCAACATAACCCTGGGAAAAGGCATCAATTACGGCATTGATTTTGCAGGAGGAACCCTGGTCAGGGTAATTTTTAAAAATCAGGTCCCTATTGGAGAAGTGAGAACCGCTCTACAAAATGCTGGTATTCCAAACTCCATTATCCAGGAAATGGGAAACACACAAAGGGAATTCATTGTCCGTACCTTACAAGATGCGACTGAAGAAAGAGATATCCAGGAGTTAGAAGCAAATGAAATCATAGGCCAGATGGTAGTGGATTCTCTCAGAACTGAAGAAGAGCGGAAAGCCATCGAACAAGGGATTCCTGATCTCAACAACATCAATGAAGATCATCTCATAGAAATCCTCCTGCCTGAATATCCAGAAAAAGCTCCTGAAATTGCAGAAACCATCATCAATCTTAGAAAATCAAGCGAACTAAAAGGAATCATCCAGGATTACTCTCAACTGCAAGAAATGGGAGGGCTCAGTCCGGAAGTCATTGATCACCTTAAAAACAAAACTTTTCTCAGCAGTATTGCCATTTTGAGCCGAGAAACCGTGGGGCCACAAATAGGACATGACTTAAGACGGAAAGCGACTCAAGCGACTATATGGGCCCTGCTTGGTATGCTTATCTACATTGGGATCCGTTTTCAATATGGCTATGGTGTGGCGGCTATTATAACTCTTGCCCATGATGTTTTGATAACGGTAGGAATCTTCTCATTAACCAATAGAGAATTAAATCTGCCGGTCATCGCCGCTATCCTGACCATTGTGGGGTATTCATTGAATGATACCATTGTGATTTTTGACCGGGTTAGAGACAATATAAAACTTCTCAGAAAACTTGATTTTGAAAAACTTTTAAATACCAGTGTGAATCAGACTTTAAGCAGAACCATCATTACTTCAGGAACCACTTTTCTCACAGTAACAGCTCTGTTCCTTTTCGGAGGACAAGTGATCAATGACTTTGCATTCACTATGATGTTCGGAGTGATTATCGGAACCTACTCCTCTATTTATCTTTCATGCACTTCTGTATACTTTTGGAAAATTATTTTTAAACCAAAAAAAGGTATGGGTAAATGATTTTTTTGACTTGCAAAAAATCTTTTTTTTCTATATACTTTTAAAGGTTTTTGCTATCATAAAAAAGAAATAAAGAAATAATACTTTTTTTAAAGAGGTTAAGAATGGCAGAAAAAGAAAAGCAGAAAAAAACTGGAGAATCAACTGGAATGTTCGGCGATTCTTTCTTTAAAAAAGAAAAGAATTTTGGCACCAAGGCTTTGATATTCCCCTTAGCTTTGATTGTCCACGTGGCTGCCATATTGATGCTTCTGATTGTTCCTCTTCTCAATCCTGGAGACCTCCCTGAAGTGCAAGTTTACAGCGCTTTTCTTGCCCCTCCTCCTCCACCTCCACCTCCTCCTCCACCTCCTGCTAAAAAACGCTCCTCCACCCAATCTGCTACCAAAATCAAACCTGTCAAAGCTCAAACCGATATCCAACCCGGTCAACTGGTCGCCCCTGTTGATATCCCTGACGAAATCGCTGAAGAAGAACTCACTGACTTCGGCATCGAAGGCGGTGTGGAAGGCGGTGTGGAAGGCGGTGTGGAAGGCGGTGTCTTGGGCGGTGTAGTTGGCGGTGTCCTCGGCGGTGTGGTCGGTGAAGTCGAAGCCCCGGTTAGAGTGGGCGGTGACATAAAAAAACCAAAACTTATCCGCCGTGTTCCACCCGAATACCCTGAAATCGCTATTCAGGCCAAGGTAGAAGGGGTGGTTATTGTAGAAGCCACCACTGATATCTACGGCAGAGTGCAGAATGTTCGGGTCCTTAAATCAGTACCCTTACTCGATGAGGCCGCTAAAGACGCTGTCAGACAGTGGGTCTATGAGCCTATGGTCATCAACGGACGTCCAAGGCCTGTTATCTTTACTGTTACAGTTACTTTTGAATTAAAATAAGAAAGCTAAATGAATGCTTATGACATTTAAAAGGAGGCACTTAAAATGCAATTTAGTCTAGTAGAACTATGGCACTCAATGGGTTTACCAGTCAAGTTCGTGGCGGGACTTCTGGTTTTTCTTTCTATCTTAGCGATTTACATTTTTATTGAACGCCAGGTCATATTTAGCAAAGCTAAGAAAAGATCAAAGGCTCTTGCTCCAAAGATAGAAGAACTACTCAAAGCAGGCAAAAACAAAGAAGCTCTTAATGTCGCCACCAAAAAAGAGAACAAAAGAAGTCATCTTGCTCGAGTTTCTGCTGCTGGAATCAGAGAATTTTTAGAAGGCCAAGAAGCTGGAATCGGTTTTGACCAGCAAATAGAAACCGCTGAAAGAGGAACAGACAGAGTTTCTGTGATGTTCGCTCAAGAGTTGAGAAGAGGGCTGGGTGTTATGGCCACCATAGCCACATCTGCACCCTTTATTGGCCTTTTTGGAACCATTCTCGGTATCATCAATGCTTTCCAAGGCATAGCCATGACAGGTTCGGGAGGCCTGGGAGCTGTCATTTCTGGAATCGCAGAAGCCTTGATTGCAACTGCGTTTGGAATCGGAGTGGCTGTTATAGCCCTCTGGTGCTACAACTTCTTGAATGAAAAAGTTGAAGTCTTTAGAGCAGAAATGGCCAACGCCGGTTCTGAGGTTGTTGACTTCTTTGCAAGAAGAAGAGAGGCAAAATAAATTTCTTTGTCTCATTTGGTTAAGTTAAAATAAAAACTTTGGAAGAGGTATAAAATGGGTTTTAAAGTCGGCGAAAGCAAAGACGATGTCAACGCTGAACCTAATGTGGTTCCGCTCTGTGATGTGTTACTTGTTCTGCTGATCATTTTCATGGTGGTGACTCCCCTTATACAAAAAGGAGTTGACTTAAAGCTCCCGACTGCAGCAAATACCATAGAAATGCCTGATAATCCAGAAATCGTTCTCTATATTAGAAAGGATGGAACTCTGTTTGTTAACGAACAAAAAGTAGATGAACGCAGTCCCCTTCTAATCCTGTTGGAAGATGCTCTGATGCAGGCATCTGATAAAAAGCTCTATCTGAAAGCTGACCAAGACCTGGAATTCGGACAAATTGTTGATATTATTGGGACCATGAAAACCGCTGGTGTTGAAGACATTGGAATCATAACTGACAAGAAAACAGAAGAGATCAAATAAAACACTACTTAAGATTCTCTATTTTTAATCTGTTACAATCTAGGGAGTAAAGAAAGGAAAGATTCAACTTCCTCTTTACTCCCTGGTTCTTTATTAAGGACTTTTTTCCAAATTTCCTTGCTCTCCATACATAAATAAAGAGGAACTCTTTTACCACAAAAGGAATTGATTCTCTTGGCCACTTCTTGATAGAGCTTTGTTCTCAGCGGCTTGAAATACCTCAATTTGCCGTCTTCCCCGGGCAACATTTCTTCATAGATTATTTTTGAGGAAGGAAATCTTCTTCTTATCACAGACTTAAGTGATTTTGGAAAACGCAGTGACCCTAAACTGATCCAAGCAATCCGGGAGGGATTTACTCTGGAGAAAAGATAGTCAATCAATTCATTATAATCCTTTTCCCATCCTGGATATAAAATCAGGGGATCAAAGTGAAAAGCAGTTCTAAATCCCTTTTTTTGAACTTCTAAGGCAGCCTCAATCCTATCTTTTACTGGAGGAGCCCCCTTCTCTTCTTTTTCAGCTATAACTTCTGAGTTAAGTGACCAGGCAATGATTATGTTTTCAGCAGGTTCTTCACCCATGATATTGTTTATGTGAGTGGTTTTTGTTTTCAATTCAAAATTCACACAGGGTTTCTTCCTGAAATAAGCAATCATTTCTCCTGAACGTTTGGTTACCGGATCCAATGCCAGAGAATCTGCCAGCTCTCCGGTTCCCATACGGATAAACCGGTTTTTTTGAGCACCCAGAAAACAGTCCAGCTCCTTCCATAAGTCATGGGTATTGACATGAACTGTGAGCACCGGATTATCAAGATAATGCTGCAGAATGCAGTAAGAACAATCCATGGGACAGTTCAGGTCAGTATTTATGATGTAATAATTGCATCCTATATAATGAGGAGTACAGGGACAGGGTTTTACAAAGCTCCCTTTAAGGGATTTTAAATACAGTGCTTTTTTCCCCTCTCCAAAAGAGCCCTTTAACAGATTGAATCTTTCAAGGAGCTCATCCTCATGGCTTATCACTTGCCGGGGAATATTTCTGGTTTTTTTGAGAACTCTGCGCACAAGAGGATACTGAGAGCACTCTTTTTCAATAAATATTCTCTCGATTTTTTGAAGGGATTCAATCATTTGAATAGGGCTTAAAAAGCAAATGGATCTCTTTTCTTTCAGCTAACTCCTTGAGCTTTTCAATGGATTTTTTTAACTCTGTGGGATTCTTGATGTCCAGTTTAATGGAAACAATATCTCCTTCAAAATATTTTGATGGAAGGACTTTGATTTCCTCAGGCAGGTCCAAACTTTGGCTTATCTTTTCAAAAGATTCTTTCCACTCACTGAGAAAAGGATTTCTCATTTTTCTTGCCAATTCATGAATTCTTTCAGCTTTTTGGACAGAGGAAAGGTTTTCTTCTGCAAGAATTCTTGAGAACTCCCCGCTGCCCAGTAAGCTTTCAACAGAAACCTCATTTTTTCTGGATATTTCAAACATATTTTCTATCAGCTGTTTTTGCTTGTTGAGGCTCAGTTCTTTAACCAAGGGATAAAGAGCCTGAACTTCTTCAAGGGATAATTCAGTCATTAATTCCAGTGTTCCAAATGACCATTCTTTCTGATGCCCGATTTCCTTAATTTTATCATCCAGTTTATGGATCTTTCTGTAAACATCCATAACATCCCGCTTTGGAGGGACCTTGAGCAAGCACATATATTCCTTCATGATTTCTTCTGGTTTTTCTCCGAAGCCAAAAAGTTTTTCGATTACAGAGGCAACCTCAACCTGGGAATAATCTCTGTGGGATAAATTCTCAAACAAAGGGATTTTAAAGGCTTCCAGGTCTGAACAATCCTGCATAATAAACACAGGAACACAGAGAAAGGATAATTTTTGGCAGGCTCTGACCCGCTTCCATCCTGATACAATGACATACTTTTCTTCTCTCACTGTTAATACAGGCGGATTCAACACCCCCACTTTTTGAATTGAACGGTTCAAAGCTCCAGACGAAAAAAAAGGTGAAATCTGAAATCTTTTATCAGTGGTATCGATCTTATCAGTTTTTATCTGAGTGAATTTCATGTTTTTCATACGAGTATTCTAATTGAATTCATCTGCAGAGTCTAGCAGCAGCTAAAAACACATGGCCATGAATGGCGTTAAAAATCTGAAGGGAGCCCAAGCCACACCTCAATTTCATTTTACTAATCATCATCTTTTTGCTATCTTGACTGAGAAGAAACTGATGAAAAAAAGCAGCACATCCATGGTAAAGCCGCTTAAAATAAAAAATCTGCATGTCCAGAGGGCTGTTTTTATTCCTGCAGATACCCCCAAAAAGACCATAAAAAGTCATTTAGAAAAAAAAGCAGTAACCAAACAAAAATTTCTGTTTTCTCATCTCTATTCATTCAAAAACAAACTCGTCCTCTTAGGTGGAATCGGAGCGCCAGCTGCGGTTCTGGCCGTAGAACCACTGCTTTTTTCGGGAGTCAAAGAGCTTATTATTTTAGGATTCTGCGGAGGGCTTACAGAAAACATCCATCTCTTTGATACCTATCTCATAAACACAGCTTTATCTGAGGAGGGCACTTCTCCCAAGTACATCCCTGAGAAAAAAGAGTTTTCTTCATCCCATAAATTGTCCCTTGAAATCAAACAAAAACTCAAATCAAATCACATTGACTGCGGCACAGCTTCTCTGGTTTCAACGGATGCTCCGTACAGGGAAACAAAAAAATGGCTTTCACACCAGGTTAAAACAGGAATCAAATTAGTGGACATGGAAACTTCAGCCCTGTTTGCTCTTGCTGAATATTATCGTATAGAGGCAGCCGCTGTAATGATAGTATCTGACATTATTCGATCAGGGTCACACAAAATTGGTTTTGCCAAAACAAATTTTCAAGACCAGGTGAAAAATACATTTTTTCTTCTCTTATGAACCATTCAAGTAAGGAGAACAAAATGAAACCCAAAGCTTTAATCACCAAAAAGCTTCTTCCCGAAGCCATGGCTTATCTCAAAAAACACATTGATTGTGAGGTGACAGGAAAAGAAAGATATCCCAGCAAAAAAGAGATCATCTCTCTTATTAAAGACAAACAAGGACTTGTCTCATTACTGGTGGACAAAATCGACAGGGATATCATAGACGCAGCCCCTGATCTAAAAATAATCGCCAACTGTGCTGCTGGATACAACAACATAGATGTTTCCTACGCCTCCAGCAAAAGAGTCTACGTGACCAATACTCCAGGCGTGCTCACCGATACCACTGCTGACCTTACCTGGGGACTGATCCTTTCTGTGGCCAGAAAGATCCCCAAGGCTGATAAATTCACCAGAGAAAAAAAATATAAAAACTGGGAGCTGGACCTTTTTTTGGGAAAAGACCTGACTGGAAAACAGCTGGGAATCATCGGCATGGGACGCATTGGAAAAGCTGTGGCTTTAAGAGCTCATCCCTTTAAACTCAAGACGGTTTACACTGATATCCATAGACTTTCTCCCAAGGAAGAAAAAAAATACCATGCTCATTATCTCCCACTGAAAGATCTTTTGAAAACCTCTGACATTATTTCTATTCATGTGGCCCTCACCAAGGACACTTACCACTTGATCTCCCAACAAAATATTTCTCTTATAAAAAAACAGGCCATTCTGGTCAATGTGTCACGAGGCCCTGTGGTGGAAGAAAAAGCATTAGCCAGTGCTTTAGAGAAAGCCAAACTCTGGGGAGCTGGCTTAGATGTCTATGAAAAAGAACCTGAAATAGAGGAAAAACTGCTTTCTCTAGACAATGTGGTTCTGCTCCCTCATATCGGGAGCGCAAGTTATGAAACACGTCTTAAAATGTCTATGATGGCTGCAAAAAATCTGGTTCAGGTGCTTTCAGGAAAAAACCCTATCAATCCTGTCAACCCCTAAAAAAACAGTACCGTGATACTCGTTCACCTAGTTTTTTCGTCTATTGTACCGTAAAAAAACAGTACCGTGATACTCGTTCACCTAGTTTTTTCGTCTATTGAGTCTATTTGCTCTAATTGAAACTCGAGAAGCGCGAGACGGGCTAGACGAGCGAGACACATAAAAAAGATAATGCATAAAGCTGAATGCAATGAAATTCAGGTGTGGCTGAAGCGGTATTGAAGACAAATACGGTGAATGGTGAATAGTGAATTTCACTCTAAAGCCAACGATCTCACTTCTTTCACAAATTCATCCACTATATCATCAGCTTTGACCCTGCGGAGCGGCTTTCCGTGTTTGAATATCAATCCAAATCCTTTTCCAAATGCTATCCCAATATCTGCCTCCCTCGCCTCTCCAGGACCGTTCACTTCACAGCCCATCACAGCTACCTTAAGGGGCTTGGGGATGTCTCTGATTCTGTGTTCTATTCTGGAGGCAATCTCAGAGAGGTCTACTCTGCATCTTCCGCACACC
Source organism: uncultured Eubacteriales bacterium (assembly GCA_964445575.1). Classification (GTDB taxonomy): domain Bacteria; phylum Acidobacteriota; class Aminicenantia; order Aminicenantales; family Aminicenantaceae; genus WJMT01. Next base: position 12,203 of record CAYULB010000037.1, read on the forward strand.
GGGCATGAGATAAAATCAATTCCCCTTTTTCTCAGTCCCAAGCTTGAGAGGATCTGGTAGGCTGCATGCACCTCTTCTTCCGGAGGGGCTGTCAAAGAAACCCGGATAGTATCTGCCAGACCCTGGGATAAGATCAGCGCAAGACCCGCTGCTGACTTCACACTTCCTGAAACCAGAGTCCCTGCTTCGGTAATCCCAGCATGAAAAGGATAATCAACATGCTGGGCTAAAAGTTCCAATGCCCGCCAAGTGCAGAGAACATCAGGCGCTTTGATAGATGCTTTGATGAGATGAAATCCCATTTCTTCAACCAATCGTATATTCTTTAAAGCGCTCTCTACCAAAGCTTCCGGACTGGGGTGTCCGTACTTCTCAAGAATCTTTTTTTCCAAAGACCCGGAATTGACTCCGATGCGAATGGGAATTTGTTCAGCCCTGGCTGCCCTGACAATTTCTTTGATCCTGGTTCTGGACCCGATATTTCCGGGATTTATCCGGAGCCCTTTGGCTCCTTTTTTTATGGCTTTAAGGGCTAACCGGTAGTCAAAATGAATATCAGCAATGAGAGGAAGGCTCACCTTCGGGATGATTTTCCCTAAAGAGTCCACAGCTTCTTTATCCGGGACAGCGATTCTGACCAGCTCGCATCCTGCTTTTTGGAGCCTTTTGATCTGGGAAACAGTGGCTTGAGTGTCCCTGGTATCCGTCTTAGTCATAGACTGAACCACAACAGGGGCTCCCCCCCCTATAGAAACATTCCCTATCTTTATCTGTCTGGTCTGTCTTCTTTTTATTTCCACCTCAATCTCTTCTTAGCCCGAATGATTCATAGAAAATATCGATCCATTCATTATTAATTTATTTTCTGTTTCTTTATCACCAGGGGACCAAACTTTCCCATCCGTTAGGCAAACGCTTCACCACATCATTGAGGATGACAAAGACAATCAAAACAATGAATATTGCAAATCCGATCTGCATGATGACCTGCTTTACCTTTGGAGAAAATTCCTTGCGGAACAAGCCCTCTAAGGAGAGCACCAGTATCTGGCCTCCGTCCAGCACAGGTATAGGGAACAGATTGATGATTCCTAACTGAAGACTGATAAAGGCGATCCAGCTTAAAAGCGAAATCAATCCCCCTTTTAAAGCCGCATAAGAAAAGTTGGCAATTTCAATCGGCCCTCCGACCTGTGCGGCTGAAACCTCTCCGGTTATCAGCTCCTTTATGAAATTAAAAACCAGTGATATCAATCTTATGTTGTACTGGACGCTCTGGGCCAAAGAGGCAAAAAATCCGAACTGCTTAACAGAAGATTCTGGAGTTAGGCTGACTCCGATTTTTCCGACATCTCCCTCTTTTCTGGGCACCACCTTGGTATGTATCTTCTCTCCCTTTCTTTTAACCAGAAAATCCAGCTCTTTATCAGGACTTTTCTCAACAGTCTGGCTGAACTGATAGTAGTAGACCGGCTCATTTTCAATAGCTAAAATAACATCACCGGGTTTCAGGCCGGCTCTTTCAGCTGGCGAACCCGGGGCAACCATTTGAACCTCAGTGAATACTTTCCCAAAAAAACCAGCATAACCCATATTGTATCTAGTCCTGCTTTCTGTTTTTAATTCAACCTCTAAGATTCTATCATCTCTCTTAAAATCTACGGTTATAATTTTCTCTGGCTTTGTCCCCACAGCCAGTTCTACATCCTGCCAACTGTCTGTTTTTTTATCATTGATCCTCAATATCCAATCTCCTGGTTGAAGGTCAGCCTTCGCTGCAGGTGAACCAGGTTCGATCCATCCGATAACAGGGGCTTGGTTCTGATACACCGGTACTGAAATTCCAACCATATTGATAAAAGACATGATAGCAATAGCCAGCACTATGTTCATAACAGGCCCCATGAATATCACCAAAAAACGCTGCCATCTCTTGGCAGAGAGAAAATCACCGGGTCTAAGCTCTTTGGGTTGAGACATTCCTTCCACCATGGCTTCTTCGCCGGCAAATTTGACATATCCCCCCATGGGCACGAGACTCACCCTGTAATCGGTGTCTCCCTTTTTAACACCAAAAAGTCTTTTCCCGTATCCAAAAGAAAACACTTTCACTCTTATACCTACCAGTTTCGCCATGAAAAAATGACCGAACTCATGGGCAAAAACAAGAATCCCAAAAACAATGATGAACGCGATTATGGTTCCGAGTATTGATCCCATTTTAATACCTTTGTCTGATTTTATCCCAGGCTCTTTCCTTAGTCTCCTGGTCTATCTTTAATATATCATTGATGGTTTTTACTTCCATTTTTTTAGTTTCTTCAGCAACTTCTATGACTATTTCCCAGATATCATAAAAATGGATTTTCTTTTTAAGAAACGCACCCACAGCCACTTCATTAGAAGCGTTAAGGGCAATGGAAAAGTACTGTTCCTTAGTAAGGGCTTTCATGGCCAGTTTGATCAATGGAAATTTTTTAAGGTCAACCTTGTAAAAATCAAGAGAGCGCACTTTGTGGAGGGCTAATGAAGGAAGCATAGTCTCTTTTCTATGAGGATAAGTCAGGGCAAACTGAATGGGGATTTTCATGTCTGTAAGACTCAATTGAGCAAGAACAGAACCATCTCTCATCTCCACCAGTGAGTGAACAATACTCTGGGGGTGGATCAGCACTCCCAGTTTTTCTGGCGGAAGGTTGAACAGCCATTTTGCTTCAATCAATTCCAAACCCTTATTCATCATGGTCGCAGAATCTATGGTTATTTTTTTGCCCATCCTCCATCTGGGATGATTGAGCGCACTTTCTACTGATTGATTCCTGAGCTCTTGAGGAGTTAAATGCAGAAAAGGCCCTCCAGAAGCAGTCAAGACAACTTTCTTGACTTCCTCCGGATTCTCTTTGTACAGACATTGAAACACACCGCTGTGCTCGCTGTCTACAGGCATGACTTCTGCCTTGGATTTAGCCGCTTCTTTATTTATCAATGCTCCAGCAGCAACCATGGATTCTTTATTGGCAAGCCCGATTCTTTTGCCGCTCTTCACGGCTGCCAGAGTGGGCCTCAACCCGTTAATCCCTGTTATGGCAGATATGATGATATCATTCTTATCATACTCTGCAACCTTTTCTGCACCTTCTTGACCATACTTTATCTCAATTTCATGCTTGAAATTAATTCTTTTTAACTCATCAGCATCTTTTTTCTCTTTGAGCGAAACAACATCAGGCTTGAATTTCTTGATCTGTTCGCAGAGGAGATCTTTATTTTTCCCTGCGGTCAGTCCCACAACATTAAATTGACCTTTAAAATGCGATATGATTTCAAGAGTGTTTCTTCCAATAGAACCAGTGGACCCCAGTATGGAAACATTGGTAATATCTGATTTGTTTCCCATCTCAGGTCATCCCTAAGTACTTCAGCAAGTAGTAAAACACAGGAATAGCTAAAACCAGACTGTCAGTCCGGTCTAACATCCCTCCGTGACCAGGTAAGATGTTTGAAGAATCTTTGACTCCAGCCGCTCTTTTAAACATAGACTCCAGAGGATCGCTTACCTGAACAACCACCTGAATCAAAAAAGCAATGAGCACGGCTTTTCCCCACAAGAGTTTATCTCCGAACAGCACCACACCGCTCACAAGCCCCAGGACTGTTCCGAAAAAAAGGCCGGCAGCAGTTCCTTCCCAGGTTTTATTAGGGCTTGCTAAAAGGAAAATTTTGTGTTTTCCCCATTTCTTTCCTATAAAAAACGCAAAAGTGTCTCCTGTGAACACAATGACCAATAAAAAATAAATAAATAAAGGTCCGAACTCCTTTCTAAGAAGATTGATGTGATTTAAGGTGAAGCTCAAATAGAAAGCGCCAAAAAAAGTCAGTGCCAGTTCAGCTGGAAGCGCCATCAATTCCTCGAGTGTCCTGGTATAAATAAGATATCCTATTGTGAAAATCAAAAGCCCGATTAATAATGCCAAGCCGAGCGATAACTCCTTGAGAAGGAAGGTCATGCCGATGAGCAGAGAAAAAATAAAACCCAAGCTTTTATTGGGATAGACTCTTTTTTTATTTGATAAATTATAGAACTCATAAAGAGCCCAGATCACCACGATCTGTACAACAATAAAGAAAAAGAGAAGTGAAGAAAACTGTATCAACAGAAAAAGAAGAGGCAGAAGAACAAGAGCGGTTAAAGTTCTTTTTAAAATATTCATTTATCCAGCTTAAATGCCTGATATTTTTTAATTGGACGCAAACAGCAAACACACATTATACTAAAAATCAAAAGAGAATAGAAAAGTGAAAATGGAAAACAGGTGAAGTGCCTAGTTTTTGGGGCTTACATCTCCAAACCTTCTTTCCCGTTCCTGATAATCCACTATGGCCTGCAGCATATGCTTTCTATTGAAATCTGGCCATAAAACCGGAGTTACCCAGATTTCAGAATAAGCAATCTGCCAAAGAAGAAAATTCGAAATCCGAAGCTCTCCACTGGTCCTGATGAGAAGGTCCGGATCAGGGATTCCAGAAGTATAAAGATAATTAGAGAACAGCTCTTCGTCTAAATCATCCCTGGTGATTTTTTCATCACTCATGATTTTTTTAACAGCATCCACGATTTCAGAACGTCCACTGTAATTCAATGCTAAATTTATGACAAACCGGTTGTATTCTCTGGTCTCCTCCATGACTTTTATCAGTTCTCTTCTTGTTTTTGGGGGGATCTCATCCATTTGTCCGATGACATTTAACTTGAATTTGTTTTCTAAAAGAACATTTGATTCTTTTCGCAGATAATTGGTTAAGACTTCCCAAAGGGTCTTCACTTCTCTTTTAGGCCGCTTCCAATTTTCCTTAGAAAAAGCATATAAGGTGAGATACTTTATCCCTATCCGGGAGCATGTCTCTACAGCTTCTCCCACTGCTTTAGAACCGGCTTTGTGTCCCTCCATTCTTGGCTTGTTTCTTTTCTTGGCCCAGCGGCCGTTGCCGTCCATGATCACAGCAACGTGTTGAGGCAATTTTTTAAAATCTATCCTGTTGACCAGGAATTCTTCCTGACTACCCGGCTCAATAAATCCTTTTAAACTTTCAATCATAAAATAATTATAGAATGTGCCTTCTTTATTGTCAAAATGGAATCTTTGGGTTGATAGAAACCAAATCCTCGGTTATAATATATAGTCATAGAAAAGATAATTTTTCTTTACCAAAGGATTTGAAATGTGTTTAGGAATACCAGCTAAAGTCATTGAAGTCAATGATGATAATCAAGGCAAAATAGAATATCTCGGCACCAAAGTCAAAACAAACTTCACTCTGGTGGAAGACATCAAACCAGGAGACTGGGTGATCGTCCATGCAGGATTTGCCATATCAAAATTAAACCAGCAAGAAGCCAAAGAAACATTAGATCTAATCAGAGAATACTCAGAATTTACCAAAAATATAAGAGACGAAAAATAATTTCATACTTAAAAAATTTCCCTGGGAACGGATGAAAGAACTGCGCGACAAAAACGTAATCCAGACTCTTCTGGATAGGATCAGAAGTCAATCCCATTCTTTCTCTCGACCATTAAAAATAATGGAAGTGTGTGGAACACACACCATGGTGATACACCGCTATGGTCTTAAAAAAATGCTCCAACAAGCAGGTATTCAGATGCTTTCCGGTCCCGGCTGTCCCGTATGTATCACTCCCAATGAAATGCACGAAGCTGCCCTTGACCTGGTGACAGAGAACGAGAATTTTATACTGACTACTTTTGGTGACATGACACGGGTTCCAACCAGAAAAGGGTCTATTCAGACCGCTGTGCCAAAGAGAGGGTCACAGGTTAAAATCGTTTACTCTCCTTTTGAATCTTTAACCACTGCTCAGGACAACCCGAATAAAGAAGTGGTGTTTTTTGGAGTGGGGTTTGAAACCACTATTCCTGCCATAGCTGTCACAGTAAAATATGCTGCCCAGAAAAACATAACAAACTTTTCTCTCCTCCCTGCCCTTTGGCTGATACCTCCGCCTCTTAAAAAAATTGTAGAGTCCAAAGACAACCAAATCCAAGGTTTTCTTTATCCCGGGCATGTGAGTGCCATTATCGGTGAAAAGCCTTATCATTTTATTCCGAAAAAATATTCCATTCCAGGTGCCATTACAGGGTTTGAAGCTGGGGACATACTGATATCTATTTCTTCTATCCAGAACCAAATACTCAACTCTGATCCCAAAGTGGATAACACCTACGCCCGGGTGGTTAAACCTAACGGAAATCCCTCTGCTGTGAAAGCTATCAAAGATATGTTCCAAAAAAAGGATGCTCACTGGCGGGGGCTCGGTCTTATCCCTAGGAGCGGATTAAAGCTGAAACAGATGTATGAAAATTTCGATGCCGAGATAAAATACCAAATAAACATAGAAGCCAGGGGACAGGATCTGCCTGGATGCCGCTGCGGAGATGTTCTCCAAGGTAACATTTCGCCGCCTGATTGTCCTCTCTTTTCAAACCAATGCATTCCCAACTCTCCAAAGGGACCGTGTATGGTGTCCTATGAAGGAGCCTGTCTCGCTTATTTTAAGTACAGAGATAGGGATTGAAGGGGAAGGGAAAACAAAGGGATACTGGAGTATCAAAAAGGAGGCTAGAGTGACAAAGATCAGTTTAGAAATGGGAAGCGGCGGAAAATTGATGCGCGATTTTATAGATGATTATATTGTCAAAACATTCAGCAATCCCTTTCTCAATGAACTTGCAGACTCGGCTCTTCTCCCCCGTAAAATAGGCTTCACCACAGACAGTTATGTGGTTGACCCCCTTTTCTTTCCCGGAGGGGATATCGGCACTTTGAGTGTAAACGGAACAGTCAATGACCTCATTGTTTCAGGAGTCAAACCTGAATTCCTTTCGCTGTCTTTAATCATAGAAGAGGGACTTGAGCTCAACACCATAAAAAAAATTCTTGAATCCGTAAAAACAGCATCTGAAGAAGCTGATGTCCTTATTGCCACAGGAGATACAAAAGTGGTCAAACAGGGCCAGGGAGATAAAATTTTTATCAACACAGCAGGAGTGGGGGTAGTCATTGCTCAACCAGCCCCGCAAAAAATCAGACCCGGCGATCAAATTATCTCCACCGGAACACTGGGAGAGCACAGTCTGGCCGTAATGCTGGCAAGAAAAGAATTCGGCATAGAAACAGAAGCTGAGAGCGACTGTGCTCCTTTGAACTTTCTCCTTCCTTTATGGAATAAAGGGGCTTTGTGGATGAGAGATATCACAAGAGGGGGGCTGGCCACTGTGCTATCTGAACTTTCTGAAAAGCTCCCTTATTCCATAGTCATTGACGAAGAAAAAATTCCCCTCTCCCGCTCTGTTCAAGCTGCCAGCGAACTTTTAGGCATTGATCCTTTGTATCTGGCATGCGAAGGGAGAGCTCTTGTGGTGGCGTCAAAAGAAGAAGCTGAAACCATCCTTCGTGAAATAAGGAAAGACAAAAAAGGAAAAACAGCTCAGGTCATAGCCAGGGTTGATGATAAGGAAGGAGAGCCCGGAGAACTGCTTCTGAGGACCCTTTCAGGAGGGTTGAGGCTTTTGGAACCTTTGACCTCCGAGTTATTACCCCGAATCTGCTGAATTAACGCAATTAAGGCAAAAAATTCATCTCGCCCTTCCCGCTTGTCCAGCCCGTCTGGTTCCTCTCGCTTTTTTGAACAAAAAAAGTAGGTGAACGGGTATCACGGTACTGTTTTTTTATTTGAACAAAAAAAGTAGGTGAACGGGTATCACGGTACTGTTTTTTTA
>CAYULB010000038.1:0-19993 GCA_964445575.1 uncultured Eubacteriales bacterium
GCTGAAAATAAATTAATAATGAAAACATCGACATTTTTTTATGAATAGGTCAGGTAAAAATGGGTAAAGCTAAAATCAAACTTGATAGAGAATTATTTAAAAAGGTAAAAAAGTTTGCCTCTATGTCAGGATATTCTTCTCCTGAAGAATTTGTAATTCACTGTCTGGAGAAAGAAATCGCTCAGCTTGAAGAATCTGGCTCTGAAGAGGAAATCAAAAAGAAACTCAAAGGATTGGGCTATATTTCTTAAAAAGTAAAAAAAGTTGAACAAAGAGTAAGAATGATAAGCATTTTCAATTCTGTGCTGAACAAGATATTTGAAATCATATTTTTTCCTTTTCAGAATATAAATCCCTGGTTTGGCATGATTTTTATTTCTCTTGCCACCGGCCTGTTCATGCTTTTTATTTTTAAATTGACTTCAAACCAAGAAGGAATCAAACAAACAAAAAATAAGATCAAAGCTCATCTCCTGGAGCTGAGACTGTATAAAGATGACCTGGGTGCTTCCTTCAAAGCTCAGGGAAACATCCTTGTTTCAAACTTTAAATACATAAAGTACTCTATCAAACCATTATTGGTCATGATCATTCCTGTGATTCTGATCCTTATCCACTCAAACTTTTGGTTTGCCTATGATTCTTTGGCACTAAAGGAGAAAGCACTCTTAAAAATAACCTTATCAGAAGGACATGTTCCCACAGAATCTGATATTCAAATAAACAGCAACGATGCGGTAAAAATTGACACCCCTCCCCTGAGAATCAATGAAACCAATGAAATAAACTGGCGTATACTGCCCTTAAAAAAAGGAGTCCATGAAATAAAAATAAAAGCTGGCCAGAACACAGTCACCAAAAAAGTCACAGTCAATCAAAAACCTTTGACCAAAATATCCCCCATCAAACAGAAAAAAAGATTGATCGATCAGATCTTATATCCCGCGGAAAAACCCTTGGAAAAAAATTCGCCAGTAAAATCTATAGAAGTAACCTATCCCTCTTCAGGTTTTACTGTCTTGGGACAAAGAATACACTGGATCATTGTATTCTTTGTTCTCTCTATTATATTCGGTTTTTCTTTCAAAGGGCTTTTCGGAGTGGAAATCTAATCTTTATTCAAGCATATTAAACCAGGCTATTTCTTCAATGCTTTTTCTTTTTCTCTCTCTGGATGGCTTTTTATCATAATAACCCATGGCTAAAAGAGCCACAATCCTATACTTCCTGGGGATATTGAAAAATTTTCTTGTTTTCCGGGTGCTGAACCATCCCATCCAGCAGGTCCCGATTCCTAATTCTTCGGCTTGAAGAACCAGGTGCTCTCCTGAAATGCCAATATCGATCAGATGAAAGTGAATATTTTGTATCTCCTTCCCAATCCGGTGAGTGACCACATTTAATTTTGCCATAACCAGTATCAAGACCGGAGCTTTTTTCGCAAATTTAGAAACAGAATAAATCCCAGAAAAAGCCTTATCAGCAAATCTGTCTTTAATCTCAGGGTCATCAATGACCAGATATCTCCAGGGCTGAGCATTTTCAGCAGAGGGGGCCAGGCGGGCTGCTTCCAAGCATTTTAACACATCCTTTCTATCCAATCTTTTCTCATTAAACCTTCTTATGCTTTTCCTCTGAGAAACAAGCTGCAGAAAAGAAGTCTTCTTTCCCAAACCACTGCTTTTTTCCATGAACCATCACTCCTTAAAGAATTATTCTATTTTACTCGAAAAAGAAACCATCAGACAAGTCCTATGAAATTCTAGAGAAAAATTTGTAACAAATCCTTGCTATTTTTATCTTCTTTTTGATATAGTCTATTATGATTTTGAGGGAAACTAACATCCCGAATTAAGGAGAATAAAATGAGAAAAAAAATTGCTTTAAGTCTGGCCATAAGTTTAATCCTATTCTCGTTTATTTCATGCGAAAAAAAGATCACCCCCCCTAAGGCAGGAACCGCTGCTCCTACAGATATGCTTAATCTCCTCCCCGCGGATTCCCAAGGCGTTCTGTTTGCTAACATTCATCAAGCCATGTCCTTAGAAATGATCACTCAATCTATTGGAAAACATAAAAGCGCCAAAAAGTATTTTGAATTTATTGAAAAAACCGGAATCGACCCGAAAGAAGATATTTATTACCTTGCTGTTTCCATAGCGGCAAAAGATCCTGATGCCGTTCAAAAAGTTGCGGCTGTAGTCAATCTTAAATACAACAGGGATTCTCTTCTTGAATTCATAAAAACTCAAACTCAAGAAGAGAAAGAACAAGAGTTTACAGAAACAGATTATAATGGCTACACCATCTACACCATGGAAGAAGACGGAGAAGAAAGAGGATTTGCTTTTTTGGATGACTCCAATATAGTGGCAGGGAATTTAAGCGGCATTCAATCTGTTTTAGACATAGTGAATAATCAAGGAGAGAATATATTCAAAAACGAAAAGCTATCTTCCCTCTTAAAAGAAACCAATAAAGAAACGCTTTTCTGGGGTTCTTTTATAGTCCCTCAAGAAGCTGTGGAAGAAGCTTCCATAAAAAACCCCATGTTCCAAAACTTAAAATCAGTCAGCGGAGTGATAGTGAATTTTGATTATAAAGACAAATCTTTTCTTTTTGATGTGAACATGAAAAGCTCTGACCCAGAGAAAAACGAGCAGCTTGCTAAGGCTCTCAATGGAATCATCGGTTTTGCTTCCATGTCTGCCCAGGAAAAACCAGAACTGGGAGAACTTGTAAACAAAATCCAGGTGACTCCTGGCCAGGATAATGTCAAAGTTTCAGCGGATATTCCCGAAGAACTGATCCAAAGAATATCCGAGCTGTCCCAACAAGAAGAAACCGAAAAATAATCTGAAATTCAGGTGTGGCTGTCGCTCCAGCCACACCTGAATTTCATTATACTTTATGAATGACCAGGATTTATTCTTCGAGGATATATTCCTTAAAATTAAACACCAGACAAGCCAATCCAAGAAAAAAAGCTGTGATTAAAAAAAGCATTACCACAGATAAAAGAGGTGGAGTAGGCTCAAGGCGGAAGAGGAGAAACGAAAATCTCCCCTGAGGAGGAGAAGGAAGCAAAGACTTTAAGTAATGGACTACTGCGAACCGCTGAGTAGAACCCGGAAAATACTGAATAACGTTTTCCCACCCAAAACTAAAAATCAGCCCAAACATAATGGACCGCTTGAGAAAAGTTCCAATAAAAGTGAATAATGAAGTATAACAGATAAGCCCCAGAATCAACACAGCCGTATCCCTGAAAAGGATTTTATAAAGAGAAAAATCACCCAATTGATTTAAATTCAATATAAAGAAGCATAGGAACACTCCTACCACGGTCATAAAAACAGCAAGAAGAGTGTAAGCTGCGTATTTCCCAAGAATAAAAGAAGCTTTGGATATAGGGCGGGTGTTTAAATAAGGAAGAGTCCTGCCTTCTAGTTCTTCAGAACACACTGAAGTCCCAAAAAATAGCGCCAGTATCAGAATAATAAACTGAAGGTAAAAGGTCATAATGATGTTGGAAAAGACGTAGATCCCGGATAAAGAAGTTCGGATGGAGAAAATTTGCCCGAATTTAACGAGAAACGCCATCCCAACCGGAATAAAGCTCAGCAGATAAAAAACCTTGGTCTTTTTTGATTTGCGTCCTAACAGAAAGAAAAAAGAAAATACATTCCCGAATGAAGACCAAAAGGTCCACTCTTTCTCTTTACCTTTTCTCTTTTCCTTCATTTCATTCTCCGATCAGATAATCAAAAACAGCCTGGAGATTGTCATCGGGTGAGGTGATCTCCTTTACTTCAATATTCTCCTCAATAAAAACAGAGGGCAACCGAGTAAAAAACTTATCCCGGTCATTTGTCTTGACCATGAAGGTGTCTTTTTCTGCAGAAAAATCAATATTCAGGATGTAGTCCTGGTCCACAAATCGAGAAGCCACTTTCCTTGGATCGCTGCATTTAACGGATATCATATGAGGGTGAGTATCAATAAGGTCCCTTATGTAGTGAATATCTCCCTGGGCAAATATCTTTCCTTGATGGATAAGAATGATATTGTTGGTCATGGCTTCGATTTCAGGAAGCACATGACTTGAAACCAGGATGGTCTTTCCCTCATCCCTGTAAGACTTGATAAGCCTAATTATTTTTCTCCTTCCCAGAGGGTCCATCCCATTTAAAGGCTCATCCAGAATCAAAATCTCTGGATCATGCGCAATTGCCTGAGCGAATTTCAATCTCTGCCTCATTCCTCTGCTGTAAGTTTTGATTCTTCGGTGCTGGTTCTTTTCAAGGTCAACAATACTCAAAGCTTTTTGAGCCCTGCTTTCAACCTCTAAGGAGGAACAGTTTTGCAGTTTTAAAAGCCCGGCAATGAATTCCCATCCTGTCATCTCTTCATAAAAAGAATCCCCTTCAGGACAAAACCCGATTTTTGAGAAAAGCCTGGGATTGTTTCTCACTTTCTCTCCCTTTATCCGGACACTGCCTATATTGGCTTTGAGCTGCCCGGTCAGCAGCTTTAAAAAAGTTGACTTTCCCGCTCCATTCGGCCCCAGCAGTCCTGTGATCCCGGCATCTATACTCAAGGTCACATCACTCAATCCAAGGATATTTCCATACCATTTGGAAAGATTCTCAGTTTTTATGACTTCTCTCATTTAGAGACCTCGACACCTCTTACTTTTTTGTTCAGTACAAATCCGGCCAGTCCACATAAAAATAACAGCACCATGAGAGAATAAATCCAGGGCACTCCGTAGGGAAGCCTCTGCCCAAAAAAGGCAGCTCCTACCTGCTTGATATCCGCTTTAACAGAAATCAGGGAAAAATATTCGCTCCCGAAGATACCTTTAAGAATCCCGTAAAGGATATCTGAAAATATGTAGATTCCAAATATCAAGATAGAGACATATCTCCTGTTTTTACTGGTAGAGGAAATGAATAAAGTATAAAAAGCAAAAAAACATGTAAGAAAAAAAGAATAGCCTAAAACCGACACAATTAGCCAGGGATAATCTCCTGCGAATTTAAAACTCCCGGAAAACAAAAGCTTCATCAGTATAAAAACAATCCCTGGGATAAGGGTGAGCAGAAACAAAAAGAAAGCGATCACAGAGGCTTTCCCTATAAAATAATCTTTCTTCCTTATAGGTCTTGAAAAATAGAGCTGGAGGGAATTGTATCGTAGGTCATCGGAAATAAGCCCGGCCCCGCAGAAAACCAGAATCAAAACGATCATAAAAAGCAGAAAGTCGTTGGTAAAATAAGAATGAAAATAACCAGGATTTATTTTAAGGAAAGGAACGGCCTGGGACTTATCAACCAAAAAAGCGAAATCTTCCAATCTCTCAGAAATATAGATTCCTACTAAAAACACTACAGCGGGTATAAGGGTAAGAAAAAAAGTAAATTTAAAAAACTTTTTCTTAAAAGCCAGCTTGATTCCATTCTTAGTAATGGGTGCCCATGGATACTTGGACTTTCTCAGCTCTCCTTCCCAGTGTGTGTATCCCTTTTGCTTAATGGACATCACTCAGCTCCCACAGCTTTTGCAAACAAATCCTCAAGAGAGGTTTGGCTTTTGACAAAATGCCTGATCTGTACTTTCTCTTCCGCTGCCAGTTTAAATATTTCCAGATGATTTTTATCCGGAGGCATATATATCTTAATAACCTTATCTTCTGCCATTTCCACCCTTAATCCCATTTGTTTTAACTTTTTAAAAAATTCTTTATCATCTCCATGAGTCCTTATCTCATAGAGACTGTACCTTATCTGTTTTAATTCCGTAATACTTCCTTGTGAAGCCATTTTCCCTTCTGAAAGAATGACCACATGAGAGCAGGAGCTTTCAATATCAGGAAGGATGTGAGAAGAAATCAATACATTTATATCTTTTTTTGAAGATATATCCAGAATAAGCTCTAAAATTTCCTTTCTTCCGGTTGGGTCTAAACCACTGGTAGGCTCATCTAGGAAGATCAATTTGGGATCATGGACAATAGCCTGGGCCAATTTGAGTCTTTGCTTCATGCCGCTGGAATAGGTCTCTACTTTTCTATAACGGCTTTCTTCCAATCCTACATAGAAGAGAACCTCATGAGCTCTCTTCATAGCTTCCTGTTTGGGCATCCCTGAGAGTTCTCCCAGGAAAGAAGTGAAAGAAACCCCATCCATTCCTGGAATGAAGCAGTCATCTTCGGGCATATATCCCGCGTATCTTCTGATTTCTGTTTGTTGGTTTTCTATATCATATCCCAGCACATGTCCGCTCCCTTTATCAGGAGGGAGAAAACCCAGCATAATGCGTATAAGTGTGCTTTTGCCGGCCCCATTAGGCCCTAACAGGCCAATCGCCCCTTCAGGAAGCTTCATGTCCACATTGTCAAGAGCAAGGACCTTCCCATAACTGAAAGTAAGATTTTTAACTTCAGCAATCATTGTTTAAAAATTCTATCTTTTTTTCTATAATATATAATACGAAATTCACATTGGAAAGTTCTCACACCTGAGACATTTCTATTTAATTTTTTCTTCCTTCTGCCTTGACTTTCCGGCCCTCTCCAAACACCAGAGCCCGGTAAGCCTTCTCGATTCTATCCCAGTTTTCTTCTCTATCAAGAGCCCAGAATCGGCCCATAACAGTGCAGAGATGCCCCAGAGAAATCTGCCGGCACATCTTTTCTGCTTTTGAAATATAAACAGCCCCACTCTCAGGTTTCTCCCCTCTTCTTCCAATAAGGGAGTGGATATACACTTTCTCTAATCCTATTTCTTTTGCCAGCTTCAGCAGTGAGAACAAATACTCAATGGTCCCATGCGAACTGTAATGAGAAACTATTCCTAAAAGGTGAAGAGGTTTGTTTTTCGTTCTGGCTTCTTCCATGGTCTCCACAAAAACTTTGTTTTTAAAAAAACTTCCATCAGCTATGGAACTGTCTATTCTTATTCTATCCAATAAGACCCTTCTTCCGGCTCCTATGTGAAGGTGTCCTGCTTCAGAATTCCCCACAGTCCCCGGGGGCATTCCTACGGCTTCTCCCGAAGCTTTAAGCTTAACATGGGGATATTTGGTCCAGAGATAGTCAAAGTTGGGGGTTTTGGATTCATAAATCATGTTCCCCTTTTTTGATTCATTCAGACCCCATCCATCCAAAATCAGCAGCATTATTTTTTGTTTAGGATTTGTCTTTTCTGATTCATTGAGTATCAGACTCTCTGCATTGATTTCTGGAGGACATTCCAGCCCTAACATATCAAGGACCGTAGGTGTGATATTTGATAATTCTCCAGATTTTCTTAACCTGATTTTTCCAGGCTCCTTTTCTGAAAAATCAGCCAAAACAAAAGGAACTAAATTATTGGTATGACCTGTGTTTATGGTCCCGTCCGGATAAAGCCATTCCTCCACAGTCCCATGATCGGCTGTGACCATCAAGGGGATACCTTTGTCTCGGCAGTGTTCATATACTTTTCCCAGCTCCAAATCCACAGATTCCACAGCTTGGATCACAGCCTGTGGGTCTTCAGTATGTCCCACCACATCTGCATTGGCATAATTGGCAAAAATCACTTTATACTCAGAATCATTGAGTTTCAAAATAATCTCTTTGGTCACCTGCTCTATGTTCATCTCTGGTTTTTCTGAAAACGAAGAGATCCCTTCAGGAGAAGGAATCACTGTTCTGTTTTCGCCCGGAAAAATCCTTTCGCTTCTGCCATTAAAAAAATAGCCCATATGAACTGCTTTTTCTGACTCAGATATTTTACTGAACTTTATCCCGGCATTGGAAAGCACTTCTCCCAGAGTGTTCCTCACTCTTCCCTGGGGAGGAAACGCCACCCTGGCTTTAAGGTCAGACTGATACTCGATCATGGTAACAAAATTCAACAAGGTCTGTTTTTTTACAGGAAATTCAGAAAAATTTTTTTCAGTAAGACTTCTGGTTATTTCAACCTCTCTTTCCCCCCGAATATCATAAAATATCACATACTCATTGTTTTTCATTCTACCTATAGGAACCCCGTGTGCATCACAAGCCACAATAGGCTCCAGACTCTCATCTTCCTGTCCTTCTCTGTAAGCTTCTAAGACAGCTTCCACCATAGGAGTCTTTATCTCTATGTTTTCCCTATTAACCATAGACCTTTCCTTTAAAAATGAATTATAAGATAGAGTACTATAAAATTATGTTCCCTTATTGTCAATCAACCCCTAAAAAACGTACCGTCTTACTCGTTTACCTAGTTTTTCTTTTCTCTAGTCTGTTTGATTTATCCAGTTTCCATTCTTCCTCATTTTTCTCAGCAGCTGCACAACCCCCCGTCCAACAAAAGCAGTAATTAGTGAATTGTAAATGGAGAATTGTATCTCATTTAAAAAACCTAAATTCATATTCAACTTACCATTCACCACTTACCATTAACCATTCACAATTCACCGTATTCAATGTCGCCTCAGCCTACCAGAATTTCAGTAAGTCCACGTTTATTCAAAGTCAAGGTTTAATAAGGCATGAGGGTCCACCCGGCTGCCTCTTATTCTAATGCTCCAATGAAGATGAGGGCCTGTAACTCTGCCTGTGGAGCCGATTTTTCCTATGACTTCTCCTTTTTCTACTTTTGTGCCGTTTTTAACTAATATTTCTGAAAAATGACAGCACAGTGAAAAAACACCCAATCCATGGTCAATGATCACTGTTTTTCCAGAAAAATACAAATCATTTGCCAGGACTATTCTCCCTGAATTGGAAGCTCTCACTAAGGTCCCTTCTGGAGAAGCAATATCTATCCCGCTGTGGGGAGAGCGGGGCTCATTGTTGAAAATCCTTCTCTCACCAAAATTTGGGAATATTTCTCCCTCTACAGGAATGATAAATCTGCCCTTTCCAGCCCATTCAGGGGAATCAATATCGTAAACAGCTTTGACCAGTTCAGCTTCCTCACGAATCCTATCGAGAACACTTTGAGGAGGAGTGACATACTCCTCCTTCACCCATAATTTTTTCACCGGAAACTGTTTGGGATTAACAAAAACCTCTTTGTGGATTTCAATTACTTGTCCTTGTTTCATAAACAAAAAAATTTCAAAAGGATAAGTTCCTGGTTCAATGCCCAGGTCAAGCCCAATCAAACAAATCAAATGGCCGCCTTGTTCTGCTGTATTGTATTTCTCATCCAGAAACTTAACTTGGGCTGATTCAATATCAGAAAGCTTTTTCACAGAAACTTTTATCACTTCACCGGGCACCAGCTCTCTGTACTCCAGCAGAACCACATCCTCTTCAGTCCATTCATTTGCTGTTTCCTGATAACTCAGCCCTTCTGGTAAAAATCCAATTATCAAAACGAACACGAGGTACAAAAATCTTTTCATCCTGTTTCCTTTCTTAAAATTTTTCCAGGAAGCTCTCCGGTGTGTTCCCCCCTATTGATAACCACCTTACCGTTTACCAGGACAAATTCAATTCCCTCTGGATACTGATGAGGATCCTCATAAGTGGCTCGGTCTATGACATTTTTTTCATCAAAAATAACGATATCCGCATAATTGCCTGGCTCAAGAGTTCCTCTTCTTTTAAAACCAAACCTTTTTGCTGGAATATGGGTCATCTTTCTTATCATCTCGGGAAGGGGGACAATTCCTTCATCCCTCACGTATCTACCGAGAACTCTGGGAAAAGTACCGTATCCTCTGGGATGAGGTTTTCCTGAGCTCAATTTTCCATAAGGAGCTAACACAGAACTGTCACATCCCACTCCCACCAAAGGATGAGAAAGGACTTTCTTTAAATTCTCTTCCTTCATCATGAAAATAACCATTCCAACCCTGTCCCTTTCTTCAATGAGAAGATCCCTCATAAACTCAAAAACATCTTTCCCAGTCATATTCATACACTCTGATACACTCTTACCTTCAAAGTGACTGTTTTCTTCTGTAGCCACATCAGATATAAGCACTTTATCCCATGAACCTATTTTCTTTTCTCTTTCCTTCAGGTGCTCTCTGAATTTAGATTCAAGAGCAGGATTTTTCAACCTTTCTAAAAATTCATCTGTGGTGCCCTGCTTGGCCCACAAGGGAAAATTGAAACTGCTCAACCCTGTAGCCCCCGCAGCATAGGGATACCGGTCACAGAATATATCAATTCCTTCTTCTTCTGCTTCTTCTACTTTTTTTAGAGCTTGGTCTATTTTTCCCCAGTTTCTGGGGTAAGCACATTTGAAATGGGATATCTGAAGCTTTACTCCTGTTTCCCGAGCTATGGTAACTGCCTCTTCTAATGCCTCCAGCAACCGATCTCCTTCATCCCTCATATGAGTTGCATACATTCCTCCACACTCCTCCACTGCTTCACAAAGAGATATCAATTCTGATGTTTCAGCATAACTTCCTGGAGCATACTCAAGTCCACTGGAAAGCCCCAGCGCTCCCCTCTTCATGTTTTCTTTTATAATGGCCCTCATTTTCTGGATTTCCTCTTCTTTGGGAGAATCATCATTGAAGCCCACCACAGCCCCTCTCAGGCTGCCTTGGCCAAGAAAGGTAGAATAATTCAAAGCAGTACCCTTTCTCTGAATTTCACTGAGAAATCCCTCTATGTCTCTCCACGAGAGTTCAAGGCCATAGGTGCTTTTCAGCTCCTGTTTGTTTTTCTCATAAAGGGAATCAGGAATGGGAAAAGGACTTGACCCGCAGTTGCCACTAACCAGAGTGGTGATCCCCTGATGAATGTGACTCTCTGCTTTTGGATTCACCAGCAATCCGATATCAGAATGGTCATGGGCATCTATAAATCCAGGGCTGATGGTCAGCCCCTCTGCATGAATAACAGACCTGCCCTTAGAAACAGGAATATTCCCAATGCTTTCAATGACTTCTCCCGTGATGCCTATATCCCCTGAAAACCCCTCTTTCCCCATTCCATCAATGATAAATCCCCCCTTTATCACCAAATCAAACTCGGACGTCTTGGTACACCCCTTTAAAATAAGGCCGCAGCTTCCAAAACCGGCTACGAGCACAGCCCGGCTGGTCTCCCTTAAAAACTTCCTCCTGCTAATCCTTTTTCCCATTTTTTTCTTCCTCCTCTCCTTGTATCTCTTCCCTCACATCCAAGAAATATTTTTTAAAAAAACATTGTTTCTATTATCCTGAACTATTCATAAAAAAATGGCGATGTTTTTATTATTATTTTCTTTTCAAGGATATGCAAAAATAATTTCTCCACTAGAAGTTCTAAGAAAACATCATGCTTTCAATGGCTTGAAGAGTTTTGCTCGTGGCTCCCTGAAGTGAATTCAAGGTCTCTTTTGCTTTTCTTCCCATATCACTCATCTTGTCCAGATCCTTGAAAAGAAAAACATTTATTAAATCCTTTTCATTCCAGACTACTTTTGCTCCTCCTGCTTTTAAAAACACATCCGCAAAATAAGCAAAGTTATCCATATGAGGACCAAAAAAGATAGGTTTGCTGTAAAAAGCTGGCTCAAGAAGGTTCTGCCCTCCCCAAGGAACTAAACTTCCTCCTATAATAGCACTGTCTGCTACCGCATAAATCCGGGCCAGCTCTCCAATAGTATCCAGGACCAGAACCTCCCATGGGTCTTTTTTTTCGAGGCAAGTTTTCTTGACAGCTCTCAAGCCCAAGGCTTCACACTGTTTCATTGTCTCCTCAACTCTATCCATATGACGGGGAGCTATAATAAATTTAATATCTTTTCGGTTATTAAAAGCTTTTGAAAAAGCTGTCAGTAAAATTTTGTCTTCTCCTTTTCTGGTGCTTCCGGCCACAACTGTCTTTTGATTTCTCTCTATATTGAGTTCTTGTCTTAAGCGAAGAACATCATTTTCTGTCATTTCTTTTAAATTGATTTCAGCTTTCAAATTACCAGCCACTCTGATCCGTCTGAGCAAAGCACCGATTTCATGGAGCCTCCTCCTATCTTCTTCAGTCTGCACCAAAAAAAGATCAACCTCCGCCAGGATCCTCCTCATGAACCCTTTCACATAACCATATCTTTTATAAGAAGAAGAAGAAACTCTTCCATTAACAAGAAGAACCCCTTTGGTGCATCTCTGTGCTTCTCTTAAAAGATTAGGCCAAAATTCTGACTCTGTAAGAATAAAAAGATCGGGCCTGATGATTCTGAAAAACTTTCTCACTATAAACTTAAAATCAAAGGGAACAAAAAACAACTCATCAACACATTTCAGCTTTTCTTCAGCCACCTGGTAACCAGAATTGGTTAAGGTCGAAAAATAAATAATCCAATCCGGATGTATTTTTTTGATTCTCTTTACAAGGCTTTGCAAAGACATGACCTCTCCAACGGAAACCGCATGGATCCATAAACAACTTTTGTTCCTTTTCTCAAAAGGAAGATGGACTCCCATTCTATCTAAAATATGAAGCCTTTCTTTTTTCATTATTCTTAATTTTATTAAATAAACAGGAAGATGCAGACATAAAGCAATGAATAAGAGAAATGAGTATATCAGGTACATTGCTAAAAAATATAAAGCATTTCTTACGGATAGTCCAGAATAAGGTGTTTATTTTTCTTTGATTTTCTGATATCCTAAAGTTTAATCTTAAATAACCTGGATTATTCACAAGTCGAGGTTGCTGCAGATGCAAGGCACTGGGCATGAAGTCGTGGTCTTTCACTACGAATGCCCTGTAACGAAGCAGATGCAGTGAGATCGGCTTGCCTTAATGGTAAAAAAATGGCGATTAATATAAAAAATACAAACAGAAAAAATGTTCAAGGCATTGTTCTTGAAAAAATCTTGTAAATCGCTGGAAATAAATTAATAATAAAAACATCGCCATTTTTTTATGAATAGTTCAGGATAAATTTCTTTTGGAATGCCAAAAAGAGTTTAATCAAAATAAAAAAAGATTGATTCAATACATCAAGGAGGACTTGAATCTGAGATGAACAAAGAGGAAAAGAAAGAAGAGAAAAAAGAAACAAAGAAGAAAAAAGAGGACAAAGAGAAAGGAAAAAAGAAAAAAGAAGAAAAAAAGGAAAAGAAAAAAGAAACAAAGAAAGAAAAAAAGCCGGACAAAAAAGCAGAGGAAAAACCCAAAGTAGAAAAGAAAGAAACAAAGAAAGAAACAAAGAAAGAAAAAAAGCCGGACAAAAAAGCAGAGGAAAAACCCAAGGGAGAGAAGAAAGAAGCTGGCCAAGAAAAAAAAGAAAAAGAAACCGCTGAAAAAGAAAAGGAAGAGAAAAAGGAACCTCCAAAAGCAGAGGAAGAAAAAAAAGAAGCTGAGCCAGAAAAAAAAGAAGAAAAGAAAGAAGATCTCCCCTCTAAGAAAAAAAAGGTTAATAAAATGACACTTTCTGAAGTGGAAGCAAAATTAAAATACGTTGAAGAGAAAATGGGCGGTCTTACCTCCAAATATGCTCAACATCTTCTAAGACGCAAAGAAATATTGACTTCCCAAAAAGAAGAAAAATCAACCAAAAAATAAAAAGAGCAAAGACAAGAAATCATTTACATTTGTGATGATTTTTGTTAGGATAAAGAATCCATTTTAAGGAGAAAAATTTCCGTGTTGGATAAAGAAGAAAAAAATAAAATTATCAGCGAATTCAAAACAAACCCTAAAGATACAGGCTCCCCTGAAGTCCAAATTGCAATGATCACACACCGAATCAATTATCTTACCGAACACTTTTCAACTCATAAAAAGGATTTCCATTCTAAACAAGGGCTTTTGAAATTAGTCGGACAAAGAAAAGACCTTCTCAACTACTTGAAAAATAAAGACCTCAACCGCTACAATAAAATCATCAAAAAACTGAATATTAGAAAATAACAGCATTATAAAAGGAAAATCATGTCATATCAAAAAATAAATCTAAAAATTGGGAATCGTGAACTCAATATTGAAATCAATAACCTCGCCAAACAGGCGGATGGATCTGCGGTCCTTCGATACGGGGATACAGTTATGTTTGTATCTGCTTGTTCAAAAAAAGAAGAAGAAGGCAAAAAATCTTTTCTCCCCCTTATCGTTGATTATAGAGAAAACACCTATGCCGCAGGAAAAATACCCGGGGGATTTTTCAAGCGTGAAGGAAGGCCCACAGATAGAGAGATCCTTCTGAGCCGGCTTATCGACAGACCCATACGCCCGTTGTTCCCTGAAAACTATTATAATGAAACTCAGGTCATAGCTAGACTCCTGTCAGCAGACATTGAAAACGAAGCAGATACTCTGGGGATAATAGGAGCCTCTGTTGCTCTCTATTTTTCGGAAATCCCCTACTCTTCACCTCTCGGAGCAGTCAAAGTGGGGATTATTGATGGAAAACTGACTATCAATCCTCCGAAAAGTGAAATCGATGAATGCCCTCTGGATATGATAGTGGTGGGTAATGAAGAAGGAATTGTGGTGATAGAGGCGGGAGCAGACCAGGTAAGCGAGGAGAAAATAATCGAAGCCTGCCAGATGGCCCAGGAACCCATAAAAAAAATAATTGATGCCCAAAAGCAGCTTTTTAATGAACTGGACATAAAGAAACAAGAAGTCCCTTCTAAAACCATTAACCAGGAAAAATACGAATCTATCAAACAGAAAATCATTTCCCCTCTCAAAGACGCTGTAAAAGCAAAAAATCAACGTGAAATAAAAAAAAGGCTCAGTCAAATACAAAATTCCTTGATGAATGAAATTCCAGAAGACGATGAAAAAGAAATCACAGAAACAAAGGAGATCTATGAAACCTTACTTAAAGAAGTGGTTCGTTCTTCCATAACAAAAGAAGAAATCCGCCCTGATGGAAGACAATTTGACCAAATAAGGCCCATTTCAATTGAGACAGGGATGCTTCCCAGAACTCATGGTTCTGCTTTATTTACTAGAGGAGAGACCCAAAGTCTCTGCACAGTCACTCTGGGCACTTTTGAAGACACCCAAACTATCGACGGCCTAGGGGAAGAAAGTGAGAAGAAATTTATGGTTCATTACAATTTCCCTCCTTTCAGCGTAGGAGAAGTGGCTTTTCTAAGAGGCCCGGGAAGAAGAGAGATTGGACATGGAGCCTTAGCTGAAAAAGCAATTCTGCGCGCTGTTCCCAAAGATGACAGTGGATTCCCATATACCATAAGACTGGTTTCAGATATTCTGGAATCGAATGGTTCCTCTTCTATGGCAACCGTGTGTGGAGGAGTTTTAGCACTCATGGATGCAGGAGTTCCTTTGTCTATGACCATCGCCGGCATAGCAGTAGGTCTTATTTCCCAGGACAACCAACACATTTTACTTACAGATATAGCCGGATTTGAAGACCATTTCGGAGACATGGACCTTAAGGTGACTGGAACAGAAAAAGGAATCACAGCTATCCAGATGGATTTAAAAATACCTTCCCTGCCTCTCCCTATACTAAGGCAGGCTTTAGAAAAAGCAAAACAAGCGAGGTTACAAGTCCTCGAAAAAATGAAACAAGCCCTTCCTTCCTCACGACCAGATATATCTCCCTATGCTCCCCGAATTATAAACCTCTATATAAACCCCACCAAAGTAGGAGAGGTCATTGGGCCTTCTGGGAAAATCATAAAAAAGATCATTTCAGAAACGAAAGCTAAAATAGAAATAGAAGAATCTGGGAAAATCACCATTGCATCTCCTGATATGGAAGCGGTAAAAAAAGCAGAGAAAATGATCAAAGATATAACAGAAGAACCAGAATTAGGAAAAGTCTATGAGGGTAAAGTCGTGCGGATAGAAGATTACGGCGCTTTTGTTCAAATTCTGCCAAATGTAGATGGTCTTCTCCACATCTCTGAAATTTCTCAGCGGCATATAAAGAATATCAGAGACGTCTTAAAAATCGGACAGACTCTGAAAGTCAAAGTCATTGCTATTGACGAAAAAAATAGAGTGCGGTTGAGTAAAAAAGCGATAGAAGACAACAAATACAATAACACAGACAAAAAAAATAAAGATGACAAAAAATCTCATTTTCAAAAAAACAAAAGAAAAAAAGACTGGTTCTAATATATTTAGAACTGGATTGTAGATTTATAGAGATAAAGCTTGGTATGCATGAGAGGGAATAAAGGTTTTACTCTAATCGAAATGCTGGTCACTTTGACCATTCTTTCCATTCTAGCCACAGGTACCATTCCTCTGGCAAAAATCGCGGTAAAACGTCAAAAAGAGATCGAACTCCAGAGAAACCTTAGATTGATAAGAGACGCCATTGATGAATACAAAAGGCTGTGTGATGAAAAGAAAATAGATTACGAAGAAGATACCTATGGTTATCCTCCAGACCTAGAGACTCTTGTGACAGGAGTTGAACTCAAGTCAGATCAAGAAAATGAAGAAACAGGAAAAATAAAAAAATTTTTAAGACGTATCCCCAGAGATCCCATGACTCAAAGTGGAGAATGGGGATTGCGTTCCTATCAAGACGATTATGACTCAGCTACATGGGGAGGAGAAAATGTTTATGATATCTACTCCCAAAGCGAGGAAACAGCCATCAATGGGACAAAACACAAAGACTGGTAACCTCAGATCAATCTGCCTTTCAGGCCCAGAGTCAAAAAAGAGAGGGTTCACTCTCATTGAAGTCATGATTGTTTTCACATTAATCGGGATACTTGTGGCCATGGGAATTCCCCAGTACAAATATGCTGCCCAAAGAGCTAGAGAAGCGACTCTCAAAGAAGATCTATTCATAATGAGAAAACTGCTCAACCAATACTGCATTGATAAAGGGGAATATCCTGATTCTCTGCAGTCTCTGGTGGATGAAGAGTACCTTATGAAAATCCCTAAGGACCCCATAACAAAATCATCAGAAACATGGGTTGAAGTCAAGGAAACGCTTACTGATGGAGAACTTATGAGCGGTAAAATACCAGGAGTCGTGGATGTGCGTTCAGGTTCTGAAGAAATAAGTCTCGACGGCACTCCTTACAACACCTGGTAGGATTTTAATCAAACATGCTGACATCCACTGTTAAAGCACCCTTTCAATACAGAAACGAGTCGGGTTATATGATGCTGATACTTCTTTTTGCAGTGACTGTTTTGACCATCGCACTGATGGTCGCGGTCCCGGTCTGGCAAACCCAGATGCAGAGAGAAAAAGAAAAAGAGCTCATTTTCAGAGGAAATCAATACGTAGAAGCAGTGCGTCTGTTCCAAAGTAAAAATCCCGGAACCTTTCCTAAAAGTCTTGAGGAACTGATTGAAGAAAAGTGCATCCGCAGATTGTATAAAGACCCAATGACCAAAACCGGCGAATGGAATTTAATCCTTCTTCATCCACAAGCTTCCGTTCAAAAAGAAACTTCTCCCCAGAAAGTCGTGATAACCTCCCCAGAAGAACTCAAATCCATAGAACACCCTCAAATCATCGGGGTGGTCAGTCAATCAACCCAAAAATCAAAGAAAATATATTTAGACCAGGAAACATATGACAGGTGGCTTTTTTACTACGGCCAAGACCCTGAGAAAATGCCGGAAATCGTGTATTTCCATCAGATGGAAGATTAAATATGGAACAGGTCCTGATCATTGCCACAGAAAGCTCAGCAGAGAACTATGGGGCAGATTTGGTTAGAGAATTCAAGAAGATTCAACCGAAAACCCATTTTTACGGAGTCGGGGGAAAACAAATGAAAGAGGAAGGAGTGGAGCTTCTTTATACCATACAAGACCTTTCTTTTATCGGAATATTTGAAATTGCTTCCCATATCCCCAGTATATTGAGAATTTTTAAGAAAATCACTGCTGAAACAAAAAAACGAAACACTGTGGGCGCGGTGCTGATAGATTCTCCAGACTTTAATCTGAGAATAGCTAAAAAATTAAAGAAACAATCCATCCCGGTTTTATACTACATAAGCCCCACTGTTTGGGCCTGGAGAAAAAACAGGTTAAAGGTAATTCAAAAATACATTAACCAGATGATGCTTATATTTCCGTTTGAAGAGCGAATCTATAAAAAAGCCCGAATCCCAGCAGTATTTGTAGGCCATCCTCTGGTCAAGAAGACAAAAGTTTCCCTATCCAAACCGCATTTCCTGGAAAAATATGGATTGAATTCTGAAAAAAGACTGGTTACCGTACTTCCTGGAAGCCGCAGAAGTGAAATAAAATATCATCTCCCTGTTCTCGTAAAAGCCATCCACAAGATAAAGCAAAGGTATGACCCTCAATTTGTATTAAAGCTTTCCGAAAACATCGAAAAAGAAACTGTTGAAAAATATTTTAATCATCAGTCCTCTGACGTTAAAATATTGAAACAAGATGGCTGTGAATCCATAGCTTACAGTGACCTTGTTCTCTCAGCTTGCGGAACCGCAAACCTGGAAACAGCTCTTCTGGAGACTCCTCTGATCTCCTTTTATCGGGTATCTCCCCTTTCCTATCTGATAGGGAAAAAGATCATAAAAATAAAAAACTTCAGTATTGTGAACATCATTGCAGGGAAAAAAGTGATTCCCGAGTTGATTCAAAAAGATTTCAACCCGGATTCTTTACTGCATCACGTTTCAAAATTTTTTAATTCTGCGGAAATTTGTGACAAAATGACAGCAGAATTTAAAAAAATAAAAAAAGAGTTGGGAAATAAAGATGCATCAGCAAATGCCGCTTCCCATCTGGAACAGCTTATTATTAAATCCCCAAATCATACTTAAACCACCAGGGATAAAAATTTCATCAATTATAATAAGGAATCGTTCAGAATAAACTCAAGTCGGTCGTATAACTCCAGTCCATATTCTTTAGAGAAACCCCCTTTTATCTCTAAAACATATTTAGAAAAAACCTCCGGGGCATAGGAAGGGCAGTCTTCTGTCTTACAGGGAGGAACATTTTCTTCTATATGAACAATCCGTTTGTCCCTGTCAACCCAGATTATGTCTATACTGAACTTCATGTTCTTCATCCAAAAAGAATGAATTCCCTCTCTCTCAAAAACAAACAGCATTCCCTGATCAGGATTGATTCCTTCTCGAAACATAAGACCCTTCTGTCTTTCCTGATCAGTCACAGCCAATTCAGCATAGATGACTTCTCCGCATGGCAAAAAGACTTGGATGTATTCTTCTGAGGGAAAAACCAAATGACAGATCATAATCATGAAAAATATAAGGGGCAAACCAGCGCTTCTCCTTTTCATTCTCTCTTTTTCTATTATCATATCCTTGAGATAAAATTAGAGCGACTTTTAACTTTAATGTCTTGATATCAGAGGCACAAAGCGGACAGGCAGCAGTTTTTTCTTTTTGATTTTCTGTTTGGTCTTTTCATACAACACGAGGTTTTGAAAAGTCTGGCCCACTGGAATGACCATTCTTCCCCCGTTTTTAAGCTGTTCAATAAGTGGATCTGGAGTTTTTGCTGGAGCTGCCGTAACCATGATGGCATCATAGGGAGCATTTTCTTCCCATCCCATGGTACCATCCCCTACCTGGAACTCAATATTATGATAACCCAATTTATCCAGTATGTGCTGAGCTTTTTCTGCCAGCTCTTCATAGGCCTCTACGGTATAAACTTTTTTAGTCAGTTCTGCTAATACAGCAGCCTGATAACCTGAACCGGTTCCTATTTCAAGGACCTTTTCTTTCCCTTTCAGTTTAAGAGCCTCGGTCATATAGGCTACAATATAGGGCTGGGAAATGGTCTGTCCCCTTCCAATAGGGAGAGGCTCATCATCATAGGCATTTGATTTTAGATTATCCGGGACAAATGAGTGCCTTTCAACTTTTTCCATGGCTTTCAATACTTTTTCGTCCTTTATTCCCCTCATTCTTAGCTGGGACTCCACCATCTGCCTGCGCATCTTTTTGAAATCCATTCGGTTCATTCCTTTTTTCGCCCCAATCTTAATATAATTTTTTATGAAGCAAATATCAAATAGAAATATAAATACAGTCTAAAAAACAGTACCGTCATACCTGTTCACCTAGTTTTTCGCCCACCTAGGATATT
>CAYULB010000039.1:0-19838 GCA_964445575.1 uncultured Eubacteriales bacterium
ACCACAACTTCATGCCCCGGCGCCTCGCATCTGCAGCAATCTCGACTCGTGAATAATTCAGGTTAAATATTATAATAAAATACAAGCGACTATTCCAGCAAGTATTTAACAGCGCAGTCATCTCCTCTTGTCAGGCTTGAAACATCATCCCAAAAGATGATTGACATTTTGCTTCAGTTAAAATTAAAATGAGGTAAATATTTTTCCTTAAAAAGGGAAAAAAGAGAAAATGAAGGAAAACATTCCATGAAAGTCCTGATTGCTGAAGACGATATCATATCAAGTCGAGTTATTGAAGAGTATTTAAATAAGTGGGGGTATGAATCAACAGTCCTGCATGACGGAAAAAAAGCCTGGGAGACTTTCAAAAACAATGTCCAGAATATCCGCAGTGATGCGAACAGGGCTTTCCGGATCGCTATTATAGACTGGGAAATGCCGGGCATGAATGGAATTGAACTCTGTAAAAAAATCCGTGATTTATCAAAGGACAATGATGATATTTATGTCTATATAATTCTTCTAACAGGAAAGGACCGGCAGGAAGAAATCATAAAAGGACTCTCTTCTGGAGCTGATGATTACATCACTAAGCCTTTTGACAATATGGAATTAAGGATCAGATTGAAAAATGCCGAAAGAATCATTCTTACTCAGGACAAAGAGCGGGAAAGGGCCTCCACGGATTGTCTGACTCAGTTGTGGAGCAGAAATAAAATTTTAGATTTTTTAAGTGAAGAAACAGAAAGAGAAGGAAGATATGGAGAAATTATCGGACTTCTCATGATTGATATAGACTTTTTTAAGAAAACAAACGACACTCACGGTCATCTCGTAGGAGACCAGGTCTTGAGAGAAGTCGCCACCCGAATGAAGAATTCAATGAGAAGATATGATAAAATCGGCCGTTATGGAGGAGATGAATTCATTGCTGTTTTTCCAAGATGCGGAAAAAAAGAAATAAAATCTGTAGCGGAAAGGCTCAGGAACTCTATCTGCGGTGAAAAAATAAACACAGAAGACGGTCCCATTGAAATAACCGTGAGCATAGGAGGGACCTGTTCAGAAGATATAAATTTTGTCTCTGCGGAACAACTCGTCAAAACAAGCGACCAAGCCTTAATGAATGCAAAAAAAAAGGGCCGAAATAACTCTTTTATCTTGATAAAAGAAAAAAAATAGTTGGACTTGACTCCAAAAAAATGACTACCTCAAACAAAGGAAATCAAACACCTCCCATTGACTTTGAACAGGTTATGGAAAGGGTGGGAAACGATAAAGATTTTCTTTTCGACCTCATAAACATATACATTGAAGACTTCCCTGACAAACTTAATACTTTAAAAAGATCCATAGCTGAAAAAAAATTTCAGACCATGCAAGAGGCTGCCCATTATTTAAAAGGCTCTTCAGCGAACTTAAGCTTAACCTTTCTCTACAGAGAATCTCTTGCCTTGGAAAATGCAGCCATAGAAAAAAATATCAGCAAAGCAGAGAAAGCTTTAAAAAACTTAATGAGTGAATTTGACAGACTCAATCAGTTCATATCAAAGGAAAAACAGGACTGATTTGTTCTAAATTTTTAACCATCCAGGCTAAATATTTTTCCCCGATATCCTCAAAAGAATCTTTGATCTCCATAACTCCACAAATATAGGGACCCTTTTGAGTTAAAAAAATATTTTCGTAATAACGGTCTTTTATGTGGTACCCATAGGATGTTTTTTCTATTTCTTGGTCTTTTTTTGCCTTAAAGTATTTTTCAAACATCTGTTCAGCATCAGTTTCATTGTCTCCCTTTATAATGAAACAGCTGAACTCGTTCCCTTCTAACTGATAGTCAGCACTGTATCCCGAATGAAGGAAATCATATCCTAAATAATTAATCAATATAAATCTTTCTGAGTTTTCTATCAGACCCTGCTTAGGGAAGGCTTGCAAGACCGCAGGAAATTGATGTTTTCCTGATACTTTTTCAGATATGGTTTCAGCAAACTTTTTCAAATATTCCCTGGATTGGTCTCCGCATTCAAATGACATAAGCTTGATGTAATACTCTCCAACCAAAAAATTCAAGGTTCCCTGTTCCAAATATCCCTGCGTCCCAACAGAAATAAAATTATTATCCGGATACCTTTCCGAACTGTAAATACCAAAGGAATTCCTTGGGTCTCCCATATCATAAATTTCAAGAATCACCTCACAGCTTTGATCCTTCACGCTGTACTCAGCAACTAAAAGCTCTTTAAATTGATATGACAGATAACTTTCAGCAGCTCCATTTATATATTCAAAAAGGTTCTCTGGCTGATAAGTCCGGAAATCCTCCTTAAGGGTCCATGATTCAAGTTTTGGCAGCAATTTTTCAATCCCTCTTCCCTGCTCACTACTTATGGGTACAGACAGAAGCAAAAACATCACAGTCAAAGCTGTTAAAGAAGTACTGAGACTGTTTCTTGTTAAATTCATATTCCATTCTCCCATAGATTATTTGTTTTAATATAAACACAAACAACCGTTTGAGTCAATTGACAAAAAGAGGCTATAAGTGTACTTTTTAAAGTTGGCTATGTCTAAAGTTGTGATCATTAAAACAAAAAATATTTACAGCTCCGACCGGGAAATAAATTCTCAAAAACTGACCCGTTTGTACAAAACGGGATTTGATTTGCTGACCGGATCTAAAGACAGAAAAGAAAGCCTGGGTTTTCTTTTTAACCCTCGCACTCGAACCGGAATCAAAATCAACACCATAGGTGGGAGAAGCATCTCAACCCGCCCAAAAGTATCTCTGTCCCTTGCCAATTATCTCAAAGAAGGAGGGATTCCAGAAAAAAATATCATCATTTGGGACAGAACAAACCGGGAACTTAAGAATGCGGATTACCAGCTGAATATGAACCAAACAGGATTAAAAATTTTTGGGACTGATTCAAATTCCATAGGTTATAAAAAGAATCTCACAGCTCACCGTAGCATCGGAAGCAGATTCTCAACCATTCAATCGGACATTATCTCACAATCCATCAGCCTGGCCATTCTCAAAGACCATGGACTGGCAGGAGTCACAGCAGGAATGAAAAATTACTTTGGTTCTATCCACAATCCAAACAAATATCATGATTCAAACTGCAATCCTTTTGTGGCAGACCTTTTTGATGCTGATGTCATTAAAACCAAGCACAAACTCACTGTGATCGACGCCTTGACAGTCCAATTTCATAAAGGACCTGCTTATCATCCTCAATGGGCAGAGGACTACGGTGCCCTGATTCTGAGTTCAGACCCTGTGGCTGCCGACTATATGGGCTGGCAGGTCATTGAAGAACTCAGAAACAAGCACGGACTCCCGTCCCTGAAGCAAGAGGAAAGGCAGCCTTACTATATTCAAACCGCAGAACAGCTGGGGTTGGGTACTGCGGATCCCGCCAAGATGAATATCATAAACGAGGAAATCTAATGAAAAGGAGAAATTTTCTAAAATTTTCTGCAGCAGTTGGGCTTATTCCCAAGAAAAGCTGGGGTTCTATAACATCTGACCTGTATGCTTTTTCCGATGAATCAAACCTCTCTAAAGTCGAAGCCAAATACTATGAGAAACTTCCCCACAGAGAGATAGAATGCCATCTTTGTCCCCGGCTCTGCAGGCTGGGTGACAAAGAAAGAGGTTACTGCGGAGTGAGAGAGAATATTGGAGGGACCTACTACACCCTGGTCTATGGAAAGGCCTGTGCAGTGCATGTGGATCCCATTGAAAAAAAACCTTTTTTTCATTTTCTGCCTAAAACTCCAGCCTTATCCATTGCTTCTGCCGGATGCAATGTAAACTGCAAATTCTGTCAGAACTGGGAAATCTCCCAAGTCAGACCCGAACAAATCACGCACATAGACCTTCCTCCTAAATCAGTGGTTCAATCTGCTGAAAAGAACAACTGTCCCACCATAGCTTATACCTATTCCGAACCAGTGGTGTTCTTTGAATACATGTATGACACTTCCGTCGAAGCCAGGAAAAAAGGCATAAAAAATGTTGTGGTCACCGGAGCCCACATTAATTTAGAACCTTTCCAGGACCTTCTTAAAGTAGTGGACGGAGTTAAAATCGACCTCAAAGCATTCAATCAAGATTTTTATACTAAATATGTAAGGGGAGAACTTGACCCTGTTTTGGAGGCCATGAAAGCAGCTTCCCAAAGCCAGGTATGGCTGGAAATTGTATACCTGGTCATTCCGACTCTGAATGACAAAACCTCAGAAATAAGCAGGATGAGCCGATGGATAAAAAATGAAATCGGAGTTGATGTTCCCCTTCACTTTTCCCGATTTTACCCCTCTTATCTGATGAAAAACCTCCCCCCTACTCCAATATCGACCTTAGAAAAACTTCACCAAACAGCCAAAGAAGAAGGCCTTAATTACGTATACATAGGAAACATACCAGGACATGGAGGAGAACATACTTTTTGTCCTAGCTGCGGTAAAATCATAATAAAGAGAATGGGATACTTCATCGAAGAGATAAACATAACCAACGGAAAATGCAAGTTCTGCGGTCAAAAAATCCCGGGTTTTTGGTCTTGAGTCACTGTATTTCCCTGGTTATTCATCAAAGAGAATCCCCATGAAATCCACAAAGGCCGTGAACAACTCGCAAATGAAGCTTCGGCCTTCCCAGCTTTTCCCTCCTTTTATATTTGGGTTCTTGGCTCTCTCTTTTCAAGTCTTGATGCTCCGAGAATTCTCGGTGATGTTTTCTGGAAATGAAATCACATTCGGAATCCTTTTAGGGACCTGGCTTTTCTGGACCGGAATGGGAAGCCTGTGCGGTTCTCTGTTTCAATTCACCCCTTCCAAATTTTCAGGTCTTTATTTCGGGGTGATTTTCATTTTCCCACTTTGTCTTTTTGGCCTGAGAACCATTCGGTTTCTTTTCCAAGCCGCACCCGGAGAAATCATGGGGATTTTCCCCATGATTCTATCTGCTTTGGGGACCTCAATGCTGGTGTGTTTTCCGCTGGGCATGCTTTTTGTTTTCAACACTAAATTTCTCAAGGGAAAAATCTCCACTGTCTATCTGTTGGAATCCATTGGTTCAGCCGTGGGGGGAATTGTAGTTTATCTTTTTCTAATACCCTACCTTTCTAACTGGAAAGCTACCAGCCTTATAGGAGCTGTCTCTTCTCTCCTTATATTTCTGGTATTTTCAAACAAAAAACAAATCTTTCACCTGATTCTGGCTTTAGGAACTCTATTTCTGTTCTGGGCCCTTGACCTCCCTACACAAGAACTTTATTGGAAACCATTTGACTTGGCCGCAAGTAAAGATTCTCCTTATGGAAAAATCCAAATCATAAAAACAGAAGAACAGATAACTCTGTATAACAATCACTCAAAAGTATACTCCTACCCTGACCTGGCGTCATCAGAAGAGGCTGTCCATTATGCCCTTCTTCAAAAACCTCAGGCTTATAATGTGCTGTTAATCGGAGGTGGATTAGCCGGAAGTCTCGGTCAGATTCTAAAATATCCTCAAACCAGAATCGATTATGTAGAGCTGGACCCAGAAGTCATTCATCTTTCTCTTCTTTTTCTTTCTGATTCAAAAAAACTTATCACAAACCATCCCAGAATAAATGTTTATTTTGAAGATGGTAGAGTTTTTCTGAAAAACACCAAAAAAATATATGATGTCATCATCTTAAACCTTCCCCCTCCTGAGACAGCCCAGCTGAACCGGTTTTACACTCAAGAGTTTTTCAAGCTGGCAGAAAAAAAACTCAATAAAGGTGGGGTTTTCTCCTTTCAGGTCCCATCAGCTGAAAATTACATAAGCCCCCATCTTCAAGATTTCCTGAGCTGCCTTTTTTACACCCTTAAGTCTGTATTTCCTGAAGTTAGGATAATCCCGGGAACTTCCAATGTCTTTTTAGCTTCTTCTCATCTAGAAGCTTTAGATGCGGATAAACTCAGTCAAAAAATAAAAGATCTTGACCTGGATAATAAATATGTTTCTCCCTATCTTCTCAAAGCGCGGTTGTCTCCTTTAAGGGTTGATTCTCTCAGAGAGAAAATTCTTGCGGGTAATAAACGTATCAATAAAGACCTTTTTCCTATAAGT
This sequence comes from uncultured Eubacteriales bacterium, assembly GCA_964445575.1. Taxonomy (GTDB): domain Bacteria; phylum Acidobacteriota; class Aminicenantia; order Aminicenantales; family Aminicenantaceae; genus WJMT01. Next base: position 6,119 of record CAYULB010000039.1, read on the forward strand.
TATTATTATAACTCTGTCCTCAGATCCACACACTTTATGGGGCTGGAAACCAGAGTTTTATCATTCCTATCCAATATAAATCGTTTCTGGCTCTTAGACTTTCCTCTGCTGATATTTGTGTTTCTGTTAATAGTCATAGGAATCAAAAAAGAAAAAACATATTTCTACCTGACTCCCCTGACCCTTATTGGACTTACCTCCATTGCTGTTGAAATCATAGTCATCATTATATTCCAGACTATTTATGGATACATCTACCACACCCTATCCCTTCTGTTTGCTTCTTTTATGGCAGGAATGGCTTTGGGAGCCTACGCTGCCACTAAAATAAAAAATATCAACCTAAAACATCTGATCCTTATTCAATTCCAATCCATCTTTCTTCTGCTTATACTGGTTTTATCCCTCAAAACAACACCTCCTCAAATTTTTTTCTCGATATTTCTGCTGTTCCTTGGTGCGGTGGGAGGAGAAATGTTTATCATATCCAACCAACTTTATCTCAAAAAAAAATTAAATTACGGACTGGGATATGGTCTCGACCTTATGGGTTCCTTTTTAGGGGCTCTGGCTGTCTCCTCTATTCTTATTCCCTTGGTTGGCCTCCCTTTTATTCTGCGGTACCTGCTTCTGGCCGGCTCCTTCTGCCTGCTGCTTCTGGTATGGGGAATGCAGACAAATCAAAAGTCCTAAGGTTTTTTTTATAATTTCTTGACACAATCTATCAATTATGCTTCACTGTAGAGTCTTATTCTGATAAAATTACAGTGCCCTCATAAAGTAAAGTTGTTTCTCTAAATGGAAGGAAAACGACATGAGAACAAACATCACCCGCCAAAAGATCCACAGCCCTTTTGTTGCTAAAATTGAAGAATTAAGCGGTCAAAATCTCCTCGCCTGCTATCAGTGCGGAAAGTGTTCTGCAGGCTGCCCCTCTGTAGATCAGATGGATATTCCTCCCAACCAAATAATCCGCCTGGCCCAACTTGGAATGGAACAAGAACTCAGGGAGTCAAAATCCATTTGGATATGTGCTTCCTGCATGACCTGCAACGTACGCTGTCCCAAAGGGATAGACATTGCTGAAGTCATAGAAGCCATCCGCCAGATAATCCTTCGCAAAAGAAATGATCATGTTGAAATCAAAAATCTAACAGATTCTGAAAAATCCGATGTTCCCCCCATAGCGCTCATAAGCTGTTTTAGAAAATTCACTTCATAACTGCTTTAGTTTAGTAATGAATTTATGTTTTTTTATAACATTCAAAAATAAATAATAGTTATATGAGGAACAGAAATAATGAAATTAAGTTATTTTCCCGGGTGCACCTTAAAAAATCATGCAAAAAACTTTGAAGACTCAGCTTTATGCTCTTTAAAAAAATTAGGCGTCCAAGTCGAAGAAATTGACCGCTGGAACTGCTGCGGTACTGTTTTCTCTATGACTACTGACGACCTAATCCACCACTTAGCTCCTATCAGAAATTTAATCCGAACCAAAGAAAAAAACTCCAATAAGTTGATGACTCTCTGTGCTATGTGTTACAACACGGTAAAAAGAGCCAACGAGCGGGTTAAAGCAGACCCAGAAAGTTTGGATATCATAAACGACCTGATGTACCGAGAAGAAATCAAATACCAGGGTGATGTGGAAGTGCTCCATCTTCTTGAGATTCTTAAGAACGAGATAAAATTCGAAAACATCCAGCAAAAAGTAGTAAAACCACTCAAAGACCTGAAAATCGCGAATTATTACGGATGCTACTTAGTGCGTCCAAAGGAGATCGGATTTGATGACATGGAAGACCCCACCATTATGGATGAGCTGACCTCAATCCTAGGCGGAAAAGACATAGACTTTCCGTACAAAACAGAATGCTGCGGCGCCTATGAAACAGTAAACAGACCCGATATCATTGCCAACAGGACTTATCAGATCTTGACTTCAGCAGCAAATCATGGAGCTGACCTGGTCTCTGTAAGCTGTCCCCTTTGCTTTTTTAACTTGGATGCCCGACAGAAAGAAACCCAGCAGAAGTTTCCTGAATTCAAAAGAATTCCCATATTATATTTTTCTCAGCTCATGGCGATTGCCCTGGGCTGTGATAAAAAGAGCATGAATTTTAATCTCCATTACATAGATCCTAGACCTTTATTAAAGGAAAAAGGATTAATCTGAGGTACCAATGACTTATTTTGGCGATTTAAAACCAATCAAAGGCAAAATCCACATTGAAAAAAACAGATGCAAAGGATGTGGTTTTTGCGTGGAATATTGTCCGCGGGATGTCCTTGAATTATCAGAAGAGTTTAATGAGAAAGGATATCATCCACCCATTGTAACAAACGAAGATGAGTGCTGTTACTGTCAACTCTGTGAGACAATATGCCCTGAATTTGCCATTTTTGTAACCATAAAGAAAGAGGAGGATGAAGGTGAAAAAGTCGAAAGCAGATCCTAAAGGTGTACTAACCGGATCCCACTTTCTGGATGGAGACTATGCTTTGGCTGAAGGAGCTCTTGCAGCCGGATGCCGTTTTTTTGCAGGCTATCCCATAACCCCTTCCACAGAAACTGCAGAAAGGTTTTCCACCCGAATTCCTAAGGTAGGTGGAGTCTTTATTCAGATGGAAGATGAACTTGGATCAATCGCAGCGTTAATCGGAGCCTCATGGGGCGGACTCAAAACTATGACTGTGACTTCTGGCCCAGGATTTTCTCTTATGCAGGAGAACATTGGTTTGGCCTGCATGATGGAAACCCCTCTGGTCATTGCGAATGTCCAAAGAGGAGGCCCCTCGACCGGGCTTCCTACGCTGACCGGACAGCAGGATATGATGCAGGCAAGATGGGGATCTCACGGTGATTATGAAATCATTGCCCTGTCCCCTGACTCCCCCCAGGAATGTTTTGACCTGACTATCAAAGCATTCAATCTCTCGGAAATATACCGGGTACCGGTTTTTGTTATGACTGATGAGTGTGTGGGACACATGCATGAAAAAGTAGTCATTCCACCAGCCGAAGAAATCGAAGTGGTGGAAAGGAAGTGGTACACCGGCCCCAAAGACAAATATCTGCCTTACAAGTGTGACTCTGATGGAATCCCTTTTATGGTAAAAACAGGTGAGGGCTACCGCTTCCATACTACCGGTCTCACCCATGACGAAAGAGGATACCCTATCATCAATGCCGATTGTCAGAAAGTCAATGTTCAGCATCTGATAGACAAAATTAAAAACAATGCTGATAAAATTTTCCACACAGAAGACGAACAAATAGATGATGCTGAAGTCATAGTCATTTCATATGGAATTACCTCCAGAGTGGCTGTAAAAGCAGTTCAGAAAGCCAGAAAAGCAGGAATCAAAACCGGCACCGTTCGTCTGATAACTGTATGGCCTTTCCCAGAAAAAAAGATCGAGAAGCTGGCGAAGAAAGTAAAAGCCATAGTGATCCCTGAAATCAATGCAGGTCAGGTCTATTACGAAGTAGACAGATGCTCAAGAAACAGATGTGAAGTGGTTCATGTTCCCCATTTAGGAGGTTGGGTCCACAATCCAGATGATATATTTAAAGCCATCAAGGAGGCCGTAAAATGACAAAAAAACAGCCCCTAAAAAACCCAGTAGAAAAACTTTTAAGGATGGACCGAATACCGCACATTTGGTGTCCAGGCTGCGGCATCGGGACTGTGGTCACTTCCTTTGCCGAAGCCCTAAGAAAAGAGGAAGCTGATTTAGATAATATCGCTGTGGTATCCGGGATCGGATGTACAGGCAGAGTGGCTGGATACATAAAACTAGATTCCTTCCACACCACTCATGGAAGAGCCGTCCCTTTTGCAACAGGTCTTAAACTGGCAAACCCAAAAACCAAAGTGGTGGTGTTCAGCGGTGACGGGGACATAGCTGGAATAGGAGGAAATCACCTTATTCATGCGGCCAGACGAAATATGGATATGATCGTTATCTGCGTTAATAATTTCAATTACGCAATGACAGGTGGCCAGGTCGCAGCCACCACTCCCATAGATGCCAATGCTTCTACAGCCCCTTTTGGCAATTTTGAATACCCCTTTAATCTTCCTTATCTTGTTGATGCGTCCGGAGCAACCTATGTTGCCAGATGGACGGCTCTACATCTCAGAAGGGTGACCAAATCCATTCAAGAAGCTCTGAACAGAAGAGGTTTTTCTTTCATTGAGGTTATCACTCCTTGTGTCACGCTTTACGCTCGAAGAAACCGACTTGGAGACGGCCTTAACCTGCTTAAATATTATTATGATAAATCCGAAATACAGCACAACGCAGACACCAAAGACCTAGACATTTCTTATCAGGGAAAACTTATTGTAGGAAAATTTGTGGACAAAGAAAAACCAACCTTTCTCGATGCCATGAACCAACACATGAAAAAGGTACTGGGAGATAAATATCAACCATATGGAGAAGAAAAAAATGACTGAGATAAGATTTTCCGGTTTTGGAGGCCAAGGAATCATTCGCTGTGCGCTGATTGGGGGAAAAGCTCTTTCCATTTACGGAGGAAAGTTTGCCACTATGAACCAGAGTTTTGGACCAGAAGCCCGTGGAAGCGCCTGCAGCTCTCAGCTTATCGTTTCTGACGAAAGAGTTCTTTATCCTTATATAACTCGACCTGAGGTTCTCGTTTCTATGTCTCAAGAATCCTATGATAAGTACGAACCAGAACTTCGCGATGACGGAATCCTTATCACTGATAAAGACCTGGTTAAACCCAAGCCAGTAAGGGGTAAAATAAAGCACTATTCCATTCCGGCGACCCGAATCGCAGAGGAGCTCGGAAACAGGATTATCGCAAACCTTGTCATGATGGGTTTTTTCACAGCCATCACAAAAATCACAACCCCTGATACCATGAAAAAAGCTCTGCCAGGACTTGTTCCTGACAGGTTTATTGAACTCAATAAAAAAGCCTTTGACAAAGGGTATGAATACGGTCAAAAAATTCTTGATGAAGGAAAGTAATAATGAAAAAACGTATTGGTGTTTTTGTCTGCCACTGCGGCATAAACATTGCTGGAACAGTTGATGTAAAGGAGACGGTTAAAGAACTTACCAAACATCAAGATGTGGAGCATTCCGTAGACTATGTCTACATGTGCTCTGAACCTGGACAAAACCTGATAAAAGAAGCCATAAAAGAAAAAAAGTTAGACAGTGTTGTGGTCTCCTGCTGCTCTCCCACGCTTCATGAATCAACTTTTAGGAAAGCAGCTAAAGAAGCAGGCATTAATGAATTTCAATGCGAGATTGCCAACATAAGGGAACAGTGCAGTTGGGTCCACAAAGACAAGAAAAAAGCCACAGAAAAAGCAAAAAAAATCACAAGAAGTGCTATTGAACGTGTGCTAAAGAATGAATCATTAGAACCAATCAGCTTTCCAGTAACCAGTCGGGCTCTTGTGATCGGAGGAGGAATTGCAGGAATACAATCAGCCCTTGATATAGCAGACAGTGGCTATGAAGTCATCTTAGTAGAAAGAGAACCCTCTATAGGCGGACATATGATTCAGCTATCAGAGACATTTCCTACTCTCGACTGTTCTCAGTGTATCCTAACACCTAAAATGGTAGAGGTTTCTAAACATCCAAACATCAAACTCATGACCTACAGTGAAGTGCAGGAAGTATCAGGCTATGTTGGAAATTTCAACGTAAAAATCCTCAAAAAACCCACTTACGTTGACCCTGATAAATGCACTCTCTGTGATGACTGCACAGAAGCATGCCCCGTGGTGGTGCCCAATGAGTTCGACTTTGGATTAACCGGAAGAAAAGCTGTCTATATCCCATTCCCTCAAGCAATCCCAGCAACTTTCACCCTTGATGTCAAAAACTGTCCAGGCCTCCTGCCTATTGCCTGCGGGAAATGTGCTGATGTGTGTGAACCAGAAGCCATCGACTTTGACATGAAACCAGAAATTGTGGAAGAGAAAGTAGGGGCCATCATTGTTGCTACAGGATATGATCAATACGATAAGGAAAAAATGAAAGAGTATGGATATGGAAAATATGCAGATGTCCTTGACGGACTTCAGTTTGAAAGATTGCTTTCTGCATCCGGCCCTACCTTAGGAAAAGTGATCAGACCATCTGACCATAAAGAGCCCAAAGAAGTTGTTTTTATCCAATGTGTTGGATCGCGTGACCCTGAACTTCACTGCTCTTACTGTTCCAAGATCTGCTGTATGTACACAGTAAAGCATGCCATGCTTTACAAACATCACGTTCCTGATGGACAAGCCTATGTGTTCTATATTGACATTCGTTCCGGAGGAAAAAACTACGAAGAATTTGTTCAAAGAGCCACTGAGGAAGACGGGGTTGTTTATTTGCGCGGAAAAGTATCAAAGATTTTCGAGGAAAACGGCAAGATCACGGTTTGGGGTGCAGACACTCTGACCGGAAAAGAAGTGGAAATAAATGCAGATATGGTGGTTCTGGCTATGGCCATGAGACCATCTAAAGGTTCAGAAGAACTGGTAAAAAAACTTAAAATAGGCATAGACAAAGATGGATTCCTGACTGAAGCTCATCCCAAGCTCCGGCCTGTAGAAAGCCTTACCTCAGGTATATTTCTGGCGGGAGCAGCCCAGGCTCCTAAAGACATTCCTGAAGTCGTCGCTCAAGCCAGCGGAGCTGCAGCCAAAGCTATTTCCATATTATCTCAGGACCAGCTGTACCACTCTCCCATGGTTGCAGAGGTCAAACCCAATCTTTGTACGGGGTGCGGTATGTGCGTTGATGTGTGCGCTTATGAAGCCATTAGCCTTGAAGAGGGAAAAGCTGAAGTCAATAGAGTCCTTTGTGAAGGATGCGGAACTTGTTCAGCAACATGTCTCAGAGCTGCCATCCAGGTAAAGAATATCACACCAGGGCAGATCTATGAAATGATAGAAGCAAGTGTGGGAGGCGGAGAATGACCAAAGATTATGAACCAAAAATTGTTGCTTTTTTGTGTAAATGGTGTTCCTCAGCAGGGAGTGACCTTGCCGGAGTGTCCAGGATGAAATATCCTCCCAATGTCGTTCCCATAACTGTGTTGTGCTCAGGCAGCGTCTCCCCCCTTTATATCTTTAACGCCTTCCAAAAGGGAGCGGATGGGGTTCTGGTATCCGGATGTCATCCGGGTGACTGTCATTATATAAAAGGCAACTTTTACGCCCGAAGAAGGATTGGCTTAGTGAAAGAATTGTTAGACTTTATCGGACTTGAGCCAGAAAGATTTAAAATGTCCTGGGTTTCGGCTGCAGAAGGGACAAAATACACTGAAATCATCAAAGATTTTGTTAAAGAGCTTAAACCACTTGGGCCTCAAAAAAAGCTGAGGAGAAACCTGTAATGGTAGACATCGAACAACTTAGAAAAGAAGCTAAGAAAATTCTTAAAGAAGGAAAAGTCAAATATATCATAGGTTATACCAAAAGCTCACAAAACTTCTCAGCCTCTCCCGTCTTTATTAAAAAACCAGAAGACACCTCCAAACTGATTTGGAATCCAGCGTGCGTCCAAAATCTGGTTAAATTCATGGTGGATGAAAAACAAAAACAGTGCAAAGAAAAAGAACCTGATGAAAGACCGATCGGCATTATGGTTAAAGGTTGTGACAGCCGAGCCATCAATGTATTGATTCAGGAAAAATTTATAGACCGGGAAGATGTTTATCTTTTAGGCGTATCATGTGAAGAACTCGGAGTTCTGGATAAAAAAAAGATCGCCAAAAAACTGAAAGGGAAAAAAATTGAAAAAGTTGATTTTGACAAGAAAAAGAACATCATCATCTCTACCAAAGATGGAGAGGTTAAAATACCAATAAAAGAAGTTCTGGCAGAAAGATGCTTGGAATGCAGAGCTAATTTCCCTGTTATTTATGACACCTTGTATGGGGAAAAAATAGAGAGAGAAGTCAAAGAACCCTTTAAGTCACTGAATCAAATTGAATCCCAGTCCTTTAAAAAAAGATGGAATTTCTGGGCAGAACAATTAGATAGATGTATTCGATGTTACGCATGCCGCTCCATCTGTCCTATGTGCTACTGCGACGAATGTGTGGCAGACAGCATAAACTATGCAGTCACTCCTGAGACCACAGCGGAAGAAAAAGCCCAAAAGATTCACTGGATCGAAAGATCCCCAGACCTTTCAGAAAATATTGGTTATCATCTTATCAGAGCTATCCATCTCGCAGGGCGCTGTATTGACTGCGGTGAATGTGAGCGGGCCTGCCCAGTCGATATCCCGTTAAGACTTCTTAATAAAAAGCTGGAAAAAGCAGCCCATGAGCTGTTTGATTATGATGTTGGGTTCGACCACAAAAAACCTTCCTTAATATCAAGCTTCAAGGATGAAGACCCAGAAGAATTTATCAGGTGAAACAATGGAAAAGATACTGACAAAAAAAGAATTTCCTACATGGATCAAAAATCTTGAATCTTACCATGTCTATGGACCTGTAAAAAAAGAAACCATATGGGAGTATGAAAAGATCAAGGACCCTGAAAAATTAGATCTTGACTTTCCAAACACAGCTCTTTCTCCCAAAAAAATAATCTTTCCCCAAAGAGAAGTCATTCTTGACTTTAACAAAAACAACAAGGAAGAACCAGAAATCAAAGAATCTCTCCCGGAAAAGAACCCCACTGTCATATTCGGAGTCAGACCTTGTGATGCCAAAGCTCTCACCCTTACAGACTCTGTTTTTAAAGAGGAACCTGATGATAAATATTATTTAAGAAGGAGAAATCAGACTGCTATTGTGGGCCTAACATGCCATGAGCCTCCCTCAAAAAACTGCTTCTGCACTTCTTTAAACGGCTCTCCGCATTCAAAAGAAGGCATGGATATCCTCATGACCGAGCTCGGGGATAAATACTATGTAGAGGTGATTACAGATAAAGGCAAAGAACTTATAAACAAAGCCAAAGATGTTTTCAAGAATCCTACCGAAAAGGATAAAAATCAATTAAAAAAGGTCCATGAAGCATCAGAGAAGAAGATAAAAAGACAGATCAAACAATTATCAAAAATTACAGATAAGCTTAAGAATATGTTTGACTCCCCCTTCTGGGATGAAGAATCTATGAGCTGTCTCAAATGCGGCATTTGCACCTATCTCTGCCCCACTTGTCACTGTTTTGATATCTGTGATGAAGTTATTTCTACTTCTCCCCTAAAGGGACAAAGAGTCCGAACATGGGATACCTGTCAGTTTCCATTTTTCACCATGCATTCCTCAGGGCATAACCCAAGGCCGGATAAAGCTTCGAGGCTCAGACAAAGAATTCTCCATAAATTTTATTATTTTGTGGACAACTATGGTGATTATCAATGCACAGGATGCGGGAGATGCATCTCAAAATGCCCGGTTGATATAGATATCATTGAAGTTCTTGAAAAGGTGAAAGACTATGAATGAAAACATTTATATCCCCAAACTGGCAAAAATAATAAAGATAAAAGATGAAGTCACCGGATCAAGACCCATTAAAACTTTTAGGGCTCAATTTATTGAAAAAAATAACTTTTCCCACCGCCCCGGGCAGTGTGCCATGCTTTCCGTGTTAGGAAAAGGGGAATCTATAATCTCTATTTCTTCTTCTCCTCTTGAAAAAGATTACCTTCAGTTCAGCATTCTTAAAATGGGAAAGGTCACTACCGCTCTCCATGAAATGGAGGAGGGAGACATCATAGGGATAAGAGGACCCTATGGAAACAGCTTCCCCATTGAAAAATGGAAAGGAAAAAACATCATATTCATAGGCGGTGGAATCGGTCTTGCACCGATCTGGTCCGTTCTTCAAACTGCGAAAGCAAAAAAAGAAGATTACGGCAAACTCACAGTCATCTACGGAGCAAGAACCTCCAATGACCTGGTGTTTAAACAAGAACTTGAAGAGCTGAGAAATGAAATGAAAGTCTATCTTTCTGTTGATTGTGAAGAAGAAGGTTGGGATGAATTTGTTGGTTTTGTACCACAAAATGTTACGGACAAAAAACCCTCCCCTGAAAATTCAGTTTCTATCACCTGTGGTCCTCCCATCATGATAAAATTTGTCATAGAAGCCCTCCAAGACCTTGGTTTTAAGGATAAGCAGATTTATACCACTGTAGAAAACAAGATGAAGTGTGGGATTGGAAAATGCGGAAGATGCAATATTGGTAAACATTATGTGTGTAAGGACGGCCCTGTTTATTCTTGGGCCAAACTAAAAACCCTGCCTCAAGAATATTAACAAGGAGATACAAAGATGGCCACAAAGAAAAATGCCAAAAAAAAGTCAAAAAATGGGAATTTCGTAACTGTTTATATCATGGGAAAAGCCTATGATGTTCCTGCTGAATCCACAATAATGGGAGCTATCGAATATGCAGGATATCAAATAAAGAGGGGGGCTGGCTGCCGTGAAGGGTTCTGCGGAGCCTGCGCCACAGTGTACCGCCTTCCCAAAGATTATAAAATATACACAGGACTGGCATGCACCACTATTGTGGAAGACAGTATGTGGCTGGCTCAATTACCCGCTATTCCCGGTGAAAAGGCAATCTATGATTTGGACAAAATAAAGCCTGATGTCAACACCATTCAGAAACTATATCCCGAAGTTTTTCGCTGCGTAGCTTGTAATACCTGTACCAAATCCTGTCCTCAGGACCTAGAAGTCATGGACTATATTCAAGCAGCTAAACGAGGTGATATCGAAGCTGTGATGGACCTTTCCTTTGATTGTCTCTGCTGCGGCCTGTGTGCTATCAGATGTCCAGCTGAAATCGTTCAGTATAATGTAGGATTACTCTGTAAAAGACTTTATGGAAAATATTTGTCTCCAAAAAGTAAAGATTTAGTGAAAAGACTTAAAGAGATGAAGAAGAATAAATATGATGACGAATATAAAGAGCTCATGAAAGCTAAAAAAGATGACTTGAGAAAGAAGTATTATAACTTAGATTAGGAATAAATACTTATGAGTCATAAAACACCACAAGGAGAAGGAGCGTCAAATGTATCCAGAATATATGAAGGAATCCCTTAATAAAGTTATTAAAACACGTAACAAACGGTTTGAACTTGCCAAATCAGGAAAGCCCATCTTTCCTCCCATGAATGAAGATGAGAGAGAAGAGGTTTTGAATAAATTTCATCCAGATCACAAAAAAGATGCAAGGCGCAAAATAAACATAGGTCCTAATAAAGGTGAAAAAATCACCACTGAAATCTCAGAACTGCTTGAGTCTCACAGCCGTATTAAACCCGATCTTTTTGATCTGTCCAAGCCAGATTATGAAACCGAAGTGCTGGTTATAGGCGGAGGAGGTGGAGGATGTGCTGCTGCCATCACCGCCATGCAGAACGGAGCTGATGTCATCATATCAACCAAACTCAGGCTGGGGGATGCCAATTCCATGATGTCTCAAGGCGGCATGCAGGCTTCAGTCAAAGAAGACGACTCCCCTCCCCGGCATTATATGGATGCCTTAGGAGGAGGCCATTTTGACAACAAACCTAAACTTATAGAAGCGCTGACTAAAGATGGTCCAGAAGTGGTGAAATGGCTTGAAGAACTTGGTGTGTGCTGGGACAAGAATGAAGACGGTACTCTTCAAGTCCTTCACGGAGGAGGAACTTCCAGAAAAAGAATGCTTTCCTGCAGAGACTACACAGGCGCCATCATCATGCGCACTCTCATGGATGAAGTAAGAAACCATCCGGATAAAATTGAGATTCTTGAATTCATGCCCACCATAGAACTCATTATGGATGATAAAGGCCACTGCGCCGGCGGGGTCCTTTACAACCTTGAAACTGAAGAATACTTTACTGTCAAAGCCAAAGCCACCATTATAGCGACCGGTGGATATGGAAGGCTGCATATCAGAGGATTTGATACCACCAATCACTACGGCGCCACAGCCGACGGACTGGTCATGGCATATCGGGCTGGAGCCAATCTCCTGTTCATGGATTCCGTGCAATACCATCCCACAGGAGCTGTTTTTCCAGAACAAATCGCAGGTTTTCTTATTACTGAAAAAATAAGAGGCGCGGGAGGTCAACCTGTTAACAATGATGGAGAGCTTTTTGTCTTCCCCCGAGAACCCAGAGATGTGGAAAGTTCTGCCTTTATTAGAGAATGCGTGGAAAGAAAAAAAGGCATCCTCACTCCTCAAGGTAGAGTCGGTATCTGGCTTGACTCTCCCCTTATTGAGATGCTGCAGGGTGAGGGATACATAAAGAAAAATTTCCCGGCTATGCACCGTCAATTCATCCGCTATGATATAGATATCACCAAAGAACCCATGCTGGTCTATCCTTCACTGCACTATCAAAACGGCGGGATTGAAATCAACGAAAAAAGTGAATCAACAATACCTGGTCTTTACATTTCTGGAGAAGCTTCAGGCGGTGTCCACGGACGCAACCGACTTATGGGAAATTCTGTATTGGACTACAATGTGTTTGGCCGAAGATCAGGAATCAACGCTGCAGAATACTCAAAATCAGTAAAACTTGGCAAGCTGTCCCTTAAGCATATATCTGATTATGAAAAAGAGATTAAAGAAGCGGGAATAAAAACAGACCGCATATCCCCGATTCTTCTCCCATCTTATACCCCTGAGGATGTAAGAAAACGGCAGTTTACTGCTCATTACGAAGGAACTCTGAGATAAAGGTCTTGAAAAGGTTTTAATTAACCATCTACTTCAAAACCCCCGCCGCGTTGGGAGCTTTTAGAGCCTTCTTCCTCATCCGAAAACTTCTGCTCCAAAGCAATTATCTTGACCAAATTTCCCGGATAGTTCTGTTTCTTTTTTTCTCCATAAGGATTGAACTGGACTCCTGTCTGGTATTTATAGCTCTTTCCGGGATTTGCTGCTGACCATCTCACTCTTCCTAAAAGCTCTAAAGGGATTCTCTCTCCTGGCACAGAGAGCTTCATTTTTATTTTCGTATTTATTTCCAATTTATTCTGGCACACAAACCGGAGCCCTCCCCGACTCAAATCCATCACAGGGCAGAACTCTTCGCCATAACTTCTTTTCAGTTTCAGTGAAAAACGAAACACTTTGTAGCTCACTGTGGAACCCGGTATCTCAAATCTGATGCATGTTCTTCGCTCTATTCCTTTTTTATTCATGTATGACTCCTTTTTGAATTCCCGTCATCTGTCTTCCTTCTTAGTTTTTCTAAATTTATAATAAATCTCCTCTAAAAGTCAAACTTTAAATACAGTGAATGGTTAATGGTTAATGGTAAGTGGTGAATGGTAAATTGAAATAAATTTAGTTTTTTAAATGAGATACAATTCTCCATTTACAATTCACTATTTACTGCTTTTGTTGGACGGGGGGAGTTGCGCAGCAGCCGAAAACACAGTACGAAGAATGGCGTTAAAAATCTGAAGGGAGCTCAAGCCATATCTGAATTTCATTTTTTATAAATTATCCATATCCACGACATGGTAATTTACGAGTCAAGATTGCTGCAGGTGCGAGGCGCCAGGGCATAACTAGAGTTGATAGAGTTTTTTTCGTTTCTCCAGTTTCTACGGATTCTTTAGCTTATTTGGTTTGGTCAGTGCGTGAGGAACGAGAAAAACGAGACAGGCTAAATGTTTAAAAAGAACAAGGAAGCAGCCGCAAGCTTAATGAAATTGAGGTGTGGCTGAAGCGACATTGA
>CAYULB010000040.1:0-14317 GCA_964445575.1 uncultured Eubacteriales bacterium
GGTAAAAAAGATATTGAAAGACGTAAACCTGGTGAAATTCAGGTATAGATCAAACGACTAAGCCAATATATTGGACTTCATCCGCTTAAATAAGGTATGATATTCAACTCAAAATCAGTTCGATTCAGAGGAGTGTTATCATGAGCCTTAAAGTATTCATAGCTACCTTTTGGGCCATCTTCATCGCTGAACTGGCAGACAAAACACAGTTGGTGGGAATCAGCATGGCTGCCAGGACAGGGAAGCCCATAACTGTTTGGCTGGGCTCTGTATCTGCTTATATAGTCGTTACCATTATATCGGTTCTTTTGGGGGCCTTGCTGAGTAAATACATCAAACCTGAAGTCATAAGATACAGCGGGGGAGCCATTTTCATTGTGATTGGAATCTTAATACTCTTAAATAAAATTTAATCCTAACATTGATTCGATAAGACTTTAGCATGATTGCATTCTAAAAAACAAAAAAAATCCACAGTTAGAATAATGACCGCGGGGTGCTAAAACTTTATTTTTGACCCAAAAATGGCCATTCTAAGGGCGCATTCAGGCCTTATTTTGAGTCTATGTTATTGAATCTAAAGGAAATCTTATGAAATCTAATGGGCGTCCCCCTAAAAGAACCGAAAGATCAAAAAGTACGACATACCCCATTAATTGGAAAACCAGATTGATCAAATTTTAGCTAAGGCCTGGTCAAGATCGCTGCACAAGTCATCCGCATCTTCAATGCCCACAGAAAGCCTTAGAGTCTGGGGGTTAAACCTGGATTTTCTTTTGTCTTCATCTGAGACATCCATGTGAGTGTGAAACCATGGATTCTCTGCTAAAGACTCTACTCCTCCCAGTGAGACTGCCAAACCAAATATCTTTAGATTATTGAGAACAGTATAGGCTTCCTTTTTTTCTCCTTTAGGATCAAAAGTGATCATGGAACCAGGGCCCTTGCACTGTTTCTGATAAATTTCCCATTCCGCACTGTTTTTATCGTAAAAATCAGGATAAATCACCCGTTCCACTTTGGGATGTTGGCTTAAGAACTTGGCTGTTTTTTTTGCATTTTCCTGAGATTTCAACACTCTTTCTTCCAGAGTGTCCAGAGACCTGAAAAGCAGCCACGCATCAAAAGCAGAGGGAGTTGGGCCGGTGCTGACGCGAATGGACTGAATCTTAAAAGCTCTGTCCTTATCTTTGTCAATCACAAAACCAGCTATCAAATCAGAATGACCTCCGATAGACTTGGTTCCTGAATAAACTACGATATCAGCTCCGTGTTTAAAGGGATGCTGTAAAATAGGAGACATGAAGGTGTTATCCACAGCTAAAATTCCACCCGATTTCTTATGGGTGAGGTCTGCGACTTTTTGGATATCAACCATAGCCAAACTCGGATTGGCAGGAGTCTCAATAAACACAATCTTTACCGTATCAGAATGCTTTTCTATTGCCTCTTTCATCTGATCCAAATCAGTGGCATCCACAGGAATCACGTTCACACCCATCCTCTCCGTCACCACATGCCTCAGCATATGATCGGTGCCTCCGTAGACAGGATATCCAAAGATCAATGTATCTCCATGCTTGCATAGGGTAAGCACCATAGTGAATATAGCCGAAAGACCGCTCGGAAAGTAAACAGCCCTGGGATCTTCCGTTCCCTGTTCCAGACACTGAATGCGGTCACACAGCATGATAAAGTTAGGATTGGATACCCGGGTATAAATCGGCCATTCATCATCTGGAGACAGGGGAGGCTCCATACCGGTAGCCCTTCGAAACATATGTTCAAGTTTCTCTGCATCCTCAGCAGCAAAGGTGGAGACTGCAAAAATAGGGGGACGCACGGCCCCCATACTTAAAAAGGGGTCATAGCCTACATGAGCGGCTCTGGTCTTGGCTCTCCATTCCTTTGGTGGTTTCTTCCAATTGGTTTTTCCCATCTGAATATCTCCTATCTGACCGGGATTATTCAAAAAAGAGGGCAATTTTTATTATGAATTTCATTAAGCTCTCTCTGCGGTGGTTGGTGAATAAGCCGGGTCAACTTATTTTATTTATACATATTCTGAGACTAATTTTTTAATCTCATAATGTCAAGAAAAATCAAGAGATAAACCCGCTCCACTGCGAAAAGATTGTTGACCCTCTGTTCAGACTGTGATAATTGTTATAATTCATCAAGAAATATGCGGTATAAAATAAAACAGGAACATTATAAAAAGTAAAAAAGGAGGTATTCATGAAAAATTTACGTTCAAAAACAATGGTATTATTAGCAGCCGCAGCATTTATTTTCAGTCTCTCGCTTGCTGCCCAAGTTGACACTGAACTTCTCGCTGGACTCAAAGCCCGAAGCATCGGTCCTTCCAGCATGAGCGGACGGATCGGAGCGGTGGCTTCCGTAGCATCCAATCCGGATATCATTTATGTGGGAGCAGCCACAGGCGGATTATGGAAATCCACAGACGCCGGCCTGACCTGGAAGCCTGTGTTTGATGATCAGCCGGTATCCTCTATTGGCGCCATTGCTGTCAATCAATCCAATCCCAACATTGTCTGGGTCGGCACAGGAGAAGCCGCTCCTAGAAACAGCTGCGGAGTGGGCCGCGGAGTTTATCTCACCATTGACGGAGGAAAGACCTGGAAACTTTTAGGGCTTGAGAAAACAGAAAAAATTTCCAAAATTATCCTTGACCCCAATGATTCTGACACAGCTTACGTAGCAGCTCTGGGAACCACATGGGGAGAAAATCCTGAACGGGGAGTTTTTAAAACTAAAGATAGAGGAAAGACCTGGGAAAAAATCCTTTATGTGGACAAAAAAACAGGAGCTGCAGATATGGCTAGGGCTCCTGACAATCCCAATAAAATTTTGGTGGCCATGTGGGAACACAGACGTTGGCCCTGGTTCTTTAAATCAGGAGGACCTGGAAGCGGACTCTATATGACACTGAATAGTGGAAAAGACTGGAAAAAATTAACGCACAAAGACGGCCTTCCAGAGGGAGAGCTGGGCCGGATCGGCATAGCTTTTTCAACCAATAAACCCAATATTGTATACGCTCTGGTCGAAGCCAAGGACAATGTTCTCATGCGTTCTGAGGACGGAGGTTATAACTGGAAGGTTGTCAACAACAAGGAAGAAGTCTCCAATCGTCCCTTTTACTACCAGAGAATCTGGGTCAATCCGGTGAATGAAAACATGGTGTACATGCTTCACTCCAGAATGATGGTCAGTGAGGATGGAGGTCAAAATTTCACTAACCTACCTACTTTCTCCCAAGCTCATTCTGACTTTCATGCCTTATGGATCCATCCTGATGGAGAGAGGATGGTGGTGGGAAATGACGGCGGAGTGGTGATCAGCTACAACCGCGGGAAAACCTGGCGTTTTGTGGAAAACCTTCCTTTTGGCCAGTTCTATCATGCCAGCTTTGACATGGAAATCCCTTACAATTTGTACGGGGGTTTTCAGGATAACGGCTCTTGGATGGGTCAGGGATATGTGCTCAAGGAACGGGAAATATACAACTACTTGTGGAAAACAGTAGGTGGAGGCGATGGGTTTGACACCGAGCCGGACCCAGAGAAGCCCGGAGCTGGCTATGGAATGTCCCAGGGTGGAAACCTCTATTATTTCGATACAACCACGGGAACGAGGCGGAGCATTGTCCCCACAGAATCTGATGTGAAGCACCGCTACAACTGGAACGCCGGATTCGCTGTGGATCCTTTTGATCCCAAAACTATATACCTGGGCAGCCAGTTTGTCCACCGCAGCCCAGACAAAGGACAAACCTGGGAGATCATGAGCCCTGACCTCACCACAAATGACCCTGAAAAACAGAGACAGGCAGAAAGTGGAGGATTGACCCTGGATGTAACCAATGCAGAAAACCACTGCTCTATTATGTGCATTGCTCCCAGTCCTGTGAAAAAAGGCATCATATGGGTGGGAACAGATGATGGAAACCTGCAGTTAACCCGTGATGGAGGAGAAACCTGGGAGTTAGTCTCCAGGGAACTCACCTCGGGTAAAAAAGGCATGGTCCCCCCATGTACCTGGATCCCCCATGTGGAAGCTTCTAAATTTGATGAAGCCAGGGCTTATGTGGTGTTTGATGACCACAGAAGAGCTAACTGGACTACCTATGTTTATGTCACCGATGACTTTGGAAAAACTTGGAAAAGTCTTGTCACCCCGGAAATTGACGGATTCTGTCATGTGATTGAAGAGGACACAGAAAACGAAAATCTTTTGTTTCTTGGGACTGAGTTTGGGCTTTTCTTTAGCCTTAATAGGGGGAAAAGCTGGAGCAAATGGACCCATGGATTTCCTACCGTCCCGGTCAGAGACCTGGCAGTCCACCCGAGAGAAAACGATCTTATCATCGCAACCCACGGACGTTCCCTTTTTGTTATAGATGACATTTCGCCTCTCAGAGAAATCTCAGAACAAGTGGTTGAGAAAAAACTTCATCTCTTTAAAGTCCCTGATGCTCATCAGTTTCAGAGAGGGAGTCTTACCTCTTATATGTGTCCCGGCGACACCATGTTCCAGGGAGAGAACAAAACTTTCGGAGCCAGCATCACCTATCATTTAATCCCAAGCGAAGAGGAAAAACAAGATTCTGAAAAATCAGAAGACCAAAGCTCAGATCAGGACAGAAGTCCTGGAAGGTCTGGCCAGAACGGGTCTCAAGTCGATATCATCATTCAAAATAATGAAGGAAATAAAGTGGCTGAAATAAAAGGAACTGAAGAAAAAGGATGGAATCGGGTCTACTGGAATTTCAGAGAAACTCCAGAGGATGACTCAGAAGAATCAGGCAGATCTCGAAACCGAAGATACGGAATGGAAGTGCTTCCCGGAGAATATAAAGTCAAAATAAAATACGGAGAACAAGAAGAGACAGATTCTTTTGAAATCAAAACCGATCCCCGAATCGGCATTGACCTGGGAGTGCTTAAAGAAAACTATCTCATGGGAAAGAAAGCTCAGGAACTCACAGAAACAGTGTCTGAGGCCAGCAGCCGGATCGAAGAAACACAAAAAGCTCTGAAAACCATCCGGCAGCACCTTCAACCTTCAGAGAATGAGAATAAAAAAGCACTGGTGAAAGAAGCGAAAAATCTAGAGGAAAAACTAAAAGAGCTCTCAGAAATCCTTGACCCCACTCCCTCCAAACAGGGAATAGCTGACCGTTCTGCAGGACTTCAAAGGCAGGTTATGAGTGCAGTGTGGGGAATCATGGGAGCCGGATACAAACCCATCACCCAGGCAGCCCGTGTCAAGTATGAAAAAGCAAGCACAAAGCTCCAGGATTTTTTGGAAAAATTCAATCCTGTGTTTCAAGAAGATGTTGAAAATTTCAAAAAACTTCTTTCTGAGTCAGATTTTTCCCTATTGAAAAGTTATGACCTTTTAAAAATAAAGGAAGAATAATAACGGTAGATCAGGAATGGAGAACGATTAAGGGTAGGAAAGGAATGATGAAGGATGGATCATGAAATAAAAACCAAGCAGCTTCCATGAAATTTATTAGTTCCTCTGCGTTTAAAAAATACTTTCTCCCTGGATTCGTATTCCAATCTGTGGTTATTGCGGGTGGTTATGGAACAGGAAGAGAACTCATTGAATACTTTCTCAGGTACGGACCCCTGGGAGGAATGCTGGGGATGTTTCTGGTCACTACTCTCATCTGGTCTCTGATCCTTGCTGTGACTTTTGAATTCTCCCGTAAATTCAATGCCTATGACTACCGTACTTTTTTTAAAAAGCTGCTGGGTCCTTTCTGGCCGGTCTTTGAGGTTCTTTATCTCATCATGCTGTTTCTGGTTCTTGCAGTGATAGGTTCTGCTGCAGGAGTGATTCTTAAAGATAATTTCGGCCTTCCCTATATGTTTGGAGTATGCCTTATGCTGGCTGCAGTGGGGTTTCTGACTTTTAAAGGAAGAAATTTGATAGAAAACTTTCTCTCTTGGTGGTCTATTCTTCTTTATTTGATTTACGGAACTTTCTTTGTAATCACTTTTTTGAAATTCGGCCCTGAAATACAAGAGAACCTGGGATCATCGATAATAAAACCTCAGTGGATGTTAGGAGGCTTCAAGTACGCTCTCTATAATATGGGAATCATCCCCGCTGTATTCTTTTGTTTGACTCATATCAAAACAAGAAAGGAAGCGGTCTCCGCAGGCCTTATGGGCGGCCTTATAGGGATCCTCCCCGGTTTCCTGTTTTACATGGCTGTACTGGGACATTATCCAGACATTCTCCCAGAACCTGTTCCGGCTCTTTATGTTCTCAAGGAGATCAATATTCCCCTTTTTATGATCCTCTTTCAGGTTGTTCTTTTCGGAACCCTTATAGAAACAGGAACCGGGTTTATCCATGCAGTCAACCAGCGGGTTCAGGCCTCTCTCAGCACAAGGGGCAAAAAGCTTCCCCGCTGGATGAGGCCTGTTATTGCTGCTGGACTGATTATCATCAGTATCGGGATTTCCAGCTTTGGGTTGATTAATTTGATTGCCAAAGGATACGGGAGCATAAGCTGGGGATTCTTTGCTGTTTTCATCATTCCCCTTCTGACTCTTGGGATCTATAAATTAATGAAATCCAATCCTTAGCTGCTTTTTAATTAACGAGAACTCAATCCATTCATATCAAGAGACTGCAGCGCAGGGAGGAAGGTCTTTCATGACTTTCAAACCTGGGGAAGACAGATAAACTTTTGGGATAGAATTCACAGTCACTGCTACTGTTCCAATATCTCCGTGCACCCCTCCTAGGATCTTCTGATGGATGTCCGGAACTCCTGTTATGGCTATCTCGTCATATTCTTCATCCACAGCAGCATGGGCATTAAACACCAAGGTTATGACCTCTTTTTCTTGGATCTTTCCATAAGCAGTACTGGACAGTCCCACTACTTTCCCCGGTTCTATTATTCCCACTCCTGAATTGACTTCACTCTCATCTATCATCGGAATGGGGGGAGTCTCTACTACCTCATCCAAATTCCAGCCCAAACCTTCTGCAATCATGAAGATGGACTCCCGTAATCCCACATGTCCGGTTATTTCTTTCTTTTCTATCTTATTATAAAATTCCTGCTGGCTTAAACCCGAGCCCACTTTGACTTGAAAAGGGATTCGTCTTTTTGAAGAATCCATCATCCGGATGACTCTGATGCTTTTTACTTCTAAACAAGGGGCGGTTAGAACAAGAGGAAGGGTATCCATTAAAAATCCAGGATTGATTCCGGTTCCGGTTACTGTCACTCCTTTTGTCCTGGCCAGCTCATGGATGCTCTCTGCCCTTTTAGGATCACTGAACCAGGGAAAAGAAAGCTCCTCACAGGTGGAAACCACGTTCAATCCAGCCTCAACACACCGAAAAATCTGAGTAGCTGCATCTTTTAGATAGGAGGTAGTGGCCATAACCGCCACCTCAGCCTCGGTCTCTGATAAAATTTTGTCAATGTCATTCTCAATGATGACCCCTGTTTTCTTCTTTTCAGGAAAAAAATCACCCAAATCTTTCCCCACTAAATCTGGGGCAATGTCCACGGCTCCTATTATCTCAAAGCTCTTCTTACGAAAGAGGGCATGAGCGATTTTTCTTCCTATAACCCCACATCCATAAATAATAACGCCAATTTTCTTCATAGGTGCAGTCCTTTCATTTTTCTTTTTCTGATAATAAATCCTGAACGTGATATCCGCTCCATTTCCGGGCTATTCTTTCTACCGCGTCCAGAGATGACTGGATCTCCTGAGGCTCATGAGAAGCAGAAATAGCTCCAAATCCATGAAAAGTATTGAACCCTTCCGTCATCATAGCTAACTTAAATGCCTTCTCCCGCAGTTCTACATCACTGACCTCAGGATCCCAAACCTGCTCCGGAGAGGTTACTTTATCAATTTTCTTTCGCAAAAACTGAACTCCGATAAGAGAGCTATCCGGTGCAATTCTGCTTCCCTCTCCTGTGCACTCGACATAGAATCCATAGGAGGAAAATATTTTTTTGACCTCTCTCCTTACTTCTGCTCCCCATTTTCCTATCTTTGGATATATCTCAGATTCATGGTCAATGAGAAACTGAATATAGGTTGCACCGGATAACATGGAAGCGGGATGGCCTGAAAAAGTTCCCCCTTCAAATTTCACCCGGTTCTTTTTATCAGCATCCGGACTGCAGAGCGATAACAGGTCCTCAGACCCGGCCACAGCACTGACCGGCATTCCTCCTCCCACTGCTTTTCCAAAAACAGTCAGGTCAGGCTTGATTCCATATAATTTCTGGACAGGTCCCGCATGAAACCTGAATCCAGAAACCACTTCATCAAAAATCAGAATCGTGCCGTATTTTTCGGTCAAATCTCTTGCTTCCTGAAGGTAATCTTTGGAAGAAAATATAAATCCTCCAGCCCCGATAAACGGCTCAATAATAAAACAAGCTATTTTATCTCCGTGATCTTTAAATACGTTTTCAAGGCTCTGCTTGTCATTGAACCGGGTCACCAAGACCATGGAATCGGCTGAAGGCGGAAGTCCGGCCGATTCTGTTTGGTTCAACCCATTTTGAAATGTTGAAATCCCTTTGAGAGCATAAGGATGGGCTCCGTGCCAGCCTCCTCCCACTTTCAACACCTTTTCTCTCTGGGTATAGGCTTTAGCAAGCATAATGGCATACATGGAAGCCAGTGTTCCGCTTGTGGTAAATCTGACTTTCTCAGCCTCTGTGCGACTGAGGATCAGCTCGGCCAGCCTTCTCTGGCTTTTCTCTGGAAAACCAGTTTCAAGCCCCTGGCCTTTTTGAAAAAGTTCCTGCAGTGCATCAATCACCACCTCTGGATTGTGCCCTAAAATATTGGCAAAATGCCCCTGCCAGAAATCAACGTAAACATTCCCATCTTCATCCCATATCTTGGACCCTTTGCATTGGACAGCATATATGGGAAAAGGGGGGAAAAGCCTGAGATTGTGACTTCCTCCTCTTATCTGATTTTGAGAAGCGGCTTTGAAAATCTGCTTAGATTTTTTATTTTTTAAACAATACTCTTTTATTAACTCATCCATAAATTCTTTCCGGTTCATTTTGTTTTTCCCGATCCTCTTTTCTTTTTTATTCTTTGGAAGCACAGCTATCTACCAAAAAATCACATACAAAACAATGGCAATGGCTATCACACTGAGTCCCAGCCACAGCACAGAGGGAGTGGGTTTCATATCAAAATCTTTGCGGACAGGCATGACTTTAGGTTCCTTCAAAGGTTTTGTGATAGCAAGAACAGCCATGACAGCGATAATAATGACAAAAGTAATGGCCATCCGGTTGAGAAAGGCAATATGGCCTAAGGTCACTCCCCAATTATTGAACAAAGGAATGTTCCCGAAGAAAACCAAAAGGACTCCATACACAAAAGGATTTATTATCAGAGCCCACACTCCTGTTGACTCAGGGGCTCGCTTAAAAATCAATCCGAAAGCAAAAGCTGCCAGAATACCAGGCGAAATAAATCCTTGAAATTCCTGGATATAAGTAAAAATTCCCTGAAGACTGGGATGATCCAAAGCAGGGGCAATCAAACAGCCTATGACCACAAAAAGCATGGTCATAATTCGTCCGGTAAGAACCAAGGTCTTTTCTGAAGCATCTCTCTTCCAGCGCCGTTTAAAAAGATCCATGGTGAAAATAGTGGAAGCTGAATTCAGCATTGAAGCCAGGGAGCTTATGACAGCTCCAGCAATGGCCGCAAAAATAAGCCCTCTGATTCCCACCGGAATAAGATTTCTTATCAGAAGAGGATAAGCCGCGTCAGTGGTAGCACCGGGTGCTGTGAGCTGTTCTGTGTATAACTGGTAAGCCATAATTCCTGGAAAGATGATGATAAATGGGATGATCAGTTTAAGGCCAGCCGCAAATATCACTCCTAATTGGCCCTGACGAAGATTCTTGGCAGCCAGTGTCCTCTGGCATATATATTGATTGAGGCCCCAGTAATAAAAATTGGGGATCCATAAACCAATAACCAGCGCAGTCCAGGGAAGCACCGGATGATCTCTGGGGAGAATCATATGCAGCTTGTCTGCATTAACCTCCAAGAAATTTCCCAATCCTCCTACCGCATGAAGACCTAAAAAAAGAGTGACGGCCCCTCCTACAATCAGGGCGGTACCCTGAAAAAGGTCTGCCCAAGCTACGGCTTTAAGCCCTCCCCAGGTTGTATAAAGCGCAGCGATTCCTCCTATCATCCACACAGCATGGATCATTTTTAAATCAAAAATGGTGTGCAGGGTTAATCCCCCTGAATAAATAACTGCAGAAATGGTAACAAAAACATAAATCAGCATGGTGTAAAAGGCCATGATTCCCCTTGCTCTGGCGTTGTAGCGGTATTCCAAGTATTCTGGAATGGTAAATATCCCGCTCTTAAGAAATTTCGGCAGGAAAAACATCCCTACCAGAACAATGCAGATGGCTGCCATCCACTCGTAACTGGCCACAGCCATTCCGGCAATCCCAGCTCCCTGTCCAGACATTCCCACAAAATGCTCTGTAGATATGTTCGCAGCAATCAGCGAAAGACCTATAAACGGCCATAAAAGCCCCCGGCTCGCCAAGAAAAAATCTTCTCCAGTTTTTTCTTTCCGGCTTTTATAAAGACTGACCCCCACAGCTGCAGCAAAAAAAAGAATAAATAAAGCAATATCCAAAAAAGTAAGCTCCATTTTATCTCCTTTTTTCCATGTTCATATCTTGAGAAGGGCTTATCCTGACCTTTTCCTTAGTTTCTGGCATTATGATTGAAAGTCTAATTTAATCCGTTGCAGTTTAAAAATCAAATCATTATATTTCCTTGATTAATCTTTTTTGAAAATGTATATTTTACTATTCTATTAACCATGCTTATAAAAAATAATTCGTTGCCATTTTTTTAATATCTTTATTTTATTTTTAAATAAATATGAAAACAGTCGTTATCCTTTCCATGCCACGGAGTGGTTCCTCCCTCCTCTCCGGAGTTCTGTACCGTCTGGGCGTCTGGATGGGGAAAAAAGAGAACATGAAGATCGGAAAGCACCTCAATAAATTCGGCTGTTATGAAAACCAAGATTTTATCGGATTCAATGAATACATGCTCTTTAAGTCAAAGAGACTCTTAAACCAGACAAGACGGCTCAACAACAGCGACGGGCGCTTAGAGCGAGCTGTTAAAGAGCACGAAGACTGGATAAAAAGAACCATAAAAAAAAACCAGCGCGAGCTTTGGGGTTTTAAAAATCCCACCATGATTTATACCCTTCCTTATTTTCATCAACATCTTAAAAATCCTTATTACATCCGTTTAGAACGGGATCCTGAAAGCATTGCAGATTCTTTAAAAAGAGCAGCTAGATTTAAAAATTGGCTTCCTGAAACAAGACATGAGTTTTTATACTTCTCTCCCATAGAACGCCTTATCATCATTGTTCGCTTTACCAAAGTCTTTTTCACCTCAGGTTTTATATTCAAGGATAAAAACATCCATGAAAAAATAGCCCGGGATGGTTATCAAAGAATAGACCGTTTCCTTAAAGGCAAAAAATTTCTTGACCTAAATCTGGTTGACCTTTTAGAGGATTCAGAAGAAACCATCCAGAAAATAATCAATTTCCTGCACATCTCTCCTTCTGATGAACAAGTCAGGGATGCTTTGAGCTTTATAAGACCTGATTTAATAAACTCCTAAGAACTTGGACGAAACGCATATAAAAATGGATCAAATTTTATCTATTTATTTCTAATGTATTCATCAAACCATTCGAACATCTCAGCCAGAACATGAAGCACTGATTCTTCGGCCCTGTAGCCATGGCTCTCATGGGGAAGCATCACCAACCGGACTGTGGCTCCATGACCTTTTAAGGCGTGAAACAGACGACGTGATTGGATGGGAAAAGTTCCCGAGTTGTTGTCTTCCTCCCCGTGAATGAGAAGAATGGGTTCATTGATCTTATCCGCATGCATGAATGGAGAGATCTTGAAGTATATTTCAGGAGCCTCCCATAAGGTGCGCCGTTCGCTCTGGAAACCAAAAGGAGTCAGGGTCCGGTTGTAAGCTCCGCTCCGGGCAATGCCGGCAGCAAAAAGGTCACAGTGGGCCAGAAAATTGGCAGTCATAAAAGCACCGTAGCTGTGTCCTCCCACACCCACCCGTTCAGGATCAACAATTCCCTGGGAATCCAGATAATCAATGGCTGCCTCCGCTCCCATAACAATCTGCTCAATAAAGGTGTCATTCATGGTCTCGGGGTCCCCTACAATAGGAAGCTGTGCTCCGTCAAGCACGGCATAACCTTGGGTGACAAAGAAAAGCTGGGAAGTTCCACGGAAAAAAGTAAACCGGTTGGGTGAACTCCGCACCTGACCTGCTACACTGGGATCACTGTATTCCAAAGGATAAGCCCAAAACACCAGAGGAAGACGCTGACCTTCCTTATAATCCGGGGGAAGGTACAGAGTGCCGCTGAGGTCTACTCCGTCTTTTCTCTTGTATTTGACCAGCTTTTTAATCATTCCGGTCATCTGAGGAGCCGGGTCTTCATAGTCAGTCAAAACTCTTCGTTCGCTACTTTTCAGGTCAACCACAAAATAATTAGGAGGTTCTGTTTTGGATTGATAACTGGTGATGATTTGGTCTCTGAAATCTCCCACAAAGTCAACAAACGACTCATAGCTGTCTTCTCCTGATTGAAATATCTGTTCTTTTTCCATGGTTTTAAAGTTGAATTTATCGAGAAAAGGAAGTTCTCCCTCAGGATTGGCACCACTTCCTCTGAGATAAATCCAGTCTTCATCCTGAAGAACAACCACTTCTCCATTGGAAGTGGTGGTGTACACTGGATAACCCGGGTCATTATAGCGGTCATGTATGCTGAGATCGAAGATCTTTTTGGGTTCTTTGGAAGGGTCATCCACATTGATTAAGTATGTGGTCCTCCAGCGCCTTTTCCAGTCATACTCAGTGAGAAAAGTCAGTCCCTTGGATTGAAGCCAGTTCAGGCCAGAATAGCGGTGTGTGATTTTCATGACTTCCTGAGGCTCTTCATTGAAAGGATAGGACAGGGTCATTATCTTATCCCGATGAGGAACCTCTTTCTCAGGGTCTCCTTCATCCAGAGCTTCCACCCAGATAAGGGTGGCGGGTTCAAGCGCGCGCCAATCAATAGAACGGATGCCTTCCGGCACTCCCCTCATAGGAACGTCATCTGCCAGAGGCACTTCAGCCAGTAAATGGACCAACTGACCCTCCCTATCCCAAATCTCAAGGTTGTGGGTAAAGTAATAATAAGGAACACTGTAAGAATAGGGCTTTTTGACCTTGTAAACCAAAAGAAGTTTTCCGTCTGGAGAAGGAGATGCAGAAGAATAAACAGCAGGTTCTCCAAGATTTTCAGATTCTCCGGTGAGCACATTGATCTTCTTGATCTGGGAGGTGGCATAATAAGTGAACAGCTCCTCGTCATGAGGTGTTTCCAGGAGGTCCTGATAGGTCCATACTTTGGCGTATTTTCCGGAGACTTCCTGGATATGAGGTCCCACAGGCACTGAAGGTTTTTCCGGAGTTTCTTCCCTGTCTTCAGGAACCGTATAGGCCAGGATATGCTGGTTATCCGGAAGCCAGGTAAATCCAGAATTGAGAACCGCATTGATATGAGGACCGGTTAGCTTTTTCACTTTGCCTGTTTTTGTCTCAACCACCCACAGCCCGACCCCATTCTCCAGGTAGTGGGTGATGGCAAACCAAGCCCCGTCATTTGACCAGCGGGGAAAACCAAAGTTGGCCCCATCAGGAAGCTCGACCGGAATGACTGACCCGTCTTTAAGGGATTTTACAGTCAATGAGGTCACAAAATAGGTTTGCTGCCTGGAATTATTTAAGGGAGTGATGCGAATTCCTGCCAGCCGGAGTAAAGGCTGAGCCAAGTATGCAATAGAAGGCATGGTCTCATAGGTATACAAAAGCACCATGTCTCCATCCGGACTCACAGAAATCTGAGGAGGTGGAGGCGCTTTCAGGATATCAATCACTTCCTGAGGCGGCTTTTTATAGGGTTCCTGACCCTGTAAAATCAGGCCGCTTGCAAAAACAAACATAAAGAAAAATACATACCATTTCTTATTCATTTTCATGGTATTCCCTCCCATATTGATGTCATTTTGAGGCCTAAAATATAATCCATCATAATACAAAAAATAAAGAAATCCAATAAAAAATGGAAATGTTTTTTATTGACAGGATAAACTTCATTCTTATAAACTTCTAAT
>CAYULB010000040.1:14417-19505 GCA_964445575.1 uncultured Eubacteriales bacterium
TACCTTTATATTCATAGGAATAGGATTATGCATCGGATTTTTATGGGTGCATTCCGCGGACAGCGCCCCTGAAGGAAAGACCACAAATGACAAACCTTTGCAGGAAGATGAGGGAACTGATCTCCCGATTGAGCCGCTGCTCAATCCCCGCTAATAAATCCTTTTTATGCCAGGTGCTATTGGCAGATTGATAAACACGAGCATATCATCTGGGGTTATAATGACATCTATGAGATCCAGTTCCTTAAACCGGATGGAAGCCTGTTTATGAAAATTTCTAAAGAAGTCTATGAGAGGCTGAAACACCGCGCCAAAGCCAGCCGTAAACCTCGGGGATTTCTCCAGCTCTTTTTAAAGATTTCAAAAATCTAGTGCTTGCCGCCCCGGATCATTTTTTTTCCGTGTTCCAGGACGGGAATAAGAAGTTTGGTGCACAGAGTCACGGCTTTCACAGAGCCCGGCAGATTGATGATAATGGTCTTGTCTTTGACGCCTGTGAAACCCCGGGATAAAACAGCGAATTTAGTCTCTTTTAAAGATTCCTGCCTGAGGTACTCACTGATTCCCGGCACTTCCTTATCACACACTTCTCGGGTCACATCCGGTGTGATATCCCGGGGAGAAATCCCGGTCCCTCCAGTGGTCAAAATATAATCTTTATCTAAATTCTCTATCAAAGCCTTTTTAAGGGCTTCTTTTTCATCTGGAACCAGACTCAAGCTCACCTCTGCCTCAATCCCACTCTGTTCAATCATCTGTTTGATTTTAGGCCCTGAGAGGTCCTTGTACTCCCCTTTATACGCCCTATCTGATACGGTAATGACCGCGACTTCCAGCATGGATCATTCCTCCCTTGTTGACTTTCACAAAAATCCCTCTCTCCGGCATGATGCACTGTCCTGCTTGATAATAGATGGCACACGGTCGGGGGCATTTTTTGCCGATTTGAGTGACTTCCATCTCTGCCTCCCCTATAAAAACTTCTCTACCCACCTTCACTTGAGTCCAGTCAATACCGCGGGTGATGATGTTTTCAGCGAAATCCCCTGGCTTAAGGTCCAATCCCATTGCTTCCATTTTTTCTATGTCCTCTGCTGCCAGAAAAGAGACCTGTCTGTGTCCGTGGCCAGCATGCGCATCACCTTTGATCCCAAAATCTTTGATCAGTTCAGCCTTCTCAACGGGTCTCTTTTGCTCTCCTCTTTCTTTTGAAATGCAGACTGCCTCAACTCTGAACTTCACTTTTTGTTTTCTCCTTAAGCTTTATATCTGTGATTCTCATCTCGTTATCCACACCCTTGCACATATCGTAGACAGTCAAAGCCGCCACAGAAACAGCAGTCAGGACCTCCATCTCAATTCCTGTTTTCCAGTCACAGGAGGCTGAAGCCCGAATGTCAATCCAATCTTGTTTTATTTCAAAATCAACATCAATCTGATTGATGGGGATATTATGGCACAATGGGATCAGCTCAAAGGTCTTTTTTGCGGCACTGATGCCGGCAATACGTGCTGCCCCCAGCACTTCTCCTTTTTTTATGTTCTTCTCCTTGATCAACTGAATGGTCTCTGGCTTGAGATAAATCCTCCCTTGAGCCACGGCTTCTCGGTGAGTCATTTTCTTTGCCCCAATGTCTACCATTCTGGCCTTTCCTTTCTCAGTCACATGGGTGAGTTTCATCTTAACCTCCTATTTCCCAATTTCCCCTTTTTGTTCCCTTCTGCCCGCAGCCGGTTTTGCTCTGAACGGCCCGGCAAAGGCTTGATTCCAAATCGTTAAAATCTACTGGGATTTCCTGTTCTGAAAATAGGCAGGGCTTGAGCATTCCGTCAGCAGTCAGCCTTATTCGATTGCAATTTTTGCAGTCCGGGGGCCTTTCGGCTTCATAATAATAATCAGTTTTTAAGCTTGAATCCAAAGAATAATGGTTGATCCTCTGGAAGATCAGCTCATTTCTTCTGCAGAATTCAAACATTTGGCTTATTTCATCAGTGTTAAATCCGGGAATGAGCACCATGTTGATCTTGGTGTTTAAAAACCCTGCTTTTTTCACCGCTTCAATTCCAGCAAAAACTTTTTGAATATCACCGCCCCGTGTCAATTCTCTGTATTTTTTCCCATTCAGTGTATCCAGAGAAATATTTACTCTGGACAGACCGGCCTGTTTTAGCTCTCGGGCCAGGGAAGCCAAAAGTACTCCATTGGTTGAAAGACACAGCTCCCGGATGCCCCTGATTTCACTGATCATAAGGACAAGTTGTGTGATATTTTTTCTGACCAGGGGTTCTCCTCCGGTAAGCCTTACTTTCCGTATTCCTAGTTTTGCTGCTGCTTCACATATCTCAGTGATTTCTTCAAAGGTCAGCACATAATGCTGAGGTTTCAGTGCCACTCCCCCGGCCGGCATGCAGTATTGGCATCTGAGATTACACCGGTCTGTGACTGAAATCCGCAAATAAGTGATTTCTCGATCAAATCTGTCTAACATGGACTCTGGTTCCTGCCTTTATTTCCTTTACACCCCTGGGAATGCACATAAGAGCATTGGCCCGGGTGAGGGCATGGATATGGGCTGAGCCGTGGTAAGGGAGGCTCCTAATCCTCCCTTCTCTGTATTCAACAGGAATAAAAGATGTCCGCTGAGCCTTTCTTCTTTGGACGCTCTCCTCCAGTACACCAGAAACCATAAAAGGTTCATAAACATGTCCCATCATCCGCAGCAAGAAAGGTTTTATGAAAAGCTCAAACACCACAAAAGTGGAAACCGGGTTTCCTGGAACACCGAACACATATTGATATTCTTTTGCAGCAAACACCGTGGGTTTTCCTGGTTTGATGGCCACTTTTTCAAAACAAAGAACAAATCCCAGTTCCTTCAGGACAGAAGGAACATAATCAAAGTCCCCCCTGGACACACCTCCGGATATGAGAAGCCCATCACACACTTCTAAAAATTCTGCCACTGCTTTTTTGATTTGAACCGGGTTGTCTAAAACTATCCGGTGTTTAAACAGATGGGCTCCTGATTCTATGACCTGAGCTGATAAAGAATATGAATTGCTGTCGTAGATCTGGCTCTGGTTTATGCTCTCTCCAGGAGCAACAATCTCTGAACCCGTTGAAATCACTCCTACCCGAGGCTTTTGGTACACCTCGATGTGATCCAATCCCATAGAGGCAATAACCCCCATTTCCTGAGGCCTTATCCAGACGCCTTTTTCTAAAACTTTATCTCCTTTTTTGATGTCTTCTCCTGCCAGACACACATTTTTATTTTTCTCTTCTCCTGTAATCCTCATGTATTCGTCTTTTTCCACTGTAAGCTCTCTTTTTATCACTTTGTCAGCTCCCTCAGGAACGATTCCTCCTGTCATGACTTTTGCACACTCACCGAAGCCAATTTTCTTCTTGGGCACCATTCCTGCCGGAATGGTCTCGATGACCTTAAATTTTTCTGAGGGGTCATTGGAATTTACTGCGTATCCATCCATAGCAGACTTATTAAAAGGAGGCATGCTGATTTCAGAGACAATATCCCGAACCAAAACCCGGCCCAACGCTTCCTTCAGAGACACGAATTCTGTCTCTAATTTAACCGGTATCTCATTCAAAGTTTTCTCAGCTTCTTCAAGTAAAATCATTTTTTCCTCTAATGTAAGAATACTTTAACAGCCGATGTTTTAAAAGTCGCCCATATCCGATGTTCTGGTTTTACCTGCATTTCATGATAAGACTGATAGGTGATATCCACATAAAGCCACACTCCGATGTCCACAATGACTTCCACATGATTGGTGCGTCTGATGCTTTTGATGACCTGACCAGGAAAGGCATTCCGTGCTGAAGATTCCAGTTTGTTTTTTGACAGGATGATGTCATTGGACCGCACCGCAATATACGCTTTTTCCGCATATTCCTCAGGGGTTTGGATGTCAATCCCGTTGATGTTCATTCGGCTTTCTTTTATTCTCCCTGAGAAAACATTTTTATAACCCAGAAAATCAGCGGCTTTTTTTGAGGCGGGATGGTTAAACACTTTTTCCGGAGCCCCACTCTGTATCAGCTCTCCTGAAAAAAGAAGGCCGATCCTATCTCCCATAGCCAAGGCTTCCTCAAAGTCGTGGGTCACATGAACCACGGTGGGATTTTCTTTTTTATGGAGCTCCAGAATCAACCTCTGTATTTGAGTTTTAGTGCTTAAATCCAGAGCAGCGGTGGGTTCATCAAAAAGGTAAACCTCAGGGTGCATCACCATAGCCCGGGCAATAGCCGCTCTTTGTTTTTCTCCTCCTGAAAGAGTGTGAATCTTCCTTGATAAAAGCCCTTCTATCCTCAGCTGACTGCTGACCGCTTCAACCTGAGTTTTGATTTTCTGTTTGTCTTGTTTTCTGATAGTCAGTCCATAAGAAATGTTTTGAAACACATTCAAATGAGGAAACAGCATATAATCCTGATAGATCAGACCGATTCGTCTTTTCTCCAACCCCAGAATCTTCCCCGAATCCGGTCTCTCCAATCCTGCCATCATTTCCAGGAGCAGAGTTTTTCCTGCACCGCTGGGTCTCAGGATCACAAAATACTCTCCGGGTTTGACTTCCAGAGACAAATTCTGGATTTGAAAATCTCCATAATTTTTAAACAACTTTTCCAGTTTGATCACTGCCTGTCCCCCAAAACTCTCAAAACCACAAACACCAAAGTCAGGACAAAAACCAGTGTTTTTCTTATCATCGATCCATTTCAAATAGGGGGAACACAGTTATCAAACCGGCGGGCATCTCTTTTCCAATCCGGGAGGCAAAACCGTTTCCCGTTTTACCCTATCGGCTTAAAGGCATTGCCTCTGCTTTAGCTCTTTAAGCTCGGAGACTCAAATCATAATAAAAACAGATATCTCAGTCAAACAAGAAATTTTTTCAATTCTTTCATCATCAAAAATAAAAAATGCGTTAAAGTGTAAGCCATAATAATTCGGTTGTAGAGCTTATTTGATTTAGTAGGAATGAGAGCATTCGCAGTGAAGGACCACGACTTCATGCCCTGACGCCTCGCATCTGCCGCAATCTTGACTCGTGAATAATCCAGGT
>CAYULB010000041.1:0-18755 GCA_964445575.1 uncultured Eubacteriales bacterium
GTGGCTGGGAAGCAGGGATTCGAACCCCGATTCCATGATCCAGAGTCATGTGTCCTACCATTGGACGACTTCCCAGCGTTGGGATTCATCATAATAAATTTTGCTTTAATTTTCAAGCATATATCGACTTAGGACAGGCTTTTTAGCCAGCCTGAATTACTCACAAGTCCCCCCCTTTGATTGACACCCCTACTGTTTGGTGATAGTATTTTTCCTCAATTATGAAAAAATCCCATATACGCACAGGTGTGATGATCATCATCAGTGGTGTTTTTTTGTTTCTTTTCTTTAGAGGAGTGGAGTGGAAAGAAGCTCTCCGTTATCTTGGCAGAATCGACCTTAAATTTTTCATCCTCATGACTCTGATGGCTCCTGTGCATCTCATAACCCGGTCTTTAAGATGGCATTTCCTGATAAAGCAGGAGAAAAAAGGAGTCTCTCTTTACAGCCGATTTGCTGCCAATGCGGTGGGATTTACGGTCACTATGCTGGTTCCAGCCCGGATCGGAGAAGTGGTGAGGCCTCTTTTTTTAGCCCAAAGAGAAAACATGAGAAAGGGCTATGTTCTGGGGACTATTGTGGTGGAGCGGATATTTGACCTTTTCACTATGTGCTTCATACTGGGGGTATTTCTGGTGGCCAGGCCTCTCTACGAATCGATTTTTCCGGTTGAAACAGAAATATATTCAAATCTTTATGTCTGGGGCTATGTTTCCCTGGGGATCGCTCTGTTTCTGCTTATATTGATTTTAGCGCTGTTTTTTTTTCGCGAGAAAGCTCTCAAAATACTGAAGGTTTTATTAAAACCAATCCCTGAGAAGACAGCTTCCAAAATCCAGGAAATCATGGATGACTTTATTCAAGGATTGAAGTTCTTTCATTCCATCAAGGATTTGTCCCTGTACATATTTTTTTCCTTTGTGGTGTGGCTGGGTATCATGTTTTTTTACTGGATGTTCTTTTTTGCCTTTAATATTTCGGTCCCATTTTTTTTCTTGGTTCCCTATTCGTTTATGGTCATGGTGGGGGCCTCCATTCCCACACCTGGGATGGTGGGAGGATTTGACTATTTCAGCAGACTGGGGCTCACCACATTTTTCAATATCAACAGCAGTCAGGCATTTGGGATGACCATCGTGATCCATTCTCTCCAGGTGGTGGTGACATGTTTGATAGGTTATGCTATATTATGGAAAGAAGGATTGTCTCTGTTCGAGGTAAAACAAATAGGAGAGAAATCAGGTAAATGAAGTGCCCCTATTGTGAGTGCAAAGAGACGAAGGTCATAGACTCAAGAGAAAGTCAGAACGGTCTGACCACTCGGCGCAGAAGGGAGTGCCTTTCTTGCGAAAAGAGGTTCACGACCTATGAAAAAATAGAGAAAATTCCTTATATGGTCATCAAAAAAGACGGAAAGCGTCAGAGTTTTGATGCAGAGAAGCTTTTAAAAGGACTGCTCAAGGCGTGTGAGAAAAGACCGGTTCCTGTGTCTGAGCTGGAAGAAATCGTGGAAGAGATCGAAAGCACTCTCCAGGAAAGACCGGGAAAAGAAATCAGTGCATCAGAAGTTGGCCAGATCGTGATGGACCGGCTTAAAAAGCTGGACAAAGTGGCTTATGTGAGATTTGCTTCAGTGTACCGGGAATTTAAAGATGTGCTGGAGTTCAAAGAGGAATTAGAGCGGCTGCTCAAAGAAAAATAGGGGAAATAGAGAAAATAACAGTCCCAGCATTGCCTGTATAAAATTCGAATGGCTAAAAAAATCAAAACTGTTTCAAAAGTCATTAAAATTGAAACCGGGAAGAAAGAAAAAATGAATCAGCGTTCTTCCCGAAGAAACAGTATTCCCGGCCTGGAAGAAACATGGATTCCTGCTGTTGACATTACCGTCAAAAAGCATATGTTGATTATCGAAGCAGAGCTGCCCGGAGTTAAAAGGAAAGATATCATTGTTCTGCTGAGCAGCAGCAGCATTGAGATCAAAGGAGTTAAAAAAGATATGCTGCCAAAGACAGGGATCAAGTATTTCAGACTGGAGAGAGAATATGGTCAATTCTCCCGTTTCATTTTTCTGCCTTATGCTGTTGACCCGGAAAAGGCAGAAGCCATTTATGAGAACGGGATTTTAACAGTGGAAATGGCTAGGAAAAAATAAAAAAAGCATCATGAACCTGAACATTAACAAATGTGAAATAAGAATGGAGGAATAAGAAATGGCAAACAAGAACGACGAATCAAACGCTCAACTCGAAGACTTAATCGAAGAACAGGAAGAGAAGCTGGAAATTCCAAAAAAACTTTCTGTGCTTATGCTTCGGGATATTGTGGTGTTTCCATATATGGTTCTCCCCCTTTTTGTAGGGAGAGAAAAGTCAAAAAAGGCTATTGATAAGGCACTTTCCTCAAACCGGATGATCTTTTTGGTCACCCAAAAGGACATGGAGATAGAAGAACCAAAGCAGAGCGATGTTTATGAAATAGGAACCGTCGCCTTAATCATGAGAATGCTGAAACTTCCTGACGGAAGAATCAGAATCCTGGCCCAGGGCCTTGTTAGAGGGAGACTGGACGAACTCCAAGAAGACCTCCCTTATTATGAGGCAAGAGTCAAAGCTATAAAGGAGCCCAGGGAGAAGGAAAGGCCCATTGAAGTGGAAGCCCTTTGCCGGAATGTCAGAGAAGGCTTGGAAAGAGCCTCAACTTTAGGGAAGAATGTCCCTGCGGAGATCATGATCCTTGCTTCCAATGTGGAAGAGCCTGGAAGACTGGCAGACCTTACTGCTGCGAACCTGGACCTAAAGGTCAAGGAAGGCCAGGAATTATTGAATATTATTGACCCGTTCCAAAGGCTTAAAAAGGTCTATGAGCTGTTAACCAAAGAAATAGAGATGCTGGATGTGCGGTCTAAAATAAGCAGCGAAGCAAAAGGCGAGATGGATAAACTCCAGAGAAACTATTTTTTAAAACAGCAGCTTAAAGCCATACAAAAAGAGCTGGGTGAGGGGAGTGAGATCCAGGAAGAAATAGATACCTACCGCAGCAAGCTGAAAAAACTCAAAGTGGACAAAGAAGTCAAAGAAGAGCTGGAGAAGCAGATCAACAGACTTTCTCAGATGCATCCTGAGTCTGCAGAGACAGCTGTAGTGAGGAATTATCTGGACTGGATGTTTGCCATTCCCTGGAATAAAAGCAGCAAAGACAATCTGGGTCTTAGCGAAGCCAAAAAAATCCTGGATGAGGACCACTATGGATTGGAAAAAGTAAAGGAACGGATCCTTGAATACCTGGGAGTCAAAAAACTGTCCAAAAAGATAAAGGGCCCCATCCTGTGTTTTGTAGGCCCTCCGGGAGTGGGGAAGACTTCCCTGGGGCGGAGTATCGCCAGAGCTCTGGGCAGAAAATTTGTTCGCCTATCCCTGGGTGGGGTAAGAGATGAAGCAGAAATAAGAGGCCACAGAAGGACTTATGTGGGAGCCATGCCCGGAAGGATTGTTCAGGGCATCCGGCGCTGCGGAACCAACAATCCTGTGTTTATGATCGACGAGGTGGATAAAATCGGAGCTGATTTTAGAGGT
This sequence comes from uncultured Eubacteriales bacterium, assembly GCA_964445575.1. Lineage (GTDB taxonomy): Bacteria > Acidobacteriota > Aminicenantia > Aminicenantales > Aminicenantaceae > WJMT01. The sequence continues at coordinate 3,576 of CAYULB010000041.1, forward strand.
GACCCTTCTTCAGCTTTGTTAGAAGTCCTGGACCCCGAACAGAACAACACTTTTAGAGACCATTATCTGGGAGTTCCCTTTGACCTGTCCAAAGTCATGTTTATCACCACCGCCAATTTCCTGGACCCTATTCAGCCTGCTTTTAGAGACAGGATGGAGGTGCTGCATCTCCCTGGTTATACCGAAGAAGAAAAACTTCAAATTGCTATGAAGTACTTGGTTCCCAAGCAGACAAAAGAGAATGCTCTGAAAAAGAATCAAATCAGAATCACCCGGGGAGCCATAAAGAGAATCATTTCCCAGTACACGCGGGAAGCAGGAGTGAGAAATTTAGAAAGGGAAATCGCTTCCCTCTGCCGTAAAGTAGCCCGCAAAGTTGCTGAAGGGAAAAAGAGTTTAACTCAAGTGGGAGCTGCAGATATAGAGAGATATCTGGGGCCGCCAAAGATATTCAAAGACCAGGTTTTAAAAGAAGACCAGGTTGGTGTGGCAACAGGTGTGGCGTGGACTGCTTCTGGAGGAGAAATACTGTTCGTGGAAGCCAATAAAGTGGTGGGAAAAGACAAATTATCTCTCACTGGTTCTTTGGGGGATGTGATGAAAGAGTCAGCACAGGCAGCTCTGTCTTATGCTAAAGCCCACACTGAGGATTTCAATATCGACAGTAAAATCTTTTCAGAAAACGATTTTCACATTCACGTGCCTGAAGGTGCGATCCCCAAAGACGGTCCCTCGGCAGGAGTGGCCATGGCTGCGGTGCTGGTCTCGGTCTGCACCAATAGAAAAATAAGGAAAGATGTTGCCATGACCGGTGAAATCACCCTCAGGGGCAATGTGCTTCCGGTAGGTGGGATCAAAGAAAAGGTCCTGGCTGCCCGCCGTGCCGGCGTGAAAAAAGTGCTGCTGCCGGATGCCAATAAAAAAGACCTGAAAGATATTCCAAAAAATATAAAAAAAGAGCTGGATATTGTTTTTGTTGAAGACATCAAAGAGATTTTAGAGATTGTTTTGTTGGATGAAGAAAAAAAACAGGATTAGGTTTTAAGAAGACTTTTATGAAAATCAATGATTTGGCAGAGAAAACCCTGATTGATGAGATCAAAAAGGAATTTTTTTCCTCAAAGCCTGGACTGATAATTGGGATTGGAGATGATGCAGCGGTCTTCGAAGTGGATAAGAAAAAATTCATTCTCACCAAAGATCTTCTTCTGGAAGGGACTCATTTTGTAAAAGACCTTCATCCTCCTTTTTTGCTGGGGCGAAAAAGCATCAATGTGAACCTGAGCGATATTGCGGCTATGGGAGGCACTCCGGTGTATTCTCTTTTGGGTTTAGGCCTGCCTGAGAACATCCCCACAGAATGGGTGGACCAATTTTTTTCTGGTTTCAAATCTGCCTGCAAAGAGTTTGATGTGGTTCTGGCAGGAGGAGATATTTCTCAAGCTGGGTTTGTTTCTATATCTGTGACGGTTATTGGAGAAGGGGACAGCATCATAAAGAGAGACGGTGCCCGCCCCGGGGACCGGATCTATGTTTCCGGCAGTCTGGGTGATTCAGCTCTGGGACTGCAAATATTAAAGCAGGGGGTTCGGGTGGGAGAGGATAAGAAAAAAGATGTTTTGCTGGGTGCTTTTTTGGATCCTGTTCCCCAGGTGGCTTTGGGAAGAGCCATTTCAGAAAAAAGAATTGCTTCGGCCATGATTGATGTCAGTGACGGTCTTTCAGTGGATTTGAATCATATTTGTGAGCAAAGCAGAGTGGGGGCAGAGATATTCGTTGAAAAGATTCCTGCTTCCGATGAGCTGAAGTTTTTCAGGGGAGAAGAAAGGGATTTGTGCCTGCACGGAGGCGAGGATTACAGTCTTTTGTTTACGGTGCCTCAAAAAAGAAAGGCTGAGGTAGATACTTTAAAAAAACAGCACCAAATATCAGAAATCGGAATAATAACAGAAAGAAAGGGTCTGTTTCTTATCCCCGAACACGGGGAAAGAAAAAAGTTTGAAGTCAAAGGATATCAGCACTTTTTTAAATAGAGAAATAATCTCCATCAAATACGATTTGAGCTGACCCTGTTTGGTGGACCTCGCCTTCATTCCATTCCACAGTGGTGGTACCCATGCTGGTTTTAACGCTGACTGTATTCTCGGTAAGGCCTTTTAATATGGAAGCCACCGCAGCCGCACAGGATCCGCTTCCTGAGGACAGGGTTTCTCCCACTCCTCTTTCCCAGAAAAGCACCTCGATTTCTTTTTTATTCAAAACACGGGTGAATTCAATATTGGTTTTTTTTGGGAAAAAAGGATGGAATTCGATTTCATAAGCAAGCTGCTGCAGTTCTATCCGGGCCGGGAATCGGTCAAAAAACATCACACAGTGGGGATTTCCCAGGGAGACTAGGGTTATAGAGAAATTTTTTTTGCTTATGAATAGGGGATAATCAATCACTTTATCGTAGAAGCTTCCATTGTCGAACGGGATTTCCTGGGAGGTGAATTGTGGAGTGCCCATTTCTATCTTTATTTGGAACCAGTTATTTTTTTGTTTTATGACCTCACATTCCCTGCTGCCGAGTGTGGTGTTCAGAATAACCCGGTTTGAGCTTATTTTTTTCTTATGATAAAGGAATGCTGAAGCACAGCGGAGCCCGCTTCCTGACATGGCGGGTTCTGTTCCATCTGCGTTGAATATTCTGAGGTCGAAATTGTCTTTGTTCTTCTCTCGGATTTTAATAAAAAGAAGCCCGTCGCCCCCAACTCCTGTGTGCCGTTTGCAGATTTGTCTGACAAACGCTTCTTTTTCAGAAATGAGAGGGATGCTGTCTTCGTCAATGACAACAAAATCATTTCCTAAAGAATGGATTTTGGTAAATTTCATTCAGGAATCCTTATAGTAACCATAAAGTCCTGGGACCCTCCCCGCCTGTTTTCTCTTCTGATGAGAAGAAGCAGGGGATCTTCTGCTTTGAGTCTTTTGAGGATTTTTTCCAGGTCATTGATGGTTTTTACTTTCTGCCGGTTGACTTCCAGGATGATGTCTCCGGTCTGCAAACCTTTGCGTTCCGCATCACTGTAGCGCTCCACTTCTGTGATGATCAGACCCTCTTCAGTTTGATATCCGTATCTCCGGGCTATGCTTGGAGTCATCTCCTGCACTTTCAGGCCAATGTCCTTTCCAGAAGAACTCACTGGCTCACTTTCCACACTGCTTTCCTTTTCTGCGATTTTGACAGGAATGGTGAGTTTTTTTCCATCCCGGATTATGGTAAAGTCGATTTTTGTTCCTGGTTTGATTTCCGCGATTTTAAACTGCAGGTCTCCGCCGTCTTTGACGGGCTTTCCGTCTACTTCTGTAATGACATCATAGCGTTTAAGCCCGGCTTTATCTGCAGGTGAGTCAGGGTCAACATTGTTGATCACAGCTCCGTCACTGGATTTGAGGTTAAGAAGTTTTACAAAATCTTCAGTTACCGGATACACTCCTACACCCAAGTAACCTCTGATGACCCGTCCTTTTTCCTTGAGTTTTTCCACGATTGATTTTGCCAGGTTGGATGAAATAGCAAAACCAATACCGATATTTCCCCCTGAGGGCGAAAATATGATGCTGTTGATGCCCACGACTTTACCTTTGAGATTGATCAAGGGGCCTCCGCTGTTTCCTCTGTTGATGGCCGCATCTGTCTGGATAAAATCTTGATAGGGCTGTTCCTGGTTAAGTCCCGGAAAATTTCTTCCTTTGGCGCTCACGATCCCGGCTGTTACTGTGTGGGTGAGGCCCAAGGGATTTCCAATGGCCAGAACCCATTCTCCCACTTTGAGGCTGTCAGAATCTCCTAATCCCACATAAGGAAGATTCTTTTCATTCACTTTTAATAGAGCGATGTCTGTTTCAGGGTCATTTCCTACGATTTTTGCCTGATAGGTTTTTTCCTGAAGAGAAGTCACCTCAACTTTTATGGCGTTTTCCACTAGATGATTGTTGGTAATGATATATCCGTCAGAGCTGATGAAAAAGCCTGTGCCTCTGGCATAAGAGCGGTATTCCTGTTCTCTTTCCCTTGGAATATCAAAAAATCTATCCCAGAAGTCATCAAAAGGGGAGGAAAAACCAATGATCTGTCTTTTTTCCACTTTTTCTGCGGTAATGCTCAGAACAGCTGGACTCACTTTTTCTGCCAGGACTGAAAAATCCGGGGGAGTGCTTTCTTTAAGCTGGGGGGAAGCGTACAGATTTGAAGAAGGAGGCTGAACTTCAGCAGGATTATTGTTCAGCTCTGGAGATTTTTGTCCGGGATTGTATACAAATATAAAAACTGCGGCAAGCAGTCCGATAAAAAAGCTAAAAAGAGCGACAATGGTTAATTTCTTCATGTCTGGTTCCTCCTGTTTTTGACTTTCACTCTATGCTTATTCAAAAATATTGTTGATGTAGCTTTAAATGACTGGATATCAGAATATCATAAATGATGATATTCTTCAATTTCCTGTTATTTCTTATAACCCATTCAGTCAAGAAAAGTTGCACCTAAAGAGTGATTTTTGGAAATATTCATAAAAGCGGGAGGGAATACAAAACCTGTGAATTGTGAATGGTTAATGGTAAAATGTTTTTCATGAATCAAAAACAAAAAAAACTGGAGAGAGGATTCTTTGTTGTTCTAGAAGGGATTGATGGATGCGGGAAGACCACTCAGGCAAAAAAGCTGGTCAAAGTGCTCAGGGAAAAGGGATTCGAGGTAGTTTTTTTAAAAGAGCCTTCTGATGGGCGGTGGGGGAAGACAATAAAGGAGAAAGCACGTCATCAAAATGGATTGACTCCTGAACAAGAATTTAAACTTTTTCAAAAAGACAGAGAAGAAAATGTCAAGCTGAACATAAAGCCCGCCTTAAAAGAGAGAAACATAGTGATACTGGATCGGTATTATTTTTCGACCATGGCTTATCAGAGTGTAAAGGGAATTGATATCAGTAAAATTAAAAAACAAAATGAGGAAACTGCTGTGCCCCCGGATTTGGTCATTATATTAGATGTGGATGCCAGAACAGGATTGGACCGTATCAAGGATAGGGAGAAAAAGGATGAGCTTTTTGAAAGAGAAGATTATCTGAGAAAAGTCAGAAAAGTATTCCAGAGTTTTACCGGAGAGAACATTGTTCACTTGGATGGCAGGGAGGACAAGGACACATTGTTTTCAAAGATTGAAATTTTGGTGATGGACTGCATCAGGGATTTAATGGTTCCACACACCTAGACTGAAAACAGGATTTCTGCTATATTTTAAAAGTCATGGCTGAAAAAAAAGAGGAAAATAGAGAAAAGAAAAAAGTCATCATCAAGGTTCCTAAATTCAATTTCAAAAGCTTTCATTTAAAAAAGATATTCCACAGAAAAGATAAATCTGAAAGAAAAGGGAATAAAAAGATATTTAAAACCCTTATCGCAGCCGCTGTTGTTTTGTTTGTTTGCGGGCTGGGTGTCTGCATCGGAGTTTACCGGGCCATTATGCAGAATCTCCCCGATATTTCGGTCTTAGAGGAGATGAAGCCCAGCATTATCACTTACCTTTATTCAGATAATGGAGAGGTTTTTGGGGAATATGCATTTCAAAAGAGAATTCAAGTCCAGTACGAGGACCTTCCAGAGAACTTAAAAAAAGCCATTATAGCCACTGAGGACCCCCGCTTTTACCGTCATCACGGGATTGATTTTTTAGGCATCCTCAGAGCCATTAAAGAAGATATCAAACTGATATTCACACCCCAGCGGCTTCACGGAGGCAGCACTCTCAGCCAGCAGCTAGTCAGGGGACTGCTCCTGCACAGAAAACAGGTCATAAGGCGCAAGATCAAAGAGTGGATTTTGGCGCTTCAGCTTGAGAAAAATTATTCCAAGGACGAAATCTTGACTATGTACTGCAACCAATTCAACCTGGGCCATGGAGCTTATGGAGTTGAGGCAGCTGCCCAGCTGTACTTTGATAAAAGCGTTTCGGAACTTGACTTAGATGAATCAGCTCTCATAGTCGGAATCTTCCGAAGCCCGGCCAATTATTCTCCCTACCGGAATTATGACCTCACTCTGCGGAGAAGAAATCATGTGATAAACAGGATGCTCGGAGAAAAATACATCACCAGGCAAGAGGCAGAGGAGGCAAAAGAAGAAAGGCTGAATGTTCTGCCTCTTCATCGGGAGGATTCAGAATTTGCAGCTTATTTTAGAGAAGAAATCCGCAGATATCTCTACAATAATTACGGAGCAGAGGCTCTGTATCATGGAGGGCTCCGCATTTACACCACCTTGGACATGAAGCTGCAGGAGTATGCAGAAAAAGCCTTGAGAACCCAGCTTCGGGTTCTGGATAAAAGACAGGGCTGGCGAGATGATAAAGCCAATTGTCTAGAGCTGGGTTTAGAGGAGGAGGGATTACTAGAATTGGAGGGACCGTTTAAAGATGAGGAGAAAGAGAATACCTACTTAACGGACTGGAGAAAGCCGGAAATAAATCCAGAAGAGGTAGTAGATGCGGTGGTTCTGGAAGTATCAACTCGGGAAGCTCAGGTCAAAGTCAAAGATTATATGGGAAAAATCACCAATAAAGATATCGATTGGACCGGAACAAGAAACCTTGAGCGGCTTATCAAAAAAGGCGACATCATTCATGTGATGATTCACAGCATGGATGAAGAAAACAAATCCTTCCAAGCTTCTCTGGAACAGGAGCCTGAACTGGAAGGTGCTTTTCTGGTGATCGAACCTCAAACCGGAAAGGTAAAAGCAATGGTGGGAGGCTATTCTTTTCAGCGAAGCGAATGGAACAACGCCACTCAGGCCATGCGGCAGTCTGGCTCTGTGATCAAACCGATTCTTTACACGGCCGGGCTGGAAAACGGCTTAACAACAGCCAGCACATTTATTGATGAGCCGGTAAAATTTAAAGACAAGTGGTCGGGGAAGATCTGGGACCCTCCTAATTATGATGAAAAATACAAGGGGAGAGTGACCCTAAGAAGAGGCCTTGAAGAATCAAGAAATATTGTCACAGCCAAACTCCTGGACCACATCTCTCCCCAAGAGGGAGTGAGATACTGCAAAAAATTCGGATTAAGCTCCAATATCCTTCCTTATCTTTCACTGGCCTTGGGTGCTTTTGAAGTGAAGATGATCGAACTGGTTTCAGCGTTTACTGTTTTTCCCAACCAGGGAGTGCGTATAGAGCCTTACTTCATCAAAAGGATCGAAGATCGAAAGGGAAACGTACTGGAACAAGCGAGAGTGAAAGCCCACCATGTGATATCTCCTCAGATTGCTTATGTCATGACATCTTTACTCAAGGGAGGTGTCCAAAGAGGGACTGGTTGGAGAGCCAGATCCTTGGAAATGTCCTTAGCAGGGAAAACAGGAACTACAGATGAGCATTCAGATGCTTGGTTTGTGGGATTTTCTCCGGAGCTGTGCGCCGGAGTCTGGGTGGGGCATAGAGAAGGGAGGATTCCTATTGGTGACAGACAATCGGGAGCTGTGGCGGCTCAGCCTGCATGGGTTGATTTTTTCTCCAGAATCATTGAAGAGAGAAAAAAGATGGCTGATGAGATGGGAATGGAATATGAGAAGGGAGAGTTTCCCGTACCTCCCAATCTTTCCTTTGTGAATATAGATTATAAGACTGGACTGCTTCCCACGCCTATTTGTCCTCCTCAGTTTATTATTCGGGAAGTCTTTCTTCCTGGGACAGAACCAAATCGGTTCTGTTCCTACGAAGACCACATGATGACTTATGATTATTATGAATTAGTCAAAGACAACTAACCTTACGTATTATTTTTTTATTTTTTCTTCTTTTTTACTGTCTTTGTGCCTGAAGTTTTCTTTGTTTGTGAAGCTGAACTTGTCCTGCTCCGGGATACAGTTTTGCTGGATCTGGATAAAGATGAGGTGGACTTGCCGGATGACGAGGTTATTCTTTTTGAAGTGGCTCCGCTTTTATAAGGATTTGTCCGGGTTTTGATGTACTGGCTCTTTCCACTGGAAAAATACTTTAATGCCCTTTCTACAATGGAGCTGGTTTCTTTTTTTGTATTCTGGGGGAGGTATTTATCTATTTTCTCTCTTAAGGAGGAGGGATAACCGAATTCTCTGTGCACGATTCTTTCTTTGTTCGGATCCCTTAGATTTCTGGGGCTTGGTTTGTCTTTGGACGCATTTCCAGGGAGCTGGGATGGACTGGTTCCCATCTCAGTGTCATCTTTGCTGTGAGTCAGAAGGACTTTCTCAGAACCTAATTTTTTTACGGAAACGAAATGGGGGATGTCTTTCACTGCGGGAGTGCTTTTCTGAAAAGTTGGGATGTCCAGTTTTTTAAGAGAAGTCCTATTGAGAGCTTCTTCAGAAAGATTCTTTGCCTTCAGTCGGTCTTTATGCACCACTGTGATGGCATTAGACTGGGAAGGGTAAGTGTCACTGTTGTAGCTGGGGTAAAAGATATTGTTTATGATAACTATCGGATATCCGTAATAGCTTACAGGGACCCATGCCCAGTAATCATTCCATCGGTACCATCTCACCCATGCGGGTCCCCATCTAACGGAGGGGATCCAGTACCATCCCCATTCAACACTCCAGTGCCAGCGACCAAAATGGAAGGTCACCCATCCCCATGGTTCATAAGGGACCCAGGTCCACCCGCAGATGGGATACCAAATCCAGCGTCCGTTTAAATAGGGGCGCCAGCTACGGCCGATACCGCTGGGTATCCAAACGTATCCGTAAGGAGGCATTGTGATCCACCGGCCGTGTGTATTCAGCTCGTATTCATACTCATAAAGTTCCTGGGGTAGATATCTTTTGGCAAAATGCTGTCTGATTAAGGAATCTCTTTGAACACTCCATTCATAAAAGCTGTCTCCGGCTGCTATAAAATCCAGCGGCTGTTCCATGGGGTACCCCCTTTGGGCCTCTAATTTTTGGCCGTCTTTGAGCAGTATAGATTCTGATTCCCCAGCTGCCTCTGCAATTCCCTGATAAACAAAAAAATCTGTGCTCTTATTTTCATTGATATTTATTCTGTAAGTTCCCTTGTCCAGAATGTATAATGAGATATCAGCTGTGTGGATCTCAATACTTTTTTCCATTTGAAGAGATCCCAGGCTTAATATAATATTTCCTGTCCAGAGTTTTATCTGAACAATGTCATTATCTATTGAAGGAAGCCCGGAAAAGTCCACTTTAGTATGGAAATCAAGCCTCACGTAATTGCTGTTTCCTAAATGAATTTCTGCTCTTCCTTCAGTGGTATTGACGCGATCTCCTTCTGCCACTGGCATGTTGACCACTCCTTCTTCATAGCCAAGGTCTCCAGCCCTCTGAATGAATGTGCTGCCAGTTGTGCAGCTCAGCCTGGCTAAGGAGTTTTCAGTATACCGGATTTCTTCGCTAAAACTCATAGACAAAAAGAGAAAAAGTGAAAGAATGATGCAGGCTATTTTTCTCATTTTTTTCTCCTCAACAATATCTATGCAATTATTATGCCATATTTTCTTCTCTAAAGGGATAGTTTTCAGGGTTTTGTTTCTGTCACATAAAGATGACGGGTGAATTCTAATGGGTACAGTATTATGGCTCTTGAAAAAAAGCTTGCCTCTCGCTGTAATGAAATTAATAATAGTAACATAATATTTTTTTAGAATAGTATAGGTACACATGAATTGTTCTTGATTCGAGGTTTTATGAGTTTAATGAAATTCAGATATGGCTGAATTTCATCTCGGATCACCTTTTTTAGAATAGTACAGTGAGGATGGAAAGAAGATAAAAATGAGGTTTCAATTGTTCATCCCTCCCCAGGGCTATGTGGCACAGCGTTGGGAAGAGGGTACATCCATGCCGCCTTTGGGCATTCTTTCCTTAGCTGCGGTTTTAGAGAAAAGCGGAGTGCAAGTCGAGGTGGTGCCTGCAGATATTCTCGGCTACAAAAGAAAGGATATAGAGGAAAGAATCAAAAGGTTCGGTCCCCAAATAATAGGGATCACCACCACCACTGAAAACCGGTTTGACAGTTTTAAGCTGGCTGCAGTCGCCAAAAAAATTGATCCGGAAATAGTGACAGTTTTGGGAGGGCCTCATGTGTCCATGGCCAGGGAAGACACTTTAAGATATGTGGAGGATGTAGACATTGTGGTGATAGGGGAAGGGGAGATTACAGTATTAGAACTGGCTGAAGCAGTGGATTCTGGAAAAGACCTCTCCCGGGTAAAAGGGATTTTATTGAGGGAAAGTGGAGAAATCATTTTTACTGGTCAGAGAGAAAGGATTGAAGACCTGGATTCGCTCCCGTATCCAGCCCGGCATCTGGTGCCGATTGAGAAATATAATTTTTTTGTTCAAACAAAGGACGGAAAAAAGAGAAAAGCTCAAAACATGATGACCTCAAGAGGCTGTCCGTTTAACTGCTATTTTTGTGCCACTCCATCCAACTGGGGGCGAAGGATGCGGGGACATTCTCCGGAAAGAGTAGTGGAGGAGATTGGATATCTGGTTGACAAATACGGAACAGAATTTATCTGGTTTTATGATGATACTTTTAATTACAATCCCCAGCGTGTCCACCAGATCATGGACCTGATTATTCAGAAAAACTTGAATATTAAATTTTGTAATGAGTTCAGGATAGATGTTGTGGATAGACCTCTTTTGGAGAAAATGACCGAAGCAGGACTGGTGTGGGGCCATTTTGGAATCGAGGCAGGAAATTCCCGTGTCAGAAAAGAAATCGTTAAAAAAAATTTTGACCTGGAGAAGGCAGTTCAATTTGTTAAATGGGCCAAAGAACTTGGATTCATTCCCAATGCCTTTCTTGTTTTTTCCCATTACACAGAAACCTGGGAAGAAGCTCAGGAGACCATAGAGGTGATGAAAAAACTCAGGTCGATCAATCCTGAGACAGAATTTTCAGCCTCTATTCTCCATATATATCCAGGCACTCCTCTGGAGGAGATCTCCCGGAAACAAGGAATCATCCCACAAGATTTTTCCTGGGCCAGAAAAAGACACATGAGAAAAGTTTTCGTGCTTCCCTCAGGCCAGGGAGACGTGCCTCTGTTTAAAGACCAACTCAGCTGGTTTAAAATCGCAGAGCTGGTGATGAGATGGTCTTCATCCAACAAAAAGATTGTTTCCGGCTCAAAAATTAGGTCAGCCTTGAAGAGACTTACTTCTTTTAAAGATATCTATATCTATTTTGCTTTTTTGGTAAAATATGTATCTCAGACAGTGAAGAAGTTTTTCCGCTGATTAAAGATCTTTGACCACTTCCTTGCCTTTGAGCCGCACAGAGTACATGTCTGTGATATTCGGCTCTGACATGGCTGTCCCGTAGATATAATCAGCCACTTCCATGGTCTTGAAATTATGGGTTACAATGATAAATTGAGTCTGGTTTTTAATTTCTTTCATCAAATTTAGAAATCTTTCCAGATTTGTTTCGTCCAGAGCCGCATCCACTTCATCCAGTATGCAGAAGGGAGCTGGCTTGTACCTGAACAACGCAAAAAAGAAGGCCAGGCTGGTTAAAGCTTTTTCCCCTCCAGAGAGAAGAGAGAGGTTTTTGACTTTTTTCCCAGGTGGTTGAGCCCTGATATCCAATCCACTTTCCAAAGGATTGTCTTCATCAGAAAGTTTGATCTGCGCGTTTCCTCCTTTGAAAAGCAAAGAGAAAACATCCTGAAAATTTTTATTGACTTCAATCAGGGCTTTCAGGAATTGGGTTTTGCTTTCGGTGTCGATCTTTTTTATGGCTTTTCTTGTTGACTGAATAGATTCCATCAGGTCCTGTCTCTGGCTGGTTAAAAAGTCATATCTTTTTTTCTGGGTGTTGTATTCCTCTTCAGCCATAAGATTGACAGACCCGATTTTCTCAAGCTTTTCTTTAGCTTCATTAAGAGATTGTTCAATGTCTTCTTTTACTTTTTCTGGAAGCGGCGCTTCTTTTTTTACTTCCTGGGCAGTCTTTTTTAGCTCCTGCCAGCACGCTTCTTCACAGTTTACCAGGTCTCTTTCCTTTTCAGCCTTTTTAATTTCCCATTTTATTCTGTTTTCTTTTGCCTGTTCGAATTCTTTTTTCACTTCTTGTATTTGGTCTTCTTTGGAACGGAGAAGTTTTTGCACTTCATAGAGTTTTTCTTCGTTCTCTCTGAGCGCTGCTTCTTTTTCCTTCTTTACCTGTTCCAGGTTCATCAAGTTCTTTTTTATTTCAGAAATCCTTTTTTTCCTTGCTTCTTTTTCCCTGTCTGCTTCTTTTATTTCTTTTTCAAGGTTGCCGAGCTTTTTCTTAATGGCGTTTGTTCTCTCTTCTGTCTCTCTGTTTCTATGAACGAGGTGGTTTTTCTTTTCTTGAAGCACCTCAATTTCCCTCTTTATATCAAAGTAGTCTTTGTTTTCCTGTTCTTTTCTGTTTTGGAGGCTCTGATAGTTCTTCTCTTCTAGTTTTATGGTGTTTTTCAGTGATTGGACCTCCTCCTCGATTTTTTTGACCTTGCTGTCCAGATTATTTTTTTGTTTGGTCATTTCAGCATTTTCCTGGATTATTTTCTGCTTTTCATGTTTCAGGAGCTCAATCTTTGATTGGATTCTTTTCTTTTGTTCTTCATCAAAGCTGATATCTTTTTTTAAGACTTCCTGATTCTGTTTTTCTTTTAAAATGATGGATCGGATTTGGTCGATATTTTTCTCCAGATTCTCTTTTTGATTTTTGAGTTCAGTGAGTTTTAACTCTAAGGGATCGATTTGTTGGCTGATTTTATCTATTTTTTGAGAAACCGACTTGATTTCCCGTGTGAGAGCAAACAACCCTTCCTTTTTCTCGCCAGCCACAATCATTCCAGAGGAAAAAAGAAGATCGCCCTGGAGCGTGATAAAGTTATTTTCTGGATATTTAATCCAGAGTCCGGCGGCTTCTTTAAGATCTTTGACTATGACAGCATCAGGAAGATAGGAAAGGGATTTTTTAAGGTCTGGTTTTGTTTTTATTTTGCTTTTAAGCAGGCCCAGCACTTGAGGTTCTTTATTTATTTTTGCCTCACTGGAAGGGGATTTTTCTTGGGGGTGGAGAAGCAGAAAATGACCTTTGAGTCTGCCTTTGGATAAACATTTGAGGAGATCTTCTGGCTTAAGGAGAAAAGATTTCGCTTCTTTTTTATAGAAGACATCAATAAGCAGAGCACTTTTTTCATCAGACTCCACAACATCTGCCAGAAGCGGAAGAGACTTCTGAAGCTCTGGAATAGACTGGGAATCTTTTTCTTTTTGTTTCAGCTTCTCAAGAGATTTCAGGTAATGAGAATTTTCTGATTTTTCCTGCTTCAGCTCGGCAATTTGTTTTTCCACTTCATTGATAGATTGAGATTTCTTGGTCAATGAATTTTGCAGCTCTGTGAGCTTTTTTTCATTCTCATCTGCAGTTTTTTGAGTCCTGGTTATTTGTTGTTTGGCTTTTTCATTCTGTTTTTTGATTTCAGAAAGACTGCGGAGTTCAGAGTTTACTTCGGAATCAATTTTATCCTCCTGTTTCATTGCCAGTTCAATCTCTTTTTCCAGCTTAGCTGTGTTATTTTTGATTTCTGTATGGGATGAGATTTTTTCTAAATATTGTTCTCTTAGGTTTTCTATGTGTTTTTCCTTGTCATTTAAATTTTTCTGGAACTCTTGATTTGACTTTTCAGCTTTTTCCAGTCGTTCCTGTTTCTCTCTAAGTTCTCCTTGATAGCTGTGAAGCAATTTTTCGTGTTCAGCTTTATTCTGATCCAGAGCTTTAAGTTCTTGTTGGAGTTCTCTGGATTCTTGCTCTGACCTTTCTTTTTTTTCTTCAAAGTCTTGGATTCGCTTGGTTTCTCTTTCCTGGTCTGAATACAGGTTGGAATACTGTGATTTCAGCGAATAAATCTTTTCTTTCTCTTCATCCATTTCTTTTTCCAGCATCCATGCTTTTTTTCTTATCTCAGCAAGGTCTTTTTCATCTGTTTTCAATCTGCTTATAAGTTCCCTCTCTATGTTTAAATAATTTTGATAGTTTTGATTGACTTCTTTGTGCTGTTCTTGGTAGTGGTGAAGTTTTTTGCTGAATAACAAGAGAGTCAGTTCTCTTATTTTTTCTCTTAATATCCGGTATTTTCTAGCATCCCTTGCCTGACGCTGGAGTGAATTTTTGCCTTTATTGACTTCGCTGATGATGTCTTCTAACCTGATTAGATTTTGTTCTGTGTTTTCCAGTTTGTTTTCAGCCTGGCGTTTCTTTTCTTTATAAAAAGATGTGCCGGCAGCTTCCTCTAAAAGAGCTCTTTTTTCAATGGGCTTAGAAGACAAAAAAGCTCCTATACTCCCTTGTTCAATGACAAAATAATTGGTTTCTCCAATGGAATTTTTCCACAAAGCGTCTTGGATATCCTTGAGCCGTACTCTTTTCCCGTCCATCCTGTATTCGCTTTCTCCGGAACGAAACACACGATGACTGATCTTCATCTCATGGTCGTCACGGCCTAAGAAAAGATTCACATCAGCCATAGAGAGAGGAGCTTTTTTTTCACTTCCGTTAAATATGATATCCCCGCTTCGGTCGCCTCTCAGGGCACTGATCCTTCTTCCCCTCAAAACCCACAGCAGGGCATCCACGATGTTGCTTTTTCCAGTTCCATTCGGGCCTATGATCGCGGTAATTCCCGGATGGAAAACCAGCTTTGTTTTCTCTGGAAATGACTTAAATCCGTGTAATTCAAGCTTTTTTATGATCATGTTTTTAGTTCGCTTGTTCTTGACCGTCGGTGAAAGATTAAATACACTTAAAGTGAGAATTCTATAGAAATATGAGGCTTTGTCAACAAGACAGTTTGTTTTTGAAGGGCAACCATATTTTATGAATAAGGAGGCCCTGGGCTCTTTATTCACGAGCCAAGGTTGCTGCAGATGCGAGGCGTCAGGGCATGAAGGTGTGGTCCTTCACTGCGAATGCCCGGCAACGAAGCAGATGCGGTAAGATGGGCTCGCCTGCAAGGTAAAAGATGGTTGCATAAACAAAAATGGTAACAGGGATTAAAGTCATAGTCATGCTCTTAATGAACAAGACTTTGTCAAGAGTATTTGTCATGTTAGGATTAGGGTAGTAAAGGGCAACCATATTTTATGAATAAGGAGGCC